>NZ_LTAB01000001.1:0-665822 GCF_001580035.1 Sphingobium sp. 22B | reverse complement strand
GATGATCGAGATGTTGGAAGGGAAGTAAGGGGTTTCCATCTCCAAGCGTCTCGTAAATGGGTGGATTGCGGACATTCCCCCTCCCGCCTGCGGGAGGGGGAATGTCCGCAATCCACCCATTTACGAGACGCTTGGAGATGGAAACCCCTTACTTCCCTTCCAACATCTCGATCATCAGCGAAAAGTCGCGCCCCGCTTCACCCTGATTGGCGAGCAGCTGGTAAAGCGACTCCGCCGCATTTCCCATCGGCACGCTCGCTCCGACCGAAGCGGCGGCTTCCGTCGCCAGCTTCAAATCCTTCAGCATCAGCCCCACGGCGAAACCGCCCTGATAACCATTGTCCGACGGGCTTTGCGGCCCGACGCCCGGCACCGGGCAATAGCTGGTCATGGACCAGCTTTGCCCCGACGATACGCTGGAAATATCGTAGAAGGTCTGCGGGTCGAGGCCCAGCTTCTTCGCCATGGCGAAGGTCTCGCAGGTCGCCACCATGGTCGCGCCCAGCAGCATGTTGTTGCAGATTTTGGCGGCCTGACCATTGCCCGGGCCGCCGGCATGGATCACCGCCTTGCCCATGGCCGACAGGATCGGCCTGGCCCGGCCGAAAGCCTGGTCCGAGCCGCCGACCATGAAGGTCAGCGTACCGCCGTTGGCCGCCGCGATGCCGCCTGAAACGGGTGCATCGACCATCTCGAAGCCCTTGCCCGCAGCGGCTTCCTCCACCCGGCGCGCCGTCGCGACGTCAATGGTCGAACAGTCGAGGAACAGCGCATCCGCCTTGGCCGCCCCGAAGACCTCGCCCGCATAGACGGCTTCCACATGCTTTCCCGCTGGCAGCATCGTGACCACCGCATCGGCGCCTGAGACCGCCTCCGCCGCGCTGGCGCAGCGCACGGCGCCCGCTTCGGCCGCCTTGGCCAGCGCCTCTTCCGAAAGGTCGAAGGCCCGCACGGCAAAGCCGTTCTTTAGCAGATTTGCGGCCATCCCACCGCCCATATTGCCCAGGCCGATGAAGGCGATGGTCTGGCTCATTTCAGGCACTCCTCTAGAGCGATTTCATGTCAGATAGGCCATCTGACGGCTTGGAAATCACGGAAAACAAAGCATGTTCAGCCGCGCAGTTCGGGCAGCGGCGTCCATTCCCTTTCCGGCGCCAAGGGCGCGAACAGGCTGTCCACCAGCTCGTCCGTCACATCCTCCGGCCGTGCGGGATTCCATCGCGGCGCATTGTCCTTGTCGAAGATCACCGCGCGCACGCCCTCAACGAAATCGGGACGGCGGATGACATGATGGCCGATGCGATATTCGTTGCGCATATTGTCGGCAAAATCGGTGAAGGCTGCGCCCTCGACCATCTGGCGCAGCGCCACCTTGATCGTCTGCGGCGATTTGGTGGCGAGCGTCGCCAGTTGCGCGCGCGCCCAGTCCGATCCGTCGGCTTCCAATGCAGCCAGAATATCCTCGAAGCGGTCCGAAGCGAACAGCCGGTCGATCTCCTCCCGATGCGCCTGCCAGGCCGATGGCGGCGGCGCATCGGCCATTTCGTCCAGTATTTCCGCCAATCCGTCGGGATCGGCAATGATCCGCGCCTTGACGGCATCCAGCTTGTCCGACGCCATATAATGGGTCGCGATGCCGATGGCGGCGCAATCCGCGCCCTTGATCCGCGCGCCCGTCGTCGCCAGCCATGCCCCGGTTCGCCCCGGCATGCGCGGCAGGAACCAGCCGCCGCCCACATCGGGAAACAGCCCAATGCCCGTCTCCGGCATGGCATAGGTGGTCCGCTCTGTCGCCACGCGATAGCGCGCCGGATCGGAAATCCCCACGCCCCCACCCATGACGATGCCATCGATGAAGGCAATAATCGGCTTTTCATAGACGAACAGCAGATGGTTCATCCGATATTCGGTGAAGAAGAATTGCTCCGCTTCCGAACAGTCGCCCCTGGCGCTGTCAGCGATCATGGCGATGTCACCGCCCGCGCAGAAACCGCGCCCTTCGGCATGATCCAGCATCACCGCAACGACGCTCTCATCCTCCCGCCAGGCCAGCAGCGCATCAATGATCGCGCCGCACATCTCGGTGGTCAGCGCATGGATCGCCTTGGGCCGGTTCAGCCTTATCCGCCCCACGCCATTGTCGACGGAAATCAGCACCTGATCGGTCATAAAATCTCCTGCGCATTCTCTCTCGGGCTTAGGGCCGCAGCATGTCGCGGGCGATGATCATGCGCATCACCTGATTGGTGCCTTCCAGGATCGAATGCACGCGCAGATCGCGCCAGAAGCGCTCGATCGGATAGTCCATCAGATAGCCATAGCCGCCATGCAGTTGCAGCGCCCGGTCGACCACCGAGGATCCGGTGTCGGTCGCCAGCCGCTTGGCCATGGCGGCGAAGCGCGTCTTGTCCGGCGCATTCTCCGTCACCTTGACCGCCGCCGCATAGAGCAGCGTACGGGCGGCCTGAAGCTCTGTCTCCATATCCGCCAGCGTGAACTGCGTGTTCTGGAAATCCGCGATGCTCTGCCCGAACTGCTTGCGATCCTTGGTGTAAGTGAGCGCTTCGTCGATGCAGCGCTGCGCTCCGCCCAGCGAGCAGGCGCCGATGTTGAGCCGCCCGCCGTCCAGCCCCATCATCGCGATGCGAAAGCCTTCGCCTTCGCCGCCGACCAGATTCTCGACCGGAACCTGCACGCCGTCGAAATTGACCTGAGCCGTCGGCTGCGAATGCCAGCCGAGCTTGCGTTCCTGCGCGCCGAAGCTGACGCCGGGCATGTCCTTCTCGATGACGAGGCAGGATATGCCCTTCGGCCCGTCGTCGCCGGTACGGACCATGACGACATAGATTTCATTCTCCCCGCCGCCGGAGATGAACTGCTTGGAGCCGGTGACGACATAATGATCGCCTTGCCTGATCGCCCGCGTCTTGAGCGCCGCCGCGTCGGACCCCGATCCCGCTTCGGTCAGGCAATAGCTGCCGATCCGCTCCATCGGCACCATGGAGGGCAGATATTTGTCCTTCACGGCCTGCGATCCGAACCGGTCGATCATCCAGGCGGCCATATTGTGGATCGAGATGAACGCGCTGGTCGACGGACAGCCATAGGCCATCGCCTCCATGACCAGTGCCGCCTCCAGCCGCCCAAGGCCGATGCCGCCCGATTCCTCCGACACATAGATGCCGCCGAAGCCCAGTTCCGCCGCGGCGCGGATGGTGTCGCGGGGGAAGATATGCTTTTCGTCCCACTCCGCCGCAAATGGGGTGATCGCATCGGCGGTGAACCGGCGCGCCATCTCCTGAATGGCCAACTGGTCCTCGGTGAGATCGAACTGGCTCACAAACTCTCCTGACGTTCGCTTTGGGTTGCTTCTAGATACGATGCGGAATTGCACGCAACAACGCAGTTCTGCATAGCATTGCAGCGATTTTGCAGATTTGGCGAGTGATGAATGTTCGATTGGGACGATCTCAGGGTCTTTCTGGCGGTGGCGCGCACGCGAAAGATCGCGCCCGCCGCGCGAGCCCTGGGGATCGATGCGACGACCATAGCGCGGCGGCTTGCCCGGCTGGAGAAGGCGCTGGGGCCCGAACTGTTCGAAGTGGGGGCGGGGGAGCGCACGCTGACCGCCCATGGCCAGGCGTTGCTGAGCCATGCCGAAAGCATCGAGAGCGCGGCGCTCGCCGCGATGGAGGAGGCCACCGGGCGGGAGCATCATCTGAACGGCCAGGTGCGCCTTTCGGTGGCCGAGGGTTTTGGCACCTGGGTGCTGGCGCCGGGGCTTGCCGACTTCGCCAGGCGCCATCCCGCCATCAGGCTGGACCTCATCACCGCATCCGGTTTCCTCAATCCGTCCAAGAGGGAGGCCGACATGGCGGTCATGCTGGCCCGGCCGCAGCGGGGGCGGCTGTCGGTTCGCCGGATGGGCGATTACCGGCTGCACCTTTATGCCGCGCCCCACTATCTGGCGGAGGCGGGCATACCCGAAGGCACCGCCGACCTGCGCGATCATGTGCTGATCGGCTATGTGCCGGAATTCATCTTCTCGCCCGAACTCGACTATCTGGACGAGGTGGAGGCGGGGCTGGAAGCCAGTCTGCGCGCCACCAGCATCAATATGCAGCATCGCATGATCGCGGAAGGGGCGGGGATCGGCGTGCTGCCCGATTTCATCGCGGGCGGCGATCCCTCGCTGGTGCCGGTGATGGCCGGCGAGGTGGAGATCATGCGCAGTTTCTGGCTGGTGACGCATGGCGACCTTAAGAAGCTGCCCCGCATCGCGGCCGTGGCGCTATGGTTGCAGGAGCGTATCGAAACCCTGAAAAGCGCCGCCGAGGTCGACCAGTCGACGGGAAATCGCCTCTAGGCCATATCGACGCGGCCCGTCGGGGCCGCTAAGGGAGTCGGCATGACAGTGAAATGGTCGCAGTTCGCTCATGCAGCATAAGTCCAAGCGCAGCCGGGCGATGACCCTGCCCAACAGCGAGTTTCGCACCCGGGCGACCGAATATCTGGATTTCCTGGCCGCCTGGGTGAAGAAACCGCGCCAGACCGCATCCGTGGTGCCCAGCAGCCGTTATCTCGCGCGGTTGATGGTCGAACATATCGATCCGGAGGACGGCCGGGTAATCGAACTGGGCGGCGGCACGGGCGTCTTCACCCGAGCGATCCTGGGCACCGGCCTTCCCCCGGACAAGCTGGAGGTGGTGGAGATCAACCCAGCCTTTGCGCGCGGGCTGCGGCGTCATTTTCCCCATGTTTCGGTGCTGGAGACTCCGGCGCAGATCGTTTCCACCGCAACCGCCGGAGAGGCCGGGGAATATCAGACGGTCATCAGCGGCTTGCCCCTGCTGGCGATGGATCGGCAGATGCATGCCGACATTCTTTCCGAAAGCTTCCGCATGCTGCGGCCCGGCGGCGCCTTCATACAGTTCACTTATTCGATGCGTCCGCCCGTGAGCCGGGAGATTCTCGACGCGCTCGGCCTGGAGGTCGTCAGGGCCGGCCAGACCGTCCGCAACTTCCCGCCCGCCACGGTCTTCCGCTTTTTCCGCAAGGGCGAATAGACTGCGGTTGCGCCGCGCGGGCGGCACCCTATCTTTGCGCTTCAGAAAAAAGGGGGCACTGCCGCGCATGGCGTCCATCATCACCGTTTCGGGCCTGACCAAAAGCTATGCTTCGGGTTTTCAGGCGCTCAGGGGCGTCGACCTGGAGATCGAGGAGGGCGAGATATTCGCGCTGCTTGGGCCGAATGGCGCCGGCAAGACCACCATGATCTCCATCATCTGCGGCAATGTCCGGCCGACGGGCGGCAGCGTCACCGTCGCCGGGCATGACATCGTCCGCGACTATCGCGGATCGCGTTCCGCCATCGGCCTGGTGCCGCAGGAACTGCATACCGATGCGTTCGAACGGGTGATCGACACGGTCACCTTCTCTCGCGGATTGTTCGGCAAGCCGCGCAACGACGCCTATATCGAGAAGATCCTGCGCGACCTGTCGCTCTGGGACAAGCGCCACAGCAAGATATTGGAGCTGTCGGGCGGCATGAAGCGCCGCGTGATGATCGCCAAGGCGCTGTCGCACGAACCGCGGGTGCTGTTCCTGGACGAGCCGACCGCCGGGGTGGACGTCGAACTGCGCCGGGACATGTGGAAGCTGATCGGGGAACTGCGCCAGACCGGCGTCACCATCATCCTCACCACCCATTATATCGAGGAAGCGGAGGAAATGGCCGACCGGGTCGGCGTCATCAACAGGGGCGAACTGGTGCTGGTGGAGGAAAAGACCGCCCTCATGAAGAAGCTCGGCAAGAAGACGCTGACCATCGTGCTGGCGGAACCGCTGTCCGCCGTGCCGCCGGAGCTTGGCGAATGGCAGGTCGCGCTGAAGGCGGACGGCCATGAGATCGAATATGTGTTCGACACCCAGGCGGAACGGACCGGCGTATCGTCGCTGCTGCGCAAGCTGGGCGATCTTGGCATCGGCTATAAGGACCTCAATACCGAGCAGAGCAGCCTGGAGGATATTTTCGTTTCCCTGGTCCATCGGGAGAAGGCGGCATGAGCGGGTTCAATTATCGGGCCATATGGGCGATCTATAAGTTCGAACTGCATCGCTTCCGCCGCACGCTGCTGACCGGGCTGCTGGTGCCGGTGATCACCACCTCGCTTTATTTCGTGGTGTTCGGCGGCGCGATCGGTTCGCGCATGACGCAGATCGACGGGATACCCTATGCGGCCTTCATCGTGCCCGGCCTGATCATGATGTCGATGTTCACCGAAAGCATCTTCAACGCCAGCTTCGGCATCTATATGCCCAAATTCACCGGCACCATCTATGAACTGCTGTCGGCGCCGGTATCGGCGGTGGAGACGATCATCGCCTATGTCGGCGCGGCGGCGACCAAATCCCTGATCGTCGGCACCATCATCTTCGTGACCGCGCATCTGTTCGTCGACATCCATGTCGCCCATCCGCTCGCGATGGTCGCCTTCATGGTGCTGATCGCGGTCAGCTTCTGCCTGTTCGGCTTCATATTGGGGATATGGGCGCAGAGTTTCGAGCAGTTGCAGGTGATCCCGCTACTGCTGATCATGCCGATGACCTTTCTGGGCGGCGCCTTCTATTCGATCCACATGCTGGCGGAGCCGTGGCGGACGATCACGCTGTTCAACCCGATCGTCTATCTGATCTCCGGTTTCCGCTGGACCTTCTTCGGGCGGGGCGATGTGGGCATCGAGTTCAGCCTGCTGTTCGTCGCGGCCATGCTGGCGCTTTGCCTTGCCATCATCGGCTGGATGTTCCGGACGGGCTATCGCCTCAAGAAATAAGGCGCAAGGCGTCCGGGTCCGGCTTAACAAGCTTTGCTCCTGTGTAGGCAGGGGCCCGGTCCTGCCGTTCGAACCGGATTCCTTTCCGCGCAGGAACACGGATCAATGCCCCTAGAGCAGATTCCGATCCGATTGCATCGGCTCGACTGCTCTAGGTCTTTGTTTTGTCGCGCTTTCCGAGTCAGCAGCTGATTCCATCTGCTTGGAAAAGCGCTAGCTCAACCGGTCGATGGCCTCGGCATCCAGGCCGCCGGGGATGACCATGATCGGGCAGGGCAGCTTGCCCGCGTCGGCGCCCGCGAAGTGCGAGACGAGGACGCCGGGGTGCCCGCTGGCTGCGGCCCCCAGCACCAATGCCGCGACATCGTCCATCTCCTCCAGCATGTGGCGCACGACCGTCACCGGATCGCCCTGCCGGACGGTGATGCTGGGGCGGATGCCGGACTCGTCGGTCAGCGTGCCCGCCGCGCTCGTCACCAGCGCTTCGGCCCGTTGCAGGGCTTCATCCTCCATCGTCGCCTGCACGCCGCCCCATTGGACGAACTCGGCGGGAGGGATGAGGGCCAGGATGCGGATCGCGCCCGCCGTCTTGGCGGCGCGCCGCGCAGCGAAACGAAGCGCCGTCTCCGCCTCCGGCGATTCGTCCACGACAACCAGATATGTCCGCATCTGCCGCGTCCTTACAGGGTAACGACCTTTTGGTCTTCATCGTCACAGGCGCCGGCTGAACCCATATGGTTAGCCGTGAACCAGAGTGGTGAAATGTGGCCGATTATCGGCAGGTGCGCAAGGCTTGGCCTTGACCGTTCCGGCCAAAGCGCCGAAACGAACTTGATTGCCCCATGCCCGATAAAGATGAGAGGCCTTCCACCCATGAGCAAGACGATCCAGATGCCGGCCCTTTCCCCGACCATGGAAGAAGGGACGCTGGCAAAGTGGCTGGTGAAGGAGGGCGACGCCGTCTCCTCCGGCGACCTGCTCGCAGAGATCGAGACCGACAAGGCGACGATGGAATTCGAAGCCGTCGATGAAGGCATAGTGGCCAAGATACTGGTGGCCGAAGGGGCGGAGGGCGTGAAGGTGGGCACGGTCATCGCCATCATCGCGGAGGAGGGCGAGGATGTATCGCAGGCCGCTGCTGGAAATGCCGCGCCCAAGGCGGCTGCTCCCGCAGAGAGTCCAGCGCCCAAGGCCGACCCCGTTCCCGCCAAAGCGCCCGCACCTGCCGCCAAGGCTGATCCGGCGCCGGCCCAGGGGACCGATGGCAGGGTGAAGGCCAGCCCGCTCGCTCGCCGTCTGGCCGAGGCCAAGGGGCTCGATCTTGCCGCCGTCACCGGTTCCGGCCCCAATGGCCGCATCGTGAAAGCGGACCTCGACGGTGCTGCGCCGGCCGCCAAGGCCGCTGCTCCGGCGCCTGCCTCCGCGCCTGCGGCCGCACCCGTCGCCGCTCCGGCTGCGGCGCAGGACTTCGGCATCCCGCATGAGGTCATCAAGCTCAGCGGCATGCGCAAGACGATCGCGCGCCGCCTGACCGAATCCAAGCAGCAGGTGCCCCATATCTACCTGACCGTGGACGTCCGGCTCGACAAGCTGTTGAAGCTGCGCGGAGAACTCAATGCCGGCCTTGCTTCGCGGGGCGTCAAGCTGTCGGTGAATGACCTGCTGATCAAGGCGCTGGGCGTCGCGCTGGTCCAGGTGCCGGAATGCAATGTGCAGTTCGCCGGCGACCAGATGCTGAAATTCCAGCGCGCCGACATTTCGGTCGCCGTGTCGATTCCCGGCGGGCTGATCACGCCGATCGTGACCGAAGCGGACAGCAAGGGCGTCGCCGCCATCTCGACCGCGATGAAGGACCTCGCCAGCCGCGCCAAGGACGGCAAGCTGAAGCCCGAGGAGTATCAGGGCGGCACCGCCTCGCTCTCCAACATGGGCATGTTCGGCATCAAGCAGTTCGAGGCCGTCATCAACCCGCCGCAGGGCATGATCATGGCCATCGGCGCGGGCGAGAAGCGGCCCTATGTCATCGACGACGCCCTCCAGATCGCGACCGTGATGTCGGCCACCGGCAGCTTCGACCATCGCGCCATTGACGGCGCGGACGGCGCCCGCCTGATGCAGGTCTTCAGGGAGCTGGTCGAAAATCCGATCGGCCTGCTGGCCTGATGAGCCGGATGGACGAGCAGCCGCCGGCAGACCACCCGGCGGTGCGCGTCATCGCGATGCCCGCCGACACCAATCCCTATGGGGATATTTTCGGCGGCTGGTTGATGAGCCTGATGGATTCCGCGGCGGGTTCCGTCGCCGCCAGACACAGCCATGGCCGTGCCGTGACCATCGCGGTGGAGGGCATGACTTTCCTGCGCCCGGTCGTTGTGGGCGATGAGGTGTCGGTGTTTGCAACGCTGAAATCGGTCGGGCGCACGTCCATGAAGATCGACGTGGAAGCATGGCGCCGTGCCCGGCACGACGACCGCAGCTATCGCGTCACCCGCGCGACCTTCACATTCGTGGCGATCGGTGAGGATCGCCAGCCCCGTTCCGTGCCGCCCTTGGCGGACCAAGACTAGAGAGACCGATATGGCTGAGAATTACGACCTCATCGTTCTGGGCTCCGGCCCCGGCGGCTATGTGGCCGCGATCCGCGCCGCCCAACTGGGCCTGAAGACCGCCATTGTCGAGCGGGAGAATCTGGGCGGCATCTGCCTCAACTGGGGCTGCATTCCGACCAAGGCGTTACTGCGTTCCGCGGAAATCTACCATTATATGCAGCATGCCGGGGACTATGGACTGGCGGCCGATAAGATCAGCGCCGACATCGCGGCGGTGGTGAAGCGTTCGCGCGGCGTCGCCAAGCAACTGAACCAGGGCGTCACGCACCTGATGAAGAAGAACAAGATCGCCGTCCATATGGGCGAGGGCAAGCTGACCGGGAAGGGCGGACTCAGCGTCACCAGGGACGGCAAGACGGAGGAACTGACGGCGAAGAACATCATCGTCGCCACCGGTGCGCGGGCGCGCGACCTGCCGGGCAGCCCGGCCGACGGCAAGCGCGTCTGGACCTATCGCCACGCCATGACCCCGCCGGAAATGCCGGGCAAGCTGCTGGTCATCGGATCGGGCGCGATCGGCATCGAGTTCGCCAGCTTCTACAATGACATGGGCGCCGACGTGACCGTGGTCGAGATGATGGACCGCATCGTGCCGGTCGAGGATGCGGATGTTTCCGCCTTTCTCGAAAAGGCGCTGAAGAAGCAGGGCATGACCATCCTGACCGGTGCCGGGGTCAGCGACATCCAGGTCGGCGCCAATGGCGTCAAGGCGAAGCTGAAGGACAAGGCGGGCAAGGAGAGCGCCGCCGAATTCAGCCACATGATCGTCGCCATCGGCATCGTCCCCAATACGGAGAATATCGGCCTCAAGGAACTGGGCGTCGCCATGGACGAGCGCGGTTTCCTGAAGACCGACGCGATGTGCCGCACCAATGTCGACGGCCTCTGGGCGATCGGTGACATCACTGCCCCGCCGTGGTTGGCGCACAAGGCGAGCCATGAGGGCGTGATCGCGGCGGAAGCCATTGCCGGCAAGCATCCCCATGCCATGGACCCGCGCAATATTCCGGGCTGCACCTATTGCCATCCGCAGATCGCCTCCGTTGGCCTGACTGAAGCCAAGGCGAAGGAAGCCGGCTATGAGGTGAAGGTCGGCATGTTCCCCTTCATCGGCAATGGCAAGGCCATCGCGCTGGGCGAGGCGGAAGGTTTCACCAAGACGGTGTTCGATGCCAAGACCGGCGAATTGCTTGGCGCGCATATGGTCGGTGCGGAAGTGACCGAGATGATCCAGGGCTATACCATCGGCAAGACGCTGGAGACGACCGAGGCGGAACTGATGCACACTGTCTTCCCGCATCCGACCATCTCGGAATCGATGCATGAAAGCGTGCTCGCCGCTTATGGGCGCGCACTCCATATTTGATCGGCGCAAAGCTGTGGCTAAAGGCGCGGGGGTGTTTGTCCTCGCGCTTTTTTGCGTCGTGGTGATTGCGCTGGTCCAGCGGCAGGGATGGCTGGATGGGCTGAATGCCGGGTTGATGGGAATGGCGGGGCGCGCGCGGGACAGCGGCACCGGAACCATCGTCACCTGGATCATGCAACTGGCGTCGGCCGTGGGCGGAACGGCCGGGCGCTTCGCGCTGCTGGGCGCCTGCTTCGTCGCGCTTTGGGGGATGGCGCGTGCGCGTGCCCTCTGGCTGTTCTGGGCGGCGTTCGGCGGGACATTGCTCAACCTGGCGCTCAAGCAGATATTTGCCGCGCCCCGGCCCGATCTGTTGCCGCATCTTGACCTGGTGAACAGCTATAGTTTTCCAAGCGGCCATGCGGCGGGAAACATGGTCTTCTTCGGGGCCCTGGCCATGCTGGGCGGGCGGCGCTCCGCCTATGTCGCCATGGGACTGGCGATTGCGCTGATCGGGATCAGCCGGGTCTGGCTGGGCGTGCATTGGCCGAGCGACGTGCTGGCGGGTTGGATCGAAGGACTGGGCTGGCTGGCGCTGTGCGGTGCCTGGCTACCAGCGCGGAGAGGGCAGGAAGAGTCGGCGGATGGGGTCATGGTGCGGGGGCATGCCGTCGGCGGTGACGAAGCCATGGACCCAGAAGCTGTCGAAAACCGTGGCGGCGGCAATGGCGAGTAGCAGCAGGGCTGATCCGGCGAACAGGGGCCGGGCGCCGCGCAGCGGTGCCGCCGGCATAAGGGCGACCAATGCGAGTGGCAGGACGGGCAGGAAATAGCGACCCTGCGTCCCCTGGATATAGTCGGCGCCAAGCGGCGTGCCCGTCAGATACATGGCGGTTTCGATCAGCAGCGCCACCCCGGCCGCGATGGCGAGCCACCAGAGCCTTTGCCCCCATGAAACGCGCATGGCCGATCCGCTGCCAATCGCCGCGCCGAGCATTGCCAGCGCCAGCGGATAGGCGAGAAGAGGCAGCAAAATCGCATTCCAGCCGAAACGGCCCACGATCTGGAGCGCATAGACCGGCGCGCGTTCGGTGACGCTGGTGACAAGGATATGGAGATAGGCAAGCGGATCGTGCAGGATAACCGCCAATTGCTGACCGAGAGGCGCGGTCACGACCGTCTCGCCCGTCTTGCGCGACACGATATGGTAGAGCGCCTGGGTGCCGCCGGAGAGCTTCATCCACAGAAGGAAGGCGAAAGCGCCGATGACCATTGCGGCAAGGAGCGGCAGGGGCCGAAGATCGCGGCGGCTTTCCGGCCAGCGCAATCCGGCCGCCATCAACGGCAGATAGACGCCCTTGGCAAGCGCCAGCACGGGAGCGGTCAGGTAGAGCGCCAGGCCGCGTTTCGCCGTCCACCCCATGAAGCCGACCCGCAGCGCCAAGGCAAGGCCGAGAAAGCCCATGCCGTTGATGACCGCATCGGGGGAGAGCGAAGCATTTTGATAGCAGAAGGTCGGCAGCAGCGCCGTGGCGAGCAGGGCATTGCGGCCGAAGGGAACAAGGCCGAGCGCCGCGGCCAGCATGGCCAGTGCGAACAGGGCGTTGACGATCCGGCCACTGTAGAAAGCTCCCAGATACGGCAGGCCCAGGCTCTTGCCGATCGCCAGACCGGCCGCTCCGGGCAAATAGAGGGTGGGCGCATAGTTCGCCACATTGGGGAAATCGGCAAAGCGCCGCTCATCGGCACGGGATTTCCCGGCATCCCACGCGGTCATCAGCATGGACGGCCGGAACAGGCGGGCATCGGGTGATGCGCGCGTCGGGAAATGGGCGTCGTGCAGGTCGATGGCGGCGCGGGGAATCTCCGCGCCGATCATCGCGCCCTGCTGCTTGGTCAGCATGCCGCCTTCGGAAAGGAGGAGCGCCTTCATAAAATGCTGATTCTCGTCGGGAGCCTGAAAGGGCGGCGTGACGCAGGCAAAGAAGAGGGTTGCGATGCAGATCAGGGCGTAGAGCCGCTTTTCCAGGCTGGTCCATGGCATATGGCCCGCCGTTGGCGGATTCGCCCGGCCGGATATCCGTCTTTCCTGTCGCATCGATCACCCCCTGTCTGGGCATGATGACCTAGTGGCAAGCTCTTAATATTTCGCGCCTATTTCTGATCTGCATCAACATATCGGGTGGGGATCGCGTAAGTCTTCCGTAATATTTCCGCGCCAGTGTCGTCAGGCTCGGGACCCAATGCTGGCTGGTTCGAGGTTTGAGGCAAAATGGCTCAGGGCCAGAAGGCAAGGCGCAGGAATATGTCGATATTTCCAGCCTTGCCGACGCAGCACTGGGGTCATTTCGGTCAAATTTCTGCGGGACGCCGAAATGGCTTCCATCTCGAACCGAAATGCGCTGGCGAAGGCAATGAGCCTTCGCGGCGCGCATTTCGGCCCGATATGGTCGCCATTTCGACGCCTCGACCCGCCAGTAACGGGTCCTGAGCCTAGCGGAGAACCCCATGTATATCATTGATTTCCGGCATGATCTGAACCTGCTCGACATCCGATGGCGCGGCATCTTCACCGATGGGGCGATTGCGGAATATGCGCGCATATTGAAGCGCCAGTTCGTTGAGCAGGGGTTTCAGCCGGGCTATCTGCTGCGCATGGACATGACCGACAGCGCCGTCCAGACACAGGATGCGGTTGCATCCTTCGGTCGCCATCTCGGCGATTTTCCCAAGGCGAGGCGGATCGCCATCGTCACCCCCAGCGCCATTGCAAGCATGCAGGTGCGCCGGGTGATGAGCCAATCCTATCTGCGGATATTTCCATGGGCTGAGCCGGCACTGGAGTGGCTGCTGGAGGATGAAGCGGCGGTGGCTGGGCTATAGCGGGCCATCCTGAGACCTTCGCATCACCTGCTCAGGTCAGATTCCTACGCTTCAACCCAGCTCAAAGCAAAATCAGCCCTCTTCCTCGATTTCCCGTTCCGCCGGAGGGTGAAGGCGCAGACGGCTGACGCGGCGTCCGTCGCTGTCGAGGATTTCCAGTTTCCAGCCGCTTTGCGCATGTTCGACGATCTCGCCGGGCTCGGGAACGCGGCCCGCGATCACGAAGGCCAGGCCGCCCAGCGTGTCGACATCTTCCTCTATGTCCGCCAGCTTTTCGTCGATTTCCTTCGCCACATCCTCCAGTTCGGCGCGGGCGTCGGCTTCCCAAAGGCCGCCATCCAGCGGAACCAGCATCGCTTCCGGTTCCTCGTCATGCTCGTCCTCCACCTCTCCGACGATTTCCTCGACCAGATCCTCGAAGGTGAGCAGCCCTTCCGTACCCGAATATTCGTCTAGTACGATGGCGAGATGGGTGCGCTTGGCGCGCATTTCCGCGAGCAGGTCCAGCGCCCCCATGCTTTCGGGAACATAGAGCGGCTGGCGGATCAGCGGTTCCAGCGTATCGGGCGCCGGCGCCTTGCCCGCCAATATGGCGAAGGCGTCGCGGATGTGGATCATGCCGACGATAGTGTCCAGATTTTCGCGATAGACGGGGATGCGGCTGTGTCCCGCCTCCGCGAACAGGGCGGCCAGATCGGCAAAGCTGGCCTTTTCCTCTATGGCGATGATGTCCGCGCGAGGGACCGCCACGTCATCGACCGTATGTTCGGAAAAGTGCAGCAGGTTGCGGACCATCTGGCGTTCGATGGCGGACAGGTCGCCCTTGGCAGGGGGCGCCGCGCCTTCCTCCTGCTCCTCCTCATCATATTCGTCGAGCGCATCCTCCAGCTCGCGCCGAAGGCTGTGGCTTTCCTCATCTCCGAAGAGCAGCGATTTCAGGCCGCTCCATAAACCGCCCTCGTGGCTGCTACTGTCCGATTCCTTCGAACCGTTGCCGTCCTTGGGACTGCCTTCCGCCATCGTAGTTCCCGTTTCCCTGTTCACGGCATCGCCCGAGAAAGCCTGTCCTGAACCCGTTTGACGGTGGGCGCCGGCTTTCCGCTAAAAGCGATGCCACAAAATATTATCGATCCCCATAGGGATCGGAAATGCCCAGGCTGATCAGCGACTGCGTCTCCAGCGCTTCCATCGCTTCGGCCTCGGCGTCCTCCATATGATCATATCCCAGCAAATGAAAAGTCCCATGGACGATCAGATGCGTGGCATGATCGGCTATGGAGATGCCCTTTTCCGCAGCCTCGCTGGCGCAGACCCCCTCCGCCAGCACGATGTCGCCCAACAGCACCTCGCCATCGTCGGTGTTGGTGGTGGTTTCCAGCAGGTCCGACTGCACCATCGGGAAGGACAGGACGTTGGTCGGCCTGTCCTTGTCCCGATAGGCGCGGTTGAGCTGGTGGACCTCCTCGTCGGTGGTGAGTTTGACCGCGACCTCGTACAAGGCTTCGTCCGCGGCGAACGCGGCATAGGGACTGTGCGTGATGGCCGCGACGACGGCCCGCTGGGCCAGCAATTCCCAGTCGGTATCGGGCCAGCCCTGTTCGTGGAGAACGGCGACTTCAATCATTATGACGGTTTCCGTTTGCGCCGGGGGTGGTCGAGACAGGGTGAAGGTCGAAATGTCGTTCCTCGACCCTGGGCCGTCCCGGGCGCCTGCCTTGGCAGGCGTTCGAAGGGCTCGAAACGACCGGGTGCCGGGCGTGCATCTCAGGCATCCGGGCCCTCATAAGCCTGGACGATGCGGCCCACGACCGGGTGACGCACCACGTCGCTGATGCCGAAGGGCACGACGGAGATGCCCTCCACCCCCTCCAGCCGCGCGACGGCGTCCGCCAGACCGGAAATGCCCGGTTGCGGCAGATCCACCTGACGCGGGTCGCCACAGATGACCATGCGGCTGCCTTCACCGAAGCGGGTCAGGAACATCTTCATCTGGGCGACGGTGGTGTTCTGCGCTTCGTCCAGCACGATGAACGCGTTGGACAGGGTGCGGCCGCGCATGAAGGCGAGGGGGGCGATCTCGATCTCCCCCGACGCGATGCGGCGTTCGACCTGCTCTGCGGGGAGCGTGTCGTAGAGCGCGTCGTAGATCGGGCGGAGATAGGGGTCGACCTTCTCCTTCATGTCGCCGGGCAGGAAGCCAAGGCGCTCGCCCGCTTCCACAGCGGGGCGGGAGAGGATCAGGCGGTCGACGCTGCCGGTGATGAGCTGGCTCACGGCCTGCGCGACGGCGAGATAGGTCTTGCCGGTGCCCGCCGGGCCCAGCGCGAAGATGATGTCGTTGCGGGTGAGCGCCTCCATATAGGTCACCTGCGTTGCGGAACGCGGGACGATGGTCTTCTTGCGCGTGCGGATCATGACCTTGGGCGGTTCGGCCACGTCATGGCGGATGATGCCGTCCAGCGTGGGTTCCGCGGACATGGCGATCACCGCTTCCACCGCGCCGGCATCGATTTCCTGGCCGGCGACGATACGGTTGTAGAGGCCTGTCATGACATCGCGCGCGCGGGCGGCGGCCTCGGCATCCCCCTCGATCTGGAGCTTGTTGCCGCGCGCCGCGATATAGACGCCCAGGCGGTTTTCGATGGCCACCAGATTCTGGTCATATTGGCCGAACAGCGCGCCCAGCAGGTGCGGACGGTCGAAAGTGACTTCCAGCCGGGCGCGTTCTGCGACCTCGGTGCGGTGGTTATGATTGGGTTTCTTGGACATTCAGCAGCCTCCCTGTTCGTCAGTCATACTCGCGCGGGCGAGTATCCATCTCCTGTCGTTTGAGCCTGGTGGACAGGGCTGGAGATGGGTTCCCGTTGCCACGGGAACGACTGTGATTAGGTTCAAGCGGCCTTCCTCCTGCTGGGTTGTCCGGCCAGACTGTTCGGGCCGGCGCTGATGATATCGACTTCTACCATGTCTCCGATGGAAAGTTCCGGCGCGGTGACGTGGACGGACTGAAGCCAGGGCGTCTTGCCGATGAGCTGGCCGGGATGGCGGCCCTTGCGCTCCAGCAGGATGCCGGTGCGGCGGCCGACGGTGGCCGCGTTGAATTCCACCTGATGGCGGTTGATCAGCGCCTGCAGACGGGCGAGCCGTTCGTCCATGACCTCGGCGGGGATCTGTCCGTCCATGTCGGCGGCGGGCGTGCCGGGGCGCGAACTATATTTGAAGCTGTAGCATTGGGCGTAGCGGACCTGCTCCACGATCTTCAGCGTATCCTCGAACTCGGCGTCGGTCTCACCGGGGAAGCCCACGATGAAGTCGCCGGAGAGCGCGATGTCCGGCCGGGCTTCGCGCACGCGTTCGATGATGCGCAGATAGCTGTCGGCGTCATGGCTGCGGTTCATCGCCTTCAGCACACGGTCGTTCCCCGACTGCACCGGCAGGTGGAGGAAGGGCATCAGCTTGGGTTCGTCGCCATGGGCCGCGATCAGCCCGTCGCTCATGTCGTTGGGATGGCTGGTGGTGTAGCGGATGCGCTTGAGGGCGTCGATCTTCGCCAGTTCGCGGACCAGCCCGTCCATGCCCTGCGTCCGGCCCCTGTCGTCCTCGCCGGTCCAGGCATTGACGTTCTGGCCGAGCAGGGTGATCTCCCGCACGCCGCCGTCGACCAGCGCCTTCGCCTCGTCCAGGATCGCGGACCAACTGCGGCTGATTTCCGCGCCGCGTGTATAGGGGACCACGCAATAGGTGCAGAATTTGTCGCAGCCTTCCATGATCGTCAGGAAGGCGGTGGGGCGCACCTGCTTCGTGCGCGCGGGAAGGGCGCCGAATTTCGACGCCAGCGGCATGTCCGTGTCGACGGCCTGTTCGCCACGGCCCGCCTTGTCGATCAGGTCGGGCAGGCGGTGATAGGCCTGTGGGCCGACGACGATGTCGACATTGCGGGCGCGCCGCTGGATTTCGCCGCCCTCCGCCTGGGCGACGCAGCCGGCGACCGCGATCATCGGTCGGCTGCCGTCCTCGCGGGTCATGCGGCCGATGTCGGAATAGACCTTGTCCACCGCCTTTTCGCGGATGTGGCAGGTGTTGAGGATGACCAGATCCGCCTCGGCGCCGTCGGCCGCGGCGGTCATGCCGCGCTCGCCCAGCATTTCGGCCATGCGCTCGCCATCATAGACGTTCATCTGGCAGCCGAAGGATTTGACGTGGAAGGTCGCTGGAGTCTTTTGGGCGTCGTACCGATTCATGCGGTCCAGCTATACAAGGGGTGCGCCGCAAGTAAAAGGCGGCAGGTGCGCGGCGATGCTCGCGGCTATTCTTTCGCGGGCCGTCGCGGCCAAGGCCTTGCGATCAGGGCAGATTGCCGGATCGAACGGTTCCAGAAAGCGCAGGGTGACCTCCAGCCTGCCCTTGCGTTCCAGCAACCTCCTGACGTTCGCACCCGCCGGCTCGTCACTGTGCCAGCTGATTTCGGCGGTGGCCGGACCATAGTCGATATGGACAGGCTGAATCCGCACCGAGCGCGGAGGGGGCAGCAGGACCGAGAGCAGGGATGGCTTGAACGGCAGGAGGCCGGTGCCGTCGCTGGTGGTGCCCTCCGGGAAAAGCGCCACCGGCTGATGCCCCGCCAGCGCGGCGCGCAAGGCGTCGAGTTGCGAAGAGAGCGCGCCGCGGCGCTCGCGGGCGACGAAGAGTGTGTTGTTCTGCGCGGCCAGCCAGCCGATGACGGGCCAGCGCGCAATGCCGTCATGCGCGACGAAGGCCGCACCCGTCGCACCGCCCAGCGCCAATATGTCCACCCAACTGACATGATTGGCGATGATGAAGCTGTCCCCCTGAAAGGGATGGCCATCGATCCGTACCCGGGCGCCGACGGAACGCGCCGCCAGCGCCAGAAAGCGCGGCGGCCAGGGCGAACGACGCCGGGCCGCGCGCCAGAGCAGATGCGGGATGAGGCAGAGCAGCAGGCTGGCGGCCAAAGCCGTCAGGCGCATGAAGCGGCGAAGTGCGGCCAAGCTGTCTCAGCTCTTGCGGTCGAGCGCGACGCCGTAAAGTTCCATCCGGTGGTCGACCAGGCGGAAGCCAAGCTTTTCCGCGATCTGCTTCTGAAGCTGCTCCAGTTCAGGATCGACGAATTCGATGACATTGCCCGTCTCGACATCGATCAGATGGTCGTGATGGGATTCGGGCGCCGCCTCATATCGGGCGCGGCCGTCACCGAAATCGTGACGATCCAATATGCCCGCCTCCTCGAAGAGGCGGACCGTGCGGTACACGGTGGCGATGGAAATGCCCGGATCGATGGCAGCGGAGCGCCTGTGCAGTTCCTCCACATCCGGATGGTCGGTGGCGTCGCTCAGCACCTGGGCGATGACGCGGCGCTGTTCGGTGATGCGCAGGCCCTTTTCATGGCAAAGGGCTTCGACGTCGATCTTGCGGTTCATGCAGGCTCACTTGGCTGGAATGTGCGTAAGTTCGGAAAAGAGCCTAGCGGCTTTCGTCCTAGTATAAAAGGGGCGCGCGATACGCGCACCCCTTGCATGGGCGTTTGCCTGCGCTTTGCGCGTTTATTTGGGAGCGCGGACGCGACGGCGCTTGGTGCCGAGGCCGATCTTCTTGGCCAGGCTGCGGCGCTGTTCGGCATAGTTGGGCGCGACCATCGGATAATCGGCCGGCAGGCCCCATTTGGCGCGATAATCTTCGGGCGTCATCTGATAATGAGTCATCAGGTGGCGCTTCAGCATCTTCAGCTTCTTGCCGTCTTCCAGGCAGATGATGTAGTCGGGCTTGATCGACGAGCGGACCGAGACGGCGGGTTCGGGCTTCACCTCCGGCGCGGCGGCGGGAGTGGCCAGACCGGAAAGCGCGGCGTGCACATTCTGGATCAGGGTAGATACGTCAGAGACGGCAACGCTGTTGTTCGAGACATGGGCCGCGACAATATCCGACGTCAAAGTAATGAGCAGTTCGCTCTGCGCTGATTCAGTTTCCATTTCTTTTCCCTGCGAAGGCTATTGGTTGCGCGACCCGCCCGAGGAAAATCATTTCAGGAGCGGTATGGGTCAGCTATACCGATGGTTTCTGTTTTGCAAGGGCGGATTTAAATCATCTAAGCATGTCGATACGAAAGCTTAGCGCGTCATGAAGTTGTCCATCGTTGCCGCGATAGTAACCGGGACGGCGGTGTACATATTCGAACCCGGCTTTTTCATATAGCCTTATTGCCGTATTCGACGCGCGAACTTCCAGATTCATCGACGTAATGCCCCGCTTGCGCGCCGTCCTGAGGCTGTCGAGCAGCAGGTCCTCGCCAATGCCCCTCCCGCGCCAGAGCGGGCTGACGGCCAACAGCAGCAATTCACATTCGTCAAGCACGGAACGGACCAGCGCGAAGCCGACCGGCGCGGCGTCGATCCGGGCGATGGTGAGCCAGGTTCCCGGCATGGTCATCACCCCGGCGAGCTGCGGCAATGTCCATGCTTCGCCAAAGGCCGGGTCGAAGGCGCGCACCATGACGTCCATGGCATCGCTCATCGCGTTGCGCTCGCCATCCTCATAGGTCTGGAGCGTCAGGCCCGGCGTCATGACGCTGCCCGTTCCGCCATCGGACGCGCATCCGCGCCACGGCAATAAAGGGGGGAGGGGGGGAGCGACGGGAGCCCGGCGACCAGCGGATAGTCCGCGGCATCGGGATAGAGGCTGACCGCCATGCCATGGCCGCGCGCCGTCACCAGCGCTTCGGCGCCGGTGCCGTAGAGCGTGGGCTGCGTCAATTGCTTCGCCAGTTCGGCAATCGGCGTGGAGGCGGGCGGGCCGAGGGGCGCAAGCCCGTCAGTGGAGAAGGCCTGCCAGAACAGCTCGCCATGACCGCCGGTAATGGTGACGGCCAGGGACTCGCCCTTATGATCCCCTGCCGCTGCCCTGGCCGCGATCATGGCGAGCGCGCCATAGCCATGCAGCGGAATGTTCCAGGCCAGCGCCAGCGCCCGCGCGGCGGCGATCCCGATGCGCACGCCGGTGAAGCTGCCGGGGCCGACATCGACGGCGATCGCATCCGCCCGGCCGCCGTCGGGCAGGGCAGCGATGGCGGGCAGCAGGGCTTCGGCATGGCCACGCCCGACGATTTCATGAAAATGGCCCAGGGGCGCTCCGTCATCGAGCAGCGCCACGGACAGCGCCTGTGTCGCGGTGTCGATGACCAATATGCGCAAAGAAAACCCCTGTTGACCGCTCGCCCGATGCGATGCCCGGCTCTGCGGTTAATCGATCGGCACGGGTTTGCCAATTGTTCCCGGCCAACTGTTTCGCCGCTCAGACGGCGCGGACCTCCGTCACTTCGGGCACATAATGTTTGAGCAGTTGTTCGATCCCGTTCTTCAGCGTCGCCGTGGAGGAGGGGCAGCCGGAACAGGCGCCCTGCATGCGCAGATAGACGGTTCCCTTGTCGAAGCCGCGATAGATGATGTCGCCGCCGTCATTGGCCACGGCCGGCCGGACACGGGTGTCGATCAGCTCGCGAATCTGGGCGACGATCTCCTCATCTTCCGGATCGTCCGCAAATTCCTCCTCCTCGGGGACGAAGATTTCGCCTGCCGAGCCGGGCGCGAACAGCGGCATGTTGGCGGAGAAATGTTCGAGCAGGATCGAAAGGATGTCGGGCTTCACATCGCTCCACTGCGCGCCGGGCGCGATGGTGACGGAAATGAAGTCCCCGCCGAAGAAGACCCCCGTCACGTCGCCCAGGCCGAACAGCGCATCGGCCAGCGGCGAAGCCTCCGCTTCTTCCGGTGTGGCGAAATCGCGGGTGCCCATGCCCATGACCACACGGCCGGGAATGAACTTGACGGTTGCCGGATTGGGCGTCGCTTCGGTCTCGATCAACATGCGCGCTATGTGGAGAGAAGACTGCGCAAGATCAAGCTTTCGTGCTAAATTGACTCCCGCAAATCGCTTGGCGCCGTCGATTGAGTCCCGCCTGAGATCGAAGGGAGAGAGAAGATGAGCAATGAGGCCGACATCCGCCACCGCTTCTGGACGGAATTGTCGCAAAGCCCGTTCCTGATGGTCGGGTTGAGAGGGTCGCCCGACCACAGCATGCCCATGACGGCGCAGCTCGATCCCGGCGCGAACCATTGCTTCTGGTTCTATACGACGCGGGAGAACCGGCTGGCCAGGGGCGGACCGGCCATGGCCCAGTTCGCAGGCAAGGGACATTTCCTGTTCGCCTGCATCGACGGCACCCTGGTCGAGGAGACGGACCCGGCGGTGATCGACCGGTACTGGACCCATGACGTAGCGAGCTGGTATCCCGGCGGACGGCAGGACCCGCATCTGACGATGCTCCGTTTCGATCTTGGCCGCGCGGAAATCTGGCGTGCCGACATGTCGCTCGGCGGCATGTTCCGGCAAATGTTCGGCGGAGACGTGCGCGAAGAGATGCGGAGCAAGCATGTGGAGGTGACGTTGTAGGGGGAGGCGAAAGCCGCCACTTGCTTTTTTCCGCCATTCCCGCCATATGCGCTGCAACGCAGCAGCGGGCTTCACGCCCCTTCCAGCGATTGGCAGCGTGATCGCTTCGGCCCGAACGGGCATCGGGGCCGGCCAATGAAAGTCTGCGCCAAGCTTTGAGGCTTCCCTTTTCACGCGGGTCGTTTCGTAACCCGCCTTGCGTCCCGGCCCTGCCGGAAGACGCCGGGGCCCATTCGTGAGTTATCATCCATGCAATTTACCGACCTTGGCCTTGCCGAGCCGATCCTGAAGGCGCTGGCCGCCAAGAAATATGCCTCGCCGACGCCGATCCAGGCGCAGGCCATTCCCGTGCTGCTGAAGGGCAAGGACCTGTGCGGCATCGCGCAGACCGGCACCGGCAAGACCGCTGCCTTCGCGCTGCCCAGCCTTGACCATTTCGCCCGCAATCCCAAGCCGACGCCGCTCCAGGGCTGCCGCATGCTGGTGCTGTCGCCGACGCGCGAACTCGCCGCGCAGATCGCGCAGAGCTTCCGCGACTATGGCCGCTTCCTGAAGCTGTCCGTGGAGGTCGTGTTCGGCGGCGTGCCGATCAACCGGCAGATCCGGGCGCTGGGGCGCGGCGTCGACATCGTCGTGGCGACGCCGGGCCGTCTGCTCGACCTGATCGACCAGCGCGCCTTCACCATCAAGGATACCGAGATCTTCGTCCTCGACGAAGCCGACCAGATGATGGACATGGGCTTCATCCACCCGTTGAAGCGCATCGCCAAGCTGCTGCCGAAGGAGCGGCAGAACCTCTTCTTCTCCGCCACCATGCCGGGCGAGATCGAGGCGCTGGCCAGCCAGTTCCTGCACGATCCGGTCAAGGTGAGCGTCGCGCCGCAGTCGACCACGGCGGAGCGGGTCCGGCAGCAGGCGACCTTCGTCAACCAGATGGAGAAGCAGGCGCTTCTCAACCTGACGATCCAGAAGGAAGACATCGACCGCGCGCTGATCTTCACCCGGACCAAGCATGGCGCCGACCGGGTCGTGCGCTTTCTGGAGGGCGCGGGCATCCAGGCCGTGGCGATCCATGGCAACAAGAGCCAGGCGCAGCGGACCACCGCGCTCCAGGCCTTCCGCCATGGCCATGTGAAGCTGCTGGTGGCGACCGACATCGCCGCGCGCGGCATCGACGTGTCGGGCGTCAGCCATGTCATCAATTTCGAACTGCCCAATGTGCCGGAACAATATGTCCACCGCATCGGCCGCACGGCGCGGGCAGGGGCGGAGGGGGTTGCGATCAGCTTCGTGGCGGACGACGAGCGGCCTTATCTGAAGGCCATCGAGCGGACGACCAAGGTGAAGCTGGACGTCGTCCCGCTGCCGGAGAATTTCGTCGAGGCGGTGCGCAATCTTCCCAAGGCCGCGCCGCAGCGCAAGGGTCGGGAGCAGACGCCGGAGCAGAAGACGCGGCGCGCCGACGGGCAACGCCGCTATCAGGACCAGCAGAAGCAGCAGCGCGGCAATACCGAACGGGCGCATCGGCCGGATGGCGAAGCTGCGAAGCCGGCAAAGAAGAATTTCCGGCGCCGTCGCGGCGGCAGCAATGTCGGCGCGCATAAGGGCGCGGTGCAGAAGACCGGCGGGCGGTAATCCTGGATATGATGGGCTCCTGCGAAGGCTGGAGCCCAGTCCTGCCGTTTGACCGGATTCCCGTCTTCGCGGGAAGATGGGGTTCCTTCCTCTTTGTCAGTGGCCATTCAGGAAAATCTCTTTAGGCTGCGCGGCCATGAGCTTTTCCTTCCGGCGTTCCGCCGCTTCGCTGTCCGTCCTTGCCCTGCTGCTTTCGGGAACGCCCGCGCCTCTGGGGGCGAAGACGGACCCGACTGCCACATCCACGGCGCCGGGCTCGACCAAGGCGCAGGTCAGGCCATGGCTCTACGAGAACAGCGATGTTCCGATCGATCCGGCCTGGCGCTTCGGCACCCTGTCCAATGGCGTGCGCTATGCCGTCCGCCGCAATGGCGTTCCGCCGGGTCAGGTGTCGGTCCGGCTGCGGATCGACGCCGGCTCGCTGATGGAGCAGTCCGATGAGCTGGGATATGCCCATTTCATGGAGCATCTGACCTTCCGCGGCTCCCGCCACGTGCCCGACGGGGAATCCAAGCGCATCTGGCAGCGGCTGGGCGTCACCTTCGGCAGCGACAGCAATGCGCAGACGACGCCGACCGGGACCACCTATGCGCTCGACCTGCCGCAGGCGACGCAGGCCAGCCTGGGCGAAAGCATGAAGATACTCGCCGGCATGATGGCCGACCCCAATATCGTCGAGAGCGCCGTGAATGCCGAGCGGGCCGTGGTCCTTGCGGAAAAGCGGGAGAGCGATGGGCCGCAGATGCGGATTTCCGATGCGACAAGACGGCATTTCTTCGCTGGCCAGCCGCTGGCCGACCATAGCCCCATCGGTACGGTGGCAACGCTGAATGCCGTCACGGCGGCGAAGATGGAAGCTTTTCACCAGCGCTGGTACCGCCCGGAAAATGCCGTGATCTCGATTGCGGGCGACATCGACCCGGCCATGGCCGAGCAATTGATCAAGGATAATTTCGGCTCCTGGACCGTCCCTGGAAAGGGCGCGCCGCTACCCGATTTCGGGGAGCCCGACCCCAAGGCCCCTGCCACCAGGGTGACTGTGGAGCCCGGCGCGCCCACCGGCCTTACCATGGCCTGGCTGCGCCCGTGGAAGCCGCATGCCGACACCATCGTCTACAATCAGGACAAGCTGACCGACATGCTGGCCCTGCAGATCATCAGCCGCCGTCTGGAACAGGCTGCGCGCAGCGGCGGCAGCTTCCTGCAGGCAAGCGTGGATCAGCAGGATGTCAGCCGGTCCGCCGATGGCACCTTCGTCACCATCGTGCCCACGGGCGAGAATTGGGAAAAGGCGTTGGGAGACGTGCGCGCGATCATAGAGGATGCCAAGGCCGCGCCGCCAAGCCAGATAGAGATCGACCGCGAATATGCGCAGATGGACACCGCACTCGCGATCCAGGTCGAGAATGCCGATACGGAGGCGGGCGCCAAGCAGGCGAGCGACCTGGTGAGCGCGGTCGACATCCGCGAAACCACGGTCAGCCCGCAGGCGGCGCTGGACATCTTCCGCTCCGGCAAGACAGGCATGACGCCGCAGAAGATATTGGATTCGACCCGGCGGCTCTTCTCCGCCGGCGTCTTCCGCGCGCAGCTGATCACTGGCAAGGTCCAGCCCGGCGTCGACGCGAAGCTGGCCGCCGCTGTCGCCGCGCCGGTCAAGGCGGCGACCAACGCGCGGCTGGCGGACAAGGTCGTGACCATGGCCGACCTGCCGAAGCTCGGCGCGCCGGGGAAGGTCGTTTCGCGCACGCCCATCGGCCTGCCGGGGATGGAAAGCATTGTCTTCTCCAACGGCGTCAAGCTGACCCTGTTCGCCAATGATGCGGAGACAGAGAAGGTACGGATCAACGTCCGCTTCGGTCATGGCCAGCAGGCCTTTTCCCCGACCCGGCCCGTGCCGGGCTGGGCGGCGGATTATGCGCTGGTGGCGAGTGGAATAGGGAAGCTGGGCCAGCGGGAACTTGATGACCTGACCAATGGCCGCCGCATGGGGATGGATTTCGCCATCGACGACGATGCCTTTGAAATGCAGGCCGTAACGCGTCCGGCGGATTATAAGGACCAGTTGCTGCTGTTCGCGACCAAGCTGTTTGCGCCGGGATGGGACCCCGCGCCGATCGCGCGCGTGAAGACGGGGGCAGGGGTCGCCTATGACGCGATGGAGCGGGCGCCGGATTCCGTGCTGGCGCGGGACCTCAACTGGTTGCTGCACGACAAGGATGTGCGGTTCCGCACGCCTTCGCGGACGGAGATCGACGCGCTGACTCCGCAAGCCTTCCGCGCCACATGGGAACCGCTGCTGGCATCCGGGCCCGTCGAGATACAGATTTTCGGGCAGGTGAAGGCGGACGATGCCATTGCAGCCGTGGCGGCGACCTTCGGTGCGCTGCCACAGCGGGCGGATGTTCCGGTTCCCGCCGCCAACAAGCTGATGCGCTTTCCCGCCCATGTCGAAAGCCCGGTGGTCCTGCGGCACAAGGGCGACAAGGAGCAAGCGGCGGCGGTCATGGCATGGCCCACGGCAGGCGGGTTCGCACTGACGAAGGAAGCGCGGCAGCTTGAAATCCTGACGCAGATTTTCAACGATCGGCTGTTCGACAAGCTGCGTTCGACCGAAGGCGCGGCCTATTCGCCCAGTGTCCAGAACAACTGGCCATTTTCCTATGAAAGCGGCGGTTACATATTGGTGACGAGCCAAGTGCGCCCGGATCGCGTCCGTTATTTCTATGGCGTGGTGAAGGACACGGCGGCGGACCTCGTCAAAAATCCAGTGAGCGAGGACGAATTGCAGCGCGCCGTCGCGCCGATGCGGCAATTGCTGATGCGGGCAGGGACAGGCAATGCCTTCTGGATGAACCAGATGGAGGGCGCTACCCACGACCCGCGCTATGTACAGGCGATGCAGACCATGGCGCAGGACATGCTGACCGTCACGCCAACCGATATTCAGGCGCTGGCGGCCAAATATCTGGTGCCCGGCAAGAGCTGGTCTGCGGTGGTGCTGCCCGATGGCGTCGCCGCCAAATAGCCGGACCGGTGGCTCAGGCCGGGACGCGCTCCGTCTGTTCCAGCAACTGGCTGTAGAGCCGCACATATTCCATGTGGATCGCGCGGATTTCCGGATTGCGGGAGCGGGCGGCCAGCCTGCGATTGCGGTCCAGCCGCGCCTCGAAATAGCTGCGGTCGAACGACATGTTGATACCCATTTCTTGCCTCCCGGGGGAACGATTTGGGGGCAGGAATGTTTCCGGCGGCCGAAAGTTGCAGCTGATTTCAGGCATTTCTGCTGCAACGCGGCAGACTGACCGGAAGCCGAGCCGGACCGAAGCCCGCGCCTTCAGTCCATGGCGCGAAGCGCGGCGACGATCATGAAGGCCGCGCATTTGGCGGTACGCTCAGCGCTGATGGTCGGTGCCGACAGGCTGCGATGGCCCAACCCGAACAAACAGGCCAGGATCATTTCTTCGGCGCTTTTCAGCGCTTCGCCCGACAATCCGGGGTTTGCGACGCAGGCGAAATCTCCCAGGGATTTCCGCAGGCCGTTGCACATGTCGGCAATCGTGCCCGCGACGCGCGCGTTGCGGAATCCCTCGGCCAGAATATCGAAGGACAGGGCCTCGTGCGGGTTGTCCATCACCTCCAGCAGCAGCAGTTCGAAGGTCCGCTCTATGCTGATCTCCCCTGCCTCGAGCCGGTTCTGCAAGCTCAGGATCGTCGCTTCGCGTTCGCGCGTATCGCTATTCACGATCGCTTCGATAATGTCTTCCTTGCCCTTGAACAGCCGGTAGATCTGGCCGACGGACACATGCGCCGCGGCAGCCAGCTCGGCCATCGCGCTCTGATGAAAACCGTTGGCGGCGAACAGATCGCGGGCCGCATCCAATATGCGGTCCCTGGCATTCCGTTCATGTTGCAATGCAGCCAAAAATCTTCGTCCCGTCTTTTTTACTCTTGAACAAATTGTGGCATGTTCCTACCTGCCGCGCAAGCGGAATGAACGTTCATTCCAATTGAAGCCACCAGTGGAAACGGAGCATCGACCGATGCAAAAGGGGATTTTTGTCGGACTGTTCGCCTGCGCGTCGGCCCTTGCGCTGGGCGCCTGTGGCCAGCAGCAGCAGCCTGCGCCGCCGCCGCCCGCGGTCGGTGTGGTGAAATTGACGGTGGAAAACGCTCCGTTGACGACCGAGCTTCCCGGCCGCATCGCCGCAGTGGAAACGGCAGAGGTCCGGCCCCAGATCAGCGGCGTCATCCGCCGCCGCCTGTTCACCGAAGGCGCCGTGGTGCGTGCGGGCCAGTTGCTCTACGAGATCGAGGATGCGCCCTATCGCGCCGCCCTGGGGCAGGCGCAGGGCGCTCTCTCTCGGGCACAGGCATCGATCCGGGCGACGGGACTGCAGGCGCAGCGTTACAAGGAACTGGTCGGCATCAACGCCGTCAGCCGGCAGGAGGCCGACAATGCCGCCGCCTCGGCCCAGCAGGCGCGCGCCGATGTCGCCGCGCAGCGGGCGGCGGTGCAGGCCGCGCAGGTGAACCAGGATTTCACCCGCATAAGGGCCCCCATTTCCGGGCGGATCGGCCGTTCCCTGTTCACGCCGGGCGCGTTGGTGCAGGCAGGACAGGCCGACCCGCTGGCGACGATCCAGCGGACCGACGTCGTCTATGTCGACGTGACCCAGTCGGCCGCGCAGATCATCGACCTCAAGCAGGCGATGAAGGCAGGCGGCGTCAGTGCCGCTAACGGCGCGCGGGTCCAGTTGCTGCTGCCCAATGGCAGCGTCTATCCGATCGAGGGGCGTCTGCAATTTTCCGAGGTGACGGTGGATCCCAGTTCGGGCGCGGTAACGCTGCGTGCGACCTTCGCCAATCCGGACGGCCTGTTGCTGCCCGGCATGTATGTGCGGGCCAGGCTGGTCGAGGGCCAACGCAGCCAGGCGATCCTTGCGCCGCAGCAGGGCATCACCCGCGATGCGCGGGGCCGGGCCACCGCCATGGTGGTGGGTGCGGACAACAAGGTCGAACTGCGTCAGGTCGAAACAGACCGGGCCATTGGCGACAAGTGGATCGTCACCAAGGGGCTGAAGGCGGGAGACAGGCTGGTCGTGGAGGGCCTGGTGAACCTGCGGCCCGGAACGGTCGTGAAGCCGGGCGCGCCGCAGCAGGTGACGGCGGGCAGGCAGGCGAATGCCGGCGGGGCGAACTAAGTCATGGCCCGCTATTTCATCGACAGGCCCATCTTCGCATGGGTCATCGCCATCGTCATCATGCTGGCCGGCATTCTGGCCCTGCGCTCGCTGGCCGTGGCGCAGTTTCCGGAGATCGCGCCGCCCGCGGTGACGATCGCGACCACCTATCCAGGCGCGAATGCGGAAACGCTGGAAAGCACGACGACGCAGATCATCGAGCAGCAGCTCAAGGGCATCGACAATCTCCGCTACTTCTCGTCCAGCAGCGATTCGGCGGGCAACCTCACCATCACCCTGACCTTCGAGCAGGGAACGGATGCCGACATCGCGCAGGTCCAGGTCCAGAACAAGCTGGCCCAGGCCACCCCCCTGTTGCCGCAGGAAGTGCAGCAACAGGGGCTGCGCGTCACCAAATCCACCTCGACCTTCCTGATGATCATGGCCGTCTATGCCGATGACGGCATTCATGATCAGCAGGATGCGGGCGATTTCGTCGCTTCCGCCCTGCAGGATCCGATCAGCCGTGTCGACGGCGTGGGGGATACCCAGTTGCTGGGCGCGCAATATGCGATGCGCATCTGGCTCGATCCCTATAAGATGGCCAATCTGGGCGTCACCACCGGCGACGTCAAATCCGCCATACGCGCCCAGAATGCGCAGGTTTCCGCAGGCCAGATCGGCGGCACGCCGTCGCCCCGCGGCCAAGCGCTGAACGCCACCGTGACGGCGCAGTCGCGCCTCAGGACCCCAGAGGAGTTCCGGCAGATCCGGCTGCGCAGCAACAGCAACGGATCGGTCGTCTATCTGGCGGATGTCGCCAGGGTGGAGTTGGGTGCGGAAAGCTACAGCTTCGGCGCGAGGTTCAATGGCCATCCGGCCGCCGGCTTCGGCGTAAGGCTGGCGCCGGGCGCCAATGCGCTCGATACGGTGGAAGGCGTGAAGAACCGGGTCAACGAACTGTCGAAAACCTTCCCGAGCTGGGTCAAATACGACTTCCCGGTGGACAATTCGACCTTCGTGAAACTGTCGGTGGAGCAGGTCATCCACACGCTGTTCGAAGCGACGCTGCTCGTCTTCGTGGTGATGTTCCTGTTCCTTCAGAACTGGCGCGCCACGCTGATCCCCACCATTGCGGTGCCGGTCGTGCTGTTGGGATCGCTGGCGATCCTCTATACGGCGGGGTTCACCATCAACACGCTGACGCTGTTCGGCATGGTGCTGGCGATCGGCCTGCTGGTCGACGACGCCATCGTCGTGGTCGAGAATGTCGAGCGCATCATACAGGAAGAGGGGCTTAGCCCGAAGGAAGCCGCGAAGAAGTCGATGGACGAGATCAGCGGCGCGCTGATCGGCATCGGCCTGGTGCTGTCGGCGGTGTTCCTGCCCATGGCGTTCTTCGGCGGGTCGACGGGCGTGATCTTCCGCCAGTTCTCCATCACCATCGTGTCCGCCATGGTGTTGTCGGTGCTGGTCGCGTTGATCCTAACGCCTGCGCTCTGCGCGACGATCCTGCGGCCCCGGGGGCACAGCCATGTCTGGACCGGCCCGCTGGGGTCGCGCTTCGGCCGCTTCTTCGACTGGTTCAACCGGACCTTCGACCGCAATGTCGTGCGATACGGCGCGACCGTGGAGAAGGTCGAGCGGCGCTGGGGCCGCACGATGCTGGTCTATGCATTGATCGTCGCGGGGATGGCGCTGGTCTTCCTGCGCCTGCCTGGCGGTTTCCTGCCCGATGAAGATCAGGGCATCATCATCAACCAGGTGTCGCTCCCGACCGGGTCGACGCTGGAGGAGACCGAACGGACGCTGGCGAAGGTGCGCGATCACTATATGACGGACGAGAAGCGGAATGTTGCCGCCGTCTTCACCATCTCCGGCTTTGGCTTCGTGGGCCAGGGCCAGAATGTCGGCCTCGCCTTTGTCAGGATGAAGGACTGGTCGCAGCGCGAGGGCGCCGACAACAAGGTGTCTGCCATCGCTTTGCGCGCCAATGGCGCGTTCCAGCGGATTTCCGCAGGCATGGCGATCGCCTTCGTGCCGCCCGCCGTGCAGGAACTGGGCAATGCCACCGGCTTCGACTTTCAGCTCGTGGACCGCGCCGGGCTGGGCCATGACAGGATGCTGGAGGCGCGCAACCAGTTGCTGGGCATGGCCATGGCCGACAAGCGGCTGGCGCAGGTGCGCCCCAACGGGCTGGAGGATACGCCGCAGCTCAAGCTCAACGTCGATCAGGCGGCAGCGGGCGCGCTGGGCATCGCCCAGTCCGATGTCAACGATACGATCAGCACGGCGATGGGCAGCAGCTACGTCAACGACTTCATCGACCGCGACCGGGTGAAGCGCGTCTATGTGCAGGCCGATGCGCCGTTCAGGACCACGCCGGATTCGATCGGCGTGCTGCATGTGCGGGGAAGCGGCGGCGCGATGGCGCCGATCTCTTCCTTTGCAACGACCGAATGGACCCATGGCCCGGCGAAGCTGGAGCGGTTCAACGGCGTGCCGTCGATGCAGATCATGGGTGCGCCCGCGCCGGGCGTTTCGACCGGCGAGGCGATGAAGGCGATGGAGGAGATGGCGGCCAAGCTGCCGGCAGGCGTCGGTTATGAATGGAACGGCATTTCCTATGAGGAGAAGACCTCCGGCGGGCAGGCGCCGGCGCTTTATGCGCTGTCGATGCTGATCGTGTTCCTGTGCCTGGCCGCGCTTTATGAAAGCTGGTCCGTGCCCATCGCCGTGATGCTGGTGGTGCCGCTGGGCGTGTTCGGCGCGGTGGTCGCCGCGATGCTGGTCGGCCTCAACAACGACATCTACCTTCAGGTCGGCCTGATCACGACCATCGGCGTGTCGGCCAAGAACGCCATCCTGATCGTCGAATTCGCCGAGGAGAAGATGCGCGAGGGGCTGCCACCCGCGCGGGCGGCGCTGGAGGCGGGCAAGCTGCGCCTGCGGCCGATCCTGATGACCAGCTTCGCCTTCGTCTTCGGCGTGCTGCCGCTGGCGGTGGCGAAGGGCGCGGGCGCAGGCGGCCAGAACGCCATAGGCTGGGCCGTGGTCGGCGGCATGCTGTCCGCGACGGTGCTCGCCATCTTCTTCGTGCCGGTCTTCTTCACCGTCGTGAAGCGGCTGTTCCGCGAACATCATGGCAAGGATCAGGGCGGGCATGAGGGCGGCGCCCGGCTGGGTCCGCAGGAGGCATGAGGATAATGAACAAGATGAAGCCGTTCTCGGCGGCTGCTCTGGCGCTGACGCTCGCGGCCTGCGACATGGCGCCCAAATATGTGCGCCCTGCCTTGCCGGTGCCGGCGGGGAGCCCGCAGGGGCCGGCCTATCCGGCTGGGCAGGGGCAGGCGATCGTTCCGGCGGATACGGCCTGGAAGGATTTCTTCGTCGATTCCCGCCTGGCGCGGGTGATCGAGACGTCGCTGGCCAATAATCGCGACCTGCGTGTCGCCCTTGCCAATGTCGAGCAGGCGCGGGCGCAATATCGCGTGCGGCGGGCGGACATATTTCCCACTGTGAACGCCAGCGGTAGCGCCACCTATCAGGATACGCCCTTCTCGCAGGTCGGTACGGGCCGGATGGACATCTATTCGGCGTCCGTGGGCGTGTCGGCCTGGGAAATCGACCTGTTCGGTCGGGTGCGCAACCTCAGCAGGGCGGCGCAGGAACAATATTTCGCATCGGTCGAGAACCGGAATGCGGCGCAGACTGCGCTGGTCGCAGAGGTCGCGAACGCCTGGCTCGCCATGGCGGCGGATCAGGAGCGGCTGAGGATTGCGCGCGATCTGGAAAAAGCCTTCGGCCAGACGCTGGACCTCACCAAGGCCCGCTTCGCCAAGGGGATCGCGTCGGAACTGGAAGTGCGGCAGGCGCAGACCAGCCATGACCGGGCGCGGTCCGATATTGCCGAAGCGACGACCCTGGTGGCGCAGGACCAGAATGCGCTGAACCTGCTTACCGGTATGACGGTGGCGGCGGAGGACTTGCCGGCGGCGATGCCGAATGGCGACGTCACCCTCTCCAACCTGCCGGCCGACCTGCCTTCCACGGCTTTGCTGCGACGCCCGGACATCATGGCGGCCGAACATCAGTTGCTGGCGGCCAATGCCAATATCGGCGCGGCGCGAGCGGCCTTCTTCCCGAATATCTCCCTGACTGCGGCGTTCGGGACGTTGAGCCTTGGCCTGTCCAATCTGTTCAAGTCGGGCAGCGATACATGGTCGGTTGTGCCGTCCGCCAGCCTGCCGATCTTCGATTTCGGCCGCAACAGGGGCAATCTGCGTTATGCGCGGGCCACCTATGACGCGATGGTCGCCACTTATGAGAAGAGCGTGCAGACGGGTTTTCGCGAAGTCGCCGATGCGCTTGCCCGGCGCGGCACGATGACGGAGCAAATGGAAGCGCAGACATCGCTGCGGGATGCGGCGCGGGTAAGCTATCGCCTGTCGGAAGCGCGGTTCCGCGCCGGCGTCGATCCCTTCCTGACCACGCTGGATGCGCAGCGGACGCTCTATAATGCCGAACAGAGCCTGCTGGCGACACGGCTGGCGCGCGCCGCGAACATGGTCGAACTGTATCGCGCGATGGGTGGCGGCCTGAAATGATCTTTGACCGCAAGCGGCGGGAAGGCGGCCATGCATGTCATGCCCCATGCTGGCGTCGGCAAAGGGTTGAAAGGACAGGGCATGACTTATGCATATCGGACGCTGGCATCGCCCGTCGGTGAACTGACGCTGGTCGCGTGCGAGGCGGGGCTGGCGGCGGTCCTGTGGCAGGATGACGATCCCCGGCGGGTGCCCATGGGGCAGCGGACCGAAAGGGGCGATCATCCGGTGCTGCAGGAAGCGGGACGGCAACTGAATGAATATTTCGCCGGGCAGCGGGAGACGTTCGACCTGCCGCTGCATTTCAACGGCACGGATTTTCAGAAAAACGTCTGGACCGCGCTGCTGACCATCCCCTTTGGACAAACGCGCAGCTATGCCGATATTGCCCGCCAGATCGGGAGACCGTCCGCCTGCCGCGCAGTGGGTGCCGCCAATGGGCGCAACCCGATTTCCATCATTGCGCCGTGCCACCGGGTGGTGGGCGCCAACGGCGCACTGACGGGCTTTGCAGGCGGCCTGAAGGCCAAAAGCTATCTGCTTGGTCTGGAGAGAAAATTTCTCTGACGTCCATTCGAAAATGGCGCACCCAAGAGGATTCGAACCTCTGGCCTTTGCCTTCGGAGGGCAACGCTCTATCCAGCTGAGCTATGGGTGCGTGTCGCTGGTGCGAAGGGCCGCTTAGCAAAGCCCAATCGCTCGCGCCAGCATCAAAATCGCCTCAGGCCAAAGTTATTTCGCCATTTTCTGCATCGGCTGGAATTTCCCAAGGCCGCAGCTAGGTCCACGCTGCAATCCGCCGGTCTGATAGAGCACCGTGATGATGTCCACCGAGCAGAGCTGGGACAGGCTGGTCTTGTAGAGGAAGCGCCGCTCGAAACCCAGGCTGGGGCAACTCATCGGCAGGATATTCCGATAGACCTTGTTACCGTTCATGATGAAATCGATGGTCCTGTCGTCGCGGACCTCGGTGGAGCGGATCGCATTCAGTTGAACGCAATCGACCGGCTTGCCGGCGGGGACCAGATTGTCCGGAGCCTTCCCGGCGAGGGCAGGGGCAGCCGTGCAGGCGAGTGCCGCGGCCAGGGCGAATTGGCGGATAAGGGGGGCAGACATATCGTCTCTCCTGTTGACTGTCCGGATGACGTCGCGGGAGCCTGTCATCCGTCCTGTCGCTCCTTCTACCGCGCGGCGGCTGAACCGCGCAATAATCAGGGGCTGGTGCCGGGCGCGGGAGTCTTGGGCTTGAAGCGGCAGAGGTCGGCCACGATGCAGCGCCAGCATTCGGGCTTTCGCGCCTTGCAGACATAGCGGCCATGCAGGATCAGCCAGTGATGGGCATCGCGGCGGAAGGGGCCGGGAACGTTTTTCTCGAGCTTCAGTTCGACGGCAAGCGGCGTCTTGCCCGGCGCGAGGCCGGTACGATTGCCGACACGGAAGATGTGGGTGTCGACCGCGAATGTTTCCTGCCCGAACGCGGTGTTGACCACGACATTGGCGGTCTTTCGCCCGACGCCGGGCAGGGTGGTCAGGACATCGCGATCCTGCGGCACCTCTCCGCCGAAATCGCGCAGGAGGATTTCGGACAGGGCGATGACGTTCTTCGCCTTGGCGTTGAAGAGGCCGATGGTCTTGATATGCTGCTTCAGGCCTTCTTCGCCCAGTTCCACCATCTGCTGCGGCGTGTGGACATCGCGGAAGAGCGCGCGGGTCGCCTTGTTGACGCCCACGTCCGTCGCCTGCGCGGAAAGCACCACCGCGACCAGCAACTGATAGACATTGCCATATTCCAGCTCCGTTCGGGGCGCCGGATTGGCTTCAGCGAGGCGGCTGAAGAAGTCGAAGATCTGGTCCTTCTTCATCGGCGTTTACAGGCCCAGCACACCCTTCATGTCGTAGCGGCCGACGGGTTGGCCGATCAGCCATTGGGCCCCCTTCACCGCGCCCCGCGCGAAGATGACGCGGTTTTCGGCGCGATGGCCGATTTCGATCCGCTCGCCCTCGGCCGCGAGGATCACCTGATGGTCGCCCGCCACCGATCCGCCGCGCAATGCCGCAAAGCCGATCGCACCCCTGGCCCGTGCGCCGGTGATGCCGTCGCGCCCGCGCTCGCTATGGTCGGCAAGAGCGATGCCGCGCCCGCGCGCGGCGGCTTCGCCCAGCAACAGCGCAGTGCCGGAAGGCGCATCGACCTTATGACGATGGTGCATTTCGACGATCTCTATGTCCCAATCGTCGTTGAGGCGCGCCGCAGCCTGTTCCACCAGCGCCGCCAGCAGGTTGACGCCCAGAGAGGTATTGCCGGTCTGGAGGATCGGGACTTGCCTTGACGCTTTGTCGATCAGCGCATGGTGCGTAGATTCCAGTCCGGTGGTGCCGATGAGGATCGGCTTCTTTGCCGCAATGCAGGCGTCCAGATGGGCCGACAGGGCGGCGGGCACGGAAAAGTCGATCAGCACGTCGCTTTGCTCGGCCAGGGCAAGTGGATCGGCGGTGATGGCGATGCCGGGGGCAAGCTCTCCCGCGCCACCGCGGTCGGTGCCTCCGGCGATTTCCAGCCCAGCCTCCTGAGCGACCTGCGCGATGGCGCGTCCCATGCGGCCAGCCGCGCCGAAAATCCCGATCCGTGTCATCAGCCTCATTCCCTGAAAGGTCGGATGGCCGATGCCAGAACGGGCCGGGCTTGTCATCCCCGCGGTACGGAAATGGACGATAAATGGCTGGTTGGGCCAAGCCAATGATCCGTTCTGCAAAAACGATGTCCGGATGATCCCGAATGCGGCATAGCCATGACATGCAACCATGGCGCCGGAAGAAGAGATGGACGACATTCGCAATATCGTGATCCTGACCGGCGCGGGAATTTCGGCGGAAAGCGGCCTTGCCACCTTTCGCGGGCCCGATGGCCTATGGGAGGGGCATCGGGTCGAGGATGTGTGCACGCCCGAAGCTCTGGCCCGGAATGCCCCGCTGGTGCATCGCTTCTATGACGAGCGGCGGGCCAGACTGGATGAGGTGAAGCCCAATGCCGCGCATGAGGCGCTGGCTGCGCTGGATGCGGCATGGCCGGGCGAGCTGCTGATCGTCACGCAGAATGTGGACGATCTGCACGAGCGGGCCGGGGCGAAGCGGCTGGTCCACATGCATGGCGAGTTGCGGTCGGCGCTCTGTGCGGCTTGCGGCAAGGCGGTGCCATGGACGCCGGCTCTGCCTCCCGGCTCGGCCTGCGACGGGTGCGGGCGTCCGGCCCTGCGCCCCGACATCGTTTTCTTCGGGGAGATGCCCTATCGGATGGATCTGATCGACAATGCCTTGCGGCGCTCCGACCTGTTCGTTTCGGTGGGCACTTCCGGGGCGGTGTATCCGGCGGCGGGATTCGTGCAGACCGCGCGCCATGTGGGAGCCCGGACGCTGGAGTTGAATCTGGAGCCATCGGCAGGCAGCTTCTATTTCGAGGAAAGCCGTATGGGGGCGGCGAGTGTCCTGGTGCCGGAATTGGTGCGGGAATTATTGGGGTAGTCCGGAACGGGCCGCTTCGCATGTCCATTGGACCGAAAGCGGATTCTTCTGCGGTCCGGTCGTGCCATCTCGCCTGAGATCCCGGCGTTCGCCCGGATGACGGGGTGGGAGGGGCCGGGGGACCATGGCGATAATGTCTGCGGATGAGAGGGAGTGTTTTGCTTCCCGCTCCTATTCGCCGGCGGCATTGTCCGCTGGCTCCGGCTCATCCTGATAGAGCAGCATGACCGAGCCGTCCTGTCCGGCGACCGCCCGGATGGGCAGGCTGAGTTGCAGGGCGGAGAGGAATTCCTTGCTGTCGGTGATACGGAAGCGGCCGCCGATGCGGAGCGATGAGACCCGGGTGTCCCCGATCAGGATCGGCGCCGCACGGTAGCGGTTGAACTCGCTCGCGGCCTGTTCGATGGTCTCTCCGTCCAGTTCCACCATCTGTTCGCGCCAGGCAGTCCGCTGGCCGATGAGGCGCGAGTCGAGATGGGTGAGCGACACGCTGCGCGGCTGGATGACGGCGCCGCTGCCGGCGCTGATCTGCTGGGCCAGATCGTTGCCGGAATGCACCGTGACGGTGCCCTGCGTGACGGTCAGTTCGACCAATGAAGGGCGCAACCGCACGTTGAAGGCGGTGCCGACGGCGCGGATGACGGCGGAGCGGGCCTCGACGTCGAAGGGGCGGGAGCGGTCGTGGGCGACGTCGAAAGAGGCTTCGCCCTTCAGGATGCGGACCTTGCGGCCATGATCGGTGAAGCGGACCTCGGCGGCGCTGTCGCTGTTGAGATGCAGGGTGGAGCCGTCGTCCAGCGCGATGTCGCTGATCTGGCCGATCCGCGTTTCATAATGGTCGACGCCGCTGAAGGTGCGGACCGTGACGATGGCAGCGACGATGAACAGCATCACCGCGACGGCGGCGGCGATCATGATGTTGCGCGACAGGCGGCGCTGCTGCTCCTCGCTGACGATGGCTTCCAGCGGGGGCAGGTTGACTTCGGCGGCCGCGCTCTTCAGCCGTTCGGCCGCTTCCCAAGCGGCTTCAGCCCGCGCGAACGCTACGGCATGACGGGGATCGGCTTCGACCCAGCGACAGATTTCCGCTTCGACCTCGGGACGAGGATCGCCATTAAGCCTTGCCAGCAGGCGCGCGGCTTCCGCCTCGATCTTGTCCCTGCTTTCGTAGCCCGAATCTGGTCCCGACGCCTGCACGTTCGAAATCCGTTTCCTCACGTTCCGCCCAGGCCCGCATAACTATTGCGATCGCTTTGGCCAGATGTTTTTCAACTGTAGAAACGGACAGGGACATTTCCTCCGCTATTTCCAGCATCGATTTTTCATGGATACGGCGGAGAATGAAGACCCGGCGGCATTGTGTCGGAAGCGAATCGACGATCGTCTCGACCTGTCGCAGGGCCTCGCGGGCGTGAAGCTGAGCCTCCACATTATTTTCGCCCTGCAGCAGTTCCAGGTCGGCAATGGTTTCGAAACTCACCACCTTGTTACGGCGCGCGGTGTCGATCACCAGATTGCGGGCTATGGTGAAGAGATAAGCCCGACCGGTCGTCACATTTTCCCAATTTTCAGTGGCATAGGCGCGGGCGAGTACCTCCGCGACCATGTCTTCCAGTTCCTGATTGGCAGGCAGGATCCTCCGGAGGCGCCCTCTGAGAGCAGCTTCCTGTGGTAGGATCACTGTCTTGAACCATTCCAGCTTAGCGCGAACCCTGTGCACGATGACCCCCTTGCTGTCAGCCGCGCCTCTCCCGAATTCATCTGTTTGTCATAGTTCAATCATGGATGCAGGGGCCTGTCCAGCGATTGCGCAGGCATTATTTCCCGTTTCTGTGGAAAACCCACGGTCTGTGACCAAAATGTCGATCAGACGGGAGGGAGTTCGGGCGGCGCGCTGTCCGGCTGGTCGAAATCGGGACCATTGGGCACGATTTCCGGCGGCTCGCCGGCGGGGGTTTCGTCGGGCGTGAGGGGCGCAGGGGTTTCCGGCGGCGATTGAGGGTCGATCCTGTCGGGGGATGGCACGCCGTCGGGCGCCGGGTCGGGATGGGTGGCCATTGCTGTCTCTCCTTGATATGAGGGGTTACGCCCGGCCGGGCGGATGGGTTCCGTTCGGACTTATCCACCGGTTATCCACAGGCTGGACCTCTGGGCCTTGCTTCATGGGTCGCTTTTCTCTATGCCGCGCCGACCGGCGACCGATGCGGGCGTGGCGAAATTGGTAGACGCGCCAGATTTAGGTTCTGGTATCGCAAGATGTGGGGGTTCGAGTCCCTTCGCCCGCACCAGTGCGCCAGACTCTATAGGATGCGCAGGCGCCAACGAAATTCAGCTTTAGAAAGCGTTTGAGAGAAGAGATGCAGACTGTCGAGACGTTGAACGAGGGCCTGAAGCGCGCCTACACCGTGACCATCACGTCGAAGGACATCGACGCCCGCGTGGAAAAGGAAGTGGCCGCCATCGCGCCGCAGGTCCGCATGCCCGGCTTCCGCCCCGGCAAGGTGCCTGCCAACCTCGTCAAGAAGATGCATGGCGAATCGCTGCAGCGCGATGCGCTCAACAGCTCGATCCAGGACAGCATCCAGAAGCTGATCGCTGACCAGAAGCTGCGCCCCGCGATGCAGCCTTCGGTCGAGCTGGACGAGGCCTTCGAATTCGGCAAGGACGCCGAGGTGAAGGTCGAACTGGAAGTGCTGCCCGAGATCGCGGCGCCGAGCATCGAAGGGCTGAAGCTGGAGCGTCTCACCGTCGAGGTGGCTGATGCGCAGGTGGATGAAGCCGCTGGCCGCATCGCGACCCAGCAGGGCGCGCTGGAAGAGCATGCCGCCAGCCACAAGGCGAAGGACGGCGATACGCTGACCATCGATTTCGTCGGCAAGATCGACGGCGAGGCCTTTGAGGGCGGTTCGGCCGAGGACGTGAAGCTCAAGATCGGCTCGGGCCAGTTCATCCCGGGCTTCGAGGAGCAGCTTGCCGGCGTCAAGAAGGGTGACGAGAAGACCATCACCGTGACCTTCCCGGAAGATTATGGCGCGGCGCACCTCGCCGGCAAGGAAGCGACCTTCGACATCACCGTCAAGGCGATCCTGAATGCCGACAAGCCCAAGCTGGACGATGATTTCGCCAAGTCGCTGGGCCTGGAGGGTCTGGACAAGCTCAAGGAACTGCTGAAGGGCCAGATCGAGCAGGAACATAATGGCCTGACCCGCACCCATATGAAGCGCAAGCTGCTCGACCAGCTGGCCGCGGCCCACGATTTCGACGTGCCGCCGAGCATGGTCGAGGCCGAGTTCAACCAGATCTGGGCGCAGCTCCAGCACGAAGCCAGCCATGAGGAAGACCCCGAAGCGGCCCTCAAGGAGATGGAAGCGGAGAAGGAAGACTATCGCGCCATCGCCGTGCGCCGCGTCCGCCTGGGCCTGCTGCTTTCGGAAATCGGCCAGGCCAATGGCGTTGTCGTCAGCGATCAGGAAATGAACCGCCTGATCATGCAGGCAGCCCAGCAGTACAGCCCGCAGGACCGCGAGCGCTTCGTGCAATATGTGCGTCAGGACCCGATGGCGGCCGCGCAGCTCCGTGCGCCGCTCTATGAGGACAAGGTGGTGGACTTCCTGTTCGAGAAGGCGGAGATCACCGACCGGGCGGTCAGCCGGGAAGAGCTGGAAGCCGCGATCGAGGCTGAGGATGGCGATCTGAAGCCGCACGTCCACGGTCCGGGCTGTGGTCATGATCATGACCATGATCATGACGAAAAGCCCAAGGCGAAGAAGGCTGCGCCGAAGAAGAAGGCTGCCGAGGCCGAGGAAGCGGCTCCGGCCGAGGCTGCCGCCGAAGAGGCCCCGGCCAAGAAGGCTCCGGCCAAGAAGGCCGCTGCCAAGAAGGATGAGGCCGTGGCTGAGGAAGCCGCTGCCGAGGAGAAGCCCAAGGCCAAGAAAGCTCCGGCCAAGAAGGCTGCCGCCAAGGCTGAATAAGGCCTTTTCGGTCTGACTGGACAAGCGCCCGGCTTCGCAAGGAAGCCCGGGCGCTTTTCATTTCGGGCGCGGCATGGCAGACGAAATGTTAATGAGGTCCGTTCATGTCGAGAGGGGGCAGGATCGGGGGGAGTCGAACTCCTGCCAAGGCAGGATTCCAGTCCCGCCGTTTGAATTGGGTCCTGCCTTCGCAGGAACATGCCGTGTTTCCGAGGTGATGCGGCGGCGCTAAAAAGGTTTCGGGTCGATGAAGGAATTTCCGGCAGTGGAAAGCGGGGAGGGCGTTGCCACGCCGAGGATCGCCGTCATCCTGCCCTGCTATAATGAGGCCGGCGCGATCGTTCGGACGGTGGGGGATTTCCGCCGGGCGCTCCCCTCCGCCGAAATTTACGTCTTCGACAACAACAGCACGGACGGCAGCCGCGAACTGGCAGCCGGGGCTGGGGCTATCGTCCGCCGCGTGGCGCAGCAGGGCAAGGGCCATGTGGTGCGCCGCATGTTCGCGGACGTGGATGCCGACATCTACATCATGGCGGATGGCGATGCGACTTATGAGGCTGCGGCCGCTCCAAAGATGGTGGCGGCAATGCTGGAAGACAATCTCGACATGGTCGTGGGCGCAAGGCGGAGCGAGATAGAGGAGGCCTATCGGCGCGGGCACCGCTTCGGCAATTGGGCGCTCACCAGCCTGCTCAAGCGGCTGTTCGGACGCAGCTTCACGGACATACTTTCCGGATACCGTGTCTTCTCCCGACGGTTCGTCAAGAGCTTTCCCGTCCTTTCCGCCGGGTTCGAGATCGAGACGGAGATCAGCGTCCACGCGCTGGAACTCGCCATGCCCGTGTCGGAGGTGGTCACCGCCTATGGCGCGCGGCCGGAAGGATCGGTGAGCAAGCTCAGCACCTATCGCGACGGCTGGCGCATCCTGCGGACGATCATCACCCTTTATCGCATCGAACGGCCGATCCTCTTCTTCGGCATCATCGCCGCCCTGCTGGCGTTGACGGGACTGGTCCTGGCGGCGCCGCTGATCCTCACCTATATGAAAACGGGGCTTGTGCCGCGCTTTCCGACCGCCATATTGGTGACGGGCCTCATGATCCTCGCCACGCTTTCGGGCATGTGCGGCCTTATATTGGACACCGTGGTGCGCGGGCGGCGGGAGGTTCGCCGGCTTGCCTATCTCGCCTTCAAGGCGCCATCCGACTTCGCCCGGCGCGACTGATTGCGCCCCGTTCGGCCGGGCAAACAGACCGCGTTTCACGCGACCCCTTGAACAGTCCGCTTTTTGTGCCGATGTAGAGAACGGGCAAAAGCAACACATCCTGAAAGAGCAAAATGACCGATATCATGTCCGATCCCATGGCCGCTCTGGTCCCTATCGTCATCGAACAGTCGAACCGGGGCGAGCGCAGCTTCGACATCTATTCGCGCCTGCTGCGGGAGCGGATCATCTTCGTCACCGGCCAGGTCGAGGATCATATGGCCTCGCTGATCGTCGCCCAGTTGCTGTTCCTTGAGTCGGAAAACCCGAAGAAGGACATCTGGATGTACATCAACTCGCCCGGCGGGGTGGTGACGTCCGGCATGGCGATCCACGATACGATGAAATATATCCGTCCACAGGTGGGCACCGTGTGCATCGGCCAGGCGGCCTCCATGGGCAGCTTCCTGCTCGCGGCAGGCGAGCCGGGCAAGCGCATCGCGCTCAGCAACGCCCGCATCATGGTGCACCAGCCATCGGGCGGCGCGCAGGGTATGGCGTCGGACATCGAGATTCAGGCGAAGGAAATCCTGCGCATCCGCAGCCGCCTGAACAATCTCTACGTCCAGTATACCGGCCGTTCGCTGGAAGAAGTAGAGCGGGCAATGGACCGCGACACCTTCCTGGAAGCGGAGGAAGCCAAGGCGTTCGGTCTGGTCGACGAAGTGTTCGACCGTCGCCCAGCAATGGCGGAAACGCCGGAAGGCTAAAACCTATATTTGCCGCCACGCGCCCTTTTCTCCCCTTGTGAAACGGGCGCGTCGCGGTCTAGGATGATCCTAGGACCAGAATATCCCTCGGCATGGGGCGGCTGTTCGCCTCAAAAGAGGGAAGAGAGATTGGCGAATGACTAAGCTTACGGGCTCCGATTCTAAAAGCACGCTTTACTGCTCCTTCTGCGGCAAGTCGCAGCATGAGGTGCGTAAGCTGATCGCGGGGCCGACCGTGTTCATCTGCGACGAGTGCGTGGAACTGTGCAACGACATCATCCGGGAGGAGACCAAGGGCGGTCTCGTCGGCAAGAAGGATGGCGGCGTGCCGACCCCGCAGGAAATCTGCGATGTGCTGGACGATTATGTGATCGGCCAGAGCCGGGCGAAGCGCGTCCTGTCGGTTGCCGTCCACAACCATTACAAGCGCCTCAACCACGGCACCAAGCCGGGCGAGGTGGAACTGGCCAAGTCCAACATCCTGCTGGTCGGTCCGACCGGCTGCGGCAAGACGCTGCTGGCGCAGACGCTGGCCAAGACGTTTGACGTGCCCTTCACCATGGCCGACGCGACCACGCTGACCGAGGCGGGTTATGTGGGCGAGGATGTGGAGAACATCATCCTCAAGCTGCTCCAGGCGTCGGACTATAATGTCGAGAAGGCGCAGCGCGGCATCGTCTATATCGACGAGATCGACAAGATCAGCCGCAAGGCCGAAAATCCGTCGATCACGCGCGACGTGTCGGGTGAGGGCGTGCAGCAGGCGCTGCTGAAGCTGATGGAAGGTACGACGGCTTCGGTTCCGCCGCAGGGCGGGCGCAAGCATCCGCAGCAGGAGTTCCTCCAGGTCGATACGACCAACATCCTTTTCATCTGCGGTGGCGCGTTCGCAGGCCTGGAAAAGATCATCGGCGACCGTCTGGAGGCCAAGTCGATCGGCTTCGGTGCTCATGTCGCCGCGCCAGAGGAGCGGAAGACCGGCGAACTGCTGCGCCAGAGCGAGCCGGAGGATCTGCTGAAATTCGGGCTCATCCCTGAGTTCGTTGGCCGTCTGCCGGTGATAGCGACGCTGGAAGATCTGGACGTGGCTGCGCTGGTCAAGATCCTGGTTGAGCCGAAGAACGCACTTGTGAAGCAATATGCCAAGCTGTTCGACATGGAGAATGTCGAACTCAGCTTCACCGACGATGCCCTGACCGCCATTGCCAAGAAGGCCATCGAGCGGAAGACGGGCGCGCGCGGGCTTCGCTCGATCCTGGAGGCCATCCTGCTCGATACCATGTTCGACCTGCCTTCGATGGAGGGCGTGGGAGAAGTGGTGGTCGACAAGGATGTGGTCGCCGGCAGCAAGGAGCCGATTCGCGTGTTCAGCGAAAAGGACAAGCGGGCCGAAGACGCGGCCTGACTTTCGCGCGCTGCAACAGCTTAAATCAGGGAGAGGCCAGCGAGTTTCGCTGGCCTTTTTCGCGTCTTAATATTGGCTCGGTAAAAATTCTTGTTGCGTTGCAAAATTGCACCACTGTCAAATAGCTGCTTCGAGAGATCAGTTAGTCTATATAAATCAATAGCTTGATGTCATCTTGCAACGTCCCTTGTAAGCATTGTCCATGCTGCATGCGCGGCCGTCACGTGAATGCTGTTATATTGTAGTAAAATTGCAATCAGAGCATCACAGGGCCGTCGCCATCGGCCGCCACAGGCGGCGCCAGCTCCACAGAGCAAAATAAAGCGGGCGCGACGCGCCAAACTTTCAAAGGGACAAAAATCAGATGAAACAGCTTCTTATGTGTAGCGCTGCGCTTGTCGCCGTGGCTGCGCCTATTGCCGCGTTTGCGCAGTCGACGGGGTCGATCGACTTTGAAAATGAAATCGTTGTGACTGGCGCTAGTGTGGACAAGGGCCTAGGCGGCGTAATCGTACCTGATACCAGCAAGGCCAAGGCCGTGCTCGGCGCTGAGTTCATCCAAGCCCAGACACCCGGCCAGTCGATCAACGAGGTGATCAACCAGCTTCCGGGCGTTAGCTTCCAGAATAACGATCCCTTTGGTTCTGCTGGCGGCACCATGACAATCCGCGGCTTCGACGACAGCCGCATTTCCCAAACCTTCGACGGTCTTCCCCTCAACGACACGGGCGGTTACTCGATCTATTCGAACCAGCAGCTCGATCCTGAAATCATCGACCAAGTGAACGTGAACTTAGGTTCTACCGATGTGGACAGCCCAACGGCTGCTGCCAGCGGTTCAACGGTAAATTACCGTTCGATCACGCCAAGTGAAGATTTTGGCGCGAAGATGGTCGCTTCCGTTGGGGATTTCAGCTTCTTTCGTCTGTTCGGCATGGTTCAGACGGGCAATCTCACGCCGTGGGGCACTCGTGCATTCGTTTCTGCCAGCCGTGCGACAAACAATGCCATCTACGGCGGTATAGGTGAAATCGACAAGCAGCAATATAACGCCAAAATTTACCAGCCGATCGGCAGCAATGGCGACTTCATCTCCCTCGCCGGGCACTATAATGAAAATCGGAACAATTTTTTTGGCTCAGTTCCCTTGCGGGTAGACGGCGGGCGAGTGGCTGGCAGCGCGAGCGCCAACCGTTTTCCAATCACGAAGGATGAACGCTTTTACGAAACCGCTCGTTGTACCATTCCGGCCGGAGTTACTGGTGCAGTCGATACCGCCAGTTCCTGTGGTTCCGATTATGAGTATCGATACAACCCGTCCAATACAGGCAACATCCGCATCAATTCACGCTTTACGTTGGCGGACGGACTGATCCTTACCGTCGATCCCAGCTACCAATATACAAAGGCGAACGGCGGCGGTACCAGCATCGCTTCTGAAGGTCTTACCCCGGCAAGCTCGGGCATTGCAGGCGCGGTCGGCTTCATTCAGGGTTCGTCGAGCTCAACCCAATATTATTTCGGGCGCGACCTGAATGGCGATGGTGATATGCGCGACACCGTTCGTGTTCATTCGCCCAGCCAGACGCAGACCCATCGCTATGGGTTGATCGCTTCGCTGCGCTACGATCTGGATGACAACAACACGTTGCGCGTGGCCTACAGCTATGATCGTGGCCGGCATCGGCAGACCGGCGAAGCGGGTTATCTTCAGACGATCGGCTTCGGCGCCGAACCTTTTCCCGTCAATCATCCGATCAAGGACGTAAACGGTGCGGCGGTGGAGAAGCGCAATCGCTTGTCCTATGCCATCCTGCATCAGGTTTCGGGTGAATATCGCGGCAAATTCAATGCCTTCACTGTCAATGTCGGGTTGCGGGCGCCTTTCTTCAAGCGCGACCTTAACAACTACTGTTTCACTCAGAGTGCGTCGGGCAACCTTCGCTGTTTCGAGCCGGGATCGTCGATCGAGGCTGCTTATGCGGTTGCGAACCCAACAGTGCAGGGACCGCAGCAGCGCATCTTCAAATATGACAAACTGCTGCCGAACGCTGGTTTCGTTTTCAACGCCAACCAGGCGCTGGACATTTTCGGCAACTATTCAAAGGGCCTGCAGGTCCCGGGGACCGACAACCTCTATCAGTCCTTCTATTACGATCCGGCAAATCCCAACGCCAATCCTTCGCCTGAAACAACGGACAATTTCGACCTTGGCATTCGTTATCGGACGGCTACGCTACAGGCGCAGCTGTCGGGTTGGTACACGATCTATAAGGATCGCCTCGCATCCGCTTATGATCGCGATCTGGACACCACCATCTATCGCAACCTGGGTCGTGTCGATAAATATGGCATAGATGGCAGCATTACATATCAGCCGATGCCGGAGCTGATGTTCTATGTCTTCGGTTCCTACCTGAAGTCGAAGATCAAGGATGATGTCGAACTGACGGCGACCACCCAGGCGCAAACCTCGGGGAAGCGTGAATCGGGTGCTCCCATCTATACGCTTGGCGGTCGCATTCAGGGCGAGATCGAAGGAGTTCGTCTGGGTGTTCAGGCGAAGCGCACCGGCTCACGTTATGTGAACGACCAGAACCTGCCGGTATTCCAGAACGGAGCGCAGGTCTATGGTGCCAAGGCGCCCGGCTATACGCTCGTCGATCTCGACGCGCGCTATTCGTTGGAGAAATTCGGTGCGCCCGGCGTCGCGGTTCAGTTGAACGTGACCAACGTGTTCGACAAGCTCTATGTGGGCGGTTTCGATGGCACCCTGTCGAATACGAGCATCACCTTCGCGCAGATTGGCGCGCCGCGGACCTTCGTGGGATCGCTGGTCGTCAGCTTCTAAGGTTTGGTACCTTATGGAAGAAAGGGCGCGGAGAAATCCGCGCCCTTTTCATTTCAGGCAGCTATCCAGCCCGTCGCGCTGGACAATACCGATGCGGGCGGTGATGCTGTTGCCATAGCGGCGGGTGAAGCCATGGGGGTCGATGGCTTCGCGCTTCTTGGGAAGAGGCAGGACTGCGGCGATGCGGGCGGCCTCTGCACGGGTCAGTCGCTGGGCGCCGTGGTGGAAATAGCGGATCGCACCAGCCTGCGCGCCATAAGTGCCGATGCCGGTTTCCGCGACATTCAGATACACCTCCATGATCCGGCGCTTGCCCCAGATCGCTTCGATCAGGAGCGTGAACCAGGCCTCCAGCCCCTTGCGGACGAAACCGCCGCCCTGGAACAGGAAAACATTCTTTGCGGTCTGCTGGCTGATGGTCGATCCGCCGCGGATGCGGCCGCCGCTCGCATTGTGCCGCATGGCCTGAGCGATGGCGACGGCGTCGAAGCCATGATGGCTGCAAAAGCGGCTATCCTCCGCAGCGATGGCGGCGCGCGCCATGTCCGGGTCCATCTTGTCCAGGCTCATCCAATCCTTGGTGATGCCGTTGTGGTCCAGCAACATCGTCCATGTCACGGGCGGCGGCACGAAGCGATAAATCACCACCATCAGCAGAGAGAGGGCAACGAAACCACCGATGATCTTGAGGATGATCCCGATCCAGCGGGAGCGGCGGCGAGGGGAAGCGGACTTGGCGTTCATATTGCCGTGGTAGCGCGGATGCCGGGCGGTTCAAGATGGGAGAAGGCCACTCTCAGCGCCGACGAAAGCCGGGCTTATGACGCCGGGTGCACTTTTGCTGCCTGAGATCCCGGTTTCGCGCGGATCACGAATGATTATTGAGTGGGTGAGCGAAAAAAAGCCCCGGATTTCACTCCGGGGCTCCTTTGCGTTTTGCCATCCGATCAGACAGCGGCGAGGCGGGAGATTTTGCCCAGCTTGTCGCCTGCAATCCGCATCATCGCCTTTTGCAGCTTCTCGAAAGCGCGGACCTCGATCTGGCGGACGCGCTCGCGGCTGACGCCATAAACCTGCGAGAGTTCCTCGAGCGTCTTGGGCTCTTCCGCCAGGCGCCGTTCGGCCAGAATATGCTTCTCCCGATCGTTGAGGTCGTCCATCGCCTCCACCAGCATGTCGTGGCGCAGTTCGCTCTCCTGCTGGTCGGCGACGCGTTCGTCCTGGAGCGGATCGGTGTCAGCCAGCCAATCCTGCCATTGGCCCTCGCCATCCTCGCGCATCGGCACGTTGAGCGACGTGTCGCCGCCCATCGCCATGCGGCGGTTCATGGAGATGACATCCTCCTCCGTAACGCCCAGATCGGTCGCGATCTTCCTGACGTCGTCGGGGTGCAGGTCTCCATCCTCGAACGCTTCGATATTGTTCTTCATCCGGCGCAGGTTGAAGAACAGCTTCTTCTGCGCAGCGGTGGTGCCCATCTTCACGAGGCTCCAGGACCGCAGGATGAATTCCTGGATCGATGCACGAATCCACCACATGGCATAGGTCGCCAGACGGAAGCCGCGATCCGGTTCGAACTTCTTCACGCCCTGCATCAAGCCGATATTGCCTTCGCTGATCAGCTCGCTGACCGGCAGGCCATAGCCGCGATAGCCCATGGCGATCTTCGCCACGAGGCGCAGATGCGAGGTCACGAGCTGGGCAGCGGCCTCGGAATCCGCATGCTCGGCATAGCGCTTCGCGAGCATATATTCCTGCTCGGGCGTCAGAATCGGAAATTTGCGAATTTCCGACAAATAGCGGTTGAGGCTGGCTTCACCGCCCAGCGCCGGAACCGCGGGGACATTGCTTTTATCAGCCATGTCGTCACCTTTCCCTTTCATGCGCGGCGGGACCCAGAAGAGGCGTCCAAGGCGCCGTCGCAAACTTGTCCAAAACTATACGTGAAGCTCGCTTAACAGTTCCTGCATATCGACAGGGAGTTTGCTGTCGAAGCTGAGCGCCTCACCCGTTAACGGATGTATGAACCCCAGCCTTTTCGCGTGCAATGCCTGCCTTTCGAAACCCAGCGTTTCCAGTATCGATTTGAAACCTTTTCTCTCTTTACCGTAAACCGGGTCGCCGATCAAGGGGTGTCCCAGATGCGCCATATGGACGCGGACCTGATGCGTTCGTCCGGTTTCCAGCCTGCATTCAACCATGGCCGCGCCGCGCAGCCTTTCCATCGTACGGTAATGCGTCACGGCATGTTTGCCGCGCCCTTCCCGATGAACCGCCATCTTCTTTCGGTCGGCGTCGGACCGGCCGATCCATGTGTCGATGGTGCCCGTCGCCGGCTGCGGCACGCCATAGACGATCGCGGCGTAGAGCCGATCGATCGAATGTGCCTTGAACTGCTGCGCGAGCCCTTCATGCGCGCGGTCGGATTTGGCAACGACCAACAGCCCCGAAGTATCCTTGTCGATGCGATGGACGATGCCTGGCCGCGCCACCCCGCCGATGCCGGAAAGCTGGCCCTGGCAATGATGGAGCAGCGCGTTGACAAGCGTGCCGTCCAGATTGCCCGCCGCCGGGTGGACGACCAGGCCCGCCGGCTTGTCGATGACGATCAGGTCTGCGTCCTCATACACCACGACCAGCGGGATGTCCTGCGCGACGGCCTCGGCCTCGACGGGTGGCGGAAGGGTGATGGCGAAAGCCTGTCCCGCGGCGACCTTCATGGAAGGATTGGGAGATCGCGCACCCCCCTTGCCCGGGTCTTCCGTCACTTGGCCCTCGACGATCAGCGCCTTCAGCCGCTCGCGCGAAAGATCGGGAACCAGCTCGGCAAGCGCCTTGTCTAGCCGCATGCCAGCCTGCGCCTCACCGATTGTCGCTTCAATGATGGAAACCCCCGAACCCATTGGGTAGGAATGTAGGAATGAGGGTTGGGATTTCAAGAGGGCTGCTGGAACAAATCATGTCCGAAGCGGCGGCGCACAGGCATGAGGTCTGCGGGCTGCTGCTGGGGAAGGCGGGCCGGATCGAGGCGGTTCGGCCCGCCGCCAATGTCGCCGGCGATCCGGCGCGGCATTTCGAACTGGACCCGGTCGAACTGATCGCCGCCCATCGCGCGGCGCGGGCGGGCGGGGCGGCGATCGTCGGCCATTATCATTCGCATCCGGGCGGTCAGGCGGTGCCATCCGAAACCGACGCGGCCTGCGCGACGCCCGACGGCAGCCTCTGGCTGATCGTCGGGGGCGGCGCGGCCCGCCTGTGGCTTGCCAAGGCGGGGAGAGACGGACAGGTGCAATTTGTCGAGGCTTTGCTCGACATCATGTGAGTGAGGGTTGCATCGCGATGCAGGGCAGCGCATTAGCCGTTCATTCCTTCCTGTTCATTTCTCCGGCGGCAGCGAACCTTCATGACCAATCCGATCGACAGCATCGATTTTGCCAGCCTGCTCTGCTCGCGCCTTTGTCATGACCTTTTGAGCCCGGTCGGCGCGCTCAACAACGGGCTCGAGCTGATGGCGGACGAAACGGACCCGGAAATGCGGCAGCGTTGTCTGGACCTGCTGGCGGACAGCGCGAAGACCTCTGCGAACAAGCTGAAATTCTTCCGCCTGGCCTTCGGTTCGGCGGGCGGCTTTGGCGATGCCGTGCCGACGCATGAGGCGCGGGTCGCGATCGAGGGTATGTTCGCGGCTTCGGGCCGGGTGAAGATCGGCTGGCTGGTCGAGGACGACATGCTGGAAAAGCTGCCGGTGAAGGTGTTGCTGAACCTGGCGCTGATCGCGGGCGATGCGCTCGTGCGGGGCGGCCAGCTCGACATCGGGGCGGAAAAGCGGCCGGGCGTGACGGAGATCGTCGTGCGGGCGGAAGGGCCGAAACTGGTGCTTGATCCCGACCTGCGGGCCGCGCTGGCGGGGACTTTGCCGCCGGAGGGGCTGGCTTCGCGCACGTCGGCGGCGTGGATGGTGCGCACCTTGGTGACGAGCGTCGGCGGGGAGATTGCGCTGTCGCCTGCTGGCGAGCTGATCTTGCTGTTCGGGGCGTCCATTCCCGACGCGCGCTAGGCGCTTTCCTGCATTTCCCTCGCCAGAAGGCCGATCAGCTCGGCGGCGGGCAGGGCGCGAGCCAGCGGTGCACCCTGGCCGGCCCATTGCGCGCCGAAGCCGCCTTCGCCCTTGGCTTTTGCCGCGGCGTTCAGCGCTTTGCCCGCATCATAGGCGATGGGGTAGGCGGGCGGCTGCAATGCTGCCTCGGCGCCCCAGGCGGTGAAGCGATTGGCAAGGCAGCGGGCCAGGCGACCTGAAATGGCGCGGGTCATCGCGGTGTGATGGGCAGCGGGGCTCGTGAGGGCGGCGCGATAGGCTGCGTCGGCGCTGCTTTCCGTGCAGGCGATGAAGGCTGTGCCCAGTTGTGCCGCGACCGCGCCGAGGGCGAGCGCGGCACGAATGCCTTGCCCGTCCATGATGCCGCCCGCGGCGATCACGGGCAGGTCGCATTGGGCTGCAAGCAGGCGGGTGAGGGCGAGGGTGCCGAGCTGGTCGTCAGGCGATTCGGGATCGAAGGCGCCTCGATGGCCTCCTGCCTCATATCCCTGTGCGACTATGGCGTCGATGCCCGCTTCCCGCGCAGCCCGCGCTTCGGCCGGATTGGTGGCGGTTGCGAGGAGAAGGCATCCGGCTCGCTTGAGCGCCGCGATGCTGGTTGGATCGGGCAATCCGAAATGGAAGCTGACGACCGGCGGCGCAAGTTCGACCAAGGTGGCGAGCATCGCGTCGTCCTCCACGAAGCTGCGGTAGATTTCGCGCAGGCCGGTCGGAGGCTGGGCATCATAGGCCTGGAACAGTGGCGTCAGTGCGGCGAGCCAGGCCGCTTCCCTGACGGGGTCGCTGCGCGCGGGCCGATGGGTGAAAAGGTTGACGTTGAAGGGACCGCTGGTCTGGGCGCGGACGGCTTCTATCATAGCGCGGGCGCCCGCCGCGTCGGTGGCGCCCACGGCAATGGAGCCAAGCGCTCCTGCATTGGAGACGGCTGCCGCCATGGCGGGCGTAGAGACACCGGCCATCGGCGCCTGGATGATGGGATGGGACAGGCCCAGCGATTCGATGATCGACATGGGAACGATTGTCGGAGTTTTGCGGCAGGCGGGCAATGGGCGGATCTGGGCTGAAGCTGAATTCGCCAATTGTCGCCATCAAGCGCATCATGCCAAGGCAGCCGAATGAGGCAAGTGGCCCATGAGGGCCGGTCCGGCGCTTGAACATCGTTTGAGCTGTGCGTCGGCCTTCGGAGGAGCATGGCCCGGTTGGATCGGATAATGGCGTTCTGCTTCCGTCCATTCCCACATCCCAAATGAAAAGGGCCCGGTCGCCTGTGCGACCGAGCCCCTTTTCCAACAGTCCCGAATGGATCAGGCGCTATAGTACATGTCGAATTCCACCGGCGAGGGAGCCATTTCCCAGCGGTACACTTCGGGCCACTTCAGTTCGAGATAGGCCTCGATCTGGTCCTTGGTGAACACATCGCCCTTCAGCAGGAAGTCGTAGTCGGCGGCCAGCGAGTTCAGCGCTTCACGCAGCGAACCGCAAACGGTCGGCACCTGGCTCAGTTCTTCCGGCGGCAGGTCGTACAGGTTCTTGTCCATCGCGGCGCCGGGATGAATCTTGTTCTCGATGCCGTCAAGGCCGGCCATCAGCAGCGCCGAATAGCACAGATAGGGGTTGGCCATCGCGTCGGGGAAGCGGAATTCGACGCGCTTCGCCTTGGCGCCCGCGCCGTAGGGAATACGGCAGGAGGCCGAGCGGTTGCGGGCCGAATAGGCCAGCAGAACCGGGGCTTCGAAGCCCGGCACCAGGCGCTTGTAGCTGTTGGTGGTCGGGTTGGTGAAGGCATTCAGGGCCTTGGCGTGCTTGATGACGCCGCCGATGAAGTAGAGGCAGGTTTCGCTGAGGCCGGCATAGCCTTCGCCCGCGAAGAGCGGCTTGCCGCCTTCCCAGATCGACATGTGGGTGTGCATGCCGGAACCGTTGTCCTGCGCGATCGGCTTCGGCATGAAGGTCGCCGTCTTGCCATAGGCCTGGGCGACCATCTGCACGACATACTTATAAATCTGCATGCGGTCGGCGGTCTGGACCAGCGTGCCGAAGGTCAAGCCGAGTTCGTGCTGGGCAGCGGCCACTTCATGGTGGTGCTTGTCGCAGGGCAGGCCCATTTCCAGCATGGTCGACACCATCTCGGCGCGGATGTCGGTGCAGGGATCGACCGGCGCGACGGGGAAATAGCCGCCCTTGGCGCGCGGACGGTGGGCAAGGTTGCCGCCTTCATATTCCTTGCCGGTGTTCGTCGGCAGCTCGACATCGTCGATCTTGAAGAAGGATTCATTATAGTCCGAGTTGAAGCGGACATCGTCGAACATGAAGAATTCGGCTTCCGGGCCGACATAGACGGTGTCGCCGAAACCGGCCGACTTGACGAAGGCTTCGGCGCGCTTCGCGGTCGAACGCGGGTCGCGGCTGTAGAGTTCGCCGGTATCGGGTTCCACGATGTCGCAGAAGATGATGAGCATCGGCGTGGCGCTGAACGGATCGACATAGACGGCGTCCAGGTCGGGCTTCAGGATCATGTCCGACTCGTTGATCGCCTTCCAGCCTTCGATCGACGAACCGTCGAACATCAGGCCCTGGGTCAGTTCATCCTCGCCCAGCACCGAAGACACCATGGTCAGGTGCTGCCACTTGCCCTTGGGATCGGTGAAACGGACATCGACCCATTCGATCTCCTTTTCCTCGATCATCTTCAGGATGTCTTTAGGCGTGTTAGCCATGTGAACCTTGCCCTTCTTTCATGATACCCCCCCGAAGGGGTAAGTTGATGTGGTCAGCCGCCAGACCGCTGAAGCCGGCGAGAAGTTTGGTGAAAATCAGATGGCGTCGCTGTCGCGCTCGCCGGTGCGGATGCGCACCGCACCCTCGATATTGGAAATGAAGATCTTGCCGTCGCCAATGCGGCCGGTCTGCGCCGCGGCAGAGATCGCCTCCACCACCCGTTCGGCGAGCGAATCGTCCACCACGACCTCCAGCTTCACCTTGGGCAGGAAATCCACCACATATTCGGCGCCGCGATAAAGTTCCGTATGGCCCTTCTGGCGGCCGAAACCCTTGGCTTCGGTGACGGTGATGCCCGACACGCCCACTTCGTGCAGGGCCTCCTTCACTTCGTCGAGCTTGAACGGTTTGATGATCGCTTCGATCTTCTTCATCTCTAGATATCCCAACTCAAACGCGCGCCAAATGGCGGGTATGATCCCGCCGTTCGTCCTGATCGAGCGACGACCGTCATGCCCCCCCGAAGGCAAGAGCCGCCTCTCTTCCTAATCAATTACCGTGCCAAATAGCGAATCGCTGGAAACTGCTTTCTGCGATGCAGCAACTTTTGTCCATATTGCCCGGATTCCGGGCAATATCATGATATGCTGCCCATTTTTTAGGCATGGCTGATATGATCAACGCTGATATGGCGGCGCGTCGAGACCCGCAGGGCTCCTGGTGAATATCTCGCAACCGGTTTCAGTGATGCCGATGCTGTGTTCGAACTGCGCGGACAGGGTACGGTCGCGCGTGACCGCCGTCCAGCCATCCTCCAGCATCTTCACGCCCGGCTTGCCGATATTGATCATAGGTTCGATGGTGAAGAACATGCCGGGCTTGAGTTCCGGGCCGGTGCCGGGGCGGCCGACATGGACCACCTCCGGGCTGTCATGGAACACGCGGCCCAGGCCGTGGCCGCAGAAATCGCGCACGACGCCATAGCGGTGCTTTTCCGCATGACGCTGGATGGCATGGCCGATGTCGCCCAGCATATTGCCGGGCTTAGCCTGCTCAATACCCAGCATCAGGCATTCATAGGTGACTTCGACCAGGCGCCGCGCCTTGATCGGGGCTTCGCCGCAAATATACATGCGGCTGCTGTCGCCGTGCCAGCCATCGACCAGCGGCGTCACATCGATATTCAATATGTCGCCTTCCTTCAGCTTCTGATCGCCGGGAATGCCGTGGCAGATGACATTGTTGAGCGAGATGCAACAGCTATGGGTATAGCCGCGATAGCCCAAAGTCGCGGGCACGCCGCCGCCGTCCAGCGTCATGCGGCGGACGATGTCGTCCAGCTCTCCGGTCGTGACGCCCGGCACGACGTGGGGCACCAGCGCGTCCAGTATCTCCGCGGCCAGCCGCCCGGCCTTGCGCATGCCTTCGAAACCGGCCGCGTCATAGAGCTTGATCGCGGTCGAGCGGGAAATCGGCGCGTCCGCCGTCATCGTCATATATTCGGTCATGGACGTGATTATAGGCGGGGATGCCGCATAATGCGAGAGGGCGGCTAGGCAGGGCGCGCGGCAGAAGCTATGGCCAGCCTATGGCCGACCCGACCCGCATATGGACCGCAGCGCTGATCGTGATCGGCGACGAGATTCTCTCGGGCAGGACCCAGGACAAGAATGTGTCGCAGATTGCGACATGGCTGAATGTGCAGGGCATCCGCCTGCGCGAAGTGCGGGTGGTCGCCGATGACAGCGACGCGATCGTGGAAGCGGTGAATGCGCTTCGTGCGCGCAACGATTATCTGTTCACAACCGGCGGCATCGGGCCGACCCACGACGATATTACCGTGGACGCCATCGCCGCGGCGCTGGGCGTCGACGTTGAAATCCACCCGGAGGCGCAGGCGATGCTGTCGGCCTATTATGAAACGCGCGGAGGCTTGACCGAGGCGCGTCTGCGCATGGCCCGCGCACCTGCCGGATCAAGCCTGATCGAAAATCGCATGTCGGGCGCTCCGGGCATTCGGCATGGCAATATCTTCATCATGGCCGGCGTGCCGCATATCACCGCCGGGATGCTGGATAGCCTGACGGGGAAGCTGGAGGGGGGGCTGCCGGTGCTGTCCGCCACCATTGGTTGCTGGGTGGCGGAAAGCGAGATCGCGGACCTTCTCGGCGCGACGGAACGGGCGCATGAGGGTTGCCAGATCGGCAGCTATCCCTTCTTCCGCGAGGGGAGGACGGGCGCTAATTTCGTGATCCGCTCAGTCGACGCGGAAGGGCTGGATCGGTGCGTGGCGGACTTGAGCGCCGGGTTGGAGCAGGGCGGCTGGCCGGTGGTGGCCGGCGGAATTTGAGCCGCGTCCCATAGGTGCTTCGGATGGGGAGCGGACATTGCGCTCCCCCTTGGGCGGCCATGCTCCTTTGTCAGGCTCGCTCGAATATGGCGGCCAGACCCTGGCCGCCGCCGATGCACATCGTCTCCAGTCCATAGCGTCCATCGCGTCGCTGCAATTCGCGCAGCAGATTGGCGAGAATCCGTCCGCCCGTAGCCCCGATGGGATGGCCCAGCGAAATGCCCGAGCCATTGACGTTCAGCTTGTCCCGGTCGTCCCAGTTCCAGCCCTTGAGGCAGGCGAGCACCTGTGGCGCAAAGGCTTCGTTGAGTTCGACCAGATCGATGTCTTTCCACCCGAGGCCGGTGCGTGCGAACAGCCGTTCGACCGCCGGAACCGGCCCGATGCCCATGCGCGAGGGGTCGCAGCCCGCCGCCGACCAGCTATGCAGATAGCCCATGGGCTCCAGGCCGAGTTCGCTGAGCTTGTCTTCCGCCACCACGAGGCAGGCCGCCGCCGCGTCATTCTGCTGGCTGGCATTGCCGGCGGTGACGACGCCGTCCTTCTCGATGGGCTTCAGCAGGGCCAGCGATTCCGGCGTGGCGTCGGCGCGGACGCCCTCATCCTTCACGAACATCAGGGGCTCGCCCTTGCGCTGCGGCACTGGGACGGGAACCAGTTCGTCGTCGAACTTGCCCGCTTCCCATGCGGCGGCGGCGCGCTGGTGGCTCATCGCGGCATATTCGTCGCAGGCTTCCCGCGATATGTCATAATCCCTGGCGAGATTGTTCGCCGTCTCGATCATGCCGCTGATGATGCCATAGCGTTCGATCGGCTGGGACATCACCCGGCCCCGCGTCAGGCGGTCGTGGAACTGGGTCGAGCCGGACCGGGCGCCCCAGCGATGATCGATCGAATAATATTCGACGTTCGACATGCTTTCCACGCCGCCCGCGATCACCATGTCCGCGGCGCCGGTCTGGATACGCATGGCGGCGTCGATCACCGCCTGAAGTCCGGAGCCGCAGCGCCGGTCGAGCTGCACGCCGGGAATGGATTCGGGCAGCCCCGCCGCCAGCGCCGACCAGCGGCCGATGCAGGGCGCCTCGCCATTGCCATAGCCCTGGCTGAACACCACGTCGTCGATCCGCTCGGGGTCGATCCTGGTGCGATCCACCAGCGCCTTGATGATGATGGCGCCCAGATCGCCCGCCGTCATCGACTTGAGCGACCCGCCATATTTGCCGACGGCGGTGCGGATGGGGGCGACGATGGCGGCTCTGCGCATGGGGATAAGTCCTTCGGATGAAAAATCAGCGGGCGGATTCGGCCTGGCGGATCATCTGCCTGGCGATGATGGTCTGCTGGATTTGGCTGGTGCCCTCATAGATGCGCAGCAGACGGACATCGCGATAGAAGCGCTCCACCTTATACTCCGCCATATAGCCGGCGCCGCCATAGATTTGCACGGCGCGGTCCGCGATCCGGCCCACAGCTTCAGATGCATGATATTTGAGCGCGGCGCATTCCAGGCTGACGGGCTCGCCCGCGTCGAACTTCGCCGCGACTGACTGCATCAGCGCTTCGGTGGTCAGCATGTCGACCTTCATGTCGGCCAGCATGCCCTGGACAAGCTGGAAGTCGGCGATGCGCTGGCCGAACTGCTTGCGCTCCAGCGCGTAGGAGAGCGCCATGTCGATCAGTCGCTGGCACATGCCGAGCGAGACGGCCGCGATGTGGATGCGTCCGCGATCCAGCACCTTCATCGCGGTCTTGAAGCCGCGCCCGGGCACGCCGCCGATGATGGCGCTCGCTGGCACGACCACATCGTCCAGGATAACGTCCGTGGTGATCGATCCCTTCTGCCCCATCTTCTTGTCGGGCTTGCCGAAGCTGATCCCCGGCGTGCTGGCGGGCAGGATGAAGGCGGAGATGCCCGCCGCGCCCTTCACATCGGGCTCCGTGCGCGCCATCAGCGTGAAGACGCTCGCGCGGGGGGCATTGGTGATGTAGCGCTTGGTGCCGCTGATGCGGTAATTGTCGCCGTCCCTGATCGCGACCGTGCGCAGCGAACCCGCGTCGGAACCCGCCTCCGGCTCTGTCAGGCCGAAGCTGGCGATGGCTTCGCCGGTCGCGAATTTGGGCAGCCATTCGCGCTTCTGCTCCTCGGTGCCGTCCATGACGATGCCCTGGCTGCCGATGCCGACCGTGGTGCCGATGACGGAGCGAAACACGACCGAGGCGCGGGTGATCTCCCGGATGATCGCCGCTTCCTCCGCCATGGTGCAGCCAAGGCCGCCAAATTCCTCCGGCACGGAAAGGCCGAACAGGCCCATGTCGCGCATCTGCTGGATGATGCTTTCGGGGACGGCGTCGGCCTCCTCGACCGCATCTTCGGCGGGGATCAGCTTTTCCGCGACGAAGCGCTGGACGGTGGTGCGGAACAGGTCGAACGTCTCGGCGTCCATCTCGAAAAACTCCTCTCTCAGAACTTCAGTAAGCGACGTCCGCCACCATGGCGTCCATGCCGTCACAGCGAATGGCGCGGAAGCGACCGCCCTCATCCTCGCGCAGCAGCACGCCCTGCCCGCAAAAGACCGGGGCGACGGCGCGGAAGGAGAAGCGGCTGGGCATGCGCCCTCCGTTGCGGGCTTGGCCGAACAGCTTGGCGGCGGTGAAGGGACCGTGGATCACCAGCCCCGGATAACCTTCCTCCGCGCAAGCATAGGGCAGGTCGTAATGGATGCGGTGGCTGTTGAAGGTCACGGCGGAAAAGCGGAACAGATCGACCGTGGACGGCGTCCAGACGGCGTCCTTCTCCTCCGGGGGGAATGGGGCCGGAACGATGGCGGGAGTCGCGCCGCCTGCATCGCGATAGACGATGGTCTGGGTCTCGCGCACGCATTCATTGTCCCCCTGGACGATGCGATGGTCCACGGTCAGCAGGATCAGCTCGCCGCTGCGTCCCGATTTATGCGAGACATCGCGCACGGTGGAGATGCGGGTTGCTTCCCTGTCGAGCAGCAGAGAGGGACCGAATGCCATGTCCGATGCCGCGAACATGCGGCGGGGCAGGCTGACCGGGGGCAGGAAGCCTCCGCGTCTGGGGTGGCCGTCGGGACCGATCCGGTCCGCTGCGGCGATGGGCAGGAAGAAGGCCCAATGGGCGAGGGACGGCTGGATTTCCCCGACGTTCAGCGGTTCGCCTATGGCGGCGGCAAAGCGGGTGAGCGCCTTACTGTCCAGAATTTCAGTGCGGCTCTCTGTCTTGCCGATCCAGCTGCGCCAATGGGCGATGTCGGCTTCGGTCACGGTCATGCCACCAGCCCTTCATCATGCAGCCGTCCGATCGCGCCGCTGTCCAGGCCCAGCACGGTGGCGAGCACTTCGTCGGTATGTTGCCCCAGCTTCGGCGCGATGGCGACGGGACCGCGCGCTTCGTTCGCCAGCGTGCCCGCCGGACCGGATGTCGGATAGCTGAGGCCGCTCGGATGGGTCAGCGTCTCGAACAGCGGATTGGCGGTGAACAGGCGCGCGTCGGTCGTCACCGCCCGATGCAGCGTCTGATATTCGCCCCAGGTGACGCCGCCCGCGTCGAAGGCGGGTTTCAGCGCTTCGGCCGTGCGGCTTGCGAAGGCAGCCTCGAACAGCGGGAAGAGGCGGGCGCGGTGGGTGAAGCGGGCGCCTTCATCCCTGGCGAAGCTGGTCCCAAGTTCCGTTTCGATAGCGCCCACCGCATCGCTGAGGTCCAGCGTCTTGAGCAGGCCGCTCCACTGGCGCGGCGTGATGGCGACGACGATCAGCCGCTTGCCGTCCGCCGTCACGAAATCGCGTCCGAAGGCGCCGAACAGGTCATTGCCCATGCGGGGGCGGTCTCCGGCGGACAGCACTTCCGCCACCGAACCCAGATGCGACAGGCTGGACGCCGCCAGATCGGACAGGGGAACGCGGATTTCCGCGCCCTCCCCGCTGGTCCTGCGGCGGAGCAGCGCCGATGTCAGCGCGAAGGCGGCATAGGCTCCGCCCAGCAAATCCCACGCCGGCAGCACATGGTTGACGGGCCGTTCGTCATCGGCCGGCCCCGTCATCTGCGGCACGCCGACCGCTGCGTTGATCGTATAGTCGACCGCTGGCGATCCGTCAGCCCAGCCCATCACCCGGACGGTGATGATGTCGGCGCGCCTCGCCGCCAGCGCTTCATGGCTGAGGAAACCCTTTACCGGATAGTTGGTGAGGAACAGCCCGGCATTGTCGCCCGGCGCCGTCGCCAGCGCCACGGCCAGTTCGCGGCCTTCGGGACGGCCAAGGTCGATGGCGATGGATTTCTTGCCCTTGTTCAGCCCCTCCCAATAGAGGCTTTCGCCACTGGGCGCGACCGGCCAGCGGCGGTAGTCCGGACCGCCGCCGATGGCGTCGAAGCGGATCACTTCCGCGCCCATCTGAGCGAGGTGCAGGCCACAGGATGGCCCGGCTATGAAGGCGGCGCCTTCGACGACGCGCAGGCCTTTCAGCAAATCATACATGCAGTTTCACCCCAGGAATCCGACAAGGGTCCGACCGATATTCGCGCCGGTGAACAGACCCCAAAAGGCATCCAGCGCCTTGTCGATCCCTTCATAGACCGTTTCCGCCGCAGCCATTTGCCCCGCGGCGTTCCAGGCCGTCATCCGCTCAACCATCTCGGCCTCAAGGTCCATATGGTCGAGTGCGATGAAGCCTTCCATGCGGATGCGCTTGGTCATGATCATGGTAAGGTTGCGCGGCACGGTCGGCGCATCGGTGACGTTATATTGGGAGATCATCCCGCACACCGCGAAACGGGCGAAATTATGGGCCAGCGACAGCGCGGCCTGCAAATGATCGCCGCCGACATTTTCGAAATAAACGTCGATGCCCGTCGCGCCGATCGCCTTGACCTCACGGGCGAGCGCCTTGGTGAGGTTCGGCTCCGCCTTGTAATCGATGGCGGCGTCGACCTTCAGCACATCGCGCAGGAAGGCGGTCTTTTCCGGGCCGCCCGCCGATCCGATTACCTTGCATCCGGTGTTGCGGGCGATCTGGCAGGCTATCGAGCCGACCGCACCGGACGCTGCCGAGACGAATACGACCTCGTCAGGTCGCAGCCGTGCGATCCGCATCAGCCCGGCATAGGCCGTCAGGCCCGGCATCCCGGCGAAACAGAGCCAGGCCTGGGTGGGGAGGGCGCTCCTGTCCCGCTGCTGAAGCGCACTGGCAGGGGCGTTGAAAACCTCCCGCCATCCAAGGCGGGAGAAGACGAGATCGCCCGGCGCGAAGGCCGGATCATTGGAAGCGATGACCTCTCCGATCGCCGGCCCCTCCATCGGCGCATCGAGCGCGAAGGGCGGGACATAGCTCTTGGCGTCGCTCATCCGCCCGCGCATGGCGGGATCGACCGCCATCCACAGGTTGCGGACCTGCACTTCGCCCGGACCGGGCGGCGGTGCGTCGACCGTGACCATGGCGAAGTCTTCCGCGACCGGCGTGCCGATCGGGCGGCGCTTCAGGTGGATTTCACGCGATTGCATGCCGGTCGCCTCAATAGCCGTTGAGCCGCGCCCAGCGCTCGCGATGCCAGGCGGTCGAGCCATAGCATTGCGCCGCCATCCGCGCCCGCTTCAGATAAAGTCCCGCATCATGCTCATGGGTCATGCCGATGCCGCCGTGAAGCTGGACCATCTGGGATGAAATACCGTGCAGCGTTTCCCCAACGGTCGCCTTGGCCAGGGAGGCGAGGGCGGGAAGGGCGGGATCGTTCGCGTCCATGGCGTCCAGCGCCGCCTCCACAGCCGAGCGGGCGAGCTGCAATTCCCCGAACATCTCCGCCGCGCGATGCTGCAAGGCCTGGAAGGAGCCGATGATTGCGCCGAACTGCACCCGCGTCTTGAGATAATCGAGCGTGGTGTCGAAGGCCTGGGATGCATTGCCCAGCATTTCCGCCGCCAGGCCGATGGCCGCCCGGTCGAACAAACTGTCGAGCAGGTCGATGCCCTTGCCCACTTCGCCCAATACGGCGTCAGCGCTCACCGTCACATTGTCGAAGCTGAAGAGAGCGGGCCGCCGCGCGTCGATCTGGTCCAGCGCTTCCCGCGAGAGGCCGGGCGTATCGCTTGCCACCAGGAACAGGGTGATCCCGTCCCTGTCGCCGGGGAGGCCATGGGTGCGCGCCGCGACGATGGCGAAGGTCGCCGCCATGCCATCCTGCACGGGCCGCTTGATGCCGTTCAGCACCCACCCGTCGCCCACCGCCATGGCGGCGAGCGCGATCTTCTCGCGCTCATGCTGCGACCCTTCCTCCGCCGCGAGCGTGCCTATAGCCGATCCGTCGGCAATGCCCGGCAGCCAGCGCGCCTGTTGCGCCTCCGTCCCGCCCAGCCGCAGCGCCGATGCCGCCACCAGCGCCGAACTCAGCAGCGGCGAAGCGCCCAATGTCCGGCCCAGTTCCTCCAGCACCAGTCCCATGCTGCGACAGCCGAAATCGGAGCCGCCCTGCGCCTCCGGCACCAAAATGCCCGTCCAGCCCATCTGGGCCATTTCCGCCCAGGCCGCCGGATCGAAACCCTCCGCATCCGGCCGGCCGCCACCATCATGGCCATAGAGCGACCGCAGCGCCGTCACGGGCAGGCGATCACGCACCCATTCCGCCGCCATGTCCCTCAGCATCTGCTGTTCTTCGTTCAGCATCCTCCCGATCCCATCCTTATTCGTCTCTTTTGTCAGGCCGGCAGTTCCAGCGTGCGCTTCGCCGTGATATTGTTCTGGACTTCGTAACTGCCGCCGTAGATCGAGAAGGCCTTGCTATGCAGCCAGGCCCGCGTCGCTTCCCGTTCCGCGTCGGTATAATGTTCGCCCGACCAGCCGAGTCCGTTCGCGCCCATCAGCTCGACCAGCAGTTCCGCCCTTTCCTGGATGATCCCGGACCAGAGATTCTTGAGGGCGGAGACCCCATTGCTGGGGCCGCCGCTTTTCGCCTCCCGCGTCAGGCGCGCAACCGTCGCCAGATAGGCTTCGTGCCGCATGGCGTTGCGGACCATGCGCACCCTGAGGTCGGGATTGTCGATCCGTCCCATGCTGTCCGTGCCGCAATATTCATGAGCCAGCGGCGCCAGCGGTGTAATCTCCGCCTTCACATCCGACAGGCTGTTGCGTTCGAACTGGAGCAGGCGCTTGGCGATGGCCCAGCCCTGATTGACTTCGCCAACCAGATTGCCCTTGGGCACTTTCACATCGTTGAAGAAGACTTCGCAGAAATGGGTCGATCCGCTGATGAGGACGATAGGGCGGGTTTCGATCCCCTCCGATTTCATGTCGATCAGCAGGAAGCTGATGCCGCCCTGCTTTCGGCTGGTGTCGGTGCGGACGAGGGCGAAGCACCAGTCGGCCTGGTCGGCGCCCGATGTCCAGATCTTCTGCCCGTTGACCAGCCAATGATCGCCCATGTCGATGCATTTGGTCTGGAGCGAAGCAAGGTCGGACCCTGCGCCCGGTTCCGAAAATCCCTGGCACCAGCGCCGTTCATTGGTGGCGATGAAGGGCAGATGCTCCAGCTTCTGTTCCTCGCTGCCATATTCCAGCAGCGTCGGGCCCAGCATCATCGTGCCGTAGCTGCGGATCGGATTGAAACCGCCGATCGCAGCCAGTTCCTGCCCGATGATCTTGGCCGGCGCCTCGCTAAGGCCGGCGCCGCCATAGCGCGGTTCCCAAGTGGGCACGCCCCACCGCTTTTCCGCCATGCGTTCGCGCCACAGGCACCAGTCGGCATTGGATTCCGCCGCATGCCGGTCGCTGACGAAGTGAATGGATGGAGCATTGGTCAGCGAAGGCGGGAAATTCGCCCGCAGCCATGCGCGCGCTTCCTGCCGGAACGACTGCGCTTCCATTCCATCCCACTCGGCCATGCATCCTGTCCCTGTTTCCCGCAAAAGCCACGCGGCCTTCCGATGGAGCATCCCGCCTCCATGACCGAATCCTTATGCCAATTCTGCACCGCTGGCTAGGTATAAATTGCACAGGTGGGTAAAATTAGTCGCATCTTCATCGATCATGACCGTGATGGTTGACAGCTTTGCCACAGGTCATAAACTATACTCAAATGCAAAATTGATAAGATCAGCCGCAGCCTTGCGATTCGGCGGCGGGCGGCTCGTACATAGGAGAGCGCGCATATGGAGACCTTCGCTGCCCGACCCATTCCGGCGCATGTTCCGCCCGATATGGTCGGCGATTTCAGCCTGTTTTCCTCGCCGGGCATGCAGCCGACGCCCAATGGCGATCCGCAGGCGGCGGCCGCCGTCGTGCATCAGGGTCCGCGCATCTTCTATTCGCCGGTCAACACCCGCGACGGGCGCGGCACATGGGTCATCACCCGCGCGCAGGACCAGCGGAAGGTGTTGCAGGACCCGGAAACCTTCTCCAGCCATCGCAGCATCTTCGCCTCCGCCCTGGGGGAAAGCTGGCCGATGATCCCGCTGGAACTGGACCCGCCGGACCATGGCAAGTTCCGCTCGCTGCTCAACCCGCTGCTCTCGCCCAAGCGGGTGATGGCGCTTGAAAGCGCCGTGCGGGAACGGGCGATCTTCCTGATCGACAGGATCGCGGCGGCGGGCACCAGTTGCCATGTCATGGAGGATTTCGCCTTTCCCTTCGCGGTGAACATCTTTCTGCGCTTCCTTGGGCTGTCCGACGACCGGCTGGATGAATTCGTCCGCTGGGCGAACGAACTGCTGCATGGCGACAATGTCCAGCGTCCCGCCGCCGCACGGACCATCATCGGCTTCATCGACGAATTGTCCGCCGAACGGCGCAGGCGGCCGGTCGATGACTTCATGTCCTTCCTGGTGCAGTCGAAGATCGATGACCGGCCGCTGACCGACATGGAAATTCGCGGTACCGGCGTGCTGCTGTTCATCGCAGGGCTGGATACGGTGGCAGCCGCCATAGGCTTCGACCTCAACTATCTGGCGCGGCATATGGACGACCAGCAATTGCTGCGCAGCGATCCGTCACGGATCGTGCTGGCGGCGGAGGAACTGCTGCGCGCCTATCCCACCGTGCAGATGATCCGCGTGGCGACCCGGGACATCGATTTCGAAGGCGCGCCGATCCGCCGGGGCGACTATGTGTCCTGCGCGACGATGATCGCCAATCGCGACCCGCTGGAATTCCCGCATCCCGAAAGGATCGACCTTGCGCGGGAGGATAATCGCCATACCGCCTTCGCCTATGGTCCGCACCGCTGTCTGGGATCGCATCTCGCCCGGCGGGAGATCGTGGTCGGGCTGGAGGAATGGCTGAAGCGCATTCCGCCCTTCCGCATCAAGCAAGGCACGGCGCCGGTCACTTTCGGCGGGCATGTGTTCGGCATCGAAAATCTGGTCCTCGACTGGTCCTGAGGAGGGACTTTCCATGAAAATCATCGTGCACAATGACAAATGCCAGGGCCATGCGCGTTGCTGGGCCATGGCGCCGAATATCTTCGAGCTGGACGATGAGGGCTATATCAAGCCCGGCGACATCGACGTGGCGGAGGCGGATGAGAAGCTTGCCTGGAAGGGCGCGAAATCCTGCCCGGAAAGGGCGCTGGAAATCGGCGAGTGAACCGGAGGCAGGGAAGGGGGCGCTCCTGCTGAGGCAGGAGGCGGTTCCGGCGGCGGGACTGGGCTGCCGCGAGCCCCCCATCTCGCTCCAATGCCTTCGCGGGAGCGGGAAGGGGCTCCAGCTTATGTCCTGATCCACACGCCCTTGGTCTGCAAATAGGCGTCGATATGTTCGGCGCCACCCTCCCGTCCGAAACCGCTCATCTTGTAGCCGCCAAAGGGGACGGACGGGTCCATCGCGAAATAATGGTTGACCCAGATCGACCCCGCCCGGATGCGCTTCACCGCCGTCATGGCCTTGCCGATGTCCTTCGTCCACACGCCGCCCGCCAGGCCGAAGCGCGTCGCATTGGCGCGAGCGATCACCTCGTCGAAATCGTCGAACGGCATGATGCAGGAGACGGGGCCGAAAATCTCCTCCCGCGCGATCCGCATCTCATCCTTCACATCGGCAAAGATGGTGGGCGCGACCCAATGGCCCTTGTCGAAGGCGCCGCCCGTCACGCGCCCGCCGCCCGTCACGAGCCGCGCGCCTTCCGCCGGTCCCAGTTCGAGATAGGAGGAGACGCGGGCATATTGCCTGGCCGACACCAGCGGACCGATCTGGGTGTCGGTGTCGAGGCTGGGGCCGATCTTCAGGGCCTTCGCGAAGGCGGCGATGCGCTGGACCATCTCCTCATAGACAGGACGTTCCACGAACAGTCGCGTGCCGGCCGCGCAGACCTGACCCGAATTGTTGAATACCCCCATCGCCGCTGCTGGCGTAGCCATGTCGAGATCGGCATCGGCGAAGATGATGTTGGGCGACTTGCCGCCCAGTTCCATCGTCACCTTTTTCACGGTCCCGGCGGAAGCGGCGATGATCCTCTGGCCGGTCTCGCAGGAGCCGGTGAAGGCGATCTTGTCCACATCGGGATGCGCGGACAGGGCGCCTCCGGTTTCGCCCGCGCCGGTCACGACATTGACGACGCCCGGCGGCACACCCGCCTCCAGGCACAGTTCCCCGAAGCGGAGCGGGCTGAGCGATGCATCTTCTGCGGGTTTCAGGACGATGGCGCAGCCGGTCGCGAGTACAGGCCCGACCTTCCACGCCGCGCTGAACAGCGGGCCGTTCCATGGGATGATCGCACCCACCACGCCCACCGGCTCGCGCAGCGTGTAGGACAGCAGGTCCACCGGGAAGCTGTTGGACAGCGTCTCCCCATGGATCGCTGTTGCAGCGCCCGCAAAATGGCGCAGCGAACGTTGCAGCATGCCCCGCAATCCACGAGCGGCCGTGATCGGGCGGCCCATTTCGATGCAGTCGAGCAAGGCGAGATCGTCGAACTCCGCATCCACCAGATCGGCCAGCTTCAGCAGGACTGCCTGACGTTCGGCCGGTTTGAAGCGGCTCCATGGCCCTTCAAAGGCGGCGCGGGCGGCGCGGACGGCGCGGTCCACATCTTCCGCGCCCGCCAGCGCCAGTTCGGCCACCAGTTCGCCGGTCGATGGGCTGAAACTCTGGAACGTCTCGCCGGACAGGGCGTCGACAGGCTTGCCGTCGATCAGCAGCTTTTTGGGCTTGCCGTCGATGAAGGCGGGGCGGCGTGTCTCGATCATCGGATCATCCTCAAGCAATGGCTTCATGGGCGCGCCGCATCGAGGCGCGACCGAAGGCGAAAAGAAGCGCGGCGGGCAGCAACACGCAGAACACGCTGATGACGAGCGACAGGCCGACCTTCATCTCGTCGCCCAGCAGCTTGTCGGTGACAAGGCCGATGAAGGCAGGCCCGCCCGCCATGGCGATCAGGCCGGACGCCAGCACATAGAGCGCCGACACGCGCCCGCGCAGATATTGCGGCGTCATCACCTGCACCGTGGCAGGCCCCATGCTGGAGGTGGAGAGGATCAGCGCCATGAAGCACCAGTAGCAGGCGACGGTCGTCCAGGGGCTGCTGACCAGAAAGGCGGCGATGCCGAATGGCGCCGAGGCCAGCACCGTCAGCAGGCACCAGAACAGATGGGCGTCGCGCTTCCCCCGGCGATAGAGCCGGTCGACCGTCCAGCCATGCAGAGGGATCATCGCCGCCGCCCCGATCTGGGCGAGGCCGATGACCGGCCCGATGCGTCCCGGTTCCCAGCCATGAACCCGCGCAAGATAGACCGGCGTCCACAGCTGGAAACCGATGGTGGCGGCATAGGCCAGGCCGAAGCCGACAAAGGTCGCCAGATAGAGCGGCTTATATTCGCGCATGAAAGCCCATGCCTCGCCATAGCCCGCGCCCGCACTGATCGCCCTGCGCCGGGGCGGTTCGCGAAAGGCGAAGACCAGGAAGGCGAGCGCTATGCCGGGCGCGCCGGTCATGATGAACACCTGTTGCCAGGGTTGCAGCAACCCGAAAACCGGCCAGACGGCGGGGCCGGCCTTCATCGCGGCGGCGACGATCGGGCCGCCGAACAGGAACACGATGCCCGCGCCCATCACCCCGCCCATGATGAAGACGGACATGGCGAGCGAAACCTTGTGCGGCGGGAAGCTGTCCCCCACCACCGAATAGCTGCCGGTGCCGAAGCCCGACTCGCCCGCGCCGACGCCTGCCCGTGCCATGGCGAGCGCCGCGAAGCTGCCGGCAAGGCCGCAACTCGCCGCCGCGATGCTCCACACCGTCACCGACAGATAAAGGACGACTCGGCGGCTGAAGCGGTCCAGCGCCATGCCCAGCGGAATCGCGCACAGGCAGAAGAGAATGGCGAAGGCCGGTCCTTGCAACAGGCTGATCTGGAGGTCCGACAGGCCCAGATCCTTTTTGATCGGCCCGACCATGAGGGCCATGATGTTTCGGTCGGTCAGTGATAATATGTACAGCAGGAACAGGATCGCCACGGTCAGCCAGCCCATCAGGGGCGAAGGATAGGCGGCCTGTTCGGGGAGAGGTGAGGCGATGTTGGCTTCGACATCTCCGTGCGCGCCGCCTGATCCTGACGATGACGCCATCGTCGCGGAAATCTGCGTCATGGTTGCATTGCCCCGGCGCAAATGGCGCTGTCTGACTGACGATCGTGCGGCAAGGCCACTCTCCTTATCTCTCGGCCCTGTAGCGCCCGGCAAGGTCTGCCGGCGCACTGCCGCTCCAGCCATTATAACGCACATTTCTGCACAGTGGGTCAATATATGTTCGTGGCATGTGCAGGAAACATCGGACCGCCGGGGCAGCGCGGGGAAATTATGCCGGGGGATTCCGGTGAAGGGGAGTGAGGAATATCTGCAATTAACTTTTCCCACTGGTGCAAAATTTATTGACATCGGCGTTGGCTGGGATAACTATAAAAGTGCACACGGGGATAATAATGATCGCGCCCGGTGACGTTGCCGGACAAAGATCGTGCAGGGAGAGGAAAAGGAAAGATGACGAAGGACAGGCTGTTCATATCGTCGCTGGCCGTCGGCGCCAGCATCATCGCAATGGCAGTGCCCGCCTGGGCGCAGGAAATGGCCGCGGCGGCGCCCGCGCAGGAAGATGCCGTGCCTCAGGCCGCGGCGCCGGCGAGCAATGCCGACATCGTCGTGACGGGGTCGCGCATCGTGCGCGACGGTTATACCGCGCCGACTCCGGTGACGGTCGCATCGACGGAGGAACTGGCCAAGACGACGCCCTCGGGCGTGGCCGACGCGCTCAACAAGCTGCCCCAGTTCAACAATTCGCTGAGCCCGTCCAAGTCGGCGAATAATTTCTCCAACCTGCCGATCCACGGCAATGTTCTGAACCTGCGCGGCCTCGGCACGCCCAGCAACAATCCTAAGGGTCCGTTGCGTACGCTGATCCTGTTCGACGGGATGCGGGTTTCGCCCACCGAATATGTCGGCACCATCGATACCAACGTCCTGCCGCAACTGCTGATGCAGCGCGTCGACGTGGTGACGGGGGGCGCTTCGGCCCAATGGGGTTCGGATGCGGTCGCGGGCGTCGTCAACTTCATCCTCGACAAGAAGTTCACGGGCTTCAAGGGCGTGGCCCAGGCCGGCGTGGACCAGCGCGGCAATAACGGCAACCAGCGGCTGGGCGGCGCATTCGGCGCGGATTTCGCCGGCGGCCGCGGCCATGTCCTGCTGAGCGCGGAATATTCCAACAGCGACGGCATGTTGCGGCAGGACCGCGACTTCGCGACGCAGGGCTATAATTTCGTCGGCAGCGTGACATCCACCTGCGCTCTTTCCGCCAACGGCCAGTCGCGCACCTGCACGGCGGCGCCGGGCACGGTTGCCAATCCCTATGTGGTTGCGCCGGACATCCGCATCTCCGCCCTGGCCGCCAACGGCCGTATCGTGGGGTCCAGCGTGGCCGGCAATCCGTTCGTCGGACGGGTCATCAACAATGACGGCTCCACCCGCCCGTTCAACCTGGGGACCGTGGTCGGTACCACCGGCTTCCAGCAGGGCGGCGACGGCTACAAGATTCCCGACGACACCAATGCGATCTCGCCGCTCACCAACTATAACGGTTTCGGCCGGGTCAGCTACGACCTGACGGACGACATCAATTTCTTCGTCCAGGGGCTCTACGCCCGCAGCAAATATCATTATTTCACACAGGGCAATTCGCTGATTCCGGCGACGCAATCGGCGCGCATCTACAAGGGCAATCCCTATCTCTCCACTGCGCTCGACGGCGCGCTGACAGGCGCGAACGATTATTATGTCGTCGGTCAGCAGGATGCAGGCCAGCCCAAGCCGATCGCCTATGAAAAGACCGATTATTGGACGGCGACGACCGGCCTTGCGGGCAAGTTCGACGACTTCAACTGGCAGGTGACCTACAGCCACGGCGATTCGAAGCATTCGATGGACAATGTGGGGCTGTACGACAACCAGAAGCTCTATGCCGCGCTCGACGCCGTGCGCGATCCCTCGACCGGGCAGGTCACCTGCCGCGTGCTGCTGAACCCGACCTATGCCAGCCAATATGCCGGGTGCAAGCCGATCGACGTGATGCATGGCGATCCATCGAAATCGACGCCGGAGGGCTACGCCTATGCGACCGGCACCTCCAGCTATCGGGCGCGCTTCAAGCAGGATGCGATCGCCGCCAATATCAGCGGCAGCCTGTTCGAACTGCCGGCAGGCCCGGTCGACATCGCGGTGGGCGTGGAATATCGGCGCCAGTCCCTGCGCCTCACCAGCAATGCCGATCCGTCGCTGCTGGACACGGATGCGGAGCGGGAAGCCTATTTCGCCGGCTTGCGCGGCGTCCCTCGGGCGGAATCGGCGACGGTTCCCTATCCTACCGGCTCGATCAACACGCTCTTCTACTGGCTGACCAATGTCGGATCGGCAGCGGGCAAGCTGAACGTCAAGGAAGCCTATGCCGAACTTGCGGTGCCGATCCTGAAGGACACGCCCTTCTTCCGCGAATTGAGCGTGAACGGCGCGATCCGTGTGACCGATTACTCCACCTCCGGCACGGTCAAGACCTGGAAGGTGGGCGGCACCTGGAAGCCGGTGGACGACCTGCTGCTGCGCGGCACCTATTCGCATGACATCCGCGCGCCCAATCTGTTCGAACTTTATGCCGGCGCGCAGAGCGGCATCGGCATCGTCAATGACGTCAGGAGTGCGGACGGGAGCTATGGCAGCGGCCAGAACGTCAATGCCAACACGGTGACGTCGGGCAATCCCAATCTGAAGCCGGAAGTGGCGGACACCTACACCTTCGGCGCGGTGTTCTCGCCCAGCTTCCTGCGCGGTTTCTCGGCCTCGATCGACTATTACAACATCAAGGTCGACAAGCTGATCGACTCCCTGTCGGCGCAGCAGATCCTGACCAACTGCCTCAATGCCGGCGGATCGGGCGTTGCGGAATGCAATCTGATCGAGCGCGCGAGCCCGACCAGCTTCCCGTCGCTGATTCGTCTGACCCCTGCGAACATCGCCTTCCTGAAGACGGCGGGCATCGATTTCGACTTCACCTATCGCACGGCGGTCGGCAATGGCGGGCTGGGCCTGCGGCTCTACCTCAACTATCTCGACAAGTTCGATGCCCAGCAATATGCGGGCGCGCCGATCGCCCATTATGCGGGCGTCAGCGTCGTCACCAGCAACCCGCAGGGTTTTCCACGCTGGCGCGGCAACCTGACGGTGGACTATACCAATGGCCCCTTCGGCCTCACCATTGGCGAACAATATATCGGCAAGATGCGGCTCGATATTCCGGGCGGCGCGACGCCGATCCAGTTCGTCAATCCCAAGGTGAAGCCGGTCTGGTACACCGACCTGACGATGCGCTACACCATTCCGCATGGCGATGGCGGCAATTTCGAATTCTTCGCGACGGTCAACAACCTGTTCGACAAGAAGCCGCCGCTGATTCCCGGCACCGTGCCGGGCGTCAACCCGCCGACCAATATCGCGGTGTACGACATTGTCGGCCGCGCCTTCACGGCCGGCGTGCGCGTCAAATTCTGACCGGTTCCTCAGGGCGAGGGCGAGGGGCGGGAGCAGCGATGCTCCCGCCCCTTTCCATGGGCTAAGCGCCTGATCCGCGCCCATATGTGTGCGAAGAGCGGCAGGCTGCGTTGCATCCAGCCCGCGCAGGACGGTATGCTGCGCTGCGTCAATCGCCGGCTGGTTCCGGCCAATTGGGCATCGGGCTCGGTCGCCTGGCGCCCAACCCATGATGAGGGATGAGGGTCCGTGCATCCGGGGTTTCCCGGAATGGATTCCTACGTCCTTTCATGATCGGTTGGCCGTCGGTCGAAAGCCGTTTGAAGAAGGAGAATAGTGATGCGGATCGTTATGACCGGCTCGGGCTATGTCGGCCTGGTATCCGGCGCGTGTCTCGCGGATTTCGGCCATGATGTCATCTGCGTGGACAAGGACGCGCGCAAGATCGAGTTGTTGCAGGGCGGCGGCGTTCCGATCTACGAGCCGGGCCTTGCCGATCTGATCGCGCGCAATGTGAAGGCGGGTCGCCTGACATTCACCACCGATCTTGCCGGATCGGTTAGCCAGGCCGATGTGGTGTTCATCGCCGTCGGCACCCCCGCGCGGCGAGGCGATGGGCATGCGGACCTCAGCTATGTCTACGCCGCCGCGCAGGAGATCGCTTCCAATCTGAGCGGGTTCACGGTCATCGTCACCAAGTCCACCGTTCCGGTCGGCACGGGGGACGAGGTCGACCGCATTGTCCGCGAAACCAATCCCGATGCGCAGTTCGCCGTCGCCTCCAACCCCGAATTCCTCCGCGAGGGTGCGGCGATCCAGGATTTCAAGCGTCCTGACCGCATCGTCGTCGGCATAGAGGATGAGCGCGCCCGCCCGGTGATGGAGGAGGTCTATCGCCCCCTCTACCTCAACCAGGCGCCGATCCAGTTCACCGGCCGCCGGACAAGCGAACTCATCAAATATGCCGCCAACGCCTTCCTGGCGATGAAGATCACCTATATCAACGAAATTGCCGAACTGTGCGAGAATGTCGGCGCGGACGTCCAGCAGGTGGCGCGCGGCATCGGTCTCGATAACCGGATCGGTTCGAAATTCCTTCATGCCGGGCCGGGCTATGGCGGCTCCTGCTTCCCGAAGGATACGCTGGCGCTGGTCAAGACGGCCGAAGACGCCGGCGCGCCGATCCGCCTGATCGAAACGACCGTGGCGATCAACGAAAGCCGCAAGCGGGCCATGGCGCGGAAGGTGGTCGCGGTCTGCAACGGGTCGGTGCGCGGCAAGACGATCGCCGTGCTGGGCCTGACCTTCAAGCCCAATACCGACGACATGCGCGATGCACCGTCGATCGCCATCATCCAGGCCCTGCAGGACGGAGGCGCGCAGGTGCGGGCCTATGATCCGGAGGGGATGGATGCCGCCCGCACGATGATGGCGAATGTCGAATTCTGCGATAATCCCTATGTCGCGGCGCAGGGGGCTGCGGCGGTCGTCATCGTCACGGAATGGGATGCGCTGCGGGCGCTCGATCTGCCGCGCCTCAAGGGCATCATGAGCGGTGACGGTCTGGTCGACCTGCGCAACATCTATCGTCCGGCCGATGCCGAGGCGGCCGGCTTCGTCTATGTCAGCGTCGGCCGGGGCGCCACGCCCGAGATAGAAGAGTTGGTTCAGGCGGCGGAATAAGCCGCGACCGAAATCCCTTCCCTCGCGGGAAGGGCTGGAACAGGCGCGCTCCCGGCCTTGTGTCGGGAGCGCTTTTCATTTCCGGCGTGGAAATCCCGGGTCATATCGATTCTGAAAACGTGGCCAGGTTCAGCCAGTTTTCGGCATGTCCACCAACAACTCGTCGCAAATTCCGAAAGGATACGACGAGTCGTCGTTGACCCGAAGTTTTTGTTAACCTTCTTGGGAGACCCTATTGGGGTTAACTGCGGGGGTCGCAACCATGCCTGTCAAAATGACTGGCTCCATTTTTGGAGCCGGAATGCTTTGTATTTTCGCAGCGGGAGCCGCTACGATCATGACTGGGGGGTCGACATCGAATATGACGTCGACCGCAACCAGCACCAGTTCGCAGCTTCTTTCCGCCACGAACTCCACAACGATAACGTCGTCGACGATCAGCGGTTCCACGACGATGAACATTGTCTCTGATTTTTCCGATTTCGACTTCGCCAATGGGACGAAGCTGCCGGCAAAGGCGACGCTGTCGCTGGGCAATGCGAGCTTTCGTCCGGGCAGCAGCGTGGCCTATGTGCCGGTGACGCTGGATCGGCCGACGCCCAATACGGTGATCGCGCGGATCATCACGGCCAACGGATCGGGCACCTATCGCGCACTGTCAGGCTATAATTACCAGACGGTCGACACGGTCGTGATCTTCCGCCCCGGCGATCCGCTGGTGCAGACCGTCGCGGTGCCGATCATCGGCGCTACGGAAGGCCAGCAGTTCCAGGTCAAGCTGCGGGAGGCGCCCTGGGGCGGCCTTCAGGGGCAATCGACCGCGACGATCATGGCCAGCAGCACGGCCATCGCAACCGCCAGGGCGACGGGTATGTTTCGCGAGCCGCGCAGCTTCGCGGCGACCGGCACGCTTCAGTTCGAACTGCTCAAGGACACGCATAGGCGGTCCCCCGATGGCGGTTGGGACCGCTGGGCGACTTCGCTTGCCCATGGCCGGACGCAGATCGCCAATGGGGAAACCGGACTCTATCTCGATTCCAGCATTTTCCCCGGCATCGAAGGGCCGGTCTATTGGGGGACGAACGGACTCGTCCTGCATACGCAAAAGCTGAAGACGCCGATCAGCTATGGCGGCCAGACATGGTATTATGGGTCGTCGGTGCTCGACGGGCGCAATTTCCTGGCGACGCAGATCGGCTATGGCCAATATGAATGGGAAGCCAAAATGCCCAGCCGGCGCGGATCATGGCCTGCCTTCTGGCTGGTTTCGACCAGCGGCTGGCCGCCCGAGATCGATATTTATGAAGGGTTCGGCTATCAAAGCTATTGGGATTTCGACCGCCATGTCGCCCATACCCTGCATATCGGGGCCAACGGCACCCGTTACGATCAGCGGGGCGTCACGATCCAGACGCAGCAGGCCTATGGCCTCAGCGGCTATTCCCAGGGCTTTCATCGTTTCGCCGTGGACATCCAGCGCGATTACATCACCTGGTTCGTGGATGGGGTGGAAACCTATCAGTCGGTCAATCCCTTCCGGGGCTTCCGCTTCTACCCCATCATGGACGTCGCGGTGAAGACCGATGGCGCTTATGATGACGGGTCGGGCGACATGGTGGTCAAGAGCTTCAAAATCTACAGCGCGCCATAATGGCTCGCCCCGTAATAGCTGCGCGCGCCTCCTGCCAGGGCATAGAGGCGAGCCCAGCTCTTGACCCACTGTCCGGCGATGTCCACCCGACGCGCGCCGGGCAGCAACAGGGCCGCCAGTCCTGCGGTCCGCAGTCCCAATATCGCAATCGACCGGGCCAGCAGCTTCGCGGCGCCGATGCGGCCGGGCAGGGCCTTGCGCCGCGCCATGGTTTCAGTGCAGCCGATGCGCCACATGCGTTTCAGCACCCATGAAAGGCGCGCCCGCTCCGCCGGCACCCATTCGCTGACCCGTGCATCGGGCGACCAGCCGAAGCGGGCGCCTGCCTCATGCAGCCGGGCCAGGAAATCCAGATCCTCTCCGCCGCTGCGGTTGAAGCGCGGATCGAAGAAGGGCGCGCCGATCATTGCAAAGGCGCGCCGGCCGACCAGCAGGTTGTTGCTTGCCCAGAGCATGCCGGTCGCCCCCCATGGGCGTTCCTCCGCGCGGAAGACCAGCGTTTCGCGCGCCCATCGCGGCGGCTGCCCCACGAAGCAACTGTCCACCGGCCCGGCAACGACATCCGCGCCCACCTGCGCCTGACAGATCAGCAGCGCGTCGAGCCAGCCCGGTTGCGGCCACTCATCATCGTCGATCATCGCCAGGAAACGCATCGCCGGGTCGTCCAGAGCGGCGGCGGCGATGGCATTGCGAACTGCGCAGAGCCCCGGCTGCGCCACCGTCAGCAGCGTTATGGGCAGGCCATATCCCTCCGCCAGCAGGGACCGGACCACGGCTGCCCCCTCCTGCCGGACCGGATCATTGTCCGCCACCAGCACCATCACGTCATGGCGGTCGGTCACGCCGGGCAGGGCCTCCAACAAATGGCGGAGCTGTTCGGGCCGGCGGAAGGTGGGAATGGCGATCCAGACCGCGGGCATCAGGCGGCAGCCTCGACCACGGGCTTGTGGCTCCGCCCGCCGCGCTGGAGCCATTTGATGAAGCGGTGCCCGCGCACCTCCACCAGCGCATAGCTCGCCCAGCAGAGCAGCCAGGTCGCCACCAGCATGGCGAGGACGATCAGTCCGTCGAAGCCGGTGATTCCATGCCTGTGCGCCACGCCCATGCCGCGGGCGAACACGTCGCGCACCAGCGGATGCCAGAGATAGATGGAATAGCTGATCAGGCCCAGATGGAAGCTGACCGGATTGGCCATCACCGCCCGCGCCGCCGCGCCGTTATAATAGCAGCTCAGCACCAGCGCCGGCATCAGACAGACCACCAGCAGATCGGCCTTTCCAGGGAGCAGCAGCGCGACCGCGATGAGCCCGCAGATCATGGCGAATGCGCCCGTCCGGTCGATGAGTCGCCGGCACCACGCCTTCTCTGCGCAGCGATAGCTGAGAACGCCCAGCGAGAAACCGGCGAGGCAGCGCAGCAGCGTGAGCACGCTGTCGCTGTCATTGACGTCCAGCGGACCGCTGGAACCCCGGCCCGACAGCGCCACCAGGCCCAATATTCCGACGCACAGCAACCCCTGCACCCACGCCCATCGCGAGAAGGCGATGATGGCGATCAGCGGGTAGATGAGATAGGCCGCGACCTCCGTGCTGACGGACCAGCTGTTGCCCGCGATCGGCTCCGTTCCCCAACCCCAGCTCTGCACCATCAGCAGGTTGGTGAGGATGTTCGGCGCATCGAGCGCGATCGCCTGGCTGCCGGAGATGTTCAGGACGATGCGCGCCATGAACACCAGCGTCACGATCAGGTGCAGCGGCCATACGCGCGCCATGCGGTTGACGAGGAAGTCGACGTAGCTTGCCCGTCCCAGATGGTTCACCACCCGGTCGTGATAGCCGAAGGAGATGACGAAGCCGCTCAGGATGAAGAACAGGTCGACCGCCAGATAGGCGCGGGAAAAAAGCGGCAGGCGAAACGCCTCGAACGCCGGATTATGCGGGATGTGGTACAGCAGCACCGACACCGCCGCCACGCCGCGAAGGCCGGTCAGCGAGGAAATTCTCATGCGCCTGCGCTCCTCATGGCGGGGGCCGCGTCGAAGGCGGCGGCTATGGCGTCCCACAGCGGCTTGCGGCGCATCCCGCCGTCCAGCGGCAGGCCGCGCGACAACTGGCCGTCGGGCCACTTGTAATCCTTGAAACTGGACAGCCAGCTATAGCGGTCCGACAGCCCCCAGCAGAGCACCGACCGCATCGCCGGATTGTCCAGCGCCACGTCCAGAAAGGCCTTGGCGACGGAGGCGACCTCCTTGTCCCGTTTGTCCGGATTGGGTGGCCCACCCCGGTCCGCGACGTCGAATTCCGTGATGGAGAGGGCCAGCCCATAGCCGCTGAGCTGTTCCAGAAAGCGCGCGAACAGGGCCTGGTTGAAACCTTCCCTATAGGGCTTCAGATGCCCTTGTATGCCCACCGCGTCCACCGGCACGTTGCGCGCCATCAACCGGTCGAGCAGCTTCAACAGAGCAGTGCGGCGGCGCTCGCAGCGGGGGGAGTCATGTTCTATCCCGAAATCGGTCAGGAACCGCATGGGCCGGGGATCGACTTCCCGCGCATGGTGGAAGGCGATGTCGATATAATCCTCGCCCAGCGCATCCATCCACATGCTTTTGGCGCGCATGCCGTCGGCGCGGCCGTCATTGGGCTCGATGGCTTCGTTGACGACGTCCCATTCGCGGATTTTGCCTGCGTAACGGCGCATGGCGGTGTCGATATAACTGGTCATCAGCGTTTCGCGTTCGGCACGGCCGGCGGCCTTCAACGCCGGTTCCAGCCAGGGCGGTTGCGCGGCGTACCAGACCAGCGCATGCCCCCTCGCGCGCATGCCATGCTGCTGTGCGAAGGCGATGATCTGGTCGGCGCCGCTGAAATCATATTTGCCGGGTTTCGGCTCGGTCGTGCCGCGCTTCAGTTCATATTCCTGGACGACCATGTCGCACTCCCGGGCGACGGCGGCGGTGAAATCGGGGTCTTCGCGCAACTGGCGCGACTTGATCGCCGCGCCGAAATAGCGGCCCGACTTGCGGGCATGGGCGGCAAGCCCTGCCGTGCCGCCGACCTGCGCGGCGCTCGGCTGGATGGGGGAGCAGGCGGAAAGCGCCGCCGCGCCCGCCAGGAATTCACGCCGCCTCACAGCCTCTGCCCCTTGCCGGCGAGCATGTGGGACAGGTCGATCCAGCGGTCGGAGATGCGGCGATAGACCGGGTCGGGCATCACGATCTGCAACAGCACGGTCGCCGCCAGGCGGGGACCGAAGGCGCCCCGGCAGACGGCCCCCAGATAGTAGCGCATCGCCTGCCGCCTGCTGGTCGGCCAGATGCTTTTCGCGGCGTGCCAGCCCATATAGGCGGAAAAGGCGCGCGGGCTGATATGGGGGCGCAGGTCCCGCAGCCAGGTCAGGCTGCCGATGCTGCCGCGCACCTGCGAAAGCCGGTCGTCGGCATCGCGGTCGGCCCATATGGTGCCGGGCCGTTCCGTCATCAGGAAGCGCGCCCCGGCCAGCGACAGGCGCAGGGCGAAGTCGGTATCGTCGCCGAATTTCACATCCTCGCGATAGCGTACCTTCTCCGCCAGCGTCCGGCTGAGGGCCATGCTGCTGGTCTGGATGAAGCCGCGATCGCACATCAGATAGCGGTCCATGGTTTCGCCATGGGCAATGGCGCGCGGAGGCTTGAGGAAATTGCGTCCTTCGCCGCGGTCGGCCAGCACCTGGCCATAGGCGACGACATCCTCGCTCTCCTGCAACAGGGGCAGCAGGTCGGCAAGATGGTGCGGCAGGAACCGGTCGTCGCAGTCGAGAAAGGCGATATAGCGCCCGCGGGCATGGTCGATGCCCTTGTTCCTCGCGGCCGCCGCACCGCGATTTTCCTGCACGATGACCTTGAGACGCGGATCGTTGATCGCGCCCAGGGCAACTTCCGTCCCGTCCGTCGATCCGTCCACGACCACGATCACCTCGATGATCGCGACCGTCTGTTCAAGGGCGGACATGACGGCGGCCACCGCCGCGTCGCGCCGCTGATAGGTGGGGATCACCACGGAAAACAGCGGCGCGGCGGTGGCAGCCTTCAGGCTGGACGGAGGTTGCCAGGCGGTCATCACGAACCGGCTCCACTTGTGGCGGCCTCGGCCTTGCCGAAGCGCAGGACGAAGCCGTTGACCAGCGATCGGTAGAGCGGCTTGGGCAGATAGGATCGCAGCACCTGCCGGGCGATCACGCGGGGAGGGACGCCGCCCGCCACCATGCCCACCGCCAGATCCTTGATCGCCACCACCGGCCTGATCGGCGCCATATGATAGGCCAGCACGGTTGCGCGATAGCCCCGCCGCGCCCGGTTGGTGAGCATGTGGCCGCAGCGGTCGAGCCAGTCGAGCGAGGTTTCATAGCCCTTCACATAGGATGTCCGGCCCGCCTCCGTCGCGTCGAGCCAGATGGTCAGCGGCTGGTCGATCATCCGGAACCGGGCCCCCGCGCCCTGGAGCCGGACGCAGAAGTCGAGATCCTGTCCTTTCTTCAACGCCGGGTCGAACAGCACATGCTGCGCCATGCCGGTCGGCACGACCATGGTGCTGGTCTGCATGAACTGATTGGCGCAGAACAGATATTCCCCGACATCCTCGCCCTCGCGAATGCCGCGGTCGGGCCTGATCCAGTAGCGGTCGACGCCCCGGTCCACCTTCATGCGGGAATAGAGCACCGTTCGCCCGTCATCTCCCGCCAGCGCCTTCGCCATGATGGAAAGCTTGCCGGGAAGGAACAGGTCGTCGGAGTCCAGAAAGGCGATATAGCGCCCGTCGGCCGCCATGATGCCGGCATTGCGCGCCGCGCCGCCGCCGGCGTTATCCTGCCGGATATAGCGGACGCGGGGATCGCCTATCGCGTCGATCACGGGGCCGGGATTGTCCCGCGAACCGTCGTCGATCACGACGATCTCGAAATCCTGCCAGTCCTGCGCCAGCACGGACCGGATGGTGTCGCCGACGATTTCCGCTCGGTTGTAGAGCGGGATGACGACGGAGAAAAAGGGTTGCTTGCCCAGCGCGGCATCGCTCATGCGCCATGCACCTTTCGATATTCTTCATAGTGGAATCCGGCGAGCCCGGCGATCTTGCCGGCCGCGCGATAAAGCTTGCCGAGCCGTTCGACCCGCTTGCCCCGGTCGAACGTCGCGACAGCGCCCACCGATCCGACGAGGAATCCCGCGACGATGCGCGGCGCTTCGCCCAACAGGGCGCGCAGCCGGCCCCTGTGGAAACGCTCCACCATCATGTCGGTCATACCGACGCGATAGCCGCGCATCAGCAGCCATCGGGCGGTGACGCGGCTGGCGGGGATGAGTTCGGTCACGACCGCCTCCTCCGACCAGGCGAAGCGGAAGCTGGCGCGCTGCATGCGGGTGAACAGTTGCTTGTCCGACCCGCCGGTCAGCGCCATGCGCTCGTCAAAGGGGCGCTCCCCCATGGCGCGCAGGGCCGTGGCGGCGATCAGCACATTGGCGGTGCTGTCCACCAGCGCGACCGGGCCGGACTGCCCGCGCTGCTTGGGGGCGAGCAGGGGATGGCGCGCCGCCCAGGGGGCGATGGCGCTGTCCATCTCCCGCAGCACGGCGCCGCCGACCACGTCCGCCTCCCAGCGCTGCGCCGTATCGGCCATGGCGTCGATCCACCCGGGGGAGGCTGCCTCGTCATCGTCCAGCATGGCGACATGGGTCGCGCCGGGCCGAGCCAGCGCGGCGGCCGCGAGCGCGTTGCGCACCAGCGGAATGCCGCGTTCCGCAACCAGCAGGGCTTCGACCGGCCAGCGATAGCCTTGGGAAGCGAGCTGCTCGACCACGGCGAGCCCTTCCTGACGGGCCGCGTCATTGTCGGCCACCAGCACTTCCAGATGGTGCTGCGTTTGCTGCGCAGCGAGGGATTCCAGGGTCCGGCGCAATCCCTGTGGCCGGTTGCAGGTGGCGATGCAGACGATGATATTAGCCATGGACGCTCTCCTGCTGGAGATGGTGGCGCCGGGTCCATTGCGGGCGCGGCTTGGCCTTGAAAGTGGCGTGGGCGGCCGCGATGGCCGCGAGGAAGATCACCCAGACCTGGCGATCCTTGTCGAAAAAGCTGGTTTCGAGCAGGTTCTGGTACATGACGAACACCCAGATGGCGAAGGCGGGCACCATCAGCGCCTGGTTCTCCCTGGTCGAGCCGGTCAGGAACCAATAGGCGGGCAAGGCAAGGAAGCTGACCAGCAGCATGATGAGGCCCAGCGGCCCGGTCGTCACCCAGATTTCCAGATAGCCGTCATGCGAATGGGCGGTCAGCATCTGGAATTGCTGGTTCAGATAGTCATGCGCAGGGCTGTTCACGCCCACCTGCCAGAAGCCGCCGAAGCCCGCGCCCAGATAGGGATGATCGGCCAGATAATCGAACACCACCCGCCAGATCGATACCCGCCCGGTGAAGCTGGTCGGATCGGCGAACAGCCGCTCGATGGTCGGTTGATAGGCGATGTAGAGCGCCAGGAAGCCCACCATGCCGAAACCCAGCATCAGCAGCAATATCGCGCGCTTCTGCGTGTTGTCGCTCAGCGCCCGATAGATGTTGCTGATCGCCAGCATGCCGACGCACAGCGCGAGCGAAGTCTTGCTCTTGGTCCCGATCACGAAGACGAACGCCATGACCGCGAACAGCGCATAATACCATTTGCGCCGGTCGATCCATGCATTGCCGCAGACGATGAAGGTCAGCGCCATGACGGCCCCGGCGATATTCTTGTGGAAGAAGAAACCGCGCCATGCGCCGATCAGCGCCTTGTCGCTTTCGGTCGGTGGATGGACGGCGGCGGGTGTCAGCGGCAGCGACACCCAGCAGATGATCAGCGAGACGATCAGCGCCGCGCGCAGCGCGTCGAACAGCCGCTGCGGCCCCATCAGGGATAGCGCGCAGAAGGTGATGTAGATCACGATGAGCTGCTGCATCGCCCGCTTGAAGGACACGAACGGGTCCACGCCCCAGGTGCAGGAAATGAAGAACCAGACCAGCATGATCGCCAGCGGCCAGAAGGTGAATCTATATTGCAGCGGATGCTTGCGGATGATCTGCACGCCGGTCAGCAGCAGGGCGAAGCCGATGAACAGCATCTGCTTGAACAGGTCCGACCCGTCATTTTCCTGCGCCATCGCCACCAGCTCGTCCTGCGTGCGGGAGGCGAAGGGTTGCTGGCCGATGAAGACCATCATCAGGAAGACGAAATAGAAGATCTGGGTGATCCAGATCATGCGCATGCTCTGGCCGCCGCCCGTCTGTGCGGGGATGGCGGCGACACCGCCGCGATGCCAGCTTGTCGCCATGGTCAGGCGGCTCCCTGCCGGTCGCGCCGCCATTTGCGGTTGAGTTGCCAGATGCCGAGCATCATGACGAGCTGCGACAGCACGACGCCGCCGATGGAGAAGACGGGCGCGGTGCCCAGCACGAGCAGCGTCACGGCGACCAGCCCGATGCCGCAACTGCGCATGCTCTGCGCGGCGAGCGGGCGGAAGGCCTTGCGCGCCTGGGTCATCACGCTCATCGGCGTCTGCACGCACTGGACGAGGGAGAGGAGGGCGCACAGGCCCACCGCGATCATCACCAGCCGGTGGTCCAGCGTGGGCTTCAGGATCAGGCCTGGAAAGGCATAGAGGGCAATCGCCGCCACGGCGCAGGTCGCCAGCCACAGCATGACCAGCGCGGCCATGAAGACCCGTTCCGACCTGATCGCCGCGTCATGATCGCCGCGCGCCACGGCCCGGGTCATGCGGGGCCGCTCCAACTGTGTGAGGGCGGTGATGCAGACATTGACCGGGCGGAAGAACAGCATCCCCACGGCGATCGGCGCGAAGGCGGTCGGCCCGGCGAGCAGCGTCACGATATAGCTGTGCGAATTGGAGGTCGCCTCCGTCGACAGCACGCCGACCAGCGTCCAGGCCGACTGCTCCTTCCATATCGGGCGATAGGCGCCCAGCGCGCGGGCGGGCGCCATGGCGAAGTGCCGCCGCAGATAGGCGAGACCGAAGGGGAGCAGTCCGACCAGGCTGGCCGCCACCAGCATGCCGCCGATGGCGGGCATGTCGGCGCCGGTCCGCATCGCGATCAGCAGTCCGGCGAGGATCGTCCCTGCATAGGCGAGGTCCGATCGTGCAGCCCTTGCCGGAGCATGATGCGCATAGGCATTGGAGCGCCCGAACCAGCGGATCAGCGACAGCATGCCCGCCATCCCGAACAGCAGGGCGGCGGCGGGAGAGGCGGTTGCCCAGGCGATGGCGGCGCAGATCAGTCCCTGGCTGGCCGCCAGCATCAGGTTGACCGGGAAGAAGAAGTCGAAGCTCCGGGCATCGGCATCGTCTCCCTGGTTCACTGCGATGGTATAGGGCGTCGACACCAGCGCATTGGACAGGCCATAGCCGAACTGGATGATCACCAGCAGGAATGCCAGCGTGCCGATGGCCGCCGTTTCCAGATGATGGATGGAAAAGAGCTGGACCAGCAGATGGCTGACCGAGACGATCGCCGACGACAGGCTCGCCAGCCCGAAGCGGCCGAACAGGCTGCCAAGGCGCCGGACGCGGCCCGTCGGAAGATTTTCAGCCACCTGGGCTTCAGCCATGGCGATGTTTCCAGATCAGCCAGAGGGCGTGCGGATTGGTGGTGATGTAGCGCCAGGCCAGTTCCTTGGGCCGCGTCGCCATGCGGTGCAGCCATTCGAAACCGGACTTCTGCATCCAGAGCGGGGCGCGCGGATAGTCGCCGGTGATATAGTTGAACAGGCCGCCGCAGGTGACGATCCAGCCGGCCTTGATCCGGTCGCGATTGCGCACGCAAAAGGCCTGCTCGCGCGGCTTGCCGGTGCCGACCCAGAGGACGTCGGGCGCGGCGGCATTGATCGCGTCGATCACCGCATCCTCTTCCTCCGGCTTCCAGAAGCCGTTGCGCCGTCCGGCGAGCTGAAGACCCGGCGCCAGCGCAAGGATCTCCTTCGCGCAGGCGGCGTTCACCTTCTCCTCGCCGCCGAGCAGAAAATAGCTGACCTGGGCCTCCGCCGCCGGTTTCAGGCTGTCGATGAACATGTCCGTCGTGCTGGAGCGGTCCGCGATCTGCGGTCCGCCGAACCAGCGGGAGGCCGCGACGATGATCTGTCCGTCGGCATGGATCAGGTCCGCCTGCGCCAGATTGGCGCGGAAGTCCGGATCGGTGGCGTTCATCGAGAGGCCCTGGCCGTTGGCGTCGAACACCAGCGACGGCTGCTGTTCCAGGCTGCGGCGCAGGGGCGCTTCCACCAGCATCTTCGCGATCAGCGCATCCAGCGACAGGGTGGATACGGGCAGGCCGCCGACATGCGCGACGGGGGCTTCATTCCCTATGCCCGGACCGATTCCGGGAGAAGGAAGGGGCTGGGGACGCGCCAGCGCTTGTTCGGCGCTCATGCAATCACCGTCCCGGCGATCGGTACGCCATGCCGGTCCAGATCGTCGATGACCCGGCGCATGTCGGCAATGGCGGTATCGCCGCGCCGCGCGACGATCACGACGGCGTCGAAGCCCGCCAATATGCTTCCATAGGGCGTCTGGTCGCCCTTCCGCTCCGCAAGGTAGAACAGCATCGACGTGTCGCGCAGGCCCCAGCCATTGGCCGTTTCCGCGAGCGGGCCGCGCGTCACGAGGCTCGCCGCGCTGCCGGATGCGCGACCGGCGGTCATCAGCCACAAGCCCTCCACCGCCGTCCTGGCCGCGGGCAGCAGCGCGGCGCTGCCCATTAATTGTTCGGCCAGTCCTGCCTTGTTCGCGATGCGGAAGAGCCGGTCGAGCGAAGGCCGGCCCATGTCGACGTCGATCAACATCGTCTGCCCGTCCATCTGGGCCAGCACGACGGCAAGGTTCGCCGCCATGATCGCAGCCTCGTCGCCTGCCTCTATGGCCAGCACCGCCAGCCGCAGGGCAGCGGGATCGCCCTCCTTTGCCGCGGCGCGCATCTTGGCGCGGATCGTCCGCACCTTGGCGGCATAGGCATTGGCGGGGTCGAAGGCCGCGACCACCAGCGGATCGACCCGCTGGTCGCCCTCCGGCAGCAGGGCGAAGCCGCCCTGCAAGGCCGCGAGCATGCCCGCATCCTCCGGGTTCAGCAGCCCCAGGTCAACCGCCGCGTCATGCAGCGCCAGCCCTTGGGATCGGGCATGCGCCTCGACCTTGTGCACATCGGCTTCGGCCAGGAAACCGTGCTCCACCGCCAGTCGGGCGAAATTATGGCTGTCGCGGGCGCGGGGACGCAGCGCGGCGCCGCCGCCTGCCATGCCGCCCGAGGCCAGTTGATGCGGGGCGCCCGCCGTGGAACGCAGTCTCATGCGGCCTCCTGTTGCTTGAAGAACTTGGCCTGGCGCGCAGGGACCGGCACCAGTTCGGTGATGACATCGACCTCGGTGGCGCGGGCGACGCCGGCCGCGGAACGAACGCGGGGATGGACGATCTCCATCAGGATGACGGCAGCCACGCCGCCGACCAGGCCAAGCGCGATCCCGCCGATCAGCCACAGCATGATATTGGGCTTGGCAGGCAGCAGGGGCACGGTGGCCTCATCCAGCGGACTGGCATTGGGTTGGGATATCTGGCTCTTCAGCACCGCCTCGTTGAAGCGCTGCCGCACCGTGTCATAGGTCTGCCGCGCGGCATCCACGTCGCGCTGGAGGACCATGAGCTGGTCCTGAACGTCCGACATGCGGATCATGCGATCCTCCTGCCCCGCCATGTTGGACTTGAGGTCGCCCTCTCGCCGGCTGGCCGCCACGCTGTTGGCGCTGACCGCGCCGGCCTGGCTGGCGCGCGCCGCCGCCAGCTTGGACTGGAGTTCGGACAGCTGGGCGGCGGCCGCCGCCATGGTCGGGTGATTGGGCCCCAGGGTCTTTTGCAGTTCCGATACCCTGGCGGACTGCGCCGCCACCTGTTCCTGCAAATTCTGGACGATCAGCGATCCTTCGATGTCGGAAACGCTGCCCGCACCGGCCTTGGACCGTGCGGCTGCCGCTTCCGCCTGCGCCTGGGTAAGCTGATAGGACAGGTTCTTCAGCTTCTCCGCCTCAAGGTCCATGCGGTTGATGCCGATGATGTCGTGCGCCCGCTGGAAGTCCGACAGCTTCTTTTGCGCGATCTCATAGCGACGGCGCACTTCCTCCGTCTGCTCGTCGAACCATTTGGCCGATCCGCGCGCCGGGGAGGCGCGCAGTTCCACCTGTTCGCGCATGTAGATCCGGGCGATCAGGTTGGCGACCTTTGCGGCGACCTGCGGATCGGCGTCCAGATACTGGATCTGGAGCACGTTGCTCTGCCGGCCGGTGGTGATGGTCATGTTCTTCGCGACCGTGGCGGCTGCCGCCTGCACCCGCGCATCGGCGGGCATGTCCGTCGGCATCGCATCGACGAAGCCCGCTTCCCTTGCCACGGCGTTCATCACCTTGCCGCTGCGGATGATGTCCGTCTGCGTGCCCAGGATGGAATCCGTGTCGGGCTTGGGCCCCTGCGCCGTATTGGTGTCGGTCGGATCGGTCTGCGAAAGGTCGAGCAGCAGCGACGCCGTGCCCATATATTGCCGCGGTTGCAGAAAAGCGGTGATCGCGACGAGCAGGAACAATATGCCCCCGATCATCGCCGCCGTGCGCCAGCGCGCCTGAAGCGCGGCCAGCAAATCCATCGGGTTCATGGTCATAGCCCGTCCACTCCCTTGAGCAGCGCGCGCATCTCCTCCGCGGGCGATTGCACAGGCGGTGCGCTCTGCACCGGCTGCTTCGCCATCAGCAGCAGAAATTGCGGCGCCAGCGTATCCTCGAACATCCAGAGCTCACCATTGGGCGTCGCCACCAGCGCGGGTTGCAGCCGCATCATCGCGTCGCGCGCCTGGCCTTCGTTCACCGACCCGCCACCCAGCACCTCATGGCCGAGCTTCACGAGCCGCTCATAGCTGATGGCGGACATTTGGGAGGCGACGACGGCTGCAAGAGCGATCATCCGCCGCGTGGACCCGGCTTCCCACAGGATGCGGCGGAACAGCGCATGGGTCTGGCCGCTCATTTCCTCCCAATCCTCCAGCGCGGAAAGCAGCCCCTGCTCGACATCGGACAGCAGCATCCGGTCCCGCGCGGCCGATTCCGTCACCAGCGCGGCCGACATGCCGAACAGCCGCGCATGATAGGGCGATCCCATGGCCGCGCTCGACAATGCGTCGAGCGCATCCTCGTCGATGGAAAGCCGGGCGTTGGAGGCGCAGGACAGCAGCAGCCGCTCCAGCTCCGGCTTGGGGATCGGCGCGACCCGCTGCGGCACCAGATGGCGGCGCAGCGAGGGGTGGGCGGCGATCAGCCCGTCAATGTCGCTGGCGATGCCGACCAGCACGACCTGTACCGGCGAGTGGATGTCGGTCAGCAGCTTCAGCAGCGTCGCGACGTCCTGCTTGGCCGTTTCCGACTGCACCCGGTCATATTCGTCGATGATGAGGATGGAACGCTCCCGCACTTCCTCCACCAGCAGGGCGGAGAGGCGGGACACGTCCAGCGGTTCGCTCATCATCTTGCGCGCCCGTTCCTGTCCCGCGCTGCTCATCGGCAATTCGGTCAGGAAGGGACGGAAGAGGGAGTCGAAATCCGCTTCGCCATTGGCGGATGCATAAAGCGCGACGCATCCCGCCTCGTCCGCCAGATCCCCGAACACGCGGGCGAGCGAGGTCTTGCCCGATCCGCGCGTGCCGAAGATCACGGCATGCTTGCGTTGCACGACGATCGCCTCGACCAGCTTTTCCAGTTCGCTGTTGCGCCCTGCCAGTCCATGGCGGTCGGTCACCGGCATGGCGGTGTTGAACGCCGCATAGATGCTGTCGCGGCGCAGGCTGATGGGTTTGATCGGCGCGGCCATGGCGCTCATGGAGAGCGGCCGGTGCGCCGCTTCCTCCGGCTGCGCTTCCGGCGCGTCATGCCGGAAGCCGGGCAGGGCGGGCACGTCCAGGTGCAACGGCACGTCGTCGGGTATGACGCGCTCGTTGCGCTTTTCGCCGCTGCGCGTAAGGGACAGAAACCTGTCGAAAATACCGGATTTCTGGCTGGAGCGTGATTGCGCGAAGCCTTGATCGAGTGTCGTCAAAACAGCTTCTCCCGGATGATGAGGACATCTTCAGGCTTGACCGGATCGTCCAGCTTGGCCTGTATTTCCTTCCCCTCCCGCCGGACTTTTATCCTTTTGGTCGAACCCGCCAGCGTCGGTCCGCCTGCCAACGCCAATGCCTGCCGGAAGCTTTGCCCCGGCACATAGGAGAAGGCGCCGGGCTGCTGGACCTGGCCGTAGACATAGACTTTTTCCGCCGGCGGCACGAACAGCGTGTCCCCCGCCTTCAGCGGCCGCATCGCGCCCGCGCCCATATCGGCCAGCGAAATGCGTACTGGCCCGCTGCCGTCCGCTGGTGTCAGGATGACGGCATTGGCGCCGTCCTTGGTCGAACCGCCGGCCTTGGCGAGCATCGACGCCACCGTATAATCCCGGTCGAGCGGATAATTGCCCGCTTCCGGCACATTGCCGAGCACGGTGACGAACCGGCTGACATAATTGCTGACCTCCACGCTGACGGACGGCTTGGTCAGATAGCCGCCGCTGGCATAGCCGGCCGCAATGTCCTGCGCCAGTTGCGAGGTCGTCTTCCCCTTGGCCGAAACCGGCCCGACCAGCGCGAGCAGGACGGTGCCGTCCTCCTTGATGCGCGTGGTCGTCGACAGGTCGGGCTGTCCGAAGACGGAGATTTTCAGCTCGTCATTCGGACCGAGCTGATAGCCTGCGCTTGCCGCCTGCGCGGCAGTTGCAGTCGCCGCCGCGTTTCCGGCGGCGGTCTGGGCAGTCGCGGCCATCGGACCTGCAATGATGATCAGGGTCGAGATGGATTTCAGGAGAGTATCGGCTTTCACAGCTCATGCTCCCAATATATTGAGGGTCTAGAAATGCAGGGCAGCGCCCAACGTTACTTGCGTGCCGCTATAGTTGGAGACGCTGGTGTCCGTTCTGCGGGTGTAATGCTGGGCATCCAGCCTAAGATCGAAACGATCCGAAAGTTTCCTGGTCAATAGCCCGCCAAAGCGACGATTGCGGTCGGCCGTTATCGAATAGGGACGAAGCGCCGCATCCTGACGGAACTTTCTGCGGTCCCATTCCGCATAAAGGCCGGCGGACGTCAGTTCGGAAATCGAAAATTCGCCCTGGACGCGGTAGCTGGTATCGATGGCGAAACCGCTGGCGATCAGGCTGTCGTTGACGATGGCGCGCTCTGTCATGGCCGTCAGCTTCAGGCGCGGAATGGCTTGCGTCGACAGGCTGACTTTCCAGCCCAGCCCGTCATAGCCGCCCACCGCCGCGCTGTCGCTGCTGACGTCGAGCCAACGGACATCCGCGTCGATCTGCGTGATGGGTGTCACCGCGCGCTGGAACCGCAGGCCATAGCTGTTGATGCGGTTCTCTATGCCCAGCGTGTCGCGCTTGCTGTTCACCCGCTCATAATAAGCGGTCAGCGTGCCCAGGCTGGGCATGGCATAGCCGATCCCGCCCATGAACATATCGCTGGTCTGGTCGGCATAGTCGAACTGGTCGGCATTGCGCGTCCTGTCATGCTCATAGCTCGCCACAGGGAACAGCCCCGGGCGCTCGCAGGTGAAATCCGCGCCGACCGTGGCGAACTTCTGGAGGTTTTCAGTCGCGGAATTGATGTCGCCATAATCAGCGCGCTGTTGGCGATAGGAGGCGCGAGGGGTGATCAGGCAGGTCGCGCCGAAGCGGATATTGGCCTTCGCCTCGGTATCCAGACGCAACTTGCTCCGCTGTCCTTCGGAAATGAAACGGTCATAGCCGATCTTCCCCCGCAGCAGGATGTCGTGACGGCCCACCGGCATGCCATAGGTCGCCTCCAGAGAGGGCGTGACGATCAGGTCGTCGGTGGGGTTTTCGACGCGGTCGTCCACGCGATAGACATTGTCGTCATAGAGTAGATCGAGGCCGGCTGTCAGATGAAGACCATAATCCCTGATCCGCTTCTGCTCCATGGCATTGTTGATGCGCTTTGGCTCAGTCGTACCGTCATTATCCTGCGCCTGCGAAACTGTCGGCATGGCCGCGACCATTGCGGCACCACTTAGCGCTGCCGCAAAACAGGTGCGCGACCATGAAGTCTGTCGATCGCAAGGCGCAGAAATGCGGCCCCGCCATCGCGGATTATTATATTTGTTCAAAACCAATCGACCCTTATTGCATTGCAGCAATCAGGGCATGCTAGAAGTATTTCTACGTAAAACCACTGCCCGAAAAGCAGCTTGTCGCGTCAAAACAACGGCTCGGTTCATCGCAAACAGGGCGCGGCGGGACCAGTCCCGGCGCACCCTGCAGCTGTTAATCTGGGAGAAAGCTTGAGCCTTGCGAGTCCGGTCAGAAGATCAGCCAGGCGATGGCTGCGACCGCGCCGACAAAGGCCACGATGCCGGCCCAACGCGACAGGAGCTGTACGCCGCTTTCGGCGTGATCGGCAAAAGTCATGCCGTCGATGCGAGCGGGAAGCTCACGGCGCACCTCCGCCGTTTCGATCAAAGAGGGTGCCGTCGCAACTGCTGCAAATTCTTCCGCCACGTCGATATTCCCGCCGCCCGATTGGTGATGGCGTTAATATCCGATTTTGCGGTTAACAAATAGTTGGGAAGGCAGGCCTGCTGACATCGATTCGTCGCATATGACCATGCGACAACGCCCAATTCTTAACCTGGGATAAGTTTTTTTGCGACGAAGCGTTTTCAGCAACATTTCGTCGCAAATATCATTTTTTAGGCGGAACCTTTTTCGCTCTCCCGCGTCTTGGCCGCTCCGCCGATTCGCGCTCCAGATTTGGCATTCGGCGGGTGCTAATAAGCGTTCTTGTGGACCAGCACGTTCAGCGTTCCGAACAGGATCGCAATGTCGCGGGTCAGGCTCCAGCCATGCAGATATTCCAGATCCGCCTCGACCCGGTTCAATATGTCGCGGCGCGTTTCCGTCGCACCCCGGAAGCCGCGGATCTGCGCCAGGCCGGTGATCCCCGGCTTCAGTGCATGGCGGTGCCAATATTGCCGGTCCACCTGCCAGAATAGCTGTTCCTCCGCCGTCGATCCCAGGGCGTGGGGGCGGGGGCCAACCAGGCTCATCTCTCCCAGCAATACGTTGATGAGCTGCGGCAGTTCATCGATGCTGGTCTTGCGGATGAATGCGCCGACGCGCGTGATGCGATTGTCGTCCCGCTGCGTCGAAGTCGCGCCCGCGCTGTCGCACTGTTCCACCTTCATGCTGCGGAATTTCAGGATGTGGAACAGCATGTTGCCGCGCCCGATCCGTTCCTGCTTGAAGAAGACGGGGCCCGGGGAGTCCAGCTTGATGAGGATCGCCACCACCGCCATCAGCGGCGCGAGAAGGATCAGCACCGGTACGGTCAGGGCGATGTCCAGCAGGCGCTTCTTGGCTCGGTTGGCGAGGTTCAACGGCCCGCGCGACACCACCAGCGTGGGCGTGCCGCGGTAAGACTGGACCGCCAGCGGCGCCATCGGGTCCAGTTCGGGCACGATGATCTCACCCAATATGTTGCCGCCTTTCAGCATCTGGGCCCAATCCGCCTTGCGTTCGGCAGGGCAGGAGATCACCGCGCGATCATAGTCGCGGAGCAGGGTGCCCAGGCGATGCAGCATATAGGGATCGTCCAGATCGGCCTTCAGCCCGATGGCCGCCGCATCGACGATCACCATGCCGCTGACGTCGTCGGGAATGGCGCCGTCATCGATGATCAGGAGCTGGGCGAACAGGCCGTCGGCAAAGTTGCGGCGCACCATATGCACGATCATCAGCCGCTGTAGGACGAGCAAGGTGCCGCTGCACAAGATACCGGCCGAAATGCCAAGCCGCGACAATTGTCCCGTCGCCTTCAGCGAAAAGACAACCAGCAGGAAGATCAGCAATGTTCCCGCGAACGCCATGGTAGCGCTGCGGCAGGACTGCGTCATGCGCATCAGGCAATGGGGATTATAGGCCTGGTTATGGAAAGCCAGGACCGCGTAAACGATCATGCCGCCCGCCAGCGGCTGCCACTGCCCGTCCGCCAGCCATTGCAGGCCGGCGGCGCGCAGCCCGAAGGCGAAGCCCGTGGCAAGCGCGGCCATATCGGCAACCAGCAGGAGCAGGCACAGCCAAAGCCGCGCATTCCGCTGCCCTGAGGCCGTAGCGGGCTGGCGACTGGGAACACCTTCGATCGCCAGATCAATTTTCGACATCTGCAACCCTTTTTATGTCTTGACGTCAAGCCGGGCACCGCCGCGCGGCAGTGTGTTAACCATCAGACATCCGCAGCGTTTTGATTTATGTTGCGCAGCAGCAGGGCATAAATGCCGTGGACTGACAATCGGGCTTGGGGTGCGCGGACCCGCTTTTCCGATGATCCGTTTGTCCTGGAAGATGCTCTGCCCCAGATTTGCGACGACCTGAAATGGCGAGCGTTGCCATGCGGCGCTTCCGGGGCGCGAAGAACGCCGCCCGATCCGAATCACCAGCAGGATCAGCCTATTATCCACCACCCCAGCAAAAACAGTGTGGCGAGCAGCGCGAAGGGGCCTGCCCAGCGCGACAGGCGCTGGATCGCGCCCTCCATCTGCTCTTGCGGAACATGCCACCAGGAAGCGGGATTTCCATCCTCCCGGCTGTTCGTCTGCACAGGATCATGCTGGGGCGCGGCAGGAGCGGCTTTTGCGCCGCTGCCCTTGTCCTGTGGTTGGGGAGAAAGGTCGATCATGTCCGCAGTCCCAACCATCCCTGATGCGACCTGTCGACAGAATAGCCCGGCTGGCCGAAAAGGAAAGCAGATTCAGGCTTTTCGTTTCGGCAAAATCATCCGCGTCGGATCGTTCAACTGGACCCTTGGATGAAAGGGATGCGGCGATTATCCTGCCCCTCATGAAACAGGACCGACAGATCGATGCCGTCGACCGAAAGATCATCGCAGCCCTGCAGGAGGATGCGACGCTCAGCCATGCCGAGCTGGCGGAGCGGGTTGGGGCTTCCAGCGCTTCCTGCTGGCGTCGGATCAAGGCGCTGGAGGCTGCGGGCGTCCTCGCCGGGACGGTCAGGCTGGTCGATCCGGAAAAGGTCGGGCGGGGCGTCAACGTCCTTTGCAACATCCGCATGCGAAGCCACGCGCAGGAGGCCCGCCGCGCCTTCGAGCAGTTTGTCGAGGGTCGCCCGGAAATCGTCGAATGCTTTTCGATGTCGGGGGAATGGGACTATCTGATGCGCATCGTGGTGGCGGATGTCGCGGACTATAATCGCTTCCTGATGATGACCCTTTTGGGGCATCCCTCGGTCGCCGGTGCTGCGTCGCACTTCGCCCTGTCCATGACGAAGTTCACCACCGCCCTGCCGGTCTGACCTTGAGGGCGACGGGAGAAGCCGTGCGGCGATGCATCAAGGGTGGGGAGGATCTGGTGGACGCAGTTTTTTGGTGGACGCACTAGGGCTCGAACCTAGGACCCGCTGATTAAGAGTCAGCTGCTCTACCAACTGAGCTATGCGTCCACGCCCGCTTTCGGCTTGCGCCTCGATCGCCGGGAATTTGGTGGACGCACTAGGGCTCGAACCTAGGACCCGCTGATTAAGAGTCAGCTGCTCTACCAACTGAGCTATGCGTCCACATCCGCTTTCGGCTAGTCCCGGATGGGCCGTCGCTTTGGCGTGGGCGGGCTGTTAGCAGCCGCATCGGACTTTGCAAACAGGAAATCGCGTCTGCCGGCAAATTTTTGCGCGCAGGCCCCGTTTCATCCCCAGTTTCCCGGCCGGCTGCGCCGCCGGCCCGAACGCTCAATGGCCATGATGATTCCGACGCACAGCATGACCGTCAACATGGACGACCCGCCATAGGACATGAAGGGCAGGGGAATGCCGACCACCGGCGCCAGTCCCATGACCATCATCAGGTTGATCGCGACATAGAAGAAGATCGTCGTGGTCAGTCCCGCCGCCACCAGCCGCGCATATTTGTCCTGCGCGCGGAGAGACACGCCGATGCCCCAGCGGAACAGCAGCATGAAGGCCCCGATCAGCAGCACGCCGCCCATCAGCCCCCATTCCTCCGCCATGGTGGCGAAGACGAAATCGGTATGCCCCTCCGGCAGATAGTCCAGATGGCTCTGCGTCCCCTTGAGGAATCCCTTGCCGAAAATGCCTCCGGAACCGATGGCGATCTTCGATTGGCTGATATGATAGCCGGCGCCCAGCGGATCGCTTTCCGGGTCCAGGAAGATGAGGACGCGGTTCTTCTGATAATCGTGCAGGAAGCTGAAGGCGATGGGCACGATGGCGGCCAGCGTCAGTCCCGATCCCACGAACAGCCGCAGCGGCAGACCGGCGAGGAACATCACCGTCACCCCGCCCGCGGCGATCATGGTCGCGGTGCCGAGGTCAGGCTGCACCAGCACCAGCGCCCAGGGAATGCCGATCAGCACCAGCGCCGGCCAGATCGCGTTCCAGCGCCTGATCTCCCCCACCGGAAGCAGCGCGTAGAAGCGCGCGACCGCCAGCACGATCACCGGCTTCATGAACTCGGAAGGCTGCAACTGCATGAAGCCCAGGTTGATCCATCGCTGGCTGCCACCCGCCACCCCGCCGATCAGTTCGACCAGGAACAGAGCGGTCAGCACGACGCCATAGGCCGGGAAGGCGAGGCGCGCGAAGGTCTCCAGCGGTATGCGGCTCAGCACCAGCGCCATGCCCGAAAAGATGACGAAGCGAACGCCCTGGTTGATCGCCCAGGGGGTGATGCTGCCGCCGGCGGCGCTGTAGAGCACCAACGTCCCGAACCCGGCGATGGCGAGCAATATGCCCAGCACGCGCCAGGGGAATTCGGTCAGGGGTTCGGGAACGATGCTCATGGCGCGCTGTCCGCCGGGGGCGGGGCGTCGTCCGCTTCGGCAGCCGGTGCCGGAGGCGGGGCGGCAGGCGCGGCGGTCGGGGTCGCGCCATTGCCGGCGGATGCGTTCATCGCATTGGCCGCTTCGGGAAGAGGCGCCTCGCCCTTCTCGATCGCCTTCGCCAGCCTGTAGGCCGCCATCTGCCGCGCCAGCCGTTCGGCCGGCGGACCGCCCCAGTCCTTTTCGATGGTCTCCAGCTTCTCGATCGCCTTCGCCTGGTCGAACAGGAAAGTCATGGTGTCCGCCGCGATCATGGGCGCGTCCTCGATGCGGTTGACGTGGCCGCCATGCTCGATGATGCAGGCAATGGCATAGCGGGGATTGTCGAACGGTGCGAAGCCCTGGAACAGCGCATGGTCGCGCAGCTTGAACGGCAGCGATGCGTTGCTGCGCACGCCCCCCCCGCGTTCGGCCATGGTGATACGGCGGACCTGCGCCGTGCCGGTCTTGCCGGCCATCATCACGCCGGGCAGCGGGATGCGCGCCGCGCCGCCCGTGCCGCCGCCGTTCACCACCGCGCTCATCGCGTCGCGGATGGTCACCAGATGCTCCTCATTCACCCCCACGGACGCAGGCGTGGGCCGCTGTGCGCCGAAGATGAAGTTGGGCATCAACTGCCGGCCCGTCGCCAGCCGCGCCGCCATTACAGCCATCTGCAACGGGTTGATGAGCATATAGCCCTGGCCGATGGTCGCGTTGACCGTGTCGTAGACCTGCCATTTCTGATTGTATTTCTTGAGCTTCCACGCCGGATCGGGAACGGTGCCGAAACTCTGGCTGGGGAAGGGAAGGGCGAATTTCTGCCCCATGCCCACGCGCCGCGCCATGCTGGCGATCCGGTCCATGCCGATCCGCTGCGCCATCTGGTAGAAGTAGATGTCGCAGCTTTGGGCGATGGCGCCCCGCATGTTGAGCCCGCCATGGCCCCGCCGTTTATGGCAGTGGAACAGCGTGTTGCCGACCCGGATCGCACCCGCGCAGTTCACCGTCTCCATGGGTGAAACTCCCGCCTCCAGCAGCGCGAGCGCCACCATCGGCTTCACCGTCGATCCCGGCGGGTACAGCCCCTGCAACGTCTTGTTGCGCAACGGGACATGGTCGTCCTTCGACAGCATGTCCCATTCCAGATGGCTGATGCCGTCGGAAAAGCTGTTCGGATCGAAACTGGGCATGGACGCCATGGCCAGCACGTCGCCATTATGGCAGTCGATCACCACCACCGACCCGCTCTGCGTCGCCAGCCGCCGCCCGGCATATTCCTGGAGGCCCGCGTCGATGGTCAGCTTGATCGCGTTGCCCGGCGTGTCGGGCCGGGTGGTGAGTTCCCGCACGATCTTGCCCCGCGCCGTCACCTCCACCCGTTTCGCGCCGGGCTTGCCCGTCAATTCCTTGTCGAAAGACCGCTCCAGCCCGTCCTTGCCGACCTTGAAGCCGGGCGTGATCAGCAGCGGGTCCTTGCGCTCCTCATAGTCCTTGGCCGACGCTGCGCCGACATAGCCGAGCAGGTGTCCGACCGTCGCACCTGCCGGATAATTGCGGGAAAAGCCCTGGCTCGGGGCCACGCCCGGCAGGTCGGGCAGCCGGACGCTGACCGCCGCGAACTGATCGTAGGTCAACTTTTCCGCCACCTGCACCGGGCGGAAACCTGCCGACTTGTCCAGTTCCTCCTTGATCCGATCCACTTCGTCATCGCTGAGCGCCAGCAGATGGGCGAGGCTGCGGATGGTGTTCTCCGCGTCCGTCGCCCGCTCCGGGATCAGGTCGACGCGGAAGTCCGTGCGATTGTTCGCCAGCGGCCGTCCGTTGCGGTCGATGATCCACCCGCGTCGCGGCGGGATCAGCGTCAGGTTGACGCGATTGCTTTCCGACAGCAGATTATATTTCTCATTCTCGGCGACGCTGATCCAGCCCATACGCCCGACCAGCAGCGCGCCGATAGCCCCTTGCAGGCCCCCCACCACCATCGCCCGGCGCGTGAAGGTGAAGGACAGGGAGGCTTCGGTGACGGTCTTCTTCTTGAGCAGGGGCAGCTTCATGCCATCACGCGCCAACGGTCGATCCGGGCGCATTGCCGGACGACAAAGGGAAAGAGCAGGACCGTCCAGAGAATTTGCGGCGCGACCAACAGCAGCTTGATGTCTCCTCCGCCGGTGATCCGCGCGAAGAAAACGCCGCCGGCGATGCAGAAGATAATCGCGAAGGAGGCGATTAACCAGTCCTGCCGATAGCTGCGCCAGACCATGCGATGTTCGATGGCATCGATGCCGATCAGCGTGACGGTCCACAGGCACATGGCCGATCCGATGGGTTGGCCGCTGGCGATGTCGTCGAACAGGCCGAGCGGCACGCCGATCCAGGTGCGCCATAATTCGGGGCGCAGCAGCCGCCAGGACAGAAGCAGCAACAGGCCGAAGGGCGGCATGACCGGCGATTGCGCGATCACCGGCAGCGTCGTCACCAGAGATCCCAGCATCACCGTGATGACCGGGGTTCCCGCCAGCCGAAATCGCGAAGGATGACGGCCAAGGCGCGGCACATGCTGCAAATGGGGATCGATCATGGCGTGACCGAATTCTGCGCGGCGCCCGGTTCGACAGGAGCCGGCGGGCCATTGCCCTCCGGCCGGGTCACAGCCTCCTCGAAGGAGCGCTCCACCACAACCGCATCCACTCTGGAGGGGTTGGCGAGCGGCACGCCATAGGCGATCTCGCCCGCGATGCGCACGATCACCGCTACGGGAATATTGGGTTGATAGACCCCGCCGACGCCGGAGGTGACGAGCAGGTCGCCCGGCTTGAACGGATTACGCCCGGCCGCCAGCGCGCGGACCTCCAGCGTGCCGTCGCCAAGTCCCGTCGAAATCGCGGGGACGCTGTCATTGGCCCGCCGCACCGGCACGATATTGCTGGTGTCGGTCAGCAGCAGCACTTCGGCCGTGTTGGGCGTGGTGGTATGGATGCGCCCGATCAGCCCTTCCGGCGCGCGCACCGGCATGCCCGGCCGCACGCCCTGCCAGCGTCCCGCGTTCAGCCGCGCCAGCCGACGCGTGCTGGTGGAGGAGGATGCGATCAGACGCGCGGTCAGCAATTCGCTGCCGTCATCCTCGACCAGCTTCAACAGCTTCTTGAGGCGCAGATTTTCCTGCGCCACCGCCTTCGCCTCTATGATGCGGTTGCGGTCGGCCTCCACCTGCCGCCGCAGCGCGACGTTCTGGGAACCGGCACGCCAGTAGCTCGCCAGCACTTCGTCGATGGAGGCGACGCCGCTCACCATATTCTTGAGCGTCACCGACGCGGGGCGCGTAATCTCCGCCGTCGCGATGCGGATCGCGGCGAAGCCGGTGGGATCGAAAATGGCGACGACCACCAGAAGCAGGCCCACGGCGGCGCCCGTCATCGCCACGACATAGCTGGCGAAGAGGCTATATTGCGCCTTCCGGTTATGCCCGGGGCGTCGGCTGGGTGGCCGCGCCATCTTGTCCCCTTAAGCGGTTTGCAGCACGCCCCGGAAGATCGGATCCTCCATTGCGCGGCCGGTGCCGATCGCAACGCAGGTCAACGGATCTTCAGCGATGGTGACGGGCAGGCCGGTCTCGTCGCGCAGCTCGTCGTCCAGCCCCTTGAGCAGCGCGCCGCCGCCGGTCAGAACGATGCCCTGGTCGACAATGTCCGCCGCCAGTTCCGGCGCGGTATTCTCCAGCGCGATGCGCACGCCCTCGACAATGGTGCTGATCGGCTCCGCCAGCGCGTCGGCAATCTGGCCCTGGTTGATCGAGATTTCCTTGGGAACCCCGTTCACCAGGTCGCGGCCCTTGATATGGATCGTCTCGCCCACGCCGTCTTCGGGCGGTTGGGCGACGCCGAACTGTTTCTTGATCCGCTCGGCGGTCGCTTCACCGATGAGCAGATTATGATGACGGCGCACGAAGGAGACGATCGCCTCGTCCATCTTGTCGCCGCCGACGCGAACCGAAGTGGTGTAGGCCAGACCGCGCAGCGACAGCACCGCGACCTCGGTCGTGCCGCCGCCGATGTCGACCACCATCGAACCGATGGGCTCCGTCACCGGCATGTCGGCGCCGATGGCGGCCGCCATGGGTTCCTCGATCAGGAAGACCTGGGATGCGCCCGCATTGCTCGCCGCATCGCGAATCGCGCGGCGCTCGACGCTGGTCGAACCCGAAGGCACGCAGATCACGATCTCCGGGAAGCGCCACGGCCGCGACTTGCCGCCGTGCACCTTGGTGATGAAATGCTTGATCATCTGCTCCGCCACGTCGATGTCCGCGATCACGCCGTCCCGCAGCGGACGGATCGCCTCGATCGAATCGGGGGTCTTGCCCATCATCAGCTTGGCGTCGTCGCCGACCGCCTTCACCCGCTTCACGCCGTTCAGCGTCTCGACCGCCACCACGGACGGTTCGTTGAGCACGATGCCGCGCCCCCGCACATAGACCACGGTGTTGGCCGTGCCGAGGTCGATGGCCATGTCCTGGGAGGAGAGTTTGAAGAGACGCGAGAAGATCGACATGCCTGTTCCTGTTCAGCCCGCATGCCCCGGCGAAGCGAACCGGGACAGTCGGAAAGTTCGCCCCACGTTCCACCCGCCCCCTGGATGTCAATTTTTATAAGGCTTGTGTCTCGCGGAAAGCGCTCGCTTGGGCTAGTCACTAATCAATGTCAATACGCCGTCTGCCCGAACATCTGGTCAATCGCATCGCCGCGGGCGAAGTGGTCGAAAGGCCCGCCAGCGCGCTCAAGGAAATCGTGGAAAATGCGCTGGATGCCGGATCTCTCCGGATCGCCATCCGCATCTCCAATGGCGGGCTCGACCGGATGGAGGTGAGCGACGACGGCTGCGGCATGACCCGGGATGATATGGCGCTGGCGCTGGAGCGCCACGCCACGTCCAAACTGCCCGACGACGCCATCGAAAATGTCGCTACGCTGGGTTTCCGGGGCGAAGCGCTGCCCTCCATCGCCAGCGTCGCGCGTCTTTCCATCGACAGCCGGCCGCAGGGGCAGGACGGTTGGAACCGAACCGTCGACAATGGCGTGGTGGTGAGCGAAGGCCCCGCCGCGCTGCCCCCCGGCACGCGCGTCACGGTCGAACAGCTTTTCGCCCGCGTCCCCGCCCGTCGCAAGTTCCTGCGCTCCGCCAAGGCGGAATATGCCGCCTGCCTCGATGTCATCCGTCGCCTTGCCATGGCGCATCCGTCCGTGGCCTTCAGCATGGAGCATGACGGTCGGCGCGTGCTGGGCGTGCAGGCGGGGGAGGCGCGGGAGGATCGCGTCGCCGCGCTCACCGACCGGGCGCTGGCCGACAATCATGTCATCGTGGCGCTGGAAAGAGAGGGGGTGCGCCTGTCGGGCGTGGCCTCGCTGCCGACCTATAATCGGGGGGTGGGCGATCATCAGTTCCTGTTCGTGAACGGCCGTCCGGTGCGCGACCGGCTGCTGGTCGGGGCGGTGAGGGGCGCCTATGCAGACATGCTGGCGCGGGATCGGCATCCTGTGGTGGCGCTGTTCCTTGACGTTCCGCCGCTGGAGGTGGACGTCAACGTCCATCCCGCCAAGACGGAGGTCCGCTTTCGCGATCCCGCGCTGATCCGGGGCATGATCGTCTCCGGCCTGCGCCGCGCGCTGGATGCGGAGGGTTTCCGCGCTGTCCAGCATGCCGACCCCGCCGGCCTTTCGGCATGGAAGCCCGAACCGGTTTCCCCCACGCCGATCGGCGCCATGCCGATATTCGAAGCCGCCGGCGCGTCCGTTCCGACCTATTCTGTGGCCGAGCGCCGTCCCGGCTTCCTGACGCCCCCGCCGCAGGCCCGCGCCGAACCTGCCGCCGCACCCGCGCCTGAAGGAACCAGCTTTCCGCTGGGCGTCGCCCGTGGGCAGGTCGCCCGCACCTATATCGTCGCGGAAGCAGAGGATGGGCTGGTCATCGTCGACCAGCATGCCGCGCATGAACGGCTGACCCTCGAACGCATGCGCCGCGCCATGGAAGGGCAGGGGGTCGCCGCCCAAACGCTGTTGCTGCCCGAAGTGGTCGAACTGGACGAGCCCGCCTGCGACCGGCTGGAGGCGCGGATCGAGGAACTGAAGGAATTCGGGCTGGAACTGGAGCGCTTCGGTCCCGCCGCCATGCTGGTGCGCGCAACGCCTGCGATGCTGGGGCAGGGGGATGTGCAGGGACTGGTGTCCGATCTGGCCGACGATCTCGCCGCCTATGACAGTGCGCTCTCCCTGAAGGAACGGTTGGATCTGGTGGCCGCCACCATGGCGTGCCATGGCTCCGTCCGCGCCGGACGGGTGCTGAGCGTCACGGAGATGAACGCCCTGCTCCGCGAGATGGAGATCACCCCCCGCAGCGGCCAATGCAATCATGGCCGCCCGACCTGGGTGAAGCTGGGCCATGGCGACATAGAAAAGCTGTTCGGGAGGAAATAGGATGACGGGGATCGACCATTCAGCGCAATGCGCGCGCGCGATAAATCCGGTCCGGACGCCATCCCATCGCCTGTGAAGGAAGCACCGATGAAGCGGCTTCTCCTCCTTCTTGCCTTCGCCCCGCTACACGCCCAAGCCGCAGCTGATCCCTGCGCCGGTGCGCCATCCCTGCCCGAACCCTGGACAAGCTGGACCCAGAGCGGCGCCGCGACCGCGGGCGCGACGGCATCCACCGCGCCGCGCATCATCCTGGGCAAGCCCGTCGTCGCAGAGTTGCGACCCGGTCCGCAGGTTCAGTTCATCGTCCCGCCCGGCAAGGTCCTTCCGAAAAGCCATGCCGGCCTCTTCACCCTGGCCGTGAAGGATGCGGCGCGCATCGGCATCGCTCTGTCGGAAGGGGCCTGGGTGGACGCCGCCACCGGCACGACCGCGCTGACCTCCGTCGCCCATGAGCATGGGCCGGCCTGTTCCGGTATCCGCAAGATCCTGTGGTTCGACCTGTCGCCGGGCCTTCACACCATCCAGATCGCCAGCGCCTTAAAGCCGTCGATCCGCATCATGGCCGCCGACGCCCGCGCCAACCAGCCCCGTTGACTCAAGTCGGGCGCGTCCGGAACATGGCGATGGGCTTCATCGACAGCACCGGCTCGTCGCGTTGGTTGAAGAGCGTGATGTGGGTCTTCACGATCCCCATTTCGGGGCGGCTGCGCGACGCCTTGACCTCTATCACCTCGGAAACGCCGCGCAGCGTGTCGCCCGGACGAACCGGCTGCAACCAGCGCAGTTCATCCACGCCCATCGCACCCAGGCTCGCGGCCTGAATGCCCGGATTGCGCTGCCATTCCGCCACCATCATCTTCATCGACAGAGCCGTGGTATGCCACCCGCTGGAGGCCAGGCTGCCGAAATGCGTGCCTGCCGCAGCCTCGTCGGACAGATGGAAGGGCTGAGGGTCGAATTCGCTGGCAAAGGCGACAATCTCCTCCCGGCTGATGGTGAGCGGACCGAATTCGTTCCTGTCACCTACCTGCACATCTTCGAAATAGACGATCTCGCTCATGCCCGTTTCCTTCCGCAACGGGTGAAGGAGTAGTTTCCGTTTACGCGAACGTCAATGCCTGACAAGGCCTGCCAATGTGGCGGAATTGCCGTCGCCCGGGCGGGGCGCGATTCCCAGCAGCCTTGCCAGCAGCGGATAGACGTCGACATTGTCGAAACCCGAAGGCGGCGTGAACCCTCTGTCGAAAGCCGGGCCATTGGCAATGAACAGGGCCTGCATTTCCGGCGCCTGATTGTCCCAGCCATGATCGCCGCCGACGAACGGTTTGACGGGACCGCTCGGCTGTATCATCCAGCCGGTTTCGGCAAGGCAGAAATAAGGCGGGATGCGCGGATGCGCGCCATAATGGAAACGCGCTGGGATCGCGCTTTTCCGCCAGCATTGCATATGCGCATGGGGCTTCAGCAGGTCCGTTTCCAGCGCCGCTTCATGACCCGGTTGCGCAGCCAGGCTGGCATAAGGTCCGCTTTCGACGATGCGGTAGTCAGCCGGGTCCGCCACCTTGTCCAGCGCGACCACCCGCTCGCTCGATTTCTGCGCCATGCCATGGTCGGACAGGATCAAGAGATTGGCCGGCTGGCCCATGGCCTTCAGCCCGTCGACCAGCATGCCGATCTCGCCATCGACCTCCGTCGCCGCCTGCGTCGTCTCGGCCGCTTCCGGTCCGGCTGCATGGCCCGCCGTGTCCACCGCATCGAAATAGAGCGTCAGGAAGCGCGGGCGGATCGCCGCCGGCCGCCGCAACAGGTCCAGCACGCCGTTCACCCGCTGCGTCCCCGAAATCTCCTGGTTGAACTGTGCCCAGTCGCCCGGCCGGGTGCCGCCGCTGATCCTGTGCGGCCACTCCGCCGCTTCAGTCCCGCCCCAGGCCACGTTCGATCCGGGCCAGAACAATGTCCCCGTCCGTACGCCGGCCTTCTCCGCCGTCACCCAGATCGGCTCGGCCCCGTTCCACCAGAAGGGATCGTCGGTCGCCATGGTGAAGGTCTCACCGGGGCGCGCCGCATCCTCCATCCTGTTCGCGACGATGCCGCTGCGGTCGGGACGCTGGCCGGTCACTATGGCCCAATGATTGGGGAAGGTCTTGGTGGGGAAAGAGGGGCGCATCGCCGCCTCGACCCCGCTCGCGGCCAGCGTGGACAAATGCGGCGTTACGCCTCGTTTCAGATAATCCGGGCGAAAGCCGTCGATGGATATCAATATCGTGACCGGTTCCCGCCGCTCGGCCAGTGCGGAACTGGACACCGGCCGCTCGTCCGGTCGCGCGCAGCCGCCGAGCACCTGAAGAAGGAAAAGGCCGGCGAAGGAAAAGCGGCGGAAAAACATGCCCCTGCCTTAGCAGAAGGACCATGACGGTAAAGTGACGAGCGCCCTATGCCCCGTTCACATAGGGCATCATCGCCATCCAGGCGTTCCGCTTCGCCTCCCGCGACATGCTGGCGAAAGCGCCGCTGGAGGAGGGGAGGTCGATCAGAGCCAGTCCCGGCCGCGCACCGATCTGGCGCCGCCCATGCAGCGCGGCGGTCTTGCCGTTGAAGGCCACAGCCTCCAGCGCGGGAAGCCGATCCACGAAGGCCGACAGGTCGCGCAACTCCGCGCCCCGGATCGCGCTGTCCAGGCTGCCCTCCCGATCGGCGCTTTCGATCACGTCCCAAAGGCCCACTGCCCTTGCCTTCAGCCGCTTCAACCGCATCGCATAGGGCTGGCTGCGCAGATCCTCGCCCAGCACATCGCCCATCAGCGCCCAGAAGGCGTTGCCGCGATGCGCATAATATTCGCCCTGCCTGATCGATACGTCACCCGGCAGGCTGCCCAGGATCAGCAGCCGCGTCGCTTCGTCTACGCTGGGGGGAAAGGCCGCCTTGCGTCGCGCAGCCATCTGTCCCGGACGCAGCATCGGCCCTCAGACGTTGAACCGGAACAGCATGATGTCGCCATCCTGCGTCACATATTCCTTGCCTTCGGAACGCCACTTGCCCGCTTCCTTGGCCCCGGCCTCGCCATTATACTGGACGTAATCCGCATAGGCCATGGTTTCCGCCCGGATGAAGCCCTTTTCGAAATCGGTATGGATCGCCCCTGCCGCCTGGGGCGCCTTCGATCCCTTGGCCACTGTCCAGGCGCGCGCCTCCTTCGGTCCAACGGTGAAGAAGGTGATGAGGCCAAGCAGTTCATAACCGGCGCGGATGATGCGGGCGAGGCCGGCTTCCTCCAGCCCCAGAGCCTCCAGATATTCAGCCCGTTCCTCGACCGGCATGGTGATGAGTTCGGCTTCGATCGCGGCCGAGACGATCACCGCCTTCGCACCTTCCGCCGCCGCCTTTTCGAACACGCGGGCCGAATGGGCGTTGCCTTGCGCCGCGCTTTCTTCCTCGACATTGCAGACGTAGAGGACAGGCTTGGCCGTCAGCAGTTGCGCCTGGCGGAAGATGCGTTCCTCTTCATCGTCGCCCGGCCGGGTCAGCCGCGCCGGCTTGCCCTCGCGCAGCAGGTCCAGCGCCTTGCCCAGCACGGACGCCGCGGCCTTCGCCTCCTTGTCGCCCTGCGCCGCCTTCTTGGCGAAGTTCGGCACGCGCTTTTCAAGGGATTCGAGGTCCGCCAGCATCAACTCGGTCTCGACCGTCTCGGCGTCGGCAATGGGGTCCACCTTGCCCTCGACATGGGTGATGTCGTCATCCTCGAAGCAGCGCAGCACATGGACGATGGCGTCCACCTCGCGGATGTTCGCCAGGAACTGGTTGCCCAGGCCTTCGCCCTTGGACGCGCCGCGCACCAGCCCTGCAATGTCGACGAAGGCAAGCTGCGTCTCGATGATCTTGGCCGAACCGCTGATCTTCGCGATCGTCTGCAGGCGCTGGTCGGGCACGGCGACCTGCCCGACATTGGGCTCGATCGTGCAGAAGGGATAGTTCGCCGCCTGCGCCGCCTGCGTCTCCGTCAGCGCATTGAACAGGGTGGACTTGCCCACATTGGGAAGCCCGACGATACCGCAACGAAAACCCATGATACTGCCTTCACGTCAAATCCGATGGCCGCGCCGATAGCGCTTTCCCGGCGGCTTGGCCAGAGACCGTGCGGTCTCAATGACGGAAGAAGAGCGTGACGGAAGCGACATGGTTCACGCGCGCATTGCCGCCGCGCCGGTCGATCCACTGGTTGAGATAGCCGATCTCGGCCGTCGATGCGCCGCCCAGCCCGATCTCGGCCCCGATGAAGCTGCGCAACTGATCGAACCCACCCTTCGCGCCCCAGCCGGTGCTGTTGAGCGCCACGAAGCCCTCGCCATAGACGAGAGCGCTCACCGCCTTGCTGCCCAGCGGCTTTTCGTAGCGCAGCATCTCCCGCAGTCGCCAGCCCATGTCGTCGCCGTCGGAACGCCAGCGCTGCTCCAGCCGGGTCCGCGACGAAAGCTCGCCGCCCCAGGGCTTGCCGATGGTCCAGTTGACCTGCTGGAAGCTTCGCTCCTCATTGACGTCGCGCCCATTGTCGACCGGCAGCACGACATGGGCATAGCCCTGATAGACAGTCACGCGGTGGGACAGTTTCCAGCCCAGGCCACCGCGCAGGATGGTCTGATCGACCCCTGAAACGCCATCCCCGAAGCGTGGCTGAATCTCCGCGAAATAGACGAGATCGCCGGAGATCGGGCCCATGGCGGTGAGGTTCAGCCAGAATTGCTCATCCTCCGCCGTCCGGGCCCGGGCAGGGGCGGCCATGGCGATCAGCGCGCAGGAGAGGGCAGGCAACAGGCGACGCATCACGTCCTCGCAAAAAAAAAGCGCCGCTCTTGATGATGCTGCTCCTGTGGAGGCAGGAGTCCAGTTCAGACGGTTATTCGTCTTCCAAATGGCCGGACTGGGCTACTGCCTTCGCAGAAGCACGAAGAGCGTCGGTCGATTGCCCGCCCTTTAGCGTGCCCTCATTTCCGGTCCATTTCCCCATGGTAAGCTTTGGCGACTGTCCTCAGGTAATCACGCTCGGCCGCTCCATCCCGGTAAAGCCCGAAATGTCGGCAATTTCCTGCGCCGCCTTCACCAGCGGTGCGAGCGCCTCGCTCGTCTCCAGCGCCAGATCGCCATCCGCGCCCACATAGCGCTCGATATAGACGCGCAGGGTCGCGCCTTCCGTGCCCGTCCCCGAAAGCCGGAACACCACCCGAGAACCATCCTCGAACAGCACGCGCACGCCCTGGTTCCGGCTGACGGACTGGTCGGTCGGATCGCTATAGGCGAAATCGTCGGCGCTTTGCACCGTGCCGCCGCTGTTTGTCGTGCCCGGCAGCGCCTCCAGTCGGTCCCGCAACGCCGCCATCAGCGCATCGGCCCTGTCCTTGGCAATCGCTTCATAATCATGCCGCGCATAATAGTTGCGGCCATAGGTCGCCCAATGTTCGGCCATGATCTGCGCCACGCTTTGCCGCCGGACGGCCAGGATGTTCAGCCACAGCAGCACCGCCCAGATGCCGTCCTTTTCCCGCACATGGTCGGACCCGGTGCCGGCGCTTTCCTCCCCGCAGATGGTTGCCATGCCGGCATCCAGCAGATTGCCGAAGAATTTCCATCCCGTCGGCGTTTCGTAGAGCGGAATGCCCAGCTTTTCCGCCACGCGATCGGCCGCGCCGCTGGTCGGCATCGAGCGCGCAATGCCCTTGAGGCCCGCCGCATAGCCTGGCACCAGATGCGCATTGGCCGCCAGCACGGCGAGCGAATCCGAAGGGGTGACGTAACAATGTCGCCCGATGATCAGGTTGCGGTCGCCATCGCCATCCGAAGCGGCGCCGAAATCCGGCGCGTCCGGCGCCATCATCCGGTCGTATAGTTCCCTGGCGTGAACCAGATTGGGATCGGGGTGATGATGGCCGAAGTCGGTCAGGGGGGTGGCGTTGCGCACGGTGCCCGCAGGCGCGCCCAGCCGCTTTTCGAAAATCTCGACGGCATAGGGGCCCGTCACCGCGCTCATCGAATCGAAGGAAAGGGTGAAGCCGTCCGCGATCATCGCCCGGATCGCGGTAAAGTCGAACAGCTTCTCCATCAGTTCGGCATAGCCCGCGACCGGATCGACCACCTCGACGGTCATGTCGCCCAGGGGCGTGCTGCCCAACGTGTCGATGTCGACATCGTTCGCCTCGAAAATGCGATAGCTGTCGATGGCCAGGGTTCGCGCATGAATGGCGTCGGTCACCTTCTCCGGCGCCGGGCCGCCGTTCGAGACATTATATTTGATCCCGAAATCCTCGTCCGGCCCGCCCGGATTGTGGCTGGCGGACAGAACCAGTCCGCCAAAGGCCCCCGACGACCGGATCAGATGCGAGGCCGCCGGAGTGGAGAGAATTCCGCCCCGCCCCACCAGAACACGGCCGAAACCATTGGCCGCCGCCATCTTCAAAACGGTCTGGATAACCTCCCGATTGAGGTAGCGGCCATCGCCGCCGACCACCAGCGTCTGGTCCTCGAACCCTTCAAGGCTGTCGAAGACCGACTGGACGAAATTTTCGGCATAATGGGGCTGCTGGAAGACCCGCACCTTCTGGCGCAGGCCGGACGTGCCCGGCTTCTGGTCGTCGAAAGGCTGCGTCGCGAAGGTCTGTATCACCCGGATCCCCTTGGTCAGTGGAAAGTCAGGCCTACTCTATGGCGTGGGACTGCGACAGTCCGCAATCCACCCTGGCCATTTCACCGTGAGGGCAGGGCGGACGGACGCGCAATTCGCCCGTCTCAGTCCGCCAGCCGCAGCGCCACCTCATTCATGAACCGCGCATCCTCTCCCTTGGCGAGCCACTCCGCCTCCGCCCCGATCGCGCCCAGCATGTCGGCCAGCGCGTCCATCTCGCTCTTGTGATAATTGCCCAACACATAGCCGTGCACCCGGTCCTTGTGCCCCGGATGGCCGATGCCGATCCTCACCCGGCGAAACTCCGCCCCTATATGCGCATCGGTCGAACGCAGGCCGTTATGTCCCGCATTGCCGCCGCTGCGCTTCACCTTGACCTTCATGGGCGCAAGGTCCAGTTCGTCGTGAAAGACCGTCACATCCTGCGGCGTCAGCTTGTAGAAGCGCATGGCTTCCCCAACCGAGCGTCCGCTTTCGTTCATGAAGGTTGCCGGTTTCAGCAGGACGATCTTCTCAGGACCGATGCGTCCTTCCTGCACCCAGCCCTGGAACTGCTTCTTCGGCGGAGAGAAGCGATGCATGTCCGCGATCAGGTCGACCGCCATGAAACCGACATTATGCCGGTTCATCGCATATTGGGTTCCGGGATTGCCCAGGCCCACCCAGATCTGCATCGCGTCGATACTCCCGATAAGACAAACCCCCGTTCGTCCTGAACCTGTCGATCGGCCTCACTTCTTCGAAAAGAGCGGGGCTTCGACAAGCTCAGCCCGAACGGGGGTTGAGCGAACCGATAAAACGGTCAGCCAGACTAGGGGCTTATTCGCCCTGAGCCGGCGTCTCATTGTCGCCTTCGGCGCTCTTCAGAGCCGAGGGGGCAACGATGGTCGCGACGGTGAAGTCGGTTTCGTCATGGGCAGCCTTGGCGCCCTTGGGCAGCTTCACGGCGCCGATGTGGATCGACTCACCGACATCCAGGCCGGTCAGGTCGACGACGACATCGTCCGGAATCTCAGCCGCATCGACGATCAGTTCGATCTCGTGCGCGACGATGTTGAGCACGCCGCCCTTCTTGAGGCCGGGCGAAGCGTCTTCATTGCTGAAGACAACCGGCACGTTGACGTGGACGGTGGCATGTTCCGAAACGCGCAGGAAGTCGGCGTGCAGCGGACGGTCGGTCACGGGGTGGAAAGCCACATCCTTGGCGAGGGTGCGGACCTTCTTGCCGCCCACTTCGACGAAGACGACCGAATTGAAGAAATGGCCGGTGCCGAGCAGCTTGTTGAGAAGCTTTTCCTCGACATGGATCGACTGCGGTTCTTCATTGTTACCATAGATGACGGCGGGTACGCGGCCCTCACGGCGGAGAGCGCGGGAGGCTCCCTTGCCTGCCCGATCGCGTGCCTCTGCCGACAGCGTAAGCTGCTCGCTCATTGCGTGTCTCCAAAAGCAAATTGATGTAGGTGCCCGCCACGCCTCCAGGGATGACCATGTCGGGACCGCGGCCCAATAGCAGAAAGGCGCTGGAAAGCAAGGGCCGGGAAGCGGGATGGGTGCTACTGCATCCGCGTCACCCTGTATCCACCGGCCCGAAGCAGGTCGACCAGATTGTCCTTGCCCGCCAGATGTCCCGCGCCCACCGCAATGAAGGGCCGCCCCTTGAGCGTCTCCATGGACTTCACCCAGTCACGGTTCCGGTCCACCAGCACCGCCTGTTCCACCACTGGATCGGGCGTCTCGCCCAACCTGCCGTCCCGCGCAAGGGTGGCGAGATCGCCCCTGATCCAGGCGTTGAGAATATGGTCGTAAAGCCGCCGCATCTCCTTCGCCTCGCGCACCGTATCGACCAGCAGCCGCCGCTGCGCATCCGGGGGGAGCGTATCGAACGCCCGAAACTGCCGCTCCACGGTCTCCAGCCCGCTTATGGGCTTGCCCGCCTTTCCGAATATCGCGATCAGCGCGGGTTCGACGCCATGATCCTGGCTGACATGCAGGGCCTGTTGCGCCGCCGCCGACAGCAGCATCGCCGCCGCCCAATCTTCATAAGCGGAGAGAGTTTGCGTATTGGTGCCGCCATTCTGGACGATCTCCTCCAGCGCCGCCTTGTCTCCCGCCGGAACGCGCGTCTCCAGCAGGGGCAGCCCAGGACTGCGCCCCATCCTCTCGAACTGCGCCAAAGTGCCCGCCTGATCCTGTATCCCGGCCGATTCCAGCACCAGCCTGTCCGCTCGTCCGATCGCCTCCCCGATCGGCCCGGTCCGCCATTCCACGCCGCCCGGCAATATATGGATGGTGCCGAACAGCCAGCCGTCGACGCCCTTGCCCTCCACCCGCCAGAGCGCGGGCCCTCCACCGGGCGGCGGGGCAGGGGGATTCTCCCCGCAAGCGGCAATCAGGCATAGGACGGCCAGCCCCAGCCAGCGCGCCAGAAGGCCGATCATCCTATTGTTTCACCCGTGCCGACGCGATGCCCAGCGCCGCCAACTGGTCCTGCACGCTGCCCTTGCCCGCCAGATGCCCGGCGCCGACGGCAATGAACAGCGTGCCCGGCTGGTCGAGCCGCTGCTTGATCCATTTCGCCCAGTTGGCGTTGCGCTGGATCAGCAGCACCTGGGCCAGTTCCGGCGTCGCCTCCAGCGATTCGTTCATCTCCGCCGCCAGCTTGTCCGGCTCCCCGCCCTGCCAGTGCGCGACGAGGCTGGCGAACTCCCGGTCCATGTCCGGCAGGCCTTCTATGGTCGCGGTCAGGAAGTTCACCTGCTGCTCCATCGGCAGGCCGGCGAAATAGCCGAGCTGCTGTTCCACCGTCTCCAGCGCGCCGACCTTCTTGCCCGAAGCCCTGGCCGCCGCCGTCAGCACCTTCTCCGCGCCCAGGTCCGACTTGTAGCCCAGCGCTTCCAGGGGCTTCACCGACAGCGCCATGCCTGCCATCCAGGGATTGAACATCTCGAAGGCCTGCCAGGGAAGCCCGTTCGTGCTCATCGCCGCCTGATATTTGGCGCGGTCGTCCGCGCCCAGGCGGTCCGACAGCTTCACGCCGTCCCGCGCAAGCGCCGCGCCCGCCATGGTGGACGCCAGCCCATTGGGATCTTCCGGCTCGACGATCTCCAGCACCAGCTCGTCCGACCGATCGAAGGCCGATCTGACCCCGCCCTTGAACCAGTCGACCCCCGGCTTCATCACATGGACGGTGCCGAACAGATAGATGGTGGTGTCGGCGTCCTTCACCTCCCACAGGGCCGGCGTCACATAGGCGGAGCGCGTCGCCGAACCGCGGGCGGCGGCGGGCTGTTCCAGCGCGCATCCGCCAAGCAGCATCATGGCGGGGGCCAGCCAGCGGAAAGAGGGCCATCTCATCTGAATTGCGGGTCCGTTTCCTTAAGGGTTTTCCCTTCCATGCGGGCCACCGGCCGCCAGAGCAAGCGGATTTACGGTTAAGCCCGCCCTCTTTCCCTTGACCCTGCGCCCTCGCTGCGCCAAGGCGCGCCGCAATCGATCCGTCATTTTCTTAAAGCCGTGATTTCTGGGGACCACCGGTGGCGACAAGTAAAGCGCTTTCCTTTCAGGACCTGATCCTGACCCTGCATGCCTATTGGGGACGGCAGGGCTGCGTGATCCTGCAGCCCTATGACATGGAAGTGGGCGCGGGCACCTTCCACCCCGCGACGACGCTGCGCAGTCTTGGCCCCAATGCCTGGAACGCCGCTTATGTCCAGCCCAGCCGCCGTCCGACCGATGGCCGCTATGGCGAGAACCCGAACCGTCTCCAGCATTATTATCAATATCAGGTCATCATGAAGCCCAGCCCGGCAAACCTCCAGGAACTTTATCTGGGTTCGCTGGAGGAGATCGGCATCGATCCGCTGGTCCACGACATCCGCTTCGTCGAGGACGATTGGGAAAGCCCGACGCTGGGCGCCTGGGGGCTTGGCTGGGAAGTGTGGTGCGACGGGATGGAAGTCACCCAGTTCACTTATTTCCAGCAGATGGGCGGTTTCGACTGCAAGCCGGTCGCGGGTGAGCTGACCTATGGCCTGGAGCGCCTCGCCATGTACATCCAGGGCGTCGACAGCGTGTATGACCTGAAGTTCAACGATGCGGGCGTCACCTATGGCGAAGTGTTTCTGGAAAATGAGCGGCAGATGTCGAAATGGAATTTCGAGATAGCCGATACCGAAAAGCTGTTCCGCTGGTTCAGGGATGCTGAGGCGGAGTGCAAGGCTTCGCTGGAGGCAGGCGTTCCGCTCGCCGCCTATGATCAGGCGATCAAGGCGAGCCACGTCTTCAACCTGCTGCAAGCGCGTGGCGTCATCTCGGTGCAGGAACGCGCCAGCTATATCGGCCGCGTTCGCGACCTCGCCAAGGGCGCCTGCGAAAAGTGGATGGAAGTGAACGGGTGGGCCGCATGAAGGACTCGATTATTTCCGCCATGCCCACCAAAGCCGGGATTTCGGACCCGGCGGCGTCCCACTTGCGGCGCGGCGCGCCCAACCTGGAGGAAGCCGCATGACTGATTTCCTCCTCGAACTGCGCTGCGAGGAAATCCCCGCGCGCATGCAGATCAAGGCATCGGAAGACCTTGCCCGCCTCTTCACCGAGGAACTGGCAAGGTCCGGCCTGCAGCCCGAAAGCATCGACAGCTTCGTCACCCCCCGCCGCCTGGCCCTGATAGCCCGCAACCTGCCGTTGGAAACCGCCGCTGTCAGCGAAGAATTCAAGGGGCCCCGCACCTCGGCGCCCGCGCAGGCGCTGGAGGGCTTCCTTCGCAAGACCGGACTGACCCAGGATCAGCTTGAGGATCGTGACGGCGTCTGGTTCGCCACGGTCAACAAGCCCGGCCGCGCCACTGCCGAGGTTCTGGCCGAAGCCGTCCCTGCCATTATACGCAGCTTCCCCTGGCCCAAGTCGATGCGCTGGGGCCCCGCGTCGCAGACTACGGAAAGCCTGCGCTGGGTCCGCCCGCTGCAAGGCATCGTCGCGATCCTGGGCGAAGATCTGGTCGACATCGAAATCGAAGGCATCCGCAGCGGCTACGCAACGCTGGGGCACCGCTTCCACCATCCGGGCGAGATCACCATCGGCGGCGCGCATGACTATGCCGAAAAGCTGCGCGCATGCCATGTGATCGCCAGCCACCAGGAACGCCAGTCGATCATCGAGGCAAGGGCTGCCGAAGCCGCGGCAGCCCGCGGCTACGCGGTGATCGAGGACAAGGGCCTCATCGCGGAGAATGCGGGGCTGACAGAGTGGCCGGTCCCGCTCTTGGGCGATTTCGACCCGGCCTTCCTTGAGGTGCCGCCTGAAGTCATTCAGCTAACCCTACGCATCAACCAGAAATATTTCGTCCTGCGCGACGCGAACGGCAAGCTGGCCCCCGCCTTCATCTGCACCGCCAATATCGAGGCGAAGGATGGCGGCGCGGCGATCGTGGCGGGCAACCGCAAGGTTCTCGCCGCCCGCCTGTCGGATGCCCGCTTCTTCTGGGAGCAGGATCGCAGGACGAAGCTGGGGGATCACGCAAAGAAGCTGGAACGCATCACCTTCCACGAAAAGCTCGGCACCGTGGCCGATAAGGTGGAGCGTGTCGCAAAGCTGGCGCGCCGGCTGGTGGAAGAAGGCATCGCCGCCCCTGCGAAGGCGGGGGCCCATCCCCAGACCTCTCACCCGGACGCAACATCGGCGATGGATTCCCGCCTGCGTGGGAATGACGAAGGGAAAAAGGCGCTGGCGGACTTGGCCGAACAGGCTGCCCGTCTCGCCAAGGCCGACCTCGTCACCGAAATGGTAGGCGAGTTCCCCGAACTTCAAGGCATCATGGGCGGCTACTATGCCCGGGCCGAAGGCCTGCCCGATGGCGTAGCAGATGCCATCCGCGACCATTACAAGCCGGTCGGGCAGGGAGATGAAGTCCCGACCGCGCCGCTGACCGTGGCTGTATCGCTGGCCGACAAACTGGATACGCTCCGCTCCTTCTTCGGCATCGATGAGAAGCCTACCGGCTCGCGCGATCCCTTCGCCCTCCGCAGGGCAGCGCTGGGCGTCATCCAGATCGTCACCGCCAATAATTTGCGTCTGTCCGTGGCGGAGGGTGAATTGCTCGACTTCTTCGCGGACCGTCTGAAGGTCCAGCAGCGTGAAGCCGGCGTCCGCCATGACCTGATCGACGCCATATTCGCATTGGGCGGCGAAGACGATCTGGTCCGTCTGCTAGCCCGCGTGAAGGCGCTCCAGTCCTTCATCGCCACGGACGACGGCGCCAACCTCCTCGCCGGCTACAAGCGTGCGGCAAACATCCTCAAGAAGGAAGGCGCCGAAACAGCCGGGCAGGTCGAACTCTCCCATGCCCCCGAACAGGCGGAGGCGGATCTGATCGCCGCGCTGGACGCCGCGGAGCCTCGCGCTGACGCCTCTCTGGCGGCGGAAGATTTCGAAGGGGCCATGGCAGCACTTGCAACATTGCGGGCGCCGATCGACGCCTTTTTCGAAACCGTCACCGTCAACGATGCCGATCCGGCGAAACGTTCCGCTCGCCTCGCGCTACTTGCGCGGGTGCGGAACGCCGTCCACGCGGTGGCCGACTTCTCGAAAATTACGGGCTAATACCAAAACATACCCGCACAAGCGGGAAAATCAGTGGAATCGGAGAGCAATCGTCGTAAAAGCGGGTGCGTTTGTCGCCCGCCTGTTGTTTAAGTTTTGTTGCATCGCACAAATACACGGCAATCAGTGCAGGAGAGCCGCGATTATGTTGACAATGGAAGAGGCCAGCATGAGCACGACCGCAACCCGTTATGTTTATCGTTTCGGCGGCGGCGTCGATGATGGCGGCAAAGGGGACAAGAATCTTCTCGGCGGCAAGGGTGCGAATCTGGACGGCATGGCTGCGATCGGCCTGCCGGTGCCCCCGGGCTTCACCATCACCACGGAGATGTGCACCCGCTATTATCAGGACGGCGGGGTCTATCCTGAAAGCCTGAAAGCGGAAGTCGCCAACGGCATCGCCCATATCGAGGGCATCACCGGCAAGAAGTTCGGTGACAAGGCCGACCCGCTGCTGGTTTCTGTTCGTTCCGGCGCGCGTATCTCGATGCCCGGCATGATGGACACGGTCTTGAACCTCGGCCTCAACGACGAAACCGTGCTGGGTCTGGCTGCCGCTTCCGGCGACGAACGTTTCGCCTGGGACAGCTATCGCCGTTTCATCCAGATGTATTCGGACGTGGTGCTGGAACTCGACCATGGCGCGTTCGAGGAAGCGCTGGAAGTCGCCAAGGAAGACCAGGGCTACACGCTCGACACGGAAATGACCGCCGACGACTGGAAGGCGCTCGTCACCGAATATAAGGGCCTTGTTTCAAAACTTTGGAACAAGCCCTTCCCGCAGGATGTGAACGACCAGCTCTGGGGCGCGATCAGCGCCGTCTTCGGCAGCTGGCAGGCTGACCGCGCCAAGGTCTATCGCCGCCTGAACTCGATTCCCCATGATTGGGGCACGGCCGTCAACGTGCAGGCAATGGTGTTCGGCAATATGGGCGATACTTCCGCCACCGGCGTCGCTTTCACCCGCGACCCGGCGACCGGCGAGAATGCCTATTATGGCGAATATCTGATCAATGCGCAGGGCGAGGATGTGGTGGCGGGCATTCGCACGCCGCAGTATCTTACCAGGCAGGCGCGCGAGCGGGCAGGGGCCAAGCCGCTGTCGATGGAAGAGGCGATGCCGGAAACCTATGCCGAACTGGCGCGGGTGTTCCAGATCCTCGAAACCCATTATCGCGACATGCAGGACATCGAGTTCACGGTGCAGCAGGGCAAGCTCTGGATGCTCCAGACCCGTTCGGGCAAGCGCACCGCCAAGGCCGCGCTCAAGATCGCGGTCGACATGGCGAATGAGGGCCTGATCACCGAGGAAGAAGCCGTCGCCCGCGTCGATCCCGCCGCGCTCGACCAGCTTCTGCATCCGACGCTCGATCCCAAGGCGCCGCGCGATGTGCTGACCAAGGGCCTGCCCGCCTCTCCGGGCGCGGCTTCGGGCGCCATCGTGTTCGACGCCGACACTGCGGAGCGCCGCAACGAACTGGGCGATTCGGTGATCCTCGTTCGTGTGGAAACCTCTCCGGAGGACATTCACGGCATGCATGCGGCCAAGGGCATCCTGACCGCGCGCGGCGGCATGACCAGCCACGCGGCCGTGGTGGCGCGCGGCATGGGCCGTCCCTGCGTTTCCGGCGCGGGCAGCCTATCGATCGACAATGCCGCCAAGACGCTGCGCATCGAAGGCCGCACCCTCAAGGAAGGCGACATTCTCACCATCGACGGTTCGACCGGCGAGGTGATGGCGGGCGAAGTGCCGACCGTGCAGCCGGAACTGGCGGGTGACTTCGGCACGCTGATGGGCTGGGCCGACAAGGTCCGCCGCCTCAAGGTCCGGGCCAATGCCGAAACGCCGCTGGATTGCCAGACCGCCCGCGATTTCGGTGCTGAAGGCGTGGGCCTCTGCCGTACCGAGCATATGTTCTTCGACGCGGCCCGCATCACCGCCGTGCGCGAGATGATCCTCGCGGACACGGAAAAGGGCCGCCGCATCGCGCTCGACAAGCTGCTGCCGGAGCAGCGCGACGACTTCGCGCAGATCTTCATGGTGATGGCGGGCCTGCCCGTCACCATCCGCCTGCTCGATCCGCCGCTGCACGAATTCCTGCCGCATGGCGAAGCGGAGTTCGAGGAAGTGGCCAAGGCTGCGGGCGTCGGCGTGGAAGCATTGAAGCGCCGCGCTGCCGAACTGCACGAATTCAACCCGATGCTCGGCCATCGCGGTTGCCGTCTGGGCGTCACCTATCCTGAAATCTACGAGATGCAGGCCCGCGCCATCTTCGAAGCCGCGCTGATCATCAAGCAGCGCAGCGGCGAGGCGCCGATCCCCGAAATCATGATCCCGCTCGTTGCGACGAAGAAAGAGCTGGAACTGATGAAGGCGATCGTCGACAGCGTAGCCAAACAGGTTTTCGAGGAGCAGGGCGCCAGCGTCGACTATCTGGTCGGCACGATGATCGAACTGCCGCGCGCCGCGCTGAAGGCAGGCGAGATCGCGGAAGTGGGCGAATTCTTCTCCTTCGGCACCAACGACCTGACGCAGACCACCATCGGCATCAGTCGCGACGATGCCGGCCGCTTCCTGACGCAATATGTGGACAAGGGCATCTTCGCCCGCGACCCGTTCGTCAGCATCGACGTGGAAGGCGTCGGCGAACTGATCGAACTGGCCGCCGAACGCGGTCGAGCGACCCGCGAGGGCATCAAGCTCGGCATTTGCGGGGAACATGGCGGCGACCCGGCCTCCATCGCCTTCTGCGAGAAGACCGGCCTCGATTATGTGTCGGCCTCACCCTATCGCGTGCCGATCGCGCGACTGGCGGCGGCTCAGGCGGCGCTGGCGAACCGGAAATGACAGGAAGGGGGCGGGAGATTATCCCGCCCCCTTCATTTTCAGACAGGCGTGGCGCGCTGGTCGTAGAGCCTCGCATGTTCATGATCCTGACGCGCATCCAGCAGGCGGGCCTGTTCCCGCCATTCCTCCCGGGAAATCATGCCGCTTCGCAGGCCGAGGCGCGTTTCAAGCGCTGCCTCCTGCTCGCTGCTGATCGCCGCGATCTGATCGTAGCGATGATAGCCCGCCTGATTGAGCGCGATCTCGTCCTGCGGGGTGATGCCCCGGATGCGGCTGAAATCATCCCGCTCATGCGCGCTTCCGGCGGTCCCAAGGGTGGCGGAGCGTGGAGGAACCGACTGACGTTCCAGTTCGGCAATCCGCTCCTGCGCCGCCGTCAGGCGGGCGTCGCGGTCCTTGACCGCCTGGGCGTGGGCAAGCTGCTCATCACGCCAGTAGCGCTTATATTTGCCGCGTCCGCTCATGATGAGGCCCAGAAGCAGCCCGATCAGCAGCGCGATCACCAGCAGCGCAATTTCGTTGGGAGTGAAGGTCATCTCAGCATCCTTTCCTGCCTCTCGAACGACCGGAGCGGGACAAGGTTGCGGTACGGCGCCTTCGATCAGGCAGTCCGCCAAAAAAGTGTAAAAAGGGCTTGCCCAAATGTCTGGCCGCTTCTATCTGCGCCACTCCAACGCACCCGTAGCTCAGCTGGATAGAGCATCAGACTACGAATCTGAGGGTCGGACGTTCGAATCGTTCCGGGTGCGCCATTTCGGTTCAAAGGCACGAACGCCTAGCACCGCCGCCTCTACGCCAGAGGCGGCGGTTAGGGTTCGGAGCAGCTCGCTCCGCAGCCCACGGATGCGGACCTCATTCCGATTGACGACTTCCACGCGCTGCGCGACGGCGCGAACCTGGTCGCGGGCGAATGTCCCGTCGCCGTTGCGCAACTTCTTGCGCAGGGCCGCCGCAAACGCGCGCAGGCTTTCCGGCGTGATCGCCGGACCGATCTTCACGATATGGGCGAGGGCGCGCTCCGAATCGCCCTTGGCTTGATCCCGCGTCGCGGTCAGCTCGCCGATGCGATCCTTGAGCGATGGGTCGCTCACGTCGATGACGCCGTTCTCGATCGCATCATAGAGGCGCTTGAGCTTCGCTTCCGCCTCGGTCGCACGCCGTTCGAGATCGACGACATGCTCGCGGCGCTGGTTCACCCACTCGTCGCGCCGTTCGAGGATCTGATCCATCAGAACTTCGAGCCGCGCCGGGTCGAGCAGCCGGGCTTCGAGATGACCGACCACGGCCTCGTTGAGCCGGTCCATCGGCACGGTGATACCGGGACAGCCGGTCGCACCCTGCCGCGCCTTCGTCGAGCAAGTGTAATAGCGATACTCCCGCCCGACGCTGCTGGTGCCGGTGCGCAGCGTCATCGCGCCGCCGCAGCACGCGCAGAAGCAGATGCCGGTGAGCAGCGTCGGGCCGCCCACGGCCATCGGCGGCATCATCTTCGGGCTGCGCGCCTTGAGCGAACGCTGGACGGCCTCGAACTCGGCTTCCGAAACGATCGCCGGCACTTCCATGACGGCGTGCTCGCTCTCCGGCTTCGGCGTCTTCGTTTTGTGATCACGGGTGTTGAAGCGGTGCTGGCCGATATAGGTCGTGCGGGTGAGCACCTGATGCACCGCGCCCAAGCCCCAACGCCCGCCGTCGCGGGTGCGGATGTTGTTCTCGTTGAGCCATGTGGCGATCGACTTGAGACCCATCGGGCCGCGGTTATCGACGCCATTGAGCGCCATGCGGTAGATACGCCGCACCGTCTCGGCTTGGAGCGGATCGACCTCTAGCTTCTTCTTGATCTTTGCGCCGCGCTCCCCGGCCGCAACGACGCGATAGCCGATGGGCGCGCGAGCGCCGTTCCAGAAACCTTGCCGGGCGTTTTCCTTCATCGCCCGCAACGTGTGCTTGCCGTTCTCCTTCGACTGATACTCATCGAACAGCGTCATGATCTGACGCATCATCACGCTCATCGGATCGTCGCCCAAATCCTGCGTGATGGAGATCAGCCGAACGCCGTTCTTCGCCAGCTTGCGAACGTAGAACTCGAACTGAAACTGGTCGCGGAAGAACCGCGAGAAGCTGTGGACGAGGATGACGTTGAACGGCGACGGCTTCTGCATCGCGGCGTCGATCATCGCCTGGAAAGCGGGGCGACGATCATCGGTCGCCGTGTTGCCCGGCTCGACGAACTCCGCCGCCACCTCCCAGCCGCGCGACAGGCAATAGCCTTCGATCTGGCGGCGCTGGTCGGGGATCGACAGATCGCTATCGGCTTGGCGGCCGGTGGAGACGCGCAGGTAGAGCGCCGCGCGGGCGGTCGCGGCGACCGGCGCCTCATGATCATCCTGTCGCAACGCGGCGCTGGTCATGATGCTTCACTCCTCACTTCACGGCAGCGGTCCGAACATCTTGTCCAGCTCTTGCCGCATGTGGCCTTCGATCGCGCGCAGCTCGGCGTCGCCGATGGGAACTTGCTCCGGCCAATCGTCGGTGACGACGATTGGTCCATCATCCTTGCGCGACCCGCGCGAAGCGCGGCGCGGTGCGACCCGGTTGGTGTAGTCGTGCAGGTCATCCGGGCACTCGGCCCAGCGTTGAGGCGTGCGGCGACGGACTTTGCGAGGAAGGGCCATCCCGCCAAGCTGCCTCGCCGCTGCGCCTCGCACAAAGGCTCCATCCCCGCGTAGCGCAGATAGGGATGTGCGGCGGCGGGCGTCATGTTTTGCCCCACGGATCGACGACCGTGATCCCGCACTCGGCGAAGTCACGCACATTGCGAGTCGCCAGCCGCGCGCCGCGCGAGCGCACGATGGCGGCAATCTGCGCGTCAATCTGGCTGATCGGCTTGCCGCCCTGTTTCCGCCCGGCGGCAATCTCGGGATAGGCGCTGGCCGCGTCGGTATCGAACGGCAAGACACGCCCGGCCAGATCGACCTCGAACATCGGACGCGCGGCCGCCAGCAGGTCATCGCGGCGGCGTCCCTCGGGAAGCAGCGCCAGCCCGTAGAAGATTTCCGCCTGCGTCAACGTAGTCGTGAACACGCCCGCCATAGGCTGATCGGCGATCCACGCCATGACTTGCGGGTCAGGCTCGCGTCGCATCATCTCGGAAATGACGTTGGTGTCGAGGACGATCATTCGCCGAAGTCCACGGGCAGCCGGATCGCCTCGCGCGGAACGTCAGGCAGATCGACGCCGCCCAGCTCGCCGAAGCGCTCGTTGATGGCCTGGCCCAGATTGCGAGGGCGCGGGATTTCGGTCGAGAGCGCCGAGCGCAAGATGTCGCGGGCTTCATCCTCCATAGAACGGCCGTGCATTGCAGCGCGCAGCCTCAGCCGATTTTTGATCGCATCGTCGATGTTTCGAATCGTCATAACCGCCATGCGCGCCTCCATAAGTCAATGACTGCATATTAGTCGATGGTGATGAAAATTGCAAGATCAGGGTTGGCGCCTCCCGGCGGGACCGCCGCCCTATCTCCGCTGCGCTTCGACCGAGCCCCTGACGGGTCTCGTCCCATGCGGGTGACGACCGGACTGGCGTACGGCGCTCTGGCGCCCGTCGGTCAATCCGCGGCGCGGATTGCGATTCTTCCTGCTGCGGAGATCGGGCCAGGGCGTTCGCCGGCCCGATTGCATTGTTGGTCGTTGCACTCCCGATATGGGGTGGGCGACGCTTCCCTTTAGGCCCGCCGCGCCGGGCCGCAACGCGCGCAGGCGCGCTTACCTCCTCTACGTTCCGGTCCTGCGGATGCTGCCCGGCTCCGCCGGCGGGCCTGCCGGTCGCTTCTTCGCCGCCCACCCCATTCCGGGGTGAGTGTGGTTTTACGGAGAAGTGTGATGAACGCTGTTACTCAAACCGCAGCCGCCGAGCCTGTGTCGGGCATCGAGATTTTCGTGCCGCTCGCCAAGCTCAAGAAGTCCCCGCGCAATGCCCGCAAGGTGCCGCATGGGGAAGCCGCTATCGAGGCGCTGGCCGCTTCGATCCAGCACAAGGGGCTGATCCAGAACCTTGTCGTGGAGCCGGAAACCAAGGAGGACGGGACGCCGACCGGCTATTATCTCGTCACCGCTGGCGAAGGCCGCAGGCTGGCGATGCTGCTGCGCGCAAAGCGTAAGCAGATCAAGAAGTCCGAGCCGGTGCGCTGCTGGCTCGATACCGCCAACGACCCGTCCGAGATCAGTCTGGACGAGAATGTGACCCGGACCAATATGCACCCCGCCGACGAGTTCGAGCGGTTCCGCGAGTTGGCGGACGGCAAGGGTTGGGGCGCGGAGGAAATCGGCGCGCGGTTCGGCAAGACGGCGGCAGTGGTGAAGCAGCGGCTTCGCCTCGGCGCGGTCAGTCCCAAGCTGTTGCAGGTCTATCGAGAGGACGGGCTTACGCTGGACCAGCTTATGGCCTTCGCCATCACCGAGGACCATGACCGGCAGGAGCAGGTGTTCGCCAACCTGCATCACAACCGCGAACCGTGGATCATCCGGCGAGACATGACCGCGAGCAATGTGCCTGCCGATGATCGCCGCGCGGTGTTCGTCGGGGCCGACGCCTATATCGAGGCGGGCGGCCATATCATCCGCGACCTGTTCAGCGAAGACCGAGGCGGGTTCTTCGAGGATGCGGGCTTGCTCGATATTCTTGCCGCCGAGAAGCTGCGGGAGGTTGCCGAGCAAGTGCAGGCCGAGGGGTGGAAATGGGCCGAGGCGCATATCGACTATCCCCACGCCCACGGGATGCGGCGTTTCTATCCGCAGTCCGTTTCCCTGTCCGACGAGGACGAGGCGCGGCTGGAGGCGCTGTCCACCGAGCATGACGAGCTTGCCGAAGGCTATTCGTCCTATGACGAAATGCCCGAGGACGTGGCGGCAAAGCTGGAGGCGGTGTCCGACGAGATCGACGCCATTTCCGAGAAGCGTTCCGCCTACGACGCCAACGTGGTCGCGCATGGCGGCGCGTTCGTCGTGCTTCACCATGACGGCAGTGTCAGGGTCGAGCGCGGTTTCGTTCGGGCCGAGGACGAGGCACTGGCGGACCCGCAGCCCGAGCCGAAGGCAGAGGGTGATGCGCCCGAACCGCAGGCCGGTCAGGACGAGCAACCGGAGGACGGCGACGAAGCGGTGCAGGAAAACGAGGAAGAGGACGAGGAGCCGGGCAAGCCCATTTCTGACAGCCTCACTCGCGACCTGTCCGCCTACCGGACGCTGGCGCTCCGCGTGGCGCTGGCCGAGCAGCCGGATACGGCGTTGATCGCGCTGGCCCACACGCTCACCGCGCAGTTGTTCTACAGCTATGCGGAGGCGGGTTGCCTTGAGGTCCGCCCGACCGTGACCCCCTTGGGAAGCCACGCGGACGGGATCGAGGATACCCCCTTGGCAGCGCGGTCGAGCGAGCAGCACGAGGCTTGGGCCGAACGGATGCCCCGCGACGTGACGGACCTGTGGGGCTTCATCGTCGGGCTAACGGACGAGAAGCGGATTGCGCTGCTGGCGCATTGCGCCGCTCGCACGGTCAACTCCCTGTGGCTGCCGTGGGATCGCAAGCCCCGTTCGCTACAAACCGCCGACCGGCTGGCGAGTGCGCTGGCGCTGGACGTGGCGAAGGACTGGACACCGACCGTGGACAGTTATCTTGGCCGCGTCACCAAGGCGCATATCGTCGAGGCAGTGGCCGAGGGCGTGTCCGAGGACGCCGCCCGCCGTCTCGCTGACATGAAGAAGCCGGACATGGCGCAAGCCGCCGAGCAGCTTCTGGCCGGGACTGGCTGGCTTCCCGCCGCGCTGCGGACACCGCAGCCGGAGGCGGACCAGCCCGCGTCCATCGAGGCCGAGGACGCCGAGGCGGTGGAGCAGGCGTGCGAAGCGGAGAATGGCGAAAGGTCCTACGCCATCGCCGCCGAGTAGCGGCACCGGGCCGGGGCCGCGCGAGCGGTCCCGGCCTTGCTCTCACCCAGAAAAATTCGGCCGCGCGCGGGCGCGCGGCCGACCTTGTTGTGTGTCACCTTGCGTCGAACCATCCTCGCCGATAGCCAGCTTGGCAAGCGGAACGAGGATACGGGGCAACGGTGGCAAAGGCGATCAATCTGTCGAACGGCAGGGCATGGAAGACCCAAAGCGCCGCCTTGGCTCATTTCAAGGTTATGCTGGCCCGCTATTCCGATGAGGAAGTGGTCGAAGACCGTGTCGACCATGACGACCTGATCGCCCTCCTCGAACGCTATGACGCCGTCATTGTCGATGGCCCCTCGAAGATAGGCAACGGAGTGGATTCTTTCTTCCGGCGCCGGAACACCGGCGACGGCTACTCGACACCCGGCTTTTGGGTGCGGCGCGTTGACGGCAGCGAGACGGATTTCAGCTATCTAGCGGCCGTTCGTGGAGCGCCGAAATCAAACGCCCAGGAGTTCTATGACGCCTGCCGGGCGGCGGTTGCGGCAGACTTGAAAGCCGCCAAAGCCCGACACTTCAAAACTTATGGAGATGAACTCGGTCGCGTCCCCTGCGAGCTGACCGACGAGCTTATCACTATCGAATCGGCCCATATCGACCACGCCTATCCGACGTTCGGCCAACTGGTTCTGAGCTTTCGCGCCGCGCGAGGATGGCAGCATGAAGTGCGCCCCGGCACCGTTACTGTCCCGGCAGACAGCCAAACCACGACGACATTCGTCGATCCGGCCGTTGTCGCCGCGTTCCGGCAATTCCATCATGGCGCCGCTATTCTGAGAATCGTGGCCCGGACCCGCAATCTGGCGATGTCGGCCGGGCAGCGCAGACCCAAAGTTCGCAGGCCGGTGGTTTTGACCTGAATCACCACTGACCTCGCGACGGAGCAGCTTATGGTTGTGCCATCCATAGTATAGTGGCGGACCAAGGGGGGATTCGGCGTGGTCCAGGCAATTCAACTACTGCGGAATATTGGCCAATTCGATTCGGTGAACGCTGGTGCTCAGATTCCGTTCGCGAAGCTCACGGTCGTCTATGGCGAAAATGGGCGCGGGAAGACGACGCTGACCGCCATCCTGCGCTCACTTGCGACCGGGGCCGCCGCGCCGATCACCGATCGGCATCGTCTCGGCGCCGCCAATCCCCCGCATGTGGTGATCGGCTTGGCCGCCGGGGCGCCCGCCGTCTTCCAGAACGGCGCCTGGTCCCGAACCGAGCCCAATGTCGCCGTCTTCGACGATGAGTTCGTGGCGCAGAACGTGTGTTCGGGCATCGAGGTTATTCCCGGCAATCGCCAGAACCTGCATGAGCTGATTGTCGGGAGCCAGGGTGTCGCGTTGAACGCCGCCGTGCAAACGCATGTCGATCGGATCGAGCAGCACAACCGCGATCTCCGCGCCAAGGCCGAAGCGATCCCCGCCGCGCGGCGCGGCGGGCTCGATGCCGAAGCATTCTGCGCGTTGCAGCCGATCCCCGACCTCGACCGGGAATTGGCCGACGCAGAAAAGCGCTTGGCCGCCGCGCGGTCGTCCGAGGCCGTCGCGGCGGCGGCGATATTCCCAGCGCTCTCCCTGCCGGCCTTCGACCTCGACGCCCTAGACGGGCTTCTCGGCCGAGATTTGCCGGGTCTGGAAGAGGCGGCGGCCGAGCGGGTGCAGGCCCATATCGCGCTGCTTGCCCGTGGCGGCGAGCGCTGGATTGGCGAAGGGCTGACGCACGCCGACCATGCCGCGGCAGCAGGCGCGGCCATCTGTCCGTTCTGCGCCCAGGATCTCGCCGGCTCCCCTGTGATCGGGCACTACCGCGCTTATTTCGGAGACGCCTACAACGACTTGAAGCGCGACATCGCCAACACCATCCATGCCCTCACGACCACCCATGCCGGCGACGTGCCCGCCGCCTTCGAGCGTACCGTGCGCGAGGCGATCGAACGCCGCGAGTTTTGGCAGGCATTCACCGAAGTTCCCGCCATCCAGATCGACACTGCGGAAATTGCGCGTGCCTGGAAAGCCGCCCGCGACGGCATCATGGAGCGTTTGAAAGCCAAGCAGGCCGCCCCGCTGGAGCCCTTGGTGCTCGGCGACGACGTGCGCGCCGCCGCCGCGACGTATGAGGAACAGCGGTTTGGCCTTGACCGCGTCGCTGCGATCTTGGTGCAGGCGAACGAGGCTCTGGCGCTCGTCAAGGAAGAAGCGCGGGCGGCCAACGTCGCCGCGCTGGCTGCCGATCTAACGCGGCTTCGCGCCGTCGAGGCCCGACATCAGCCGGACATGGCGGCGCTCTGCACCGCCTATGTTGACGAGCGCGATGAGAAGGGCCGGACCGAGACCGCGCGGGACCAAGCCCGCGAGGCGCTGAACCAATATCGTCAGAACGTCTTCCCGGCCTACCAAGACGCGGTGAACGACTACCTGCGTCGTTTCAACGCCGGCTTTCGCTTGGGCAACGTCGCTCCCGTGAACAATCGCGGCGGATCGGCCGCCAACTACAACGTGCTCATCAACAATATCGCCGTGGGGCTTAACGCCGCCGAGGGACCGAGTTTCCGGACTGCGCTGAGTGCGGGCGATCGCAACACCTTGGCGCTCGCCTTCTTCTTCGCCACGCTCGAACGTGACCAGGCGCTCGCGCAGAAGATTGTCGTGATCGATGATCCCATGAGCAGCCTTGATGAGCACCGCACCCTGCACACTGTGCAAGAGATTCACCGCCTCGCGGGCGCTGTGGGGCAGGTTATCGTCCTCTCGCACTCGAAGCCGTTCATTCTCAATGTCTGGGAAAAGTGTGGCGCGCTCCCGCGCGCCTCACTCCAGGTCGTGCGCGCGCAGCAAGGCTCTACGCTGGTGGGCTGGGACGTCACTGGCGACATGATTACGCTGCACGACAAGAGGCACGCCGATGCGCTCGCTTATCTCCAGGCGGCGGACCCGGCCGCCGAGCGCAAAATTGCGGAGTCGCTTCGCCCGATGCTCGAAACCTTTGTCCGCGTTGCCTTTCCAGCGCAGTTCAGGCCCGGCGGAAAGCTGGGTCAGTTCGCCGATATTTGCCGTCAGCGGATCGGTAGCGCAGATGAAGTGATGGGGCCGATCGACACCGCTGAATTGAGAGCGTTGCTAGACTTCGGCAACCGATATCACCATGACGAAAATCCAGCCTATCAGACAGAGGCCATCAACGACCGTGAACTCGCGGATTTCACGCGACGGACGCTGGCCTTCGCATCGCGTCCGCGACAATGACGCACTCCCGCGTCCTTAATGCGCCTGCGGTCGCAAATGTCGCCGGCAAGTGGGCGCCGACGTCGTGAAATGGCGTTTGAGGTACTAGGTCGCTTGCTGTGGATTTGAGGTGAGTGCAGCGTCGTCGCCATAACTTATCCTCGCGCCAGCCACGATCGCGCGGCCTCTCGATTGGCTTGATCTAACCGGGGCCGGCTTCGCCTCGCTCGGCCTGGCGCAACGCCGCCGCGCGGCTTTTTTCCGCCGCCTTCGGCTTTGCATCGCGAAGCAAAAAAGCCGCGCGTCGCCATCCTCCGCTGTGCTCCGGCCGCAAGCGGTGCGCGTCCGATCGTCCCCGATTCACCGATCGCCATCGAGGCCGCGGCGGTCGTGGCTCGAAAACGAAAGGAACTTCGACATGGCGACCATCGGCACTTTCACTCAGGCAGGCAACGGCTCCTTCACCGGAACCATCAAGACTCTGACCCTCAACGCGAAGGCGACCCTCCGGCCGGTCGACAAGGAGAGCGACAAGGCGCCCGACTACCGTCTCGCAGTCGGCTCCGTCGAGTGCGGCGCGGGATGGAAGAAGACCAGCCGCGAAGGCCGCGATTACATCTCGGTCAAGCTGGACGATCCGACCTTCCCGGCTCCGATCTACGCCACCCTGTCCGAAACCGACACCGTCGGCGAATACGCGCTCATCTGGTCCCGCTGACCCGACGCGGCGCCCCCGCTCCACCGGAGCGGGGGCGCCTCTCGCGTTGGAGGGGGCGACTAGCCGGACAGTGAGTCAAACAGAGGCAGAGGCATCGGGCCGCGCTCTGGCAGCGCGCCGGCGTCATAGGGTGCGATCGTCACCCATTCGACCTGCCAGTCCAGCGTCAGCACACCGGGACCGACATGCGAGATCCCCGCACCGTCGACCACGACCCGGAAATCGAAGCGATCCTCCTCGGCTCCGAGGCGGCCTTCGATCAGCGAACCGTCGCTCGCCGCCAGCAGAAAGCGTTCCTCTGCCTCGTGATAGGGAACGCGCAGCGTCTTGGTGATGTCGCCCGCGACAGCGATGCGCTGGCCCGGCTGTCCTTTGATCGTGATACTCATACCGACTCCTTGCTTCCGGTTTGGATCAAAACAGGAACAAATGGCAAGGATTGTTTGTGGGCGCCGCAGGGCGGCGCGGCGCTTGGGGCCAGCCCCCGGCGCACTTCAAGCGGCTTCCGCCCAGCTTCCCTCGCTTCGCTCAGTGCAGCCGGTTCCCCGCGAAGCCGCCTTCCGTTTGCACCCCCGGTCTCGCCGACGGGCAGGGTTTCAGCGCGGCGCTCCGCTGCGCGGAAACCCAAGCCCAAGGAGGCCCAAATGCACTACCAGCTTGCCACCCGGTTCGGCCGGAACGCCCATCAGATCAGCGGCCGGGAGCCACTCGACAACGAGGCGCTGTATCGGCACGTCCCGTCCATCTTCGCCCGCGAGGCGCACGACAGCCGTTCGGATCGCTACGTCTACGTCCCCACCATCGACATCGTAGATGGGCTTCGCCGGGAGGGATGGTCGCCGTTCTTCGCCGTCCAGTCGGTCCCCCGCGACGGCAGCCGACACGGTCACGCCAAGCATATGCTCCGCCTGCGCCGTGATGACGGCATCGGCAAGCCGGAGGCTGCCGAAGTCATCATCGTCAACAGCCATGACGGGACCAGCGCCTATCAGATGTTCGCCGGGATGCTGCGGTTCGTCTGCACCAACAGCATGATCGCGGGTGAGCGGTTCGAGGAAGTCCGCGTGCCGCACAAGGGCAACATCGAGCACGACATTATTGAGGGCGTGTTCACCGTCGCCGAGGATTTCCCCCGGCTGATTGACGCTAGCGAGTCGATGAAGTCCATCCAGCTTTCCGAAGACGAGCGACGGTTGCTCGGCGAGGTCAGCCTTGTCGCCCGCTATGACGAGGACGAAAGCCCGGTTCGGCCCGAGCAGATCATCGAGCCGCGCCGCCGTGAGGATGTGGACCGCAGCCTGTGGACCACGTTCAACGTCATTCAGGAGAATGTGGTTCGTGGCGGGTTGCAGGGCCGCAAGCGTAATGCCGAGGGCCGTATCCGCCGGGCGCAGACCCGCGCCATCAACGGTATCGATCAGAATGTGACCCTCAATCGCGCGCTCTGGACGCTGGCCGAGGGAATGCAGCGCCTGAAGGCCGCCTGACCCATCCACGCCGCAGGGCCGGGCTTCCGCCCCTGCGGTTTCGCCATTTTCGCGCCGATCCGCTGCCCCGGATCGGCGGCGGCCGCGCGTCCCAGAGGTCCGCGCGGCCGCAGGGGCGCGCGGCCGCAGGGGCGCGCGGCTCGCGCTGGGTAGCAAAAACGGCTGCGCTGCTCTATGAAGCGGGCGGGCCGCTACGCGGTGGCCTGGGGCGTGGAAACCCCTGAATATTCGGTTGGGCGTCGGCCGTGACGACGCCGCCATCCTTGACCACATGGTCGGGGAGCCTGTGACGTATACAACAGGCTTCCGGGCTAAAGGTCATAGGGACCGAGATATTCCGGTTTTCCAACTCCCCGGCTACGGGTCAGGAGCTGTTTGCGGGGGCGCACCGCAAACCAGCAGCCCCACGAGCAGTTGTTGAGCAATGCGGAATCCGCATGAAGTCATGCCGAACAAGCGCATCGAAAATGCGGGGTGAATGTCCCATTGGTTAACGCGGGCGAGAAGTTGGGGGCATCATGGTCAAGATGGGATTCGATGATTTCGCGCCCAAATCGCAGCAGCTCACCGCTTATGACGAAGGTCATTTAGTGGACTATCTTCGCTTGCTCGATGCCGACGCCGATGGGGCCGATTGGCGCGAGGCTGCGGGAGTAATCTTCGGCATCAACGTAGCGTCCGAACCGGATCGCGCTAAGACGATGCACGACACCCATTTGGCCCGAGCGCGCTGGATGACCGAGGTCGGTTATGCTCATCTTCTCGGCTGTCAGCGCCCGCTAAGTCGTTAAGATTCAACTCCAGTCTGGACCGATTTTGGAGGCAATCGCCCCGCCCACGCGGCATGATTGTGCGCGATCTTCGCCCTAGTGCATGTGAATGGCGACGGGGATGTTCGGTGTTCCGAAATCCGCGCAGGGCGCGGTAGGGAGGATGCAATGCCGACGCCGCCTGGGCGTCGCCAGTGGCGCGCCGGCGGACTGCCCGACGCCCTCGGGCGCGCCGATCTAGCCGCCGAGTTCCTGCGGCGAAACCGCACCTATCGCGCCGAACACACGCAGATGCAGCAGCGCATCGCGAGCGGCGCCGTCGCGCAGAGCGTCGCCGAGGCGGCCTTCGCGCGGCGATGGGGGTTATCCTTTCGCCACGGCCCCGGATGACCTTTCAGACCCGGTAAGCTGGCGCCCGGAACTGACCGCCGTCACGGTCATCCTCGACGCAGCACCAGAAGGATTCGACAGCGCTTCGCCGGTTGATCCGCGCACGCTCGGCGCGCTGCTCGCCGACCTGGCAGGGATTGACGGTCGCCATGTCATCATCGCCGATGCGGCCGGCGAGCATCGGCTGTGGCTCCGCGAGCCCTCACCGGGCAGGCCGCTCGCGGCAATCGTCCCGCTCGACAAGGATTTCATCACCCGCATCGCCAGCCTGCTGCGCTTCCACCGCCGCCTGCTCGGCCGAGCGGCGGGGCCATTGCCGCGCGGTTGGCCCCTGACCGCCTACCGGCTGGCGCGGCTCGATCTAATGCTTCGGGCGCTCGACCTGCGCGACGGCGGCGCGACTTACCGCCAGATCGCCGTCGAGCTAGGCCGCGAAGAAGCGGCACAGCTACCCGCAATCGAGTGGAAGGTTTCGGCAACTCGCTCGTTCGTGGTGCGGTTGGTGCGCGACGCAAAGGCGCTGGCCGGTGGCGATTACCGAAAACTACTCCGCATCAGATGATGCCGGAAATCCCCCCTGCATCACTCGGCGCGCTTAATCGTGGTGACTTTGTAGACTCGTCCGGCACTATCGTAGGTCGTCCACTCGCCGACTTGCTCACCGTCTCGGAAATGGCCGGATCGAAGCTTCGATCCATCTTTACGAAACCACTCCCAATATCCAGTGGGCTGCCCGTCTAGCGTCTGACCAACGGCCCAGATGCTACCATTCCTGTGACGCTTCTCGAAGGGTTCAATCTCAGCCATCCAAATAATCCGCGTTGGTGCTGCGCCTTTCAATTTTGACCGCGGCTACACTTCACGAGCTTCGTCGAGCCGGCGACAAATGTCGCGATAGGCATCGGCAATTAGGCGGGCAAGTGCAGCCTCATCAGGCATCCGGCTGGGTCGCAACTTGACGTGACGAATATGTTTTCCGGCCCCTTCGAGCAAGCTGGCGGGGTCATCGAGATCGGCACCGAAGAAGAATCCAATATTGGCGTGCTGCGCATAAGAGTCGACGTAGGCGAAGGCCACGTCTTCCAGACACACGGTAGGACGCCCGTCATGAATCAGGCTGCCCACCTCGTCGTCACAGGCACACAACCGAGCAAACCATGGGGCAAGTAAGCCGCGAAGCGCGTCGCCGTGGGAGAACCATGCCTCCACCTCGGGGTCATCTCGGCGCGCAGCCGGAAAGCAAAAGAGGCTGTCCATCCCGGCTTTTTTGCCAGTCTAGACATTACACGCCAAGCATCCTGATGAATTGCGAGGCTGGCCGCCGCGATGGAGACGCACGCCCTGCCTGGGGTGGTCACATCCGTGCGGTCGCAGATCTTCATACCCCACCCGGCCACCTCCATTCTGACAATCACGTCTCCTGCCGCCACCGCCCGCAGGAGCCGTCACTTGTCCGATACGCCCACCAATCTGCCGCCTCGCTTCCTGCGCACGCCGGAAGCCGCACGCTTCCTCGGCCTCTCTGGCCGCACCCTCGAAAAGCACCGCTATTTCGGGACTGGCCCTGCCTACCGCCGGATCGGCGGGCGGGTAGTCTATTCGGTCGATGACCTGCGCGCCTGGGCCGACATCGGCATCAAGCACTCGACCTCCGATCCGGGTCAGGACGACCTCATGCCGCGCGCGGATTCGGTCATCGCCCGGAGCCGGCGATGACCGTCCCGCCGTCTCCCATGCGCCACCGCCAACCGTCCGACGACGGCATGACCCGGGTCGAACTGACGTGGATAGAGAGGCGCGTCGAGCATTGGATCAGGTTCGGGCGCGTCGCCGTCGACGAGATCGTCGACCGCCGCCGCCGCATCGTCCGCTTCCGTCCCGGCACCATCTTCGCGTTCGTCCGCTGGGCCGCCAACGACTACGGCACGGTCAGCTCGCGCATCGACATCGTGGGTGCGGTCGAGCCCGGCGAGGCGTTCACGACGCTGCCGTTCGTGCGGCCCGGCGGCGACATCCTGCTCAAGATCGAAGGCTGGCCTAAGGTCAGCCAAGTGCTCGCGGCAATCGACGCGGCCGAGGCCGCAGGCGTAGATCCGTGCGACGCCGCGCCCGATCATTGGCGACATGTCGCCAACCGCATCGCCGCCGGACATCAGCCGCGCCCCTACACGCTGGAGCGTCATCGCGCTTGGCTCAAGCGCCGGGAGATCGAAGGATGACGCGCCGGGGCTGGACCATCGCGACGGCTTTCGCCGCGCCACTGTTCGCCGTGTCGTTCACCACCGTCGCGGTGCTCGACCCGCTGCCGCGCGTCATCTGGAACGCCAGCGCGAGCGCGCCGCTCGGCCTCTACCGCATCGAGCCCGACCACGATCCCGAAGTCGGCGCGCTGGTCGCCGTGACGCCGCCCGCGCCGCTGGCGCGGTGGCTGGCCGAGCGCGGCTATCTCGGCGAGCGCGTGCCGCTGTTGAAGCATGTCGCGGCAAGAGCCGGACAGCGCGTGTGCCGGATCGGCGCCGTGGTGAGCGTCGATGCACGGCTCGTCGTCGTCGCCTTGGCGAGTGATGGACGAGGCCGGTCGCTGCCTGTCTGGCAGGGCTGCCGCACGCTGCGCGCCGGCGAGCTGCTGATGCTCAATCCCGATCACGCAGACAGCATGGACGGCCGCTATTTCGGGCCGCTGCCGGCCTCGAGCGTGCTCGGCCGCGCCGTGCCCGTGCTCACCCGCGACACCCCAAACGCGCCGCTCGCGTGGCGCTGAACCCGCTTGTTTCTGCCAACCCAAAGGAGAGTCCCATGCAGATCGGCAGCTTTTTCCGCACCGCCAGCGGCTACGAAGGCATCATCGAGACGGCGACGCTCGACATCCGCATCTCGATCGTCCCGGCCGAGGCGAGCGACGCCGACAAGGCGCCGGACTGGCGCGTTCATCGCGGCGACGATGGTGAAGGCCCGGAGATCGGTGCCGGCTGGAACGAGACCGGCGAACGCGCCGGGGATTACGTCTCGCTGCGCATCGACGATCCCGCCTTCGCGCAGCCGCTCCGCGCCGCGCTGTTCCAGAACACCGGCGACAAGTCGGCCTGGTCGCTGCGCTGGAACCGCCAGCCGAAGTCGCGCGAGCAGGACTGATCCGGTGCGCTTGTCCATCATCCCTTTGTTCGCGGGAAAGCCGTCTCATCCCTCTGTCCCGCTTGGTCGCAGGCCGGCCGGGGCGCGCAGCGAAGGTCAAGGGCGGCCGCAGGCCGGCGCAGCGCGCGCACCCTTGAGCGTAGCGAGCACGCTGGCAGGCTGGCGGCGGAGTGGAGTCGGATCGGCGTTGGCGTTAGCTGTCGCGCTGCTGTCCGGCGGGGCTGCGCCGGTCGCGGCGACGGCGCAGGATTTGCCGGCCGCGCGATCGGCCGCGGTTCATCCCTACGCCGGCCACGTCGCCGATGCCGCGCGGCGGTTCGGCATCCCCGAGGCATGGATATGGGCGGTGATGCGCGTCGAGAGCGGCGGCAACGCGCGCGCCGTCTCAAGCGCGGGTGCGATGGGGTTGATGCAGATCATGCCCGCGACCTGGGCTGATCTTCGCATCCGGCATGGCCTTGGCGCTGACCCCTTCGACGTGCGTGACAACATCATGGCGGGCGCGGCCTATCTGCGCGCGATGCACGACCGCTACGGCAACGCGAGCGCGATGCTGGCGGCCTATAATGCCGGGCCGGGCCGCTACGACGCCTTCATGTCGCGCGGCCGTCCGCTGCCGCCCGAGACGGTCGGCTATCTCGCCCAGCTCGCACCGATCACGGGCGCATCGGGCGCGGTGGAGGTGAGGGCGATCGCTAAGCCTGATCCGTTCGCATGGCGTCATGCGACACTGTTCGTCCGCACCGCCAGCGCCGCTTCGGAAGCTGTCATCAGGCAGTCGGACGGCGAAGAACCTGCGTCCGAGCTGCCGACCGATCGACCGACATCGGGCGACGTTCGCGCTGCTGATCCGCCGGCCAATGAGGCGCGCGACACGCTGTTCGTGTCCCGCGCCCGCGCGGGCCGACCGCAATGATCGGCCTGTCGCTCCCTTCATCCGTCCGAAGCAGTAAAGGCGCTGGAGAGGAGGAATACGGCAGGGACAGACGAGGGCAAGATATAAGCAGCGCCCCGTTTAGCCGAAAAGCCGAGGCTTTTCCGTGGCTTCACGCGGGGGCATCGGTCGGCGCGCGTGCCGCGCGGAAGGGAAATGCCAGCAATATCAACGCCTCGAACGGCACCACAGGCCATTTTCGGCCGAAAGCGCCCCGGCCATGAGCGAGGACGGCGAGTTCCGCGTCCGGCCAGGCAAGTCCAAGCGCAGCAAGTCGCAGGGCCGCAACGCGCGCGGTCTGGTTGCGGAGGTGCTGCGGGTTGCCGCGATCCACAGCGGCGGCCGACGTGGCGGCGCCGGCGGCGCGCGCCGGGGTGTGCAATCGACCTTCGGGCGGGGACGCACCGCGTTTGCCCGCAGCCGCCTGTTCGGCTCCGGCCGTCGCGTCATGGTCAAGATGCTACCCGTGACCACCCGCAACCGGGGCGGCCGACGCTCCGCGCCGCTGTCCGCGCACGTCGCCTATTTGAAGCGCGACGGCGTTACCCGCGACGGCTCGCCTACGTGCATGTTCGATGCGGCTGGGGACAACGCCGACGACCGCGGCTTCACCGAGCGGTGCAAGGATGACCGGCACCATTTCCGGGTGATTGTTTCGCCCGAGGACGCCGCCGAGCTGACCGACCTGCGCGAATACACCCGCGACCTTATGCGCCAAATGGAGACAGACCTGGGAACGCGGATCGATTGGGTCGCGGTCGATCACTGGAACACCGACAATCCGCATGTCCACTTGCTTGTGCGCGGCGTTACCGATCAGGGCGCCGATCTCGTCATCTCCCGCGACTACATCAGCCACAATCTCCGCTCGCGCGCGCAAGACTTGGCCTTCGCCGAGCTTGGGCCGAAGCCCGAGCATGAGGTGCAGCATGCGCTCGACCGCGAGGTGACGGCGGAGCGCTGGACCCGGCTCGACACCGAGATCCAGCGCTCCGCCGACGAGATGGGAATCATCGACCTACGACCCGAGCGGCCCGGCCCGGACGATCCGCGGCTCCGCCGCTTGATGGTCGGCCGCTTGCAGCATCTGGAAACGATGGGGCTCGCGGCCGAAGGGGATACCGGCCAGTGGGCGGTGGCCGAAGGCGCGGCGGCGAAGCTGCGCGAGCTGGGCACGCGCAGCGACATCATCCGCACGATCAGCGCGGCCCTCAAGGATCGAGGGCAGGACCGGCCGCTCGACAGCTACGCTGTCGTCACCAGCGCGCCCGAGAAGCCGATCGCCGGTAGGCTGATCGACAAGGGCTTGCACGACGAGCTAACCGGCACGGCCTACGCCGTGATCGACGGCACCGATGGCCGCACCCATCATGTCCGGCTCCCCGGCATCGAGACGCTGGAGCATAGCCCCAAGGTCGGCGGTATCGTCGAGCTGCGCGCGATCGGAAGGGCCGGCGAGGAGAAGCCTGCCCTTATCCTCGCCGCGCGCTCGGATCTCGACCTCGCCGCTCAGATCAGGGCGCCCGGCGCGACGTGGCTCGACCACCGGCTGATCGAGCGCGGCGCAAGCGTCGCCGATGGCGGGTTCGGCGTCGAGGTTCGCCGCGCGATGGACGCGCGCACCGACCATCTTGTCAAGGAAGGGCTCGCCCGTCGCTTCGGCGAGCGGACGGTGTTCGAGCGCGGGATGCTCGACACGCTCCGCAAGCGCGAGCTGGACTCGGTTGGCGCGAAGATCGCGGACGAGACCGGCCTTGCCTACCGCCCGGCCGCCACTGGCGAAAGGATCGCCGGCGTTGTCCGCCAACGCCTCGCGCTCGCCTCGGGCCGCTTCGCGATGATCGACGACGGCCTAGGCTTCCGCCTCGTGCCCTGGGCCAGCACGCTCGAACAACAGCTCGGCCGGCAGGTCGCGGGCGTCGTCCGCGCCGGTGGCGGCGTCGACTGGACGCTCGGCCGCAAGCGCGGCCTCGGCCTCTGACGACAGGAGAATCCATGTCTGCGACCAAGATATTGTGGGGCCAGATCATCATCGTGTTCCTGATCGTGCTGGCCGCCGTGTGGGGCGCGACACAGTGGACCGCCGCAGCGCTCGCTTATCAGCTCGAGCTGGGGCCGCCCTGGTTCATACTCGGCGAGTGGCGGGTCTATCCGCCGCCGGCCTTCTTCTGGTGGTGGTTCTCGTTCGACGCCTATGCGCCCGACATCTTCAAGACCGGCGGGTTCATCGCCGCGTCGGGCGGGTTCGTGTCGATCGCGGTCGCCATCGGCATGTCGGTGTGGCGCGCGCGTGAATTAAAGAACGCCGAGACCTACGGCTCCGCTCGCTGGGCGACCGAGCGGGAGGTGCGCGCGGCCGGGCTGCTGGGGGCGAACGGCGTAGTGCTCGGCAAGCTCGCCGCCGACTATCTGCGCCACGACGGTCCCGAGCATGTGCTGTGCTTCGCGCCGACCCGGAGCGGCAAGGGCGTCGGCTTGGTCGTGCCGTCGCTGCTGACTTGGCCGGCCTCGGCGATCGTCCACGACATCAAGGGTGAGAACTGGACGCTCACGGCCGGCTTTCGCGCCCGGCACGGGCGCGTGCTGCTGTTCGATCCGACCAACGCCGCGTCGGCCGCCTACAATCCGCTGCTGGAGGTCCGGCGCGGCCAGTGGGAGGTGCGCGACGTGCAAAATGTCGCCGACGTGCTGGTCGATCCCGAGGGTTCGCTAGAGCGCCGGAACCACTGGGAGAAAACCTCCCACTCGCTGCTGGTCGGCGCGATCCTGCACGTCCTCTACGCCGAGCCCGACAAGACGCTCGCCGGCGTCGCCTCCTTCCTCTCCGATCCCTGCCGGACGATCGAGCAGACGCTGGCGGCAATGATGGCCACGCCGCACTTGGGCGAAGCCGGCGTGCATCCCGTTGTCGCCAGCGCCGCCCGCGAACTTCTGAACAAGTCGGACAACGAGCGATCGGGCGTGCTCTCGACCGCCATGTCGTTCCTCGGCCTTTACCGCGATCCCGTCGTCGCGCAGGTGACGCGGGCGTGCCAGTGGCGCATATCGGATCTGGTCGAGGGCGATCGGCCGGCGACCTTGTATCTGGTCGTGCCGCCCAGCGACATATCCCGCACCAAACCGCTGATCCGCCTCATCCTCAACCAGATCGGGCGCCGGCTGACTGAGGAGCTGACCCCCAAGGGCAACCGCTATCGCGTATTGTTGATGTTGGACGAGTTTCCGGCGCTCGGCCGCCTCGACTTCTTCGAGTCCGCTTTGGCGTTCATGGCCGGCTACGGGCTCAAGGCATTCCTGATCGCTCAGTCGCTCAATCAGATCGAGAAAGCTTACGGTCCTAACAACGCGATCCTCGACAACTGCCATGTCCGCGTGAGCTTCGCCACCAACGACGAGCGCACCGCCAAGCGCGTGTCGGACGCGCTCGGAACAGCGACCGAGATGCGCGCGATGAAAAACTATGCCGGCCACCGCCTGTCGCCGTGGCTGGGGCATTTGATGGTGTCGCGGTCGGAGACGGCCCGGCAGCTCCTCACCCCTGGCGAAGTGATGCAGCTCCCACCCGACGATGAGATCGTAATGGTCGCGGGCGTTCATCCGATCCGCGCGAAGAAGGCGCGCTACTTCCGTGATCGGCGTCTCGCCGAGCGGATCATGGATGCGCCGATGCCTGCCGTCGATGCGGTGCGGCCCGACGATTGGACCGGGCGCGCCGCCGCCGCTGATCCCACCGATGTGGCGCGCATCGTGCGCGCGCAGGAGGATGCCGCCAACGGCGGACTGCGCCGGGAGCCGGAGCTACCCGAGCACGTCGCCATAGCGCCGGAGAAGACGACGCCCCCGAGCCAAGAGTTTGCGATCGTCGATGACGAGCAGGACGACGCCGCGCGTCAGGCGACAGTCCGGCGGCGGATGCAAGGGCTCGCGCGGCAGGCGTCGCTCGATCCCGGCGACGGCATCGAGCTGTAGGAGCAACGTCCATGCGAACCCGGCTTAACGTCTATTTCCCGCCCGCGCTTGCCAAGCAGGTCGACGAGTTGGCGATCCGAAGACGCATCTCGCGGTCGGCGATCGTAGAGGCGGCGGTGTCGTCATACCTGTCGCCAGACGGCGCCGACCGCATGGAGGCAGCATTCGCGCGCCGGCTTGATCGGTTGTCGCGTCAGGTGCAGCGCCTGGAGCGCAACACCGGCCTGACGACCGAGGCGCTGACGTTGTTCGTTAGATTCTGGTTGGCGGTGACGCCACCGCTACCTGAGGAGGATCAGGCCGCAGCGCAGGTGAAGGGGCGCCAGCGCTATGAGGGCTTCGTGGAAACACTCGGCCGCCGCCTCGCCAGTGGCAAGAGCTTGCTCGATGAAATTCCAGAAGAAGTCTCATCGCAGTCTTCAACAGACACTTAGCGTGGCTGAGCCAAGAATGTTGAGAGGATACCACCTATCCCGGCCAGTATGAACAGCCAAGCCGCAATCCGGCCGATCATCTCGAAAATTCGGACTAAAAGCGAGTGACCGTAAGAGCTGAACTCCTGAACTCCCGCGACATTGCGGCGGTTGAATACTCGCCGGTTAATCAAAAGAACGACCCCAACTCCCACCGCAAGAAACGCGACCGCCATAATCAAGCTCACGGGTAATCCTTTCTATCGGGGCCCTTACAAGCCTCATCGTCAACGCGCTTCGGTACGAATCGATCGCTTCAGCGCGGCTGGCAGCGTCCGCCGCGCTGGCGAATCAACTGCAGCATAAAGCGCGAATGAGCTAAGCGCGGACTCCACTCGAGCGGAACAAAACTCGCCTTCGGCACCGTATCTACCGCCCTCTCTACTACGCCCGCAACTAGCTATTGCTGCACCAATATTTCTGCGTCTCTTGCTGTGCCCCGACAGCCGAGCGGCGGTTCGCCCCGGCCCATCTATGGGGTTGATCCTTGACCGTTTACCCGATCCGTTCCGAAGCGAGGTCACGCGGCGCGCGGATGCTTCGCACCGCGCTCGGCCCGTCAATCGAGGCTTGGCTCGACGACCCGGCAGTCATCGAAGTGATGCTGAACCCGGACGGTCGGCTTTGGCTGGATCGGCTCGGTGACGGGATCAGCGACACTGGCGAGTCGCTGAGCGCCGCCGATGGCGAGCGCATCGTTCGCCTGGTCGCACACCACGTCGGCGTCGAGGTGCATGACCGCTCCCCGCGCGTGTCGGCCGAGCTGCCGGAAGGAGGCGAGCGGTTCGAGGGGCTGTTGCCGCCCGTCGTCGCAGCACCCGCCTTCGCCATCCGTAAGCCCGCCGTCGCCGTCTTTACGCTTGGCGACTATGCGGCGGCCGGCATCATGTCGGCGGGGCACGCCGAGGCGCTGCGCCACGGCGTCGAGACGCGCGCCAACATTCTCGTCGCGGGGGGCACCGGCGCCGGCAAGACCACGCTGGTCAACGCGCTGCTCGCCGAGGTGGCGAAGACCACCGATCGCATCGTGCTGATCGAAGACACGCGCGAGCTGCAATGCGCCGCGCCCAACCTCGTCGCCATGCGGACCAAGGACGGCGTGGTGACGCTTGCCGAGTTGGTGCGCTCGTCGCTGCGCCTGCGCCCCGATCGCATCCCGATCGGCGAGGTGCGCGGCGCCGAGGCGCTCGATCTCATCAAGGCGTGGGGCACGGGCCATCCCGGCGGCGTCGGCACGATCCACGCCGGGTCCGCGCTCGGCGCGCTCCGCCGCATGGAGCAGCTCGTGCAGGAGGCCGTGGTGACGGTCCCGCGCGCGCTCATCGCCGAGACCATTGACCTCATCGCCGTGCTGGTCCGCGACGCGCACGGGCGGCGGCTCACCGAGTTGGCCCGCGTCGAAGGGCTCGACCCCGCGACCGGCGACTACCGCCTCGCACCCCTTACCAACCACCAAGCCGGAGACCTGCCATGATCCATGCCCTTCGGCATGGCGCACACCGCGCCATGCTTACCGCCACCGCCAGCGTGATCGCGCTGACCTTCGCTGTTCCCGCCCATGCCGGCGGTTCGTCGATGCCGTGGGAAGCGCCGCTCCAGTCGATCCTCGAAAGCATCGAGGGGCCGGTGGCGAAGATTATCGCAGTGCTGATTATCATCATCACCGGGCTGACGCTCGCCTTCGGCGACACGTCAGGCGGTGCGCGGAAACTCATCCAGATCGTGTTCGGCCTGTCGATCGCCTTCGCCGCGTCGAGCTTCTTCCTGTCGTTCTTCTCGTTCGGCGGCGGAGCGCTGGTCTGATGGAAGCGGGCGAGCCGATCGCGGGTTTCTATGCCCCCGTCCACCGGGCGCTGACCGAGCCGATCCTGCTCGGCGGCGCCCCGCGCTCGCTCGCCATCGTCAACGGGACGCTGGCGGGCGCGATCGGTCTCGGCCTGCGGCTATGGATCGCCGGGATGGTCATCTGGGTGATCGGCCATGCGCTGTCCGTCTGGGCCGCACGCCGCGACCCGCAATTCGTGGACGTGGCCCGCCGCCACCTCCGTTACCCGAGCTGGATGCGGCCATGATGAGTTTGCGCGAATACCGCAACAAGGCGGCGTACCTTGCCGACTTCCTGCCCTGGGCCGCGCTGGTCGACGAAGGCGTCGTGCTGAACAAGGACGGGTCGTTTCAGCGCACCGCCCGCTTCCGCGGTCCCGATCTCGACAGCGCCACGCCGGCCGAGCTGGTCGCGACAACATCGCGGCTCAACAATTCACTGCGCCGGCTCGGATCGGGCTGGGCGATCTTCGTCGAGGCGCAGCGCACGCCCGCGCTTGACTATCCCGGCGGCGCATTCCCCGATCCCGTGTCGGCGCTGGTCGATATGGAGCGGCGCGAACAGTTCCGCGAGGAAGGGGCTCACTTCGAGAGCCGCTACTTCCTGACGCTGCTGTGGATGCCGCCGGCGGAGGACGCCACGCGCGCCGAAGGCTGGCTCTACGAGGGTCGCGCCACCACCGGCGTCGATCCGCGCGAGCTGCTCAAGGGCTTCGCAGATCGCAGCGACCGCGTGCTCAACCTGGTCGAAGGCTTCGTGCCCGAGGTCCGCTGGCTCGATGATGCCGAGACGCTGACCTATCTGCACAGCACGGTTTCGACGCGCCGCCAGCGCGTTCGCGTGCCGGAAACGCCGATGCAACTCGACGCGCTGCTGGCCGACGAGCCGCTGACCGGCGGGCTCGAACCAAAGCTCGGCGAGCATCATCTGCGGACGCTTACTGTCGTTGGCTTCCCGAGCGTGACCTTTCCCGGCTTGCTTGACGAGCTGAACCGGCTCGCCTTCGAGTATCGCTGGTCAACCCGCGCGATCATGCTCGACAAGACCGACGCGACCAAGCTGCTGAGCCGCATCCGACGTCAGTGGTTCGCCAAGCGCAAGAGCGTCATGGCGATCTTGAAAGAGGTGATGACCAACGAAGCGTCGGCCCTTATGGACAGCGACGCATCGAACAAGGCCGCCGACGCCGACACCGCCCTGCAGGAGCTGGGCGCAGACTATGCCGGCATGGCCTATGTCACCGCCAGCGTGACGGTGTGGGATCGCGATCCCGCCATCGCCGACGAGAAGCTGCGGCTGGTCGAGAAGGTCATCCAGGGCCGCGACTTCACCGTCATCCCCGAGGGCATGAACGCGATCGAGGCGTGGCTGGGGAGTCTCCCCGGCCACACCTACGCTAACGTCCGCCAGTCCCCGATTTCCACCATCAATCTCGCCCACCTGATCCCCCTGTCAGCAGTATGGGCGGGGCCGGAACGGGACGAGCATTTCGGTGCAGCCCCCTTGCTCTACGCAAGAACCGAAGGCTCGACCCCGTTCCGGTTTTCCCTTCACGTCGGCGACGTCGGCCACACGCTGATCGTCGGCCCGACAGGCGCCGGCAAGTCGGTGCTTCTCGCGATCATGGCGATGCAGTTCCGCCGCTACGAACGCAGCCAAGTCTTCGCCTTCGACTTCGGCGGCAGCATCCGCGCCGCCGCGATCGGCATGGGCGGCGACTGGCAGGATCTCGGCGGGATGCTCGCCGACGAGGCCGGCGACGGCGTGCAGCTCCAGCCGCTCGCGCGCATCGACGATCCGGCGGAGCGCGCCTGGGCGGCGGAATGGCTGGCGGCGATCCTCGCCTCCGAAGGCGTCGCGGTCGATCCGCAGGCCAAGGAGCATCTTTGGTCGGCACTTGGCTCGCTCGCCAGCGCGCCGCCCACCGAACGGACGCTCACCGGCCTTGCCGTCTTGCTCCAAAGCCAGCAACTCAAGCAGGCGCTCGCGCCATACTGTATCGGCGGGACATGGGGCCGGCTGCTCGACGCCGAGGCCGAGCGGATCGGCGAAGCCGACGTGCAGGCGTTCGAGACCGAGGGCCTGGTCGGCGCCGGCTCGGCCGCCGCGGTTCTGTCCTACCTGTTCCACCGCATCGGCGATCGGCTGGACGGCTCGCCCACGCTTATCATCATCGACGAGGGCTGGCTGGTCCTCGACAGCCCCGACTTCGCCGCGCAGCTCCGTGAATGGTTGAAGACGCTGCGCAAGAAGAACGCCAGCGTCGTCTTCGCCACGCAAAGCCTCGCTGACATCGAGACGAGCGACATCGCGCCGGCCATCATCGAGTCCTGCCCGACGCGCATCTTCCTGCCGAACGAGCGGGCCGCCGAGCCGCAGATCGCCGCCATCTATGAGCGGTTCGGACTCAACGCCCGCCAGATCGAGATACTGAGCCGGGCAACGCCCAAGCGGGATTATTACTGCCAGAGCCGGCGGGGCAATCGCCTGTTCGAGCTAGGGCTGGGCGAGGTCGCGCTGGCGTTCGCCGCCGCCTCGGCCAAAACCGACCAGCTCGCCATCGCCGAAATCATCGCCGCCCACGGGCAGTCGGAGTTCGCGGCCGAGTGGCTGCGTCGTCGCGGCTGCGCTTGGGCGGTCGAGCTTCTTCCCGATCCCCAATCCGATCCGCTGGCCGGCCGCCGGGAAGAACCCGGCCAGTTCCCCCTTGCCTTGAAGGACATGACCCCATGAAGACCTCCATCCTGCGCCGTGCCATGCTGGCCGGCGCCATCGCCACGTCGAGCATGATCGGCATCACTGCCGCCACGCCGGCGCACGCTCAGTTCGGCGGAATCGTCTATGACCCGACCAACTATGCGCAGAACGTGCTGACGGCCGCGCGGTCGCTCCAGCAGGTCAACAATCAGATTCAGCAAATCCAGCAGCAGGCGACCAGCCTCATCAACGAGGCGCGCAATCTGGCGTCGCTGCCATTCAACTCGCTCCAGCAGTTGCAGCAGCAGGTGCAGCGCACCCAGCAGCTTCTCGGCGAGGCGCAGCGCATCGCCTATGATGTGCAGAACGTCCAGCAGGTCTTCAACGGCCGCTACAAGGGCGCGGCGCTCACCGGCACCCATGCGGAGATGGTCGCCAACGCCAATGCGCGTTGGGAGGATAGCGTCGGCGCGTTCGAGGACGCGCTTCGCGTTCAGGCCGGCGTCGTCGGCAATATCGACGGCGCGCGCACGACGATGGACGGCCTGGTCACGTCGAGCCAGTCGGCGACGGGCGCGCTTCAGGCCGCGCAGGCCGGCAATCAACTTCTCGCGCTGCAATCGCAGCAGCTCGCAGACCTGACGGCGCTGCTCGCCGCGCAGGGTCGGGCTCAGGCGCTGGATTCGGCGCGCAACGCCGCCGTCGAAGCCGAAAGCCGCGAGCGGCTCCGCCGTTTCCTCACCCGGTCCACCGGCTATCAGCCGGGCAACGCCCGCATGTTCCACGACTGATCGTCATGGACAGCAAGCTCCTCGCGCGCATCGGCGCCGTCATCTTCATCGCCATCGCCATCACGATGACGGCGATCGAGATGAGCCGTGCGCCCGAATCACCGCGCGCGGGGCCGGCGGCCGTCGCCAAGAAATCGGCGACGGACCCGCTGCTGATCGAGCTGCGCCGCTGCCAGTCAATCGGCGCGGCCGGGGCAAGTGACCCCGATTGCCTGCGCGCCTGGGCCGAGAACCGCCGCCGGTTCCTTGCGCCCGGCGCGCGCGCCGATGGCGCTACCCCGCAGGAGAATTGACATGGGCGGCACCGGCGTCGTCGATCGTTTTCTGGATGTTTTCACCCGCTACATCGACAGCGGGTTCGGCCTGCTCGGCGGCGAGGTGGCGTTCATCGCCACCACCCTGATCGTCATCGACGTGACCCTGGCCGCGCTGTTCTGGACGTGGGGTGAAGGCGACGACATCATTGCGCGCCTCGTCAAGAAGACCCTGTTCGTCGGCGTCTTCGCCTACATCATCGGCAACTGGAACAGCCTGGCGCGCATCGTCTTCGAGAGCTTCGCCGGGCTCGGACTGAAAGCGTCCGGCACCGGCTTCACCGCCGCCGAGCTGCTCCAGCCGGGCCGCGTCGCGCAAGTCGGGCTGGAGGCCGGCGAACCCATCCTCCAGTCGATCTCCGACCTTATGGGCTGGGTCGCGTTCTTCGAGAACTTCATCCAGATCGCGGTGCTGCTGATTGCCTGGCTGCTGGTCATCCTCGCCTTCTTCATTCTGGCGATCCAGCTTTTCGTGACGCTGATAGAGTTCAAGCTGGCGACGCTCGCCGGCTTCGTGCTGATCCCGTTCGGCCTGTTCGGCAAGACCGCCTTCATGGCCGAGCGCGTGCTTGGCCTAGTGATCTCGTCGGGCATCAAGGTGTTGGTGCTCGCCGTCATCGTCGGCATCGGCTCGACCTTGTTCGACGAGTTCCGCGCCGGATTCGGCGGCGCGCAGCCGAGCATCGAGGACGCGATGGCGGTCGCGCTTGCCTCGCTCTGCCTGCTCGGGCTCGGCATCTTCGGCCCGTCGATCGCCAATGGCATCGTCTCCGGCGGCCCGGCGCTTGGCGCAGGGGCCGCAGCGGGAACCGTGCTCGCAGCCGGTGGCGCGCTGGCCGGTGGCGCCGCTGCGGCCCGCCTCGGCGTCGGCGCGGCGGCGGGCGCGGTCGGCGGGGCTGCGCGAGGCGCTGCCTTCACCTCAGGCGCCGCCAACAGCGCCTATGCGCTCGGTTCGGCCGGCAAGTCCGGCGCGGCCGCAGTCGCTGGAGGCGCAGGCGGCGTCGGCCAAGCCGCCGTCGGCGCAGCCATGTCGCCGCTGCGCAAGGCAGCAGCTTCGCTCAAGGACAGCTACCGTTCCGGCGGACGTGCCGCCGTTACTGCCACCGGCGGGACCATTTCGGGCGGCAGCTCCATGCCGTCGCCGGACGCACCGACCGGCGCGCCCGCCTGGGCGTCCGCGATGAAGAACCGCCAGACCATGACCCACGGCGCGACCATCGCCGCCCACACGCTGCGCTCCGGCGATGGCGGCGGTAGCGGCGCGTCCGTCGACACCAGCCAGAAGGATTGATCCATGTTCAAGCGACCGAGCATCCGCTACGGCCAGACGCCCGAACCGGCCACCCCTTATCAGCGCGCAGCGCAGGCATGGGACGACCGCATCGGCTCGGCGCGCGTGCAGGCGAAGAACTGGCGGCTCGCCTTCTTCGGGACGCTGGCCCTCTCGGGCGGTCTGGCCGGCGGTCTGGTCTGGCAATCGACGCGCGGCCATATCGTCCCCTGGGTCGTGCAGGTCGATCGGCTCGGCGAGGCCCAAGCGGTCGCGCCGGCCGACGCCGGCTACCGTCCCACCGACCCGCAGGTCGCGTTCCATCTCGCCCGCTTCATAGAGCAGGTCCGCGCGATCCCGGCCGATCCGGTCATCGTCCGCCAGAACTGGCTCAGGGCCTACGATTTCACCACCGATCGCGGCGCGCTCGCACTCAACGATTACGCGCGGGCCAACGATCCGTTCGCCAATGTCGGGCGGGTGCAGGTCGCGGTGGAAGTGTCGAGCGTCATCCGGGCATCGCCCGACAGCTTCCGGGTCGCCTGGATCGAGCGCCGCTATCAGGACGGCAGCCTTGCCGCCACCGAACGCTGGTCGGCGATCCTCACCATCGTCGTCCAGCCGCCGCGCACACCCGACGCTCTGCGCAAGAATCCACTCGGCGTATTCGTCAACGCCCTCAACTGGTCGAAGGAGCTGTCGCAATGACCGGCATACCCATCCGCCGCGCCGCCACGGCCGCGCTGTTAATTTCTGCTTCCGCACTCGCCGGCTGTGCCACCACGTCGGCCAAGCCGCCCGTGATCGCCTTTGACGATCCGGCCCCGGCAATCGTGGCGACGCCAGCGGCAGAACCACCGCGCGCCGTCGAGATCGTGACGATCCCTGAGCCGTTGCCGCTGCCCGGCCAGTTGAAACCGGTGACGGAGAGCCCGCGACCGCCGGAGCCTGCCGATCCCCGCCGCCGTGTCGGCGCTGCCAACGACGCCGCGCGCATCCAGCCCGTGCGCGACGGCTTCCTCAACGCCATTCAGCAATATCCGTGGACGGACGGCGCGCTCTATCAGGTCTATGCCGCTCCCGGACAAGTGACGGACATAACCTTGCAGGAAGGCGAGCAGCTTGTGGGGCCGGGGCCGGTCGCGGCGGGCGATACCGTGCGCTGGATCATCGGCGACACTATCAGCGGCAGCGGCCCTACGGCGCGTGTGCATATCCTGGTGAAGCCCACACGGCCCGACCTCGTTACGAACCTCATCATCAACACCGACCGCCGCACCTACCATGTGGAGCTGCGGGCGACGGCCTCGACCTATATGGCGTCGGTGTCGTGGACCTACCCGCAAGACCAGCTCATCGCGCTGCGCGGCGGCAATGCCGCCGCCGCAGCCGCCGCGCCGATCGCGAGCGGCGTGGACGTGTCCGCGCTCAATTTCCGCTACCGGATCGAAGGCGATCGCGCGTCGTGGAAGCCCGTTCGCGCGTTCGACGATGGCCGACAGGTATTCATCGAGTTTCCGGCCGGGATCTCGCAGGGCGAGATGCCGCCGCTGTTCGTGACCGGCGCGGCCGGCGACGCCGAGCTGGTCAACTACCGTGTCCAAAGCCGCTACATGGTGGTCGATCGCCTGTTCGCCGCCGCCGAGCTGCGCCTGGGCGACCGGCGCAGCGAACAGCGCGTCCGCATCGTGCGCGATGACGGACGGAGGGCGCGGCCGTGACCGACAGCCAGGCTTCGCCAGCAGAGGAGCGGCCCGCCCCGCAGTCGGCTCGCCCTGATCCAACCGCGTTCCAGCTTCGCGGCGATACGCCCCGCGTCATGCGGCTATCCCGTAAGGCGCTCGCCGTCGTCGGCGTCGCCGCCGGACTCGGTATCGGCGGTTCGCTGATCTATGCGCTGCGGCCACCGGGCGAGAGGGCGGCGCAGGAACTCTACAACACCGATAGCCGCGCCACCTCCGAGGCGATCACGTCCGGGCCACGCGACTACGCTCAAGCGCCCCGGCTCGGCCCACCGCTTCCCGGCGACCTCGGCCGTCCGATCGTGTCGGCACAGCGGCGCGGCGAGGATGTCACCGCGCCGCCGATAGGCGCGCAGCCAGGCCCGCCCGATCCGCGCGCTCAGGCTGCGGAGGCGGCCCGGCAGCGCGCCGCTCAGGAGCGCGACGCTGCCCGTACCAGCTCGGTCTTCCTCGGCAGCGGCGGCGCGCGTGCGGGTGCGGAGCCTGCCTCGGCGTCGGGCTTGCCAGGACCGTCCGGGCAGGAGCCCGCGCAGCAATCAGCGCAAGGGGATCAGGCCGGCAAGCGCGCCTTCATGGCGCAGGCCGCCAACCAACGCACGGTCAGCATCGAGCGGCTGACCGCTCCAGCATCGCCCAACATCGTGCAGGCCGGCAGCATCATCCCGGCTGCGCTCATCACCGGTATCCGTTCGGACTTGCCCGGCCAAATCACCGCCCAAGTAACCGCCAACGTATATGACAGCCCCACCGGGCGCATCCTGCTCATCCCGCAAGGTGCGCGGTTGATCGGCGAATACGACAGCGAGATCGCGGCCGGGCAGACCCGTGTGCTGCTCGCGTGGGATCGGCTGATATTGCCGGACGGGCGCTCGATGGTTCTCGAGCGCCAGCCCGGCGCGGACGGCGCAGGGTTCGCGGGGCTACAGGACCGCGTGAACCAGCATTGGGGCAATCTGCTCAAGGCAGCGGCCGTCTCGACCTTGCTCGGCGTCGGAGCCGAGGTGGGCGCGGACAGTGAGGACGACCTGACCCGCGCGCTGCGCCGCGGATCGCAGGACACCATCAATCAAACCGGCCAGCAGATCGTGCGCCGTCAGCTCAACGTGCAGCCGACGCTCACCATCCGGCCAGGGTATCCGCTGCGCGTGGTTCTGACCCGCGACCTGGTGCTCGAACCCATCGGAGGAACGCGATGACCAAGTTGAAGCTGGGGCCGTTGGCTGACGATCGACCCGTCAAGCTGACTGTCGAGCTGCCCGCCGCCGTCCACCGCGATCTTGCCGCCTATGCCGCCGCGCTTGCGGCCGAGACCGGCGGGGAAGCCGTCGCTCCCGAAAAGCTCGTCTCGCCGATGCTCGCGAAGTTTATGGCGAGCGACCGAGGGTTTTCCCGGCGGCGGCATACCTCAAGAGGCTAATCCGCCTCGCCGCTGTCAATTACCAAAAAAGCGTCGCCGGCGTTCTTGAGCATCGACCTTGATGATCGCTTCTTCAGCCGTGGCGCATTCGCCGCCACGCACCGAGCCGTCACGACACCCGGCCGCCACCTGTCGAGCTTCGTCTATATGAGCGACAAAATACTGCGTCCCGCGCGCCTGGTTCGATGCCGTAGCCACGGCAGGGCTGGTTGAAGCGGTAGTCGCTTGAGGAATCGGTGCAATCGTTGGTCGTAGGACAAACCCGCCCGTGAAACCGATGACTAAGCTGACGACCACGATGATAATTGTCTTGCCTTGCGACATGGTGCCTCGCTCCAACTATTTTCTACACTGCTTTACCAATTATTTTTTAACAAGTTCAAAGTTGAGTGCATGGCGTGATTTGATGAAAGCAAGAAATCTGCAAAGAGCAGGATTTCTGTTATCTTCGCGCCAGCAAGCGAAAAATGTAGATAATGCCGGGCCTTGTTCCCCGTGTATTGGCCGATATACCACATCAGAATAGCGCACACCGGTCGATCCCTCGCAAACAACACTCACCCCAGAGCTAGCACCGAGTACGCTCAGCACTGTCTCTCGGCTCGAGCGAGCTATTCGGATGTTCGGGTTGCTGCCAGAAACTGCCAAACGCCCAAGTAATATATCTCGGATGGCAGGGCCGGGATCAGCGGCCGGTAACAAGAACCGCTCTCTTCTAAGATCAGTCCAGTGGACAACGTCTTGGTTTGCAAGCGGATGGAGCGCCGGCAGCGCGACAAGCATTCGCTCACTCCATACCGCCTCGCAACGAAAGCCGTTTTGGCTTGCAGTGCCCATCAGGATCGCGATATCGATTTCTCCGGTGTCCAGTCCTGCCAGAAGGACACTTCGGTCGGCTTCAACGCATTCCACATCCACTTCCGGGTGTGTTTCACTCCAGTTCATCAGCGTTGCGCGCAAATGCCCAGCGGAGACCGAGCTATTGTGTCCGAGCATCAGGCCGCCAGCACGGCCTTGACCCGCTGCACGCATCATGGCCACCAGCTTGTCGGCAGTGTCCACCATCGGCTTGGCGCCACGAATGAATGTGCTTCCGGCCAGGGTCATTTTGACCCCCGAGCGTGAGCGCTCGAAGATTGGCATACCGATCGAGCGCTCCAGTCTAACAATAGCGCGGCTCAAAGTTGATTGATCGACGTCCAACGCTCGCGCCGCGCGGTAGAAGCTACCGTGATCGGCCGCCATGATGGCATATCTAAGCTGTCGTATATTGAAGGGCACAGCTTGTTGATCACTCCTTATGAACCGGGTTTTCTGGACCTTTCACGACGAGCATAATTACCGGTATGGCGGTGGAAGATTCTCTTTCTCTCGGCAAATGCGCCTAGCGTCGCTGCGGAACTTCTTCTGTCGCAGCTCCCCGCGCCATTCCGACTGCTTGCCGAAGCCCCGAAAGTTCGACCGCGCCCGGCACGAGGTAGGGACCGATCAACAGGCCCGGCGTGCCGGACAGCCCCATCATCGCGGCATATTGGCTGGTTCTGCCGAGCGCCTGATCGATCTCGGTGCCATGTTTCTTCAAATCCGCCGCGAGCCGAGTTCGATCAATGCCCGCGCGGTCGGCGGCGGCGCGGATGCTTTCAGAGGACAGCTTGCCTTGGCTCTGCATCAGCGCTCGGTTAAACTCGGCGTGCTTGCCCTGGTACTGCGAGGCGATCGCCGCGCGCGCCGCTTCGACGCTGGCCGCGCCGAAGATCGGCCAGTCTCGATAGACCAGCTTCACCTTTGGGTCTTCGCGCAACAGCGCTTCGAGAACGGGGTGCATCTTGCGGCAGAAGGGGCATTGGTAGTCGGTGAAGAACACGATGGTCACGTCATGCCCCTGCGGCGCCACCGTCGGCGCCACGGGGTCATTTTGGATCTGGCGGCGAATACGCTCGCCCTCGGCGCTAGGCCGGGTGTCTCCGGCTTCTGCGACGGACTGAGCGCGGGCGTCGCTGCCATCGATGGATCGCAACGCGAATATGCCAGCTACCAGCAGAACGACGACAGCGGCGGCCAGGACGACCATCTTCTTCATGACGTTTTCCTTCCTAGATCGCGAAGCTCGGCCTGCAGGGCCGCGCGGGATATCTCGCCGGCATGGGTGCGCTGGATGCGGCCCTCGGCGTCGATAAAGAGGGTGGTCGGCATCGCCCGCGACCCTGTGGCTTGGCTGAGGGTGCCTTCGAGATCGAGCCTGACGGAGGCAGGGGACAGCCGCTCGCGCTCCAGATAGGCGCGGACCTGCGCCGCATCCTCGCCCTGGTTGACGAGCAGGATCGGCACGTCCGACTGCGCGGCGACTTCGATCAGCATCGGCATTTCGCGGCGACACGGAGGGCACCAGCTCGCCCACATATTGAGCACGAATGGACGCCCGCGCAGCGATGCCAGATCGACGGGCCGACCATCCAGTTCGGCGAGGATGACGTTGCCCGGCATGGGGCGGGAGGCAGGCGCGAGCAGCGCCGACGTGGTGAGCTGCACGGTTGTCAGGACCGCCAGCGCCGCGATCAGGGCAAACATCGCCCGGCTGCGCCAGAGCAGCGCTATGATGACCGCGGCCGCGGCGATCACACCCGGCCATAACGAAAAGCCGCCTTGCCAGAGCGCCAGGACCGTCCAGGGCTCGACAGCGAAGGCATCAGCGTTCTCGGCCACATAGCCGACCCGCGCGGCGATGATGCCTGTGAGGGCGGCCCACCAGGCCGCACGGCCGGCGCGGGTCTGCGAGCGCGCGGCGATGAACGCGCCTGCGCTCAGAAACGCCCATAGCAAGGCGACCACGACGATGCGGTCGATCGCGATCATGAGGGGGCCAAGTTGAAGCACGCCGTCCATGTGGAGCGTCGTGTTTCCTCAACCTTAAGGCTGGCTTAGCACCCACCTTAAGGATGCGATAAGGTAGCGGCGTAGAGGTGCGAGACCATGCGGATACTGATTGTTGAAGACGACGAAGTGCTGCGCGACGGGCTGTCAGCCGGTCTGAGCCTCGACGGCTTCGAGGTCGACGCGGTGTCCAACTGCGCCGATGCCCGGGCCGTAACGGCCAGTGCCGACCATGCCGCTATAGTCCTCGACATCGGCCTGCCGGATGGCTCGGGCCTCGATCTGCTCGGGGAGTGGCGCCGCGCCGGCGTCTCGACGCCGATCCTGCTCCTGACCGCACGCAATATGGTGTCCGATCGGATCGACGGGCTCGATGGCGGGGCGGACGATTACCTCGGCAAGCCCTTCGACCTTAGCGAGCTGTCGGCCAGGCTGCGCGCGCTGCTGCGTCGCTGCGATGGCCGCGCCGAAAGCGTGATCTCGCTCGGCGGGCTTCATATCAACGAGGCACGGCGCATCGTCGCGCTGGATGGCCACGAGGTCAGCGTGTCACGGCGCGAATATGCGATCCTGCACGCGCTCGCGAGCCGGCCCGGCCATGTCATTTCTCGGGGCCAGCTCGAGGACCGCATCTATGGCTGGAACGACGAAGTGGAGAGCAACGCGGTCGAGGTGCATATCCACAAGCTACGCGCCAAGCTCGGCAAGGAGATGATCCTGACGGTGCGCGGCGAAGGCTATCGGATCGCGCAGTCATGAGTTCGCTCCGGGTCAGGCTGTTCGCGCTCGTCGCCGCCATCACGCTGCTCGTCTGGTCGGGCGCGGCGACGTGGACGGCGCTCTCTACCCGGGCCGAAGTCCAGCGGGTGCTCGATGGCCGTTTGGTGGAGGCGGCGCGGATGGTGGCCGCGCTCGACATCCCGCTGCGCGACGAGCCGCGCCAGGTCACGCCATCAGCCTATACCCGGCAGTTGTCGTGTCAGATCTGGTCCTTGAGCGGCCACCTTGTCGGTCGTTCGGCCGGCGCGCCCGATGCGCCCCTCGGTGGCGGAGGCGCAGGCTTCGCGGAACGCGAGATCGGCGGGCAGCAATGGCGCGTTTACACGCATATCGATGCCGCCAAGGGGCTGCGCGTGATGGTCGGCGACAATCTGAGCGTTCGCCGCCGGCTCGTCACCGACATGATGATCGGTCTGTTGGCGCCGGCGCTCGCCGGTCTGGTGGCACTCGGTGTGCTGCTGTGGCTGGGAGTCCGGCGCGGCCTGCGACCGCTCGATACGTTGGCACGCGGGATCGCATCGCGATCGCCGAGCGCGCTGGCGCCCTTCGATGAAGGCGCTTCACCCGTGGAGATGCGCCCGGTCGTGCAGGAGATGAACGGGCTGCTCCGCCGCCTCGACGCTGCGCGGCGCGCCGAGCGCGATTTCGTGGCGAATGCCGCGCATGAACTGCAGACCCCGCTGGCGGGCCTCAAGACCCAGGCCGAAGTCGCCCGGCGCGCGCGCGACGCCGGCATGCGCGATCATGCCCTGGAGCAGATTACCCGCTCGGTCGATCGCACCAGCAGGCTGGTCCGCCAGCTCCTCAACCTGGCGCGCGAGGAAAGCCGGGTCGAGGATCATTGTCCCGCGACTACGCTTGTCGATGACGCCTTGGCGGAGGTTCTGGACGATTATCGGGGCGCGGCTGAGGCAGCGGGCATGAAGATGGTGACAGGCCATGGTTGCTCTTTCATCGCCGTCCCCATGACGGCGGACGCGCTGCGTCTGGCGATCGGCAATCTCGTGGAGAATGCCATCCTCTACGCCTCCGAAGGCGGCGAGGTGCGTCTCGAATGCGAAGAAGACGAAAGGCATACCGAAATCCGGGTGATCGACCGGGGCCTGGGGATCGCGGCCGAGGACCGCGAGCGCTTGCTTCGTCGTTTCGAACGCGGCGCGGGCGGTCACGGAGCCGGCAGCGGGCTCGGACTTTCGATTGTCGAGGCCGCAGCCCATGCGTCCGGCGCGACATTGCAACTGCGTAACGCGGAAGGGGGCGGGCTCCTCGCTGCGATCCGCTTCGGACCACGATCGTAGGGCGTGGCGGGGCCTATGACCGTGATGCGGTCTTAGCTGCCGTCGAGGATGCGCGCGAAGGCCGCTGCGCCGGAAGCACTCACGTTGCGAGCTGGCGTTCCGGACGGCGCCAACCGGGGATCGCCCGAGCCGAACACCGCCTCGATGCTGCGAACGCATAGCTCGGTCGCGGCATCGGCGAGGCTGTAATAGACCTGCTTCGCCTGCCGGCGGGTTGTCACCAGTTCAGCTTTGCGCAGCTCGGCAAGCTGCTGGCTGAGCGCCGGTTGGCCGATCCCCGTCGCCTCGTCGATCGCCGACACGGGCTGTTCGCCCTGCGAGAGCAAGAGCGAGAGCACCATGAGCCGCTGTGGCTGGGCGAACGCCTTCAGCTTCTCGGCGGCGATGTCCGCCCGCTCGCGGCTCTGCCAAAGCTCGGTCACGACGATGCCCGGCAAAACCAGTCGGCGCCGTCGGGGCTATTCGACGCGGGGCGCAAAGTCGGTTGGCCTTGCCGCCAACCTTCCGGCGCGAGTTGATCGCCGTCGCGCACGATCTGGAGCGCGGCCACCATGCGGACCATCTCGTCGACCGAGCGGCCGACAGTCATCGGGTAATGGGTGATCGCCTGGATTACGCCATCGGGATCGATGAAATAGGTCGCGCGCACGGCCGAGCTGTCGTGCGCGGCATCGTCGAGCATCCCATAAGCCCGCCCGATCGCCATCGATGGATCCTCGACGATCGGAAAACCGATCTCGACGTCGAACAGCTCATGGATCGCCTTCGTCCAGGCGAGGTGCGAATAAAGGCTGTCGACGGAGAGGGCGAGCAGCGCACAGTCCATCTGTTCAAACTGTTGCTGCGCCTTCGCCAGCGCCACGAACTCGGTCGTGCAGACCGGCGTGAAGTCCGCGGGATGCGAGAAGAATACCAACCAGCGGCCGCGATAATCGGACAGGCGCGTGGGGCCTTTGGTGGTGCGTGCTTCGAAGTCGGGCGCGGGGTCGCCCATCCGGAGCGGGCGCGATGTGGGAGCAGGAATCTCAGCGGTCATCACGGCCATGTCCCATCACTTACAGATTGACGCAACATACATACACACTTACAAATATGTCTAACAGTGATTGCGAAAGGCCGTAACCATGGATCCGATCCTCGATCGCACCGGCGTGCAGGTCCGCGCCGCGCTGGAAGGCATCCCGCAGGTCAAATCTTTCTTCGACGAGCCGACCAACACGGCGAGCTATGTGGTGCACGATCTGGAGACGCGCGCCGCCGCGATCATCGACAGCGTGCTGGACTACGACGCCGCTGCGGGCCGCACCGCGACGGCATCGGCCGACGCCATCATCGCTTATGTGCGCGAGCAGGGGCTGACGGTGGAATGGCTGCTCGAAACGCACGCCCATGCCGATCACCTGTCGGCCGCGCCGTATCTCCAACGCGAGCTGGGCGGAAAGCTCGCGATCGGCAAGGCGATCCTCGCGGTGCAGGACATCTTCGGCAAGGTGTTCAACGCCGGCAGCGATTTTGCGCGGGACGGCTCGCAATTCGATCGCCTGTTCGAGGACGGGGATGAGTTTGCCATCGGCAAGCTCAAGGTGACGGTCCTGCATGTGCCCGGTCACACGCCCGCTGATCTTGCCTATGTGATCGGCGATGCGGCATTCGTCGGCGACACGCTGTTCATGCCCGACTACGGAACCGCTCGCGCCGATTTTCCCGGCGGCGATGCCCGCACGCTGTTCCGTTCGATCCGCCGGCTGCTGACCTTGCCGCCCGAGACGCGCGTGTTCCTCTGCCACGACTACAAGGCACCGGGGCGCGACGACTTCCGGTGGGAAACGACGGTCGCCGAAGAGCGCGCATCCAACGTCCATGTCCATGACGGCGTGGAGGAACAGGACTTCGTTGAGATGCGCGAGGCGCGCGACGCGAAGCTCGGCATGCCCAAGCTCATTCTCCCCTCGATCCAGGTCAACATGGCCGGGGGCGAGCTGCCCAAACCCGACGAGAACGGCACGCGCTATCTGAAAATCCCGCTGGACGCGCTGTGATGGACGCGCTGCTCGGCGATGCGATGCCGGTCGCGGGTTTTGTCGGCGGACTGATGATCGGCGTCGCTGGTGCGATCATGCTGCTCGGCCTCGGCCGGATCGCCGGGGTCAGCGGTCTCGCGGCGACATCCTTGGGGCTGAGCGGGCCGGATGCGGACCGCAAGCTGGCGCTCGCCTTCGTGGCCGGCTTGCCGCTTGGCGCGGCACTGGTGATGCTGGCCGGGCCGGTGCGTATCGTGTTCCCGGACTCGCTCGCCTTGCTGGTTGTGGGCGGCTTGCTCGTAGGTTTCGGCACGCGGCTCGGCAGCGGCTGCACCAGCGGGCACGGGGTCTGCGGCCTGTCGCGGCTATCGCCGCGCTCGCTCGTCGCAACCGGGCTGTTCATGGCGGCGGGTTTTGCCACCGTCGGGCTGATGCGCTTGGCAGGGCTGCTCTGATGCGCGTCGTCATCGCTCTTGCCGGTGGTATCCTGTTCGGCGCCGGCCTCGCTGTGTCCGGCATGGCCGATCCCTCGCGCGTGACGGGCTTTCTCGATCTCTTCGGCCGCTGGGATCCGACACTCGCCTTCGTGATGGCGGGCGCGATCCTGCCGATGGCGGTCGCGTGGCGCGTGCAGAGGCGGGCACCGCACGCGCTGTCCGGCGAGCCCTTCCGCGTTCCGGCAACCGCCAAGCTCGATGCTCCGCTGGCGATCGGCGCGCTGCTGTTCGGCGTCGGATGGGGGCTGAGCGGCATCTGTCCCGGCCCGGCAATCGCAAACCTCGGCCTCGCGCCGCTTTCCACAGTTCCGTTCATCGCGGCCATGGCGGCGGGGATGGTTCTTCATAGGCTGTGGGCGAGCCGTAACCGATAGCCCGAAAGGCACTTGCCATGGACAAGATCACGTCCGTCACCGGAGATTTCTCGACGACCGGGCAGGTAGGCCCCGAGGACATGGCCGCGATCGCCGCGCTCGGCTTTCGCGCGATCATCTCGAACCGGCCCGACGGCGAGGATGCCGGACAACCCAGCGCCAAGGCCGTCGCAGAGGCGGCGGAGGCGGCCGGGCTCAGCTTTGCCCATCTGCCGGTCACGACACGCGATATCGCGCCGCCTGACGCACAGGCGATGCGCGAGGCGATCGAAAGGCTACCCGGCCCGATTCTCGCCTTTTGTCGCACCGGCGCGCGTTCGCAGGCGATGTACGCGGCTGCGATGAAGGCGGGCGGGCCTGCCCTGGACTATGACGTGGTGATCGTTGGCGGCGGCAGTGCGGGTATCGCTTGTGCCGCCAGTCTTCTCAAGCGGCAGCCGGACCTGTCGATCGCCGTCGTCGAGCCTGCCGAAATCCACTATTATCAGCCGGGCTGGACGCTGGTCGGCGCGGGTGTCTTCAAACCGGAGGCGACATTCCGGCCGATGGCCGATGTCATGCCACCTGCGGCGCACTGGTTGCACCAGCGCGCTGCGGCCTTTCATCCCGACGACAATCAGGTCGAACTGGCCGAGGGCGCGCGGGTTGGCTATCGCGCGCTCGTCGTCGCGGCAGGAATCAAGCTCGATTGGGACGCCATCCCCGGCCTGCGTCAGGCGCTGGGCGAGAACGGCGTCACGTCCAACTACCGCTATGATCTTGCGCCCTACACGCGCGATCTGGTCCGCACGCTGGCGAAGGGGAAAGCGCTGTTCACGCAGCCGCCCATGCCGATCAAATGCGCCGGTGCGCCGCAAAAGGCGATGTATCTCTCCTGTCATGCCTGGGAACGGGACGGGCGGCTGCGGGAGATCGACGTCGAGTTCCACACCGCCGGCTCGGTCCTGTTCGGCGTCCCTGAATATGTGCCCGCGCTCATGCGCTACATCGAGCGCTATATGATCGGGCTGCAGCTCGGCTCCACCCTTATCGAGGTAGACGGCCCGGGGCGGCGAGCGGTGTTCCGGCGCATGCTCGGGCAGCGGTCCGAGACCTTTGCGCGCTCCTTCAACATGCTCCATGCGGTGCCGCCCCAGGTCGCGCCCGACTTCGTGGCGACAAGCCCGCTCGCCGACGAGACCGGCTTCGTCGAGGTCTTCCCGGCCACGCTACAGCATCGCCGATGGCCCAATGTCTTTGCACTCGGCGATGTCGCCACGACGAGCAATGCCAAGACGGCGGCGGCGGCGCGCAAACAGGCGCCCGTCGTTGCGATCAATCTGCTGGCGATGCTGGACGGCAAGGCCCCTCAAGCGGCCTATGACGGCTATGGTTCCTGCCCGCTGACGGTCGAGCGCGGAAAGATCGTGCTCGCCGAGTTCGGCTATGGCGGCAAGCTGCTGCCGAGCTTCCCGTCCTGGCTGCTCGACGGGCGTCGGCCGACACGGCGGGCCTGGTTCCTGAAGGATCGCATACTGCCGCCGATCTACTGGCACGGCATGCTCAAGGGGCGCGAATGGCTCGCCAGGCCGGCGCGCGTCGATCAGCCGCAATGACGCTAGAACCCGTTCAATATGTGCTCGGCCTCGCGTCGGGCGGTCTGGTCGGGTTCAGCCTGGGCCTTGTCGGCGGCGGCGGCTCGATCCTCGCGGTCCCGCTGATGGTCTATGTGGTCGGCGTGCCGAGCGCACATGTCGCGATCGGCACCAGCGCGCTCGCGGTCGCGGCGAACGCCGCCACGGGCCTCGCCAATCACGCATCGGCGCATAACGTCAAATGGCGCTGCGGCGGCATCTTCGCGGCGAGCGGCATCGTCGGCGCGGCGCTCGGCTCGACCTTCGGCAAGATGGTCGACGGCGACAAGCTGCTGTTCCTGTTCGCGCTGGTTATGCTGGTGGTCGGCGCGCTGATGCTCAAGCGCCGCGGCGACCCTGGCGACCCCCGCGCCGAATGCACGCGCGAGAAAGCCCCCAAGGTCGCGGGCTATGGTCTGGGCTCCGGCCTGTTCTCGGGCTTCTTCGGCATCGGCGGGGGCTTCCTGATCGTGCCGGGGTTGGTGGCTTCGACCGGCATGCCGATCCTGCTCGCGGTCGGCACCTCGCTGGTCGCGGTCACGGCCTTCGGGCTGACGACGGCGGCCAACTACGCTTTCTCCGGCCTGATCGACTGGCCGCTCGCCCTGCTGTTCATCGTGGGCGGCGCGGCGGGCAGCTTCGCCGGCACCCGGCTCGCGCGCCGCCTCGGCGCCAGCACTGGCCGGCTCACCATCGTCTTCGCGTCGCTGATCTTCGCAGTCGCCTTCTACATGCTGTGGAAGAGCGGCGCCGCGCTATTTGCATGAAAGGGACAAGACCATGACTTTGCACATCGGCGACACCGCGCCTGACTTCACCGTCGATACCCAGCTCGGGCCGATCAGCTTCCACGAGTGGGCCGGGGATAGCTGGGTGTTCTTCTTCAGCCATCCCGCCGACTTCACGCCGGTCTGCACGACCGAGATGGGCCGCACCGCGCAGCTCGCCGAGCAGTTCGCGCAGCGTGGCACCAAGCCCCTGGGCCTGTCCACCGACACCGCCGACGAACATCGCAAGTGGATCGCGGACGTCAACGAGACCCAGCATACCGATCTGCGCTTCCCGATCGTGGCCGACGCCGATCTCGCCATCGCCCGCATGTATGACATGATCCATCCCGAGCAGAGCGAGACGGCGGCGGTGCGCTCGGTGTTCATCATCGATCCGATGAAGAAAATCCGGCTCTCGATGACCTATCCGATGAGCGTCGGGCGCAACTTCGATGAAATCCTGCGGGTCATCGATGCGCTGCAGCTCGGCGACCGGAGCCGGATCGCCACGCCGGCGGACTGGATGCCGGGCAAGGAGGTCATCATCCCGCCGTCGATCGGCGACGAGGACGCCCGCCGCCTGTTTCCGCAAGGCTGGACCGAGCATCGATCCTACCTGCGCACGACGATGGTCGACTGAATCGCCGCGGAGGAGCGGCCCTGGGTCGCTTCCCCGCCACCACATGCATGGGCGCGCCAAGCCGACGCCGTTGAGGACAGGCCATGTTCGAATCGTTCGATGCTCTCTTTCTTGCGCGCGCGCAGTTCGCCTTCACGGTGAGCTTCCACTTCATCTTCCCGGCCTTCTCGATCGGGCTGGCGAGCTATCTGATGGTGCTCGAAGCGCTGTGGCTGAAGACCGGAAGCGGCGTCTATGCCAACCTCTACCGCTACTGGCTGAAGATCTTCGCGGTAGCCTTTGCGATGGGCGTCGTCTCCGGCATCGTCATGTCCTACCAGTTCGGCACCAACTGGTCAGTGTTCAGCGACAAGGCCGGGCCGGTGATCGGCCCGCTGATGGCCTATGAGGTGCTGACCGCCTTTTTCCTCGAGGCCGGGTTCCTCGGCGTCATGCTGTTCGGCATCAACAAGGTCGGCCCGAAATTGCATTTCACGGCGACCTGCCTCGTGGCGCTCGGAACCTTCATCTCCGCATTCTGGATTTTGTCGGCCAATAGCTGGATGCAGACGCCGACCGGCTACGAGATCGGCGCGAACGGCCAGTTCCTGCCCGGCCCGAGCTGGGCCGCGATCATCTTCAATCCCAGCTTCCCCTATCGCCTCGTCCACACCGTCATCGCCGCCTATCTCACGACCGCGTTCGTGGTCGGTGCGGTGGGCGCCTGGCACCTGCTCAAGGATCGCACCAATCCTGGCGCGCGCACCATGTTCTCGATGGCGATGTGGATGGCCGCGCTGGTCGCGCCGGTCCAGATTTTCGCGGGCGACATGCACGGGCTCAACACGCTGGAGCATCAGCCCGCCAAGGTCATGGCGATGGAAGGGCACTATCAAAGCCATCCCGCTGGCGCCCCGCTGATCCTGTTCGGCATCCCCAACAGCACGGAAAAACGGGTCGATTTCGCGGTCGAGATACCCAAGGCGTCATCGCTCATCCTCAAGCACGATCCGAACGCGCCGCTGGCCGGTCTCGATACCGTGCCCGATGATCGGCAACCGCCGGTCGGGACGGTGTTCTGGGCCTTCCGGATCATGGTCGGGATCGGCTTCGCCATGCTCGGACTCGGGCTCTGGAGCCTGCTCGCGCGTGCGCGAAAGCGGCTTTACGACTGGCCCTGGTTGCACCGTGCGGCGATCGTGATGGGGCCATCGGGCTTCGTCGCGGTGATCGCGGGATGGGTGACGACCGAAGTCGGCCGCCAGCCCTGGACCGTCTATGGCCTGCTGCGCACGGCGCAGTCGGTCGCGCCGCTCGACGCGCCGGCGGTCGCCGCGTCCCTGCTCGCCTTCATCACCGTGTATTTCGCGGTCTTCGGCGCCGGCACGATGTATATCCTCAAGCTCATGGCCAAGCCGCCGGAGCCGCACGAGGATCCCGTGCCTATCCATGGCCCGGTGCGCACCGCCGGCATCACGCCGGCCCCGGCGATCGAGGGAGGCCAGCCATGATCAATCTCACCATCGTCTGGGCCGGCATCATTGCCTTCGCCGTCGCTGCCTATGTGGTGATGGACGGGTTCGATCTCGGGATCGGCATCCTGTTCCCGCGCTTCGCGGTCGGCCGCGACCGAGACATGGCGATGAACAGCATCGCGCCCGTCTGGGACGGCAACGAAACCTGGCTGGTGATGGGCGGCGGCGGCCTGCTCGCGGCGTTCCCGCTCGCCTATGCGATCGTCCTGCCGGCGCTCTATGCGCCGCTGATCGCCATGTTGCTCGGTCTCGTGTTCCGGGGGGTGGCCTTCGAGTTCCGCTGGCGCGATCCGGCGCACCGGCGCTTCTGGGATTTCTCGTTCAGTGCCGGCTCGATCGTCGCGACGCTGGCGCAGGGCATCACGCTCGGCGCGCTGCTGCAGGGCATCACGGTCGAGGGCCGCGCCTATGCCGGCGGATGGTGGGAATGGCTGTCGCCATTCTCGATCGCGACGGGCGTCAGCCTGCTGATCGGCTACGCCTTGCTGGGCGCCTGCTGGCTGATCTGGAAAACCGAAGGACCGCTGCACGATCAGGCCCGCCGCATCGCGAAGCCGCTGCTGCCCGCGCTGCTCGTCGCGATCGCGGTGGTGAGCGCGTGGACGCCGTTTCTCGAAGGTCAATATTACCGCCGCTGGTTCGAATGGCCCGGCGTGCTCGCCAGCGCGCAGATGCCGCTGCTGGTCGCCGTCACCGGCTTCCTCGCGTGGCGCGCGATCCTCAAGGGGCGGGACTGGACGCCGTTCTTCCTGACGCTGGCGCTGTTCGGCCTCTCGATGATCGGCCTCGCCATTTCGATCTGGCCGGACGTGATCCCGGGGCGAGTCTCGATCTGGGAGGCGGCAGCGCCCGAGCGCAGCCAGGTGTTCATGCTGATCGGCGCGGCCGTGCTGGTGCCGGTCATTCTCGCCTACACGGTCTGGGCCTATTGGGTCTTCCGAGGGAAAGTCGATGAGACTGGATACCACTGAACCGCAAAGCCCGCTCTGGCGGCGGCTGCTCTGGTTCGCGGCGATCTGGCTCGCGAGCGTCGTGATCCTCGCGGGTGTCGCCTATGGCATCCGCCTGGTGCTCAAACAGTAAGCGCAAGGGAGCGCCCGCTATGAATGACAAGCTGACCGACGGGCATAAGGATGGCGGGCTGCCGGCATCGGAATGGGCGGGTGGATCGGGCGAGCGCTGGCTCGCCAATCTCGACGGTTTGGAGCGCATGATCGAACCGATCGGCACGGCGCTGCTGACCCAGGCCGGCTACCGCCCCGGCGAGAGGGTGATCGACATCGGCTGCGGCGGCGGGTGGACGAGCCGGCAGATCGCGCGGGCAGTCGGCCCCGATGGCGCGGTGACGGGTCTTGATATTTCGCCGGCGCTTGTCGAGGCGGCGCGCTCGCGCGCCGAGGCCGAAGGCATCGCCAATATCGCTTTCGAGCTGGGTGACGCGGGCGTCGCCATGCCCGCGTCGGCTCCCTTCGATCGCCTGTTCTCGCGCTTCGGCACGATGTTCTTCGACGATCCCTATGCGGCCTTTGCCAATCTGCGCTGCATGGTCGCCGACGGCGGCCGGCTCGATATCGCGGTGTGGGCAAGGGCCGGCGAGAACCCTTGGTTCGTAGCGGTGACGGATGTCCTCGCAAGGCATGTCGAGATGCCCAAGCCCGCGCCCCGCGCGCCCGGACCCTTCGCTCTGGGCGAACCGGAATATCTTCGCGACCTCCTGACCCGAGCCGGCTTCGCCGAGCCGCACATCGTGCCGTGGGAGGGCGCCTATTATATCGGCGGGCCGGGCAACAAACCCGATGCTGCCGCCGCCTTCGTACTGGAATCGATGCATGTCGCAGACCTGCTGAAAGGCGACCGCGCCCTGCAGGATGTCGTCCGCGAGGATCTGGCGCGTGTGTTCGCTGCCCACGAGACCGCGAACGGCGTTGCGCTGTCCGCCAAGGTGCTATTCGTCAGCGCCGAGGCGGGCGAGCAAAGTGAGGGCCGCCGCGGCGACCCCGCCAGGAAGAACAAGCTGGGAGTGCGCTATGATGAACCGCAGACGTCCGTTTCTCCTGCTGGCGGTGCTCGCCATGAGCTTTGAGCCCGGTGCGGTACAGGCTCAGGGTGCGCGCGATCCGGCGCATCCGGTCATCGCCGGCTTCGGTACGATCACGCCATTGCCCGATGCCGCCAATCAGCCCGACACGGCCGTCAATTACCGGGCGGTCTTCAACGTCACCAAGGCGGCCGCGAAGCCCGAAGAGGTGAACCCCTCGCTCGATCGCGTCGCGCGCTTCGTCAATCTGCTGGGTTCGAAGGGCGTGAACCCCGCGCCCGGTGCGCTGGTCGCGGTGATCCATGGTCCCGCAACGCCGATCATCATGAACGATGCGGCCTATCAGGCGCGCTTTGGGCGTGCCAATCCCAACACGGCGCTGATCGCGGCGCTTCGGCAAGCGGGCGTCGAAATCCATGTCTGCGGCCAGGCCCTCGGGCGGGCGGGCATCGAACCGGCGTCGGTATCGCGGGACGTGACAGTCGATCTCGCTGCCATGGTGACGCTGGCGACGTTGCAGCTCAAGGGCTGGGCGCTCATTCCCGATTGAGCGCTGCACCGCGTGGGGGACTGCTAAGCGGGCCTTAAGGTGGCGGGTCGATGCGATGACGCATGACCCGTCCCCTGCAAGCTGCGCGGCACGCGCCATCGCCGTCATCGTCAGCCATGCTCTGGCTGAAGCGTCTTGCCGCGATGATCGCGCTGATCCTTGCCGGCCTGGCCGTCCCGGCGCACGCGCAGCCCCGGCCTCACATCGCAGCATCGATCGTCGCGGCGAGCGACACGCCGCGCCCGGGGGCTACGACCCGCATCGCCATTCGCATGGCGCCCGAGGCGGGATGGCACGGCTATTGGATCAACCCCGGCGATAGCGGTCTTTCCGTAGAGGCAAAGTGGCAGGCGCCGGCGGGCGCAACGATCGGCGCGCTTCGGCACCCCGCGCCCACGCTGCTCGAACTGGCCGGTATCGCCAGCTACGTCCACGAAGGCCCATTCACGCTCCTGGCGGACCTCAAGCTCGCCCCGTCGATCGCGCCCGGGACAGCGCTGCCGATCGCGGTCGATCTGAACTGGCTGGCCTGTTCCGACACGTTATGCGTCCCGGAGCGTGCCACGCTTCGGCTTCAGCTCGTGTCAGGCGACGGCGCCCCGGCGAGCGGCGCGCCCGCGATCATCTCGGCGGCCGAGGCGGCGCTGCCGCGCAGCGGCGCCAGCGGCGCCAGCGGCACCTTTGCCCGTATTGGCCCCGACCTGGTGTTCGACATTGCCGGTGCGGGTTCGCTCGATCCCGCCAAGGCGCGCCTGTTCCCCGCTTCGGCCGATTGGTTTGAGGCGGCAACGCCGCAAAGCGTGACCCGCGCGGCGGGTGGTGCCGTCACGGTGCGGGTGGCTGCCACAGGCGAGCGCCCCAGCGGAAATTTCAGCGGCGTCCTGAGCGACGGGCGGCGCAGTGTCGCCCTCACTGCCAAAGCCGGGTCCGTAGCGGCGCTTGCATCGCCGGGGGTGACGGAACTGCCCGACACGCCCAAGCTGGTCCTCAGCGGCGATCCTGAGACGTTACAGGCCCCTCCCGCCGATCCGGGCAGGGTGACGTCCGCCGGCGCGACGCCAGCGCTCTTCGCCGCGCTGATGGGCGCCTTGATCGGCGGGCTGCTGCTCAACCTCATGCCGTGCGTGTTTCCGATCTTGTCGTTGAAGGCGCTGAGCCTCGCCAGGGCCGGCGGCAATCGCAGCGCCGCGCGGATCGAGGGCATCGCCTATTTCGCCGGCAGCGTCGCCACGACGGCACTACTCGGCGCGATCCTGATCGCGGCGCGCGCGCTTGGCCACGATATTGGCTGGTCGTTTCAGTTGCAGGATCCTCGCATCATCCTCCTGCTCATGCTGCTGTCGCTGGGCATCGCACTCAATCTCGCGGGGCTCTTCGAGATCAGGGGCATATCGCTGTCCGGCGGCCGTCTGGCGCAGCCGGGCTGGAGCGGTGCGTTCGGCACCGGCGCGCTCGCGGCGGTGATCGCAACGCCCTGCAGCGGTCCCTTCCTCGGGGTGGCGCTGGGCGCCGCGCTGGTGTTGCCGGCGCCGGCGACGCTGGCGGTGTTCGCCGGCCTTGGCGCGGGCATGGCGCTGCCATTCTTGTTGATCGCCTTCGTACCGGCATTGCGGCGCGTGCTGCCCAAGCCCGGCCGATGGATGGAAACCTTCCGCAGGCTGCTCGCCATCCCGATGCTGCTGACCGCGATCGGGCTCGCCTGGGTGCTGGGACGTCAGAGCGGCGTTGATGGACTGGTTATTGGCCTGCTCCTCGCCGCTATGGCAGCGGTCGCCCTATGGTGGGCGGGGCTGCGTCAATCGGGCGGCAAGGGGACCGGCATCGCTCTATCGGTTGTCGCCGGCGCGGCGCTGCTGGCGCTCGTCATCGAGCTGCCCGCGCCCGCCTCGCCGCCGCCCGTCACGGCGGCGAGCGCCAGCGCCGAGCCGTTCAGCGAAGCGCGGCTCGCCGAGCTGCGCGCGCAAGGCAAGCCGGTGTTCGTCGACATGACCGCCGATTGGTGCCTGATCTGTCAGGTCAACAAGCGGGTCGCGATCGACCGGGCAAGCACGCAAGAGGCATTCGCCCGCGCAGGCGTGACGACGCTGGTCGGGGACTGGACGCGCGGCGATCCCGCTATCACGCGCTTCCTCGCCGCGCGCGGCCGTAATTCTGTGCCCTATTATCTGTTCGTGACACGCGGCGGCGAGCTGCGCGAGCTGCCGCAAGTGCTCACCAGCGACATGCTGGTGGAACAAGCCGCTACGTCATGATCGCGGCGCGCTTGGGGATCTTCGCCCTCGGCGCGGTGTCATCGCTGGGCTTCGCGCCGTGGTCGCTATGGCCTGCCACGATCGGCGGCCTCATCCTGCTGCTGCGCATCGCCGGCATGGCGCCGGACTGGCGGCGGGCGGCGGCAAGCGGGTGGTGGTATGGATGGGGCCTCGGTTGCGCGAGCCTGACGTGGATCGCGCACGCCTTCACCTATCAGGCGGCCATGCCCGCTTGGCTGGGCTGGCCGGCGGTGGTGATCCTCGCGGCCTATACCGCCTGCTATTGGGCGCTCCCGCTGGGCCTTGCCCATCTCGTCACGCGCCGCGCAGGGGCTACACCCTTCGCGCTAAGTGCCGCCGCGCTCTTCGTCCTCGCCGAATGGCTGCGGGGCGTCCTCCTCACCGGCTTCCCGTGGAATCCGCTCGGGGCCATCTGGCTACCTGTCAGCGAAGTCGCCCGCGGTGCCGCCACGATCGGCGCGCTGGGACTGTCGGGCATCACCCTGCTGGCCGCCGGCTTGATCGCCAGTGCGACCCGCGACGCGGGGGTTCGGCCGCTGGCACTGGCCGCCTTCGTCATGACCGTGCCGATCGCCGTCGCCGGTCCGCGTGCGGCGCGCGATACGGCGACGGCGATCAGCCTCGTCCAGGGCAATATCGATCAAGCCGACAAATGGCGGCCCGGTCAGGGAGCGGCGCAGCTCGCGCGCTACCGCGCGCTGAGCGGTCCGCCCGGCGCGCCATTGGGGCCACGCCTCATCTTCTGGCCGGAAGCCGCCATCATCGATCCGCTCGATAGCGACCCGGCGCTACGTCGGCGCGCCGCTGCGATATTGCGGGCCGGCGATCTCCTGTTCACGGGGGCGACCGGGACGGCCGGCGCCGACGGTTACAGCAACAGCGTGTTCGTGCTCGATGCCGCTGGCCGGGTTCTTGGGCGCTACGACAAGGCGCATCTCGTCCCCTTTGGCGAATATCTACCGTTTGCGGATGTGCTGGGACGTCTAGGTATAGGCCGCCTGGTTCCCGGCGAAGCTGCCTTCGTGCCTGGGCCGGGTCCACATACGCTGGCGATCGGCGACCTGCGCGCCGGCGTATCGATCTGCTACGAGATTATCTTCCCGTCCGCCGTCGTCGATCAGGCGCGGCGTCCCGCCTTTTTGTTCAATCCGTCGAACGATGCCTGGTTCGGCGCGGGCGGCCCCGAACAGCATCTGGCGCAGGCGCGCCTGCGGGCGATCGAGGAAGGCGTGCCAATCATCCGAGCGACGCCGACCGGCCACACCGCGGTCATCCGCTCTGATGGGAGCATCGCCGCGAGCCTGCCCCCGCATGAGGCGGCGCGGCTCGATACGGTGCTCCCGGCGATCGGACCCGCAACGCTCGTCAGCCGATGGGGAACAGCTTTGCCGCTGGCAGCCGCCATCTTACTGCTCACGCTGTTTATGACGCAGACGATGCTACGATCCGGACCGCGCCGCTCGCAGGCGCCGCCACCACTTTCATCCTCCGCAAAGCGCCCTCGACGATCGCGGTGACGCTGCGTTCATCGGTATGGATGTCCTCGCCCTGGGCAAAGGCGGTGTAGCGATGGAGCCCGTCGAGCATCCCGGCATTGGTCGCGACCTTGTAACGCGCCTGCGGCTCGATCGCACGGCCGTCGATCGCGGCGTGGGTGATACGGTTTCCCGCTGGCCGGTTGAGATCGGCCGTCCAGGCTATGCCCGATGTCTGCACGAGGCCGCCGACTCGGGCCAGATCGTCATCGGGGCTAAGGTTCGTGGCGCTTTGCTCGAGAACCGATCGGACCTGTGCGCCCGTCATCGTCAACGTCACCAGTTTGGTCGGGTGGGGCAAGAGGGTGTAGAGCCGGTCGCGAGTTACCGGGCCCGGCTCGATCGAGACACCGTAACCGACGCCCGGCATGAATGCGACGTCGGCGCCGGTTTCCTCGCGCAGGATCATGCCCACCAGCGCATCGAACGGGCTCTCCGATTTGTATCGGCGCCCGATGCGGTCGGTGGCAGTCGCCAGCACTTCGTCCATCTCGCGCCTGTAGGGGCCGTCCTCGCGGGCGACCGCTGCCGCCATCGCCGGGTCATCGGGATGCTGGTCGTTCCACAATTCGACCACGCCGCTGTCGAGCTGCCGAATACGCCCGCCAGCGCCAACCACGACGGTCAGGCGGCCGATCATCGCGGCGTCTGACAGAGCCTGGACGATCCATGTGCCGCCGATTTTCTCGGCCGGGGCGATCAGGTCATGCGAATGGCCGCCGATGATGATGTCGACCCCGGGAACCTCGCGGGCGAGCTTGCGATCGACGGCCGTGCCCTGATGCGACAGCAGCACGACGATATCGGCCTGTTCGCGAAGCCGAGGCAGATAGCGCCGGGTCGTCTCGATCCCGTTCGCGAAAGTCAGCCCCTCGACGTTACTCTTGGAACCCGTGAGGCCGGTATTGTGATAGCTGAGCGCCAGCATCGCGATCCGCACGCCGCCCGCCTCGAAGATCTTCCACGGCTCGCCGAAGACAGGCGAGCCCTTCTCCAGGGTATTGGCGCCGCGCATCGGGAAGGTGGCGAGCGCCTGCAGCTCGCGCGTGCGCTCAAGGCCATAGTCGAAATCATGATTGCCGAGCGCCATGAATTGATAGCCGAGCTGGTTCATCAGCCGGATCATCGTTTCGCCGCGGGTCGCGTTGCCGACGAAATCGTCACTGAACGTGTCGCCGGCATCGACGAGCAGCACGTTGGCGGGGCCTTGTTCCCGGCGCGTGCGCTCGACCACACCCGCCAGTGCGGCAAAGCCGCCGATCCTGCCCGTGCGGGCGAACTCGACAGGGGTGCGGCCGGTATCGCCGGTCTGCGAGGTGGCATTGCCGGGCGCAACGGTGATGGGCGCATGGCGCCCGTGCATGTCGTTGGTGTGCAGGATCGTGAAGCTCCGATCCTTCGCCTCGACAGCGCCGCCGCCCATCGTGGCCAGGACCAATCCTGCCAGCCAACCTCGCATCGTCATTCCTTTCCTTCGATCAGGAAGGGGCGAGGCCCCTTGCCTGGTGAAACGCTTCTTTGAACTCGCTTTGGGACAGCGCGCCGATGACGAGCAGCGGGCCGATCAGGAACGCCGGCGTCCCGGCGATACCGAGCGAGAAGGCGTCGGCCCGGTTCCTGCCAAGCGTCAGGTCGATCGCCTGGGCATGATCCTTCAATGCGGATATTGCGTCGTCAGATTGCCCGAGATCGAGAAGAACCCGAAGCGCTTCTCCGAATACATGATCGGCAATTGCTTGCCCTGCAGCTTGTCGCCCCGGTTCGAATAGATCTGGTTCATCATGTCGACCAGCGGGCAGCCGCGCGCGATCAGCAGGCCCTGCTGGCGATAGGACGGGAAGCACATGTCCTCGGCATCCAGCGCATAGGCCTGCGGCACCGCCACCGCCTCCTCGCCGAGCGATTTCATGTAGAAGCTGGTCTTGCCCTGCCGCTGCGCGCGGAACATGCGCTCGTCGAACGCGCGCAGCAACGCCATGTGGCGCAGCATGCGGCGCAGCGTTTCGGGCGAAAGCTTGGGGTCCCACGGGCCGACGGCGCGGTTCTCCTCGTCGAGCACGCGCACCATCGTATAGACGAGATCAGTGAACGGCGATGGCCCAGATGGAACGCGAGCTGGTCCGCGAGCGGACCACTGCTGCGCTGGCCGTCGCACGGCGCAAGGGCCGGTTCGGCGGGCGAAAGACGATGATGACCGAAGAGCGCCGGAACGCGGCCACCAAGCTGCTCAAGACGGAGATGTCGTCGCGCGAGATCGCGCGCGCGATCGGCGTCTCGATCTCGACCTTTTACAGGCATTTTCCCGCGCGATAGCTGCGGTGCCGACGCGTGCGGCGTATCACGGGAATGGGCGCGCAGCTGGCTGCTCAAGAATAACCCGGTTGCCCAAGCCATTCGAAGCCCGTGCCAGCGCATCGGCTGCGTCTGCAATCAGATCCTCGGAGACAGCGTTGGGGGCGAGTACGAGACCCGCCGAGCATGTCACCTCGCCGATCGGCGTCTCATTCTCGACGCGCTGCAGCTTTCGCCTCGAGAATGCCTTGCGGGCTGCGTTCAGCATATCGCGGGCGGCTTCGGGGTCGCAGTTGTCGAACACGATGGCGATCCGCTTTGCCTCCCAGCGGCCGACCCGGTGCGGCATGCAATGATCCCGCAATGTCTGGCCCAGCGCGCGCAGGACCCGCTCGACGACGCCGATCCCATGAGCCGCCCCGATCGAGGTGACCTGATCGAGCGCAACCAGCGCAAGAAGGGTAGGGCCTTCCCGCCCGAGTGCGGCGGTGAGCACCGAGTCGATCGCGATGCGGTTGAGGAGCGAGGTAGCAGGATCGATGTCGGTATCGACGCCCAGCGAGCGTAGGCGCTCGCGGACTAGCGCCGTCTGAAGGCTCAGCTGCTTCAACTGAAATTCCCCAGCATCTCGAAGAAGGTATGGTGCCGCGCGGTATAGCCGACATTGTCGAGGTCGTTGTGCTTGCCGCCCGCCCGCACGCATTTCTGCGCGCTCACCGCGGTGGAATAGGGCCGTGTCTCCAGCCCGGTGAATACGTTCTTGAACGGCACCATGCCCGCGTTGACGAACATCAGCGTCGGGTCGTTCTGCGGCACCAGCGGCGCGCTGGGCACGATCGCATGGCCGTTGCCGCCGAAGTAATCGAGGAAGCTGCGGCGAATGTCGTTGGTCGAGGTCATGCGCGGGGACTTAATGCGGAGTGGCGGCGGTGACTAGCGGGTCTATCTCGCCATCCGTCACCCGTGCCGCGCTTCACCCCATTCGTTCCACCCCAGCGATCGCGGTGTCCTGGGCAGGTACATGCTGTCGAGGCGGTCGACCCGGAACCCGGCGGCGCGCAGCATGGCCGCGGGCGGCCGCGTCAGATGGCATCCCCCGGCGAGACGCTTCCACAACGGCTCGATCCGCTGCTGCCACCGCGTCACCGCAGCGTCCGGCGCCAGCCCATGTTCGCAGAAGATCAGCCGCCCGTCCGGCCGCAGCACCCGCTTCGCCTCGTGCAGCGCCGCGCCGGCATCGTCGACCGAGCACAAGGTAAAGGTCGTGACGACGGTGTCGAAGGAATCGTCCCCGAACGGCAGCGCCTCGGCCGCGCCGTCGAGCACCCGCACCGTCAGTCCCTCGGCGCGCGGCGCCGCTTCGGCCCGCGCACGCAGTTCGGCCGAAGGATCGACGCCCACCACCTCGCTCACCGCGGCGGGATCGTAGAAGGTCAGGTTCAGCCCACCGCCGATGCCCAGTTCCAGCACGCGGCCACGCGCGCGCGGCACCACTTTCGCGCGCTGCCGCATCACCGGTTTGCTCGCACAGGCGCAGCCGATCAGCCGCGGCATGACATGACGGTCGTAGAACGAAACCACAATTATCCTCCCTGGGTCGGATCGACATTCAGCATACATTCCCCAAGTGGCATGCCGTCTGACGTGAGTTTCGCCTGAATCCGACCGCAGGACAATCATTTTCCGTCCCGAGCGGCGTCGTCGGGCGCGCAAGGCGCTGAGACAGGGCAGATCGGCCCGCGAAGCCGCCGTGTTGTGCCCTGGTGGCGGTGTTTTTCAGCGCAGCGGACAGACCCATCCTGCCGTTTTCGTTCAGTTTGGGCGTGGATGGCGGTCATGCGCATAGCGGAGGCGCTCGCAATCGGCGGATGGCGGCGAGGATGGCGCGGACCATCGGACCGGTGACGGCCACCTCGGCCAGCTGGAAGGTGATGGCGCGGGCATGGCGGACGACACGTGCCCCGATCTTGATCAGCTTCAGTTGCAGGCTGGTCAACGACCAGTCGGCCATCGTCTCGGGCAACTCGATGCAGCGCAAGAAGATGGCCAGGTTGTAGGCCAGCGCATGCAGTTGCAGTCGCACCTCATTGTCGCGGAACTTCCGGCATGACAGCCGCGTCCAGTGGAAGGCATATTTACCTTCCTTGATGTGCTGCTCGGCGGTGCCGCGCTGGTTATAGAACCGCACCACCCAGTCGGGCTCCATCGGCAGGTTGGTGACGATGAAGCCGACACGCGGGAACAGTTCGCCCGGATGCCATTCGATCTTGGCGATCACCCGGCGTTCCTTGTCCCAGGATGCCGCCTGATACTCGAAGTCTTCGTAGAAGCGCTTGACCTTGGTCAGCGAAGGTCGCCCGACAGGGCGCGTCAGCCGATGCGCGATCTTCTCGCGCAGGACGTTGTTCGCAGGCAGCCGGATGGCGTAGAAGAATCGGGCTTCTTCCAGCCGCTCATAGATCGCGGGGATCGCGTAGGCGGCGTCAGCCCGGAAGAACCGGCCGCAAAGGTCGCGCTCCGCGTAGCGGGCGATGACGGGGTCGAGAACGTCCCGCCAGCCATCGGCGCTGTGGACGTTGCCATGGCGCAAGGCGCAGCGCTCCAGCATGCCGAACTGGTTGAACAAAAAGTTCGGGTGATAGCAGGTGCAGTCGAAATGCCCGTTCCAGGCCGCGCCCTCCTGATCGCCATGGGTGGGGCTGACCGAACTGTCCATGTCCAGAACGATGTACTTCAGCCCGTTACGGTCATGGAACCGGTCGATCCATTGGCCATTCAGGTCGGCCAGCGCGGCACGGTTCTCGGGCTGTGCCAGTGTCTCGGTCTCGAACCGTCCCATCTGCGAGGCCGAGGCCGCTTGCGCATCGACAGCCCTTCCACCCACGACCTGGCGCATCACCGGATCGAGGGCCAGGCGGTCGGCGTCGTTCACATCCTCGTATCCGGCCAGTCGCCCGAACACCGATTGCCGGAACAACCCGTCAAGCCGGTGGACCGTGTTCTTGCCGCGCCGGGTGTCGCGCAATGCTTTTGCCGCCAGATCGGACAGCCCGAGCGCGTCATCCAGCTCGCGCATCACCAGCAGGCCGCCGTCGGAACTGAGCTGCGCACCTCGGAACTCCACATGCACCCGGCGGTCGAACTCGACCCGATCTGCCCGCTTCGAACCCGCACCCTCTGGGTGATCCATCAAACGCGCCCCTCACGGCCATCAACACCATGATTTATATCGGAAATATTGAGATCCTGACAGCAAAATCAGCGATTTACTTGGGGAATGTGGGTTCAAATCGCGTTCGATCCGGTCCCAGCGGCCCCCAGCCTGCTGCACAACCAGTTCGAGAACATTGCGTTCGAGCTGGCGCCGCTCGCGCATGAGGGCGTGATGAATGGGCGGGTAGATCCCCTGGTAATGCGCGGCGAGCGCGACCCGCGCTGCCTGCTCCGAGAGTGCGCCGAAGATCGGCCAGTCCTTATAGGCCAACTGGACACGGCCATCTTCGCGGAAGGCGGCATCCAGGTCCGGCGCCGCCTTGCGGCATGCCGGGCACTGATAGTCGGTGAAGATCACGACGCGCAGGTCCGCATCGTCCGGCCCCTCGGTGGGGCCGCCGGGATTGCGCAGGAGCGCCTGCGCCTGGGAGTTGGTCGACATGTCCCGGCCAAGCGGCGCGGTCGCCTGAAGAAAAACGCTGACGCCGTAACCGGCTGCGACCAAGCCGCCGAGCTGGAGTAGTTCCCGGCGCGACAGTCTTCGCCTCTCGGCCGTCATGACGGTGCGGCCGCGTCACCCCCCAGCGCCCGGACCAGGGCGATCGTCGTGCGGGCGCGGTCGAACGATACCGCGATGCTCGCCTGCTGCGCCGACAGCGCCGCGGTCTGGGCGGTCACGACTTCCAGATAGTCGGCCGCGCCGTCGCGGTAGCGATCGAGCGCCAGGCTTTCCGCGCGCGCGGCCGCGCCTGCAGCGATGCGCTGCTCGCGATCCTGACTGGCCAAGGCATTCGAACGCGACAAGCCGTCCTCCACCTCCTGAAACGCATCGAGGACGGTTTGGCGATAGTCGGCGGCGAGTTCGGCATATTCGGCGCGGCTCATGTCGAGCCGGGCCCGGCGCTGCCCGCCATCGAACAGGTTGAGGAGCGTGCTGACCGGGCCGAGACCCCAGAACAACGTGTCGGCGCCGATAATCGGCGCCTGGGTCGCCTGATAGCCAGCGCCGAGCCCCAGACTGATGCTGGGATAGAAGGCGGCGCGCGAAACCCCGATCCGCGCATTGGCGGCGACGAGCCGGCGCTGCGCCTCGGCGATGTCGGGACGGCGCTGCAGCAGCTCGGAAGGGAGCCCCGCGGCGAACGATGGCAGCGCCAGCTCGCGTTCGGTGGGCGCGATCGAGAAGGTGGAGGCGACTTCGCCGACCAGCGCAGCGATCCGGTGTTCAAGGCCCGCCCGCCGTGCCTTCAGCGCCTCGCTGCGGGCGCGGGCGTCGGCGACCTGCGCCAGCGATCGGCTGCGATCGACGCCCGACGCGATCCCGCCCTCGTAGCGCGTCACGATCAACTCGTCCGCGCGGGTGAAGGCCGCCACGGTGCGCGCCAGCAACGCCTGCTCCGCATCGACGGCGCGAAGCTGGACGTAAAGGTCGGCGACAGAGGTTTGCAGGCTGAGCCTGGCCGAGCGCAGCGCGGCTTCCTGCGCCTCGGCATCGGCGCGGGCGGCGCGCACGCTGTTGCGGACCCGTCCCCATAGATCCAGTTCGTAATCGAGCCCGATGCCGAAGATATATTGGTTGGTGGTGATGGGCTGCCCGGGGCCGATCGGGCGCCCGGCGGATAGCCGCTCGCGCGATGCGCTGCCCGAGAGGTCGACGCTGGGGAACAGGTCGGCGCGCGTGGCGCGCGCCGCCGCCAGCGACCGGTCGTAGCGCGCAAGCGCCGCGGCGAGCGTCGGCGTGCTCTCATCGAGGCGCGCCATGAGACCGTCGAGCACCGGGTCGCCGAACGCGCGCCACCAGTCACCGCGCGCGAGATGATCGCCCGGTGCGGCGCTCGACCATCCCTCGGCATGGCGGAACTGCGCCGGCGCGTCGATCGACGGCGTCTGCATCGGCGGCAGCGTCGAGCAGCCGGCAAGACCGAGTGCGGCGAGCGCTGCGAGACTAGCGCTTCGCATTGGGCGCCGCCGGCTGCCGTGCGGGAACCACGCGCACCCTGTCTCCTGCCGCGAGTGCGTCGGGCGGAGTCTGGATGACGCGGTCCGTGGGGCCGAGTCCCGACAGGATCTCGATCGTCGGGCCGCGATCCCGTCCGGTCGTCACGCGCCGGAGCGCCACCTTGCCCTGGCCATCGACGATCGCGACGCGGGCGCCTTCGGAGCCAAGGATCAGCGCGCTGGCCGGTATCTGGAATGTGCCGGTGCCGCCGGGGAGGGCGATATGCACTTCGGCATAGCCGCCGGGGCGCAGGCGGCGCGCCGCATTGTCGACGAGGAACTCGACCAGCATCGTGCCGGACTGGCGATCGACCGCATCGGCGAGGCGTGACAGGCTCGCCTCGAAGGTCTCTCCGGGCCGATCGGGCACCGTGAACGTCGCGCGCGTGCCGCGCGCAAGCTGGCCGGCAGCGGCCTGGGGCACGCGGACGTAGAGCCGCAGGCGGCTGACATCGGCGATGGTGAACAGTGGCTCGGCGCCGGCAGCGTTGGCGTTGACCAGCGCGCCGAGCTGCGCCGATCGGCTCGTGACCACGCCATCGAAGGGCGCGGTGAGGCGGGTGAAGCCGCGCAGCGCGTTCAGACGCCCGACATCGGCCTGGGCTGCCTCGGCGCGGGCATTGGCCGAAGCGAACTGGCCTTGCTTCTCATCCGCCTCCTGCCGCGACACGGCGTCCTTCCTCAGCAGGCCGTCCCAGCGGGTCGCGGTCGTCTCGGCCAGGCCCCGGTCAGCGCTTGCGGTGCGATAGGCGGCGCGAGCCTGGGCGAGCTGCTGTTCGATCTCCGGCGCATCGAGAACCGCGAGCATCTGGCCGCGTCGCACCTGATCGCCGATATCGGCGCGCCATTCGCGCACATAGCCGCTGACACGGGCATTGATCGCCGCGCGGTTGTAGGGATCGAGATTGCCCGGCAGCACGATCTCGCCGGCCTCCGAAGCGCGCGGCGGCGCGACGCTGACGGTCGGCAGCGCGTTTTCGGCTGCAACTGCGGCTTGCTCGTGTTCCGCCATGTTGCGGGTCACGAGGCCGCCGCCGACAAGCGCCGCCACGGCGATGATGGCCGCGCCGCCATAGAGCCTGGCGCGATTGGGTTTGGTCGTATCAGGCATGCTGGAGATCTAGCTCCCGGGTTGAGGGGGCGCCCTTGCGGTGCGCGAAGCTGAACAAGGCGGGCACGAACAGCAGCGTCGCCACTGTCGCGAAGATGAGCCCGCCGATGACCGCGCGGCCGAGCGGGGCGTTCTGCTCGGCGCCTTCGCCGATGCCGATCGCCATCGGCGCCATGCCGATGATGATCGCCAGCGCGGTCATCAGCACCGGGCGGAAGCGCACCGTCGCCGCCTCGATCGCCGCCTGGGTCGCGTCGCCGAGCACGGCAAGTCGCTCTCGCGCGAAGCTGACGACAAGGATCGAGTTGGCGGTCGCGACGCCCATGCACATGATCGCACCGGTCAGCGCCGGCACCGAGATCGTCGTGCCGGTGATGAACAGCATCCAGACGATGCCGGCGAAGGCCGCCGGAAGCGCGCCGATGATGACGAGCGGATCGATCCAGCTCTGGAAGTTTACGACGATGACCAGATAGATGAGCAGCACCGCGCCGATCAGGCCGAAGGCGAGCCCGCTGAAGGCTTGGTTCATCGTCTGATACTGGCCGGCGATGCTGACGGTGACGCCCTTGGGGCGCTCGCCGTCGAGATCGGCCATGATGCGCTGGATATCGCCGACGACGGCGCCGAGGTCGCGCGCCTGGGGACTGGCGTAGATGTTGATGACGGGTTGGATGTCGGAGCGGCTCGCGACATTGATCGTCGTGTTGCGCGTGACCGTACCAAGCCCGCCGAGCGTCTGCGCCGAGCCGGCGCCGGTTCCCGAAACCGGCAGGGACTCGATCGCGGCGATGGTGTCGACATCGAGTTCGGGCACTTGCGCCACCACCGGGTAGGAGATGCCGTTTTCCGGATTGAGCCAATAGACCGGCGCGGTTTGCTGGGTGCCGGCGAGCGCCGTCGCGATGTTGGTCGTGACGTCGCGTTGGGTAAGGCCATATTGCGCGATGCGGGCTCGGTCGATGTTGACGTCGAGCTGCGGCGCGCGCGAGGATTGCTGGATGCGCGCGTCGGCAAGCCCGGGCACGCCGCGGATGCGCTTCAGCAGCTTCTGCGCATAGGCTTCATTGGCTGCAACGTTGCGGCCGCGCACCTGAATATCGATCGGTGCGGGCGAGCCGAAGTTGAGGATCTGGCTGGTGATGTCGGCGGGCAGGAACGCGAAGTCGATGCCCGGAAAGCTCTTGGGCAGTTCGCGGCGCAGGGTCGCGACATGATCCGCCGTAGCAGTGCGCTCTTCGCCGAGCGTAATGAGGAGGTCGCCGTCGTTCGATCCCACGGTGCCCGAATTGTTGTAGATCGTGTTGAGCGGGGCCGACGAAAGCCCGACATTGCTGACCACCGACTTGATCTGCTCGGCAGGAATGATCTGGCGCACGCGGGCCTGCACGCGCGAGAGCAGCGTGGCGGTATCCTCGATCCGACTCCCTGCCGGCGCCCGCACGTGCATCGTGATCTGCCCGGCATCGACGCTTGGGAAGAAGTCGCGCCCGAGGGTGGGGATCAGGAGGAGCGAGGCGACCATCACGCCGAGGAAGGCCGGCATGAACAGCTTGCGGCCCGCGAGCACGCGCGCGAGGAGATGCCCGAAGCGGTCGCGGACCGCATCGAACCGCGTGGAAAAGCGATGCTGGAACCGGACCAGCGGGTTGCGCGAGGAAGCGCGGGCAGCCTCCTCCCCGTGATGATGCGGGCGCAGCAGATACATCGCCATGGTCGGGATCAGCGTGCGCGACAGGATGAACGAGGCGATCATCGCGAAGATGACGGCGAGCGCCATCGGCACGAACAGATAGCCCGCGACGCCGGGAAGGAAGAACATCGGCACGAAGACGATGCAGATGCAGGTCACGGCGACGAAGGCCGGGGTGACGATCTGGGCTGCGCCGTCCATGATCGAGCGCACCACCGGCTTGCCGTGCTCGAGGTGCCAGTTGACGTTCTCGATGGTGACGGTCGCATCGTCGACGAGGATGCCGATCGCCAGCGCCAGGCCGCCGAGCGTCATGATGTTGAGGGTGTTGCCGGTGAGCCCCAAGCCGAAGATCGCGCCGAGGATCGCCAGCGGGATGGTGATGATGATGATGACCGTCGAGCGCCAGGAGCCGAGGAACAGCAGGATCATCAGCGAGGTGAGAACGGCCGCAAGGGCGCCCTCGAACGCCACGCCGGACACCGCCGCCTTCACCAGAACCGACTGGTCGCCGATGAGCTGGACGCGGAGCGCATTGGGCAGCCCCTCGACGATTTGGGGGATGCGGTTGCGGATCGTGTCGACGATGGTGAGGGTCGAAGCCGCGCCGCTCTTGAGCACGGTCATCAGCACCGATCGCTGACCTTCGACCTGCACGATGTTGGTTTGCGGCGGTGCGCCGTCGCGAACCTGGGCGACATCGCGCATCAGGATGGTCGCGCCGTCGACCACCTTGACCGGGAGATTGTTGAGCTGCTCGACCGAGCCCGGCGCGTTGTTGAGGCGGACGTTATACTGAAGGCCGCCGACCTTGGCGAAGCCGGCGGGCGTGATCTGCGTCTGCGCGGCGATCGCCGCGGCGACGTCGCCCGCTGACAGCCCTTTGGACCGCAGCGCCTCGGGGTCGATGTCGATCTGGATCTGGCGCTGCTTGCCGCCGAAGGGGAAGGGCATGGCCACGCCGGGCACGGTGATGAGCTGAGGCCGTATCTGGTTTGCCCCCAGATCGTAGAGCTGCTGTTCGCTCAGGCCCTCGCCCGACAGCGCGACCTGCACGATTGGCACGGTCGAGGCGTCATAGTTGACGATGACGGGCGGGGTGACGCCGGGGGGAAGCTGGCGCAGGATCGTCTGGGAAATCGACGTGACCTGGGCGGTCGCGGTACGAATATCTACATTGGGCTGGAAGTAGATGCGCACGACGGCGACGCCGTTCATCGACTGGCTCTCGATCCGGTCGATGTCGTTGACGGTCGTGGTCAGCACGCGCTCGAACGGGTTGATGATCCGCCCCGCCATGTCGTCCGGGGACAGGCCGTTGAAGGTCCAGGCCGTCGCGATCACCGGCACACCGATGCGCGGGAAGATGTCGACCGGCATCCGAAGGACGGACAGAATGCCGAGACCAAAGATCAGCACTGCCATCACGATGAAGGTGAGTGGTCGCGTTAGCGCCACCCGCACGAGCGCCATCATCAGCAGCAACCGCGTGATGGTAGAATTTTGACAAGCATTGCGGTCCTCCTGTGGAAGGCCACACACCGCTTAGCTTAAGGCAATCTTATCGACGCTGCGGCGCAGCGAAAACCAGAAGCCGAGGATGGAGATTGTCCGAAGAATCGACATGATGGCCATTACCGCACCGGTCGCGTCGCTTTAGCGATAGGAAATGTCGGGCGACGCTCGCCGGATCTTGTCCTCGGCAAAAATGCTCCGAGGGCGGTAAATTCAACGGCGTCGGTAGCCCTCGGCCCCAACGCAGTGCGGATGTAGTCGATTTTTCCCTGCACGGCTGCCATGAAGGTTCACATCCAGTTGCTGCAGGTGAATCGAATTGGCCGAATCCAGTCGTGAACTCTTGGACGCATATTTGACGCGTATGCGGGAGATTCGTGCGACCGGCGCGGCGACGAACGAGACATCCTACTACAGCGCCCTCGAAAACCTTTTGAATGGGGTCGGCCGCCAGTTGCGACCACGGGTGATCGCGAACGGTCAGATACGCAACCAAGGTGCCGGACACCCAGATTTCGGACTTTACAGCCAAGCACAGTGCCGAGGGGGTGAACCCGCGCCCGGCACCGGTGCAGCGCCCGAGCGTGGCGTGGTCGAAGTGAAGGGCTTGGCCGAAGAGACATGGTTCACTGCCGATACGTCGCAGGTCTCACAATACTGGCAGCACTATGGGCTTGTTTTGGTCTCTAATTATCGCGCCTTCCTCCTGATTGGACGAGACGCGCAAGGTCAACCAGTTCGTCTCGAAGCATTCAGCCTTGCTTCCAGTGACGCCGCGTTTTGGAACCTACATCACACATCTGTCGATGAGACACTCGACCAGCTTGCTGAGGCGCTCCACGACTACCTTCGACGCGCTCTCAGCTATCTGGCCCCGCTCACTCGGGCGTCGGATTTGGCATGGCTTCTGGCCTCCTATGCCCGCGATGCTCTCCGCCGGATCGAAGCAAGCGCCGACCTGCCGGCATTGCAGACAGTTCGCTCAGGCCTAGAGCAGGCGTTGGGTCTGCGGTTCGACGATGCCAAGGGCGAGCATTTCTTCCGGTCAACCCTCGTCCAGACGCTGTTCTACGGCATCTTTAGCGCATGGGTGCAATGGGCGCGGGAGCTTCCACCGCAGGCTACGGCACGTTTCGACTGGCACGCCGCCGGATGGACGATGCACGTGCCAATGGTCCGCACCTTGTTCGAACAGGTGGCGACGCCAAGCCGGTTGGGTCCGCTTGGATTGGTCGAGATACTCGACTGGACCGGAGAAGCGCTCCATCGGGTCGACCGAACGACATTTTTCGAGGCTTTTGATGAGGGGCGCGCCGTCCAATATTTCTACGAACCGTTCCTCGCTCATTTCGATCCTGCGCTGCGCAAGCAACTCGGCGTCTGGTACACGCCGCCCGAAATCGTCACCTACATGGTGGAGCGCGTGGACCTCGCGCTCCGCGAGGAATTAGGGATTGAAGCCGGCCTGGCAAGCCCCGACGTCCATGTGCTGGACCCTTGCTGCGGAACCGGTTCCTTCCTCGTCGAAGTGCTGAGGGTGATTGAGCAGCGCTTGCGCGAGCAGGGCGAAGATGCACTCGTCGCGCATGATTTGAACACCGCGGCCCGTGAGCGGCTCTTCGGATTTGAACTGATGCCCGCGCCATTCGTGGTCGCGCATTGGCAGATTGGAATGATGCTGGCTCACGCGGGCGCACCGCTGAGTGCTCAGGAGCGCGCTGCGGTCTACCTTACAAATGCTCTTACCGGATGGAATGAGCCGGAAGGGCCGGTCGACCAATTGCTCCTTCCGGAGCTTCAGCCCGAGCGTGACGCCGCCGAGCGGGTAAAGCGTGTCGATCCGATCTTAGTGATTATTGGCAACCCGCCGTACAACGCATTTGCAGGTGTCAGCCCGAATGAAGAAGAGGGCTTAGTTGAGCCCTTCAAACAGGGCCTTCGTTCTGACTGGAACATTCGCAAATACAATCTCGATGAGCTTTACACCCGTTTTCTGCGCGTAGCCGAACGGCGCATCACCGAGCGATCAGGCCGCGGAATTATCTGTTTTGTTTCCAGCTATTCGTACCTGAGCGACCCATCATTTGTCGTTGTGCGGCGACGGCTCCTTGAGGGTTTCCATCGCATTTTCATCGACAGCCTCAATGGCGACAGCCGAGAGACTGGGAAACGCACGCCTGAAGGCGATCCAGACCCGTCGGTTTTCTCGACGCCTTTCAATCGCGAGGGCATCAAGCTTGGAACCGCGGTCGGCATGTTCGTGCGCGAGGGGCCGACCGATTCATTAGCGGAAGTCCGGTATCGCCAGTTCTGGGGCAACCGAAAGCGCGAAGAGTTAGTCGAGGCACTGAATAGCGGATCACTCGACGGCGGATTCGAAGTGACCACGCCGCTGCCGGCGAACCGCTTTAACTTCCGCCCTCTTGGGCCAGCGTCCAGCTATGACACCTGGCCAGATCTCATTGCTATTGCAGAGGCCGAACCATTTAGCGGTCTTGCTGAGATGCGTCGCGGAAGTCTCATTGATACCGATCGCAGCCGGCTCGCTGACCATATGCGACGCTATATGGACCCCTCGCTGACATTCGAAACTCTGAAGGCCGAGGGAATCGGCCCCGTGGAGGATGCCGGCGCCTTCGACCCAGAGCGTGCACGCCAAAGGTTACTTGCCCGTGAGACGTTCGACGCTAGCCGCATCATTCGTTTCGCCTCACTGCCTCTCGATACTCGGTATGCCTATTACACATCTGTCGCGCCGATCTGGAACCGCTCCCGGCCGGAGTTCTTCGCCGCTGCCCGCGATGGAAATCGGTTTCTCGTCAGCCGCATGATGGCCGAACGGCCCCACGAGGGTGTTCCTGCTCTACCCATTACCGCCCTGCCTGATTATCACCTTCTCCGACCAAATATCCGCGCGTTCCCGTTCCGTCTGCTCGGGTCTGAAGCGCCACAACAGGACCTTCTCGGCACACCGGCGCGACGAGCGAATCTGTCGGCGAATGCGCGCGCATGGTTGGCAACGATCACCCAGAGCGACCCTGATACAGACGCCGATCTCGGTGACACTCCGTGGTTCCATGCGCTCGCCATCATTGCGGCTCCCGGTTGGCTCCAAGAAAATCAGTCTGCGATTCTGGGAGGCTGGCCCCGGGTGCCTCTGCCGACCGACCTGACGCACCTTGAGGCGTCAGCCACGTTGGGCCGCCGCGTTGCCGCGTTACTTGACACGGAGCAGGTAGCTCCTGGCGTAACTACGACACCTTATGATGCGCCACTAGGGACGCTGGGGCGATTGGTTCGCGAGGGAGGTGGTCCGCTTGGCCCCACCGATCTTGAAGTGACAGGCTGGGGCAGAGGTGGCAATGGCGCGCCAGTGATGCCGGGTAATGGAAATTTCCGCGAGCGAGCTGGCTATGATGAGGAGGAACGGTCAGCGTTGACCGAGGCGGCTGGTGTCCTCCATGAAGATGTTGGTGCCCTGGAGAGCCGGCTCGGTCCGCCGATCGATGTCAGACTGAACGACGTGGCGTTTCTCAAGGGCGTTCCGGCCAGCGTTTATGAGACGACAATCGGCGGATATCAGGTTCTCAAGAAATGGCTTTCATATCGAGACCGTGAGGTCATCGGCCGCCCGATCACCGTCGCTGAGGCGCGGGAAGCTGTCGCCATCGTTCGACGGCTGACGGCCTATGTCCTGATGCAGCCCGCTTTGGACGTGAGTTACGAAGCAATCAAGGCAAGCGCGTATGTGTGGGATTCGGGCATCGCGGTGTCCGATGAAACTACCGCTGCCTCCTGAGTGCAATTGCTAACACCTTGACGTCGATCGCCGCCGCTCCGACCGGCGGCTGATCGTTCGCCAATCATTCTTGCCTCGGGGCGCGAAACGAGGCATCTTGTTGTTCACAACAAGATCGTGAGCTAATTTCGTGACAGTCCTTTACACCCCCGGTCAGTTGCGGAGCGCGATATCGATCGCTCCGGAAACCTATCGGCACTGGAAGAAGGCGCTCGATCCGCTGCGACGGGGACGTGGCCACAGTCCTTGCTTTAGTTCAGGCGATCTAGTCGCGGTTGCCGTGATCCGCTCTCTCGCAGTCGACATGGCTGTTCGTGTCGGTGCTCTGGCACCTATCGCCGAACCGCTGTTCGACCTGTGCAACCAGTCGCCGTGGCCCGAACTTGAACGCACGAAGCTGATTGTCGATCTCCCCGAAGGACAATTGCAGCTCCGCCCAGAGCTGGCAGAGATTACGAGCGACCGGCCAACGATCACAATCCCCCTGCGAGCCGTCGTGGCTGGACTGCGCGAGCAGCTTCTCGCTGCGAGCGGTGTCGAGGATCAGGCGTCGCTCCGCTTCCCACCCATTCCAGTCAGCACTGCGGCCGCCGCAGGCGGAGCCCGGTCGTGAACGCGGTCGAGACCATCGCGCAAGCGGCCCGCGACGTCGGCTATCGCGCAGAGGCGGTTGTGTCTGACTATGCCTTCGCGGATGTGCTGAGCGACGCCAACACGACGCGGACCGTCCCGCTTGCCGCCTTTACGCGCACGCCGCCCTCTTACCGGTCCGCCGCACTCGCCGTCGTGAACGGCGGCGGCGGCCGCGCTATCGACCTCGTGAACGAGCATCGCGCCTTAGGTGCGCCTTTGCTGTTCGTTATCGAGCAGGATGAGGTGACGGTCTGGCAGGTGCGAAGCGATGCGCCGCCCCGTGCGATCGAAAAGGTAAGGCTCGCCGATATCGCCGAGCTATTCGCGCGCAATCGGGCGAACTGGCATCCCGATGCTATTCACCGGGCGAAATCGATCGGTGCGTCGGGGACAGCCTATCAGCTCGATTTTGTCGACCTGGGCCTTCTGCCAGCAATTGAAGGCGAGATTCACGTCAAGCTGGATCGCTTGCTGGTCGAGACCCTCGACTTGGCTCGCAAGGTGCCCGGCGGAGACAGACTCAATGTACGGACGCTGTTCCGCGTCGTCTTTCGCCTGCTGGCGGCCAAGGTTCTGCAGGACCGCCGCCATCCCTATGCGGATGGCTGGGACGCGGACGATTTGGGGTCGGTGCTTGCTGGCATCGAAAGCTATTATGCGCTCGGGACGATCGAGGCTAAGCCGAACGCCGCACTGCCAGGCATCTTTGATGCGGCATGGCGGCATCTGCGGGCCGGCATAAGCTTCTCCAATATTTCGTCCGACGACCTCGCCTTCGTCTACGAGAATACGCTGGTAACGCCCGAGACTCGCAAGCTGTTTGGCACACACAGCACCCCCCGGCAGGTCGCGGAATACGTCGTCCAGAGGCTCGAACTGCATCGGCACCCCCCCGAAGATATCAGAATTTACGAGCCCTTTGCCGGAGCCGGTGTTTTCCTCGTTTCGGCACTACGCCATCTACGCGATCTTCTGCCGGTCGAATGGACTGATCAACAACGGCATGATTTTCTGATCAACCACATTTCTGGCGACGAGGTCGATCCCTTCGCGTGTGAGGTAGCTACCTTATCGCTCATTCTCGCGGATTATCCGAACCACAACGGCTGGCATGTCAGAGAAGGCGACCTGTTTACCGATGATGTTTTGGCGAAGCGTCTGCAGGCCAACAACATCATTGTCTGCAATCCCCCGTTTGAATCGTTCAGCAAGGCTGATCGGACAAAATATCCAGTTGCAAACAAGACTTATTCTAAGGCAATCGCGGCATTAAGTGCTGCGTTGGACTCCAAGCCGCTCGCACTGGGATTTGTTCTTCCTCGGTCCTTCATTATGGATCAGCAGTTTGCGGAGCAGCGCAAACGATTAGAAGAGCTGTACGGATTGGTCGAGATCTTGAAAATGCCCGATGGCATTTTCGGCGCATCCGATGTGGAATCTTCCGCCGTAATTGCCCGCGATTTGCGCGATGCGGACGATGACAAGCTTAAGATACGTTCGACCGAAGTCGCCGAATATGATCGCAGCCTTTTTCTGAAAACCGGTCACATCACGGTTCAACGCGAAGCGGAGCGGACGGTGGATGCCGCGCCAAGCGGACAGCTTTGGCTTCCGCCACTTGGCGATATCTGGGATTATTTGCGTAGGTACCCGAAATTCGGAGCGATCCTGGAGACGCGCCGAGGTCTAGAATGGCATTACAGTCAAGCGGCGGCGACGAAGCCAGAGCCTTTACCGGGATACAAGGCTGGCTATCCAAATGCACGCCACCTCCGCCAGTATATGCCGCCTCAGAAACTCTGGTTAGACTTCCGCCGTGAAAATCTTCGGTGTGGAGCGACTCATGACTGGTCTACTCCCAAGCTGATCGCCAGCGCGACGCGGTTGAGTCGCGGGGCATGGTGCATAGGGGGATTTGCCGATTTGGAGGGGTTGCTGTGCTCGCAGCAATTCTTCGCGATGCGTCCAAGGCACCCGGTTTCGTCAACCGACTTGCTCGCTTTGAGCGCCGTGCTGAATGGAGCCGTGGCGAACGCTTTCCTGGCGATCAACTCGCCCAAAGATCGCTTTCGCACGGCGGTGGTTGACGACATTCCTGTTCCAATCCACTTGCCCGAGAAAATCAGCGAACTGGTTGCTGCTTATCAGACGGTGCTGCAGAATTGGGAGTTGCTCGCCGACCGGGATGCCAAACTCGCACAGCTCCTGACCGAAATCGATGCGGCTGTATTGAAAGCCTATGATTTGCCGCTTCGGCTCGAACGTCAGCTCCTAACATTTTTCAAGGATGCAGAGCGCCCCCTTGCACATGGTTGGCAGCATTGGGATTCGTCCTATCCAATGCCAGGACTGAGCCTTGCGGAGCGGATTTCCGGGCGGTTCAAAGCGAGCGGCGATTGGGTTCAGTCGGTGTTCCGACCACTGCCCCAAGAAGAAGCGACCTTCCTCCGCGACTATGTGGCGTAGACCCAATGGACGCGTACCTGTTCGATACGACGGTGCTGTCGATCTATCTTGATCCGACGCATCCTCATCACGTCGAGAAAGGCCAAACCCTCGCAGCGTTGCCCCTTGATAGTCCGCGGTTCATTTCTGCGATCGCATTGGCTGAGTTGGGTTTCGGGACCAAACTCGCCGCCGCTATCGGCAAGGGCAATTTGCCGGCGCTAGAGGCGATGATCGTCCAAGCGCGTTCATATGCAGTGCTCGATGTTACCCATCACACTGCCGCGGTCTACGCAGAGGTAAAAGCACGGGTCGCTCAGAAATATCTGGCGAAAATGCTCCGCAAGGACCGTCCAAAGTATATCGAGGAATGGGTCGATAAGGCGACCGGCCAGAAGCTCGGGATCGACGAAAATGACCTTTGGATGTGCGCCCAAGCCAAAGAGCGGGATCTAGTCCTTGTCACTGCGGACGGGCGAATGAAGCGCATCCCGAACGCTGACCCGGACGTTCGGCTGCTGACGATATAGTCACGAACTCAGCTAGTGACCAACCGCTGGCTCAAGCAGTAGCGCTCCGGTCAGACTGCGGCAGTGAGGGGCGGTAAGCGGTAGCCCTTTGCGGCTCTAGGGTAGTGCAAACGGCGACTCGTATTCGTTATTTTTATCCAGGGCGGGGCGCCAAATACCGCCGTGTGCCGCCGTATTCCACTAAAGGTCCGCTGCAAGCACGCCAGCGTAGTAGGCCAGGCGGTCATCGGCGGTACGGGAGTTCGCATCACCTACACGGAGGCAGCTGTGCGGCCATTCCGGACCTCGGCGAGTGCTGCCGAGCTTCCCAGAATGCGAATTCGCTTGTAAGCGTCTGAGATAGATGGATAGCGCGCGTTTGCGGCGACCCTTGGCAATGCGGCAACCGTCGTGGCCCAATCATCGTAATCGACTGTTAGCCGGCGCAGCAGGATAGCTTGGACACGTCCTTGCCGAATCCTTGTGCCGCAAGCTTCAGCCCCTCGACGGTCGTCAAATAGGGAAAGATTGTCTCGCCCAATTCCTTGGTGGTCATCCCGAACTTCAGCGCTAGCACCATCGTCTGGATGCTGTCAGCTCCCTCGGGCGCGAGGATCTGCGCGCCCAGCAGACGATCGGATTGCTTATCGGCGATAAGCTTGATCAATCCCCGCGTGTCGCGGGCCGCGAGCGACCGCGGTACCTGGTCGAGCGGCACTACTGATGCTTTCGTCGCAAAGCCTCGCGCCTTGGCCTGGGCCTCGGTCAGGCCGACGCCAGCAACCTGCGGATCCGTGAAGACGACCCATGGCATCGTTGCATTGTCATAGGCGAGGCTGTCGCCGTTGAGAGCGTTAAGCGCGGCGAGCTTCGCACCATAGGCCGCCATGTAGACGAACTGGTCACGCCCGGTCACGTCACCAGCGGCGTAAATGCCGGATTTCGATGTACGCATGCGCTCGTCGACGACGACTCCACCATTCGTCGCCACCTTGACGCCCGCTGCACCGAGGCCAAGGCCGGCCGTGTTGGGCGTGCGGCCTGTCGTCGCCAGTACCTGTTCGGCGATCAGCGTTTCCGCTTTGCCGTCCACCTCGATGGTGAGCGCGACCTGGCCCTCGCGGCGTTCGATCCGGGAATAGGCCAGGCCCGTGCGAACCGTGACGCCTTCATCGGCCAGATAGCGGGTCAGCGCTTCGGCGATTTCCGGCTCCGCCTCCGGAAGCAGCCGGGAGCGGGTGACGAGAGTTACGTTGGTCCCGGTGCGTGCAAACATCTGGGCGAGCTCGCAGCCGATATAGCCGCCGCCGATGACCAGAAGCGAGCGTGGGTGCTCGGTGAGCTCCAGTGCAGTCGTGCTCGTCAGCCAAGGCACGTCGGCCAGCCCTGGAATATCCGGCACGGCGGGCGCGGAGCCGGTCGCGATGATGATCTTTCGGGCGGCAATGACCCGGTCATCCACGGCGACGCCATTCCGATCCAGACGGGCCGCGCCTTCTAGATAGGTGACGCCGTCATACTCGGGCAGAAGGTCGATATATTTCTTCTGCCGAAGCGTGGCGACGAGATTATCCTTGGCCGCGATCAGCTGGCGCCAGTCAGTGACGCGAGCCTCTCCGGCGAGACCCGGAAAACGGCTTGCGGCGCCGGCGCCGTGAAGGGCTTCGGCTGCACGGATCATCGTCTTCGACGGAACGCAGCCGACGTTCACGCAGGTGCCGCCGATGGTGCCGTGGCCAATCAGTGCGACGCTGGCACCCTGCTCGGCGGCGGTGATCGCGGCGGAAAAGCCGGCCGATCCGGCGCCGATCACGGCGATGTCGAAAGCTCGGCCTTCGAACCCGCCGGTAGTGCAGCAGTCACGGGCGTCCACTTGATTGTCCACTGTCGCATTCCTTCTATATTCATGGGGGCCGCGACTGTGGCGATGCCCCAAAAGGCATGTGTCACACCATTGAGCCGATGTCTGAGGCGTAGCTCGGATACGCGAAGATCACTGCCTTGATCTGGTTGGCGGTCAGGCCTGCCCCCATCGCCATGGCAAACAGGTTGATCTGTTCCTCGGCCCCCGGCCCCATCAGATGCGCGCCAAGGATTCGGCCGGTCTCCCGTTCGACAAGAATCTTGTAGCCCGTCCATTTCGCCCCGACCCGCAGCGAAGAATACCAGCCCTGTGTCTTCTCGAAGTGGGTGTCGAACTTTAGTCCCTTCTCCCGCGCAGCCGTCTCCGACAGTCCGACCGTCGCAACCATGGGAAGGGTGAAGACGACGCTCGGGATCGGCGGGTAGGACACGCTGCGCTCGTCGTGGCCGGCCAGCAGGTTCTTGGCGGCGATCCGGCCTTCGTAGGCTGAAACCGGGGTCAGGTTGGGGCCGCTGTCGGCGCAGTCTCCGGCGGCGAATATGTTTGGATTGGTGGTGCGCATCGAGGCGTTGACCTTGATGCCACGCGGTCCATGCTCCACCCCGGCGGCGGCGAGGTTCAGTCCGTCGATATTGGGCACACGCCCGGTGGCGTGGACCACGGTATCGCAGGTAACCACCTTGATGCCGCCCGGCGTCTCGACCGAGACGGCGAGTTCGCCGCCCTGTTTCTCGACCTTCAACACTTTCGCTTCGGTCCGCAGAGCGACTCCGAGTTCGGCGGTGGCCTCGACCAGCATTGTGACAAGATCGGGATCGAAATTGCCGAGCGGCCGCTCCATCATCTCCAAGACCGTGACCTCGCTCGCACCGGCCCGTTTCGCGATATGGGCGAATTCCATGGCGATGAATCCGCCGCCGACAAAGACGACCCGGTCCGGCCGCTCCGGCAGGTCGAGGAAGTCGGTGCTGGTGATCAACAGCTCTTCGCCGGGGATGTTCAGCGTCATCGGCCGCGCGCCGGTGGCGATGTGGAAATGCCGCGCGCGCAGGCTTTCCCCGTTCAGCTCAATCGTGTCGGGGCCGGTGAACCGAGCGTCGCCGTGCAGCGTCGCGACGCCCGCTTTTTCAAGCCCGGTCTCGATGCGCCGCGGCATGGCGTCGGTGAAGCTGCGCTTGAAGGCCATCATGTCCGGCCAATCGACAGAGATCTGAGCCTCGAGACCCTTGCCCTTCAGGTTCTGCGCCCAGTCAACGCCCTCGGTCACCGCCACCAGCATTTTCTTGGGGTCGCAGCCGCGCAGAGCGCACGTTCCGCCGTAGGGCAGGCTGTCGATGCTGGCGACCTTCCAGCCCGCCGCAGCAGTCATCCGGGCAACCCCATTGCCGCCGGTTCCGGCCCCGATCACTATCAGGTCGAAGTCATATGCGCTCATGCGTGTCCTCCTCATCGGATCGGGTCGGCTAATCTTGTCGGCGCGGCAGTTCCGGGCTCGACAATCATGATCTCGTCTAGCGCCGTTGCCGGCGCCACATGGCGTAGGCGGTCAGACCGACGAAGAATAAGAGCGCGGGCAGCAGGACATAGTCGAGGTAGCCGACGATCGCCGCCAGGCCGACCACGCCCGCCAGCACCACAAGCACCGGCGTGAAGCAGCAAAGCGCTACTATCGCCGTCCCGATAAGCCCGGCGCCGAGCAGCGTCCGGTCTTTCACCCGCGTCAGATCTTCGTCGCGCGCGCCGGATAGCCCGCGTTGGTTGAGGCCCTGGCGATGGCGGCAATCGTCGTCTTGGACGCGTCGAACCTGACCGTCGCGGTCTTCGCATCGAAATCGACATTGACGGCCTGGACGCCTGTGACGCCTGCAATCGCCTTCTTCACGGTGATTGGGCATGTGGCGCAGGTCATGTTCTCGATCGCGAAGGTCGCGGTCTGAGCGCGGGCAGGCGCCGCTTTGGCCGGTTGCGCGGCAAACGGCGCGAAAGCCGCCGTGGAGATGATTCCCGCACTGGTCAGCGCAACTGCGCCGGCGGCAATGATGAAGGGTCGTTTCATGAGTATATCCTCTCTAGGTAGAACGGGGCGGCTCAGTAGAAGTACGGAGCCCACCAATCGATCGTCAGCGCCAGGGCGATCAGGACGGTTGCGATCCAGAGCGCCGACTTGGTGATGATCGAAGAGCGCGGCCGAGCGCAGTAGGAGCCGTCGACGCATTCCGGCGCGGTCCGGAAATAGACGTGCCAGAAGCCGAGCGCGATGAAGACCAGCGTCACCGCCGCGAAATAGGGCTTGAAGGGTTCGAGGGCGGTGAGATTGCCGATCCAGGCTCCAGACACACCAAGGCTTAGAAGCACGAGCGGGGCGAGGCAGCAGGATGACGCCAGCACCGCGCCCATTACTCCACCCGCTGCAAACCATCCCTTCCGGGCGGCTGGCCGGGAAGGCGCCGGATCCAAGCCTGCTTCATACACTTTGACATCGTCCATCGCGAATCACCTTGGCTGTCGTTCAAGAACCATATAAGGTCTGTATGGACTACAGGCTCAAGAGGTATTTTAACGTGACCGCCGGGAATCCTGAGGAAGGGCTGCACCGCGCCAAGCTGGCAAAGCATACGGGCTGCAATCTCGAGACCGTCCGCTATTACGAGAAGATCGGCATGATGCCCGATCCCCCGCGCACTGCCGCCGGCTATCGCGTCTATAACGAAGGACACGTATCGCGGCTCCGCTTCATCCTACGCGCGCGAGAGCTCGGCTTCTCCATCGAAGATATCCGGGGCTTGCTGCGTCTCGTCGACAGGGGCACCCAGACCTGCGCCGAAGTCCAGCAGCTTACCGAGGCTCATCTTGCCGACGTACGCAATAAAATCCGGGACTTGAAGCGCATCGAAGCTGTCCTGGCCGCGACCGCCGCACAATGTTCGGGGGAAGTCGTTCCTGATTGCCCAGTTCTCGATGCGCTTGCCTCATAGTGCCTCCCAAAGGAGCCACGACCACCTGGCGGGCTAGCGGCTAACCGCGGTTGGCCGATCGGCGCGCATGTGCGGCCAAGAACCGCTTGCTATTCGCTAATTGCGGCGGCCGCAGGCTCGCCACACTATCCGCCCCATTCGGCGCCGCCGTGCTGGCGCTCTGCCTCTTAGATAAAGAGAGGCGACAAGTATCGGCCAAAAGACATGGGTCGATTCTGCAGGGGGCGCCGAATTGTCTCCTGCAGGTAGCCGGTCGTTAGGTGTCGGCGACGGCCAATCGCCTTTTTGAACGCCCGGTACTTGCGCGCGGCAAACTCAACCCGGCCTGTCGGTATACGGCCACCTCTCGCCGTTAGCAGTAGCGTCTACGCACAGATGCGGCGGTCATTTGCGGAGAGCGGCGGCCTCAGGCGTTGCTAGGGTAGTGCAAACGGCGACACATATTCGTTATGTTTATCCGGCGGGGCGCGCCAAATACCGCCGCTTGCCGCCATTTCATCTCAGCCACCGCCCAGAGTACCCTGACGTAGTGCAGGCGGCGGCACATTGCGGGCATCTGAGCGGCGTTGATAAACTAGCCAACCTCACCTCCGCCCGTCGCCGTGGAACACGAGCCGCCCGCCGGGGCTGGTGGTGTCGATCGCCCGGGTGAGCCCCCGAAGACCGCTCTCGCGCTTGGCGAAATCTTCGTCCGTCTCAACGAACTGTCGGACGGAGCGCGCCAGCCGGTCGAGCTTCCACAACGCCAGCTTCTCGCCGGCACGGAGATAGTCAAGGGCGCCTTTCAACTCCGGGCTGTCGCGTTGCGCTCCCGACGGCGTCTCCATGAACACCCACCCGCACCCGGCTTCCCGGAGCGCGTCTCGTTGGGGGGGCAGGGACTGATCCCTGGTGGACACGCGCACATAGCCGACGAGCAAAGGCCTTCTCCTGAACCTTGCCAGAACCTAGCCGGATTTCGGAGACTGAACCGAGGGACTGTTTTCGGAGGCTGAAGGGCCATTTCCAGAGCCTTCCGCCGCCATCGGTGCGGCTCTCCCGCGAACGAGCGTTCGCGGGAGACGGGAGATAGGACATTATCACATGCTAGACAGGGGGGAAATCGTGGCTGGACCCTTCATGTCATCTTGCGGAGGCACACGTTGCCATTGAAGGCTGGCTGGCGCCATTCATCCGCTCTGGAAACGATGGATTGAGAAGCCGGCGTGCGCTCGCAACAGCCCAGACAAGCGCACCTGGCAAACCCTGCGGTATATCTGAGCTGCCCAAAGCCGGCTCAGCGTACGTTCGCGTAAGAAGCAGCAACAGCGCGCGCTCGTCCGCGCTGAGCATTGGATTACAACAGCATTCGGCAACCAATGCCCGGCCAAGGCATCCTTCAGTGAGTTGAAAAACGCTGGCCAGGGCGACCACCGCAGGAGCCGGAATCCCGAACTCGCCCCCTAGTCTGGTGAGCGGCGGCAGGGGTTGCTCACCGAGTTGCCGGCACGCCGCGTAGCGGCGCAGCAGCCGCACCACGATCCGCTCGGCGTCCCCTGCATTGGGGTCCATGCGCACCATCACCGTCATCGCCCATATTTCATCAGAGTCGCTATTGCGATGCATTCGCATCTAGCATAGGGCGCGTCAATGATTGAGAACGATTCGCAAAGGGGGTGAAATGAGGAAAAGTAGATTATGCGGTGCGCTAGGCCTTGGAATGATGGCCGTGCCCGCAGCGGCTCAGGATCAGCCAGCCATCCCGGCTACGGACGCCCGCCAAACAATCATCGTCACCGGCGTCCGGGACGGCTACCAAGTCGACGCGACCAGCACCGCCACCCGCACACCGACCAGTCTCAAGGACGTTCCGCAGGCGGCGTCGATCATCACCGAGGCGCAGATTGACGACCAGGCGATGCGCTCGATCGCCGACGTGCTTCGCTATGTCCCCGGCGCGGTGATCTCTCAGGGCGAGGGCCACCGCGATCAGATCATCCTGCGCGGCAATAACAGCACCGCGGACTTCTTCGTCGACGGCCTGCGTGACGATGTGCAATATTACCGCGGCCTCTACAATGCAGAGCGGATCGAGGTCCTGAAAGGCCCCAACGCGATGATCTTCGGGCGCGGCGGTGGGGGTGGGATCGTCAACCGCGTCACCAAGCGCCCCGTTGCCAACGCCTTCATCAGCGGCAGCGGCTCGGCGGACACATATGGCGCATGGTATGTCGACACCGACATCAACCAGCCGATCGGCGAATCCGCCTCCGCTCGGCTGAACGCCGTTTACGAGGAGTTCAACAGCAACCGCGATTTCTACGACGGACGCCGGATTGCGATCAATCCGACCTTTGCCCTATCCCTCGGTGGCACCACCCGGATCGACCTGGGGTTCGAATATAACAATGACAAGCGCACGATCGATCGAGGCGTCCCCTCGGCTGCGCAGGGCTCTCTGACGAGCCCGTCACGCCCCCTCACCGGCTTCCGCGACACCTTCTTCGGTGTTCCGGGTTTCAACGTCAGCGATTTCGAGGCCAAGGTCCTGAGCGGGCGCATCGAGCATCGGTTCAGCGACAACCTGACCCTGACCAGTCGGGTCCTGTACGGCGACTATGACAAGCTCTATCGGAACGCCTTTGCGGTGACCCCGGTCACGCCGCGCGTCGGCATCCAAAGCGTCGGCATCGAAGCCTATAGCGATCCCACGACGCGCAAGAACTTCTTCAACCAGAACGACCTTGTCTGGACCGTCACCACCGGCCCCGTCCGCCACGTGCTGCTCGCCGGCTTTGAAGTTGGTGATCAGCGCACGCGCAACCAGCGGATCAACGGCTTTTTCGGAAGCGGCGATATCGTCAATGGAGGGCGGCGTGTCTTTGTGGGGTTGGCCGACCGGATCACGGTGCCGCCGGTGACGCTGCGCACCACCGCCAATACCGGCTACCGGTCGATCCGGACAAATGCCGACGCCACTGCCTTCTATGTGCAGGACCAGATTTCGATCGGCGAACATGTCGATGTCATCGGCGGCGTTCGCCGCGACCGCTTCAAGCTCAGCGTCGACGACCTGGTCGCCGGGCAGAGCTATAGCCGGACGGACACTCTCTGGTCTCCCCGTCTGGGGGTGGTGCTGAAGCCGGTGCAACCCGTCTCGATCTACGCCAGCTATAGCCGGTCCTTCCTGCCCCAGTCGGGCGATCAGTTTTCATCGCTCGACATTACAAGCGCCGCGCTGGAGCCGGAGAAGTTCGACAATTACGAACTTGGCCTCAAATGGGATATCTTTCCAACGCTGAACCTGACCGCTGCTGTCTACCGCCTCGACCGTACCAACACCCGCGCGACCGACCCCAACGACGCCACGCGGACGGTGCTTACGGGCGCGCAGCGCAGCAAAGGGCTTGAGCTCGGCCTGAGCGGCGCGATCACACCCCAATGGCAGGTCAGTGCGGGCTATGCACTGCAGGACGCGAAGATTCGCAAGACGACGAGCGCGGCCCCGGCCGGGCGCGAGGTACCGCTGGTTCCCAAACAGCAGGCTTCGCTCTGGACCCGCTACGACTTCACCCCTCGCTTCGGGGCCGGCGTCGGCGTCTACCACCAGTCGAAGAGCTTCACTTCCATCAGCAACACCGCCGTCCTGCCCGCCTTCACCCGTGTGGATGCTGCCGCATTCTTCAAGCTCACCCCCCAGATCGAGGCGCAAATCAACGTCGAGAACCTCCTCAACAGCAACTATTTCTCGTCCGCCTACAACGACAACAACATCATGCCTGGTGCGCCGACGACGGCGCGAGCTACGGTTAGAATGAGCTTTTAGACAAAGGCGTGGGAGAGATGGATGTGGGCACAAAGCGCGTAATCGAAGGCGCTGTGGCGGGCGCGGCTGCAGGGTTGATGGCCTCATGGGTAATGTCCGAGTTCCACGACGCCTGGAAAGTGGCATCCGGCGAGAGGGACGTCGGAGACGAGCCCAACACCGTCAAGGTGGCCGACGCTGTAACGGAAGCAACCGTAGGGGAGCCGGTGCCGGAGGAATATCGCGAGCCCGCCGGAGCAGCTGTTCATTACGGCTTTGGGATGTTTCTCGGCGCTCTCTACGGAGCCGCGGTGGAGGTTCGCCCAGAGACCAGCGCTGGGTTCGGAACCGCCTACGGAGCGGCGGTGTCGCTGGTCGCCGACGAGATGGCGATGCCGGCGTTGGGCTTCAGTCCCCCCGCTTCGGAGGTCGCAGCTTCGACGCACCTCCGCGGCTTTGTCTCGCACCTGGTTTTCGGCGTAGCTCTGGAAGCAGCGCGGAGGCTCCTAATTGCGGGTGTCAGACTAGCATTACAGTTGCGTTTTTGATCGAGCTCTGAATCAATGGGTCACCATGGCAAGGAGGTCGTGGTGACGGGAGTATCGATCGAAGCGACGCTGGAGCTATGGGCGTCATCGCTGCGCGAGGTGAAGGCGCGGATGCGGCCACTGTTCAGCCAGGAGCGGGTTGCGGCTTCGGCGAGCAGCTTCTTGGATGGACTGCTGGGTGACGAACGGCGCAAGACCGGGTGGATGCGCGCCGAGGCGGCTGGCGATAGCGGGCCGTGGCGCCAGCAGGCGATCCTGGGGCGCGGGCGGTGGGATGCGGATGCTCTGCGCGACATCGTGCGCGACTACGTCATCGAACATCTTGGCACGGACGACGCGGTGCTGGTCATCGACGAGACCGGGTTCCTGAAGCAAGGCAAGGCGTCGTGTGGCGTGGGGCGCCAGTACACCGGGTCGGCTGGCAAGGTGACCAACTGCCAGATTGGCGTGTTTGCCGCCTATGTCTCGGTCAAGGGCCATGCCTTCGTCGACCGGGCACTGTATCTGCCCAAGAGCTGGACCACCGACCCTTCGCGGCTGGCGGCGGCGCATGTGCCCGAGGGCACGGCCTTCGCAACCAAGCCGGCATTGGCAGTGGAGATGATCCAACGAGCGATCGCGGCAAACATGCCGTTTGCCTGGATCGCGGCGGATGCGGTCTACGGTGTCGGCGACATCGAGCAGGCGCTCCGTCGTGCCGGCAAAGGGTACGTGCTGGGCGTCAAGGGCGACCATCGCTTCGGCTCCTGGGGAGACAAGCCGGTGGTCGCGGGCACCGCCGCGCAAATCGCGCGCGACCTCGATCCAACTGCATGGCATCGCCTGTCGGCGGGCAACGGCACCAAGGGAGCCAGGCTTCACGACTGGGCCTATCTCGAACTCGCCGACCTTGATGCTGACGAATATGCCGACGGTCTGTCCGGCACGTGGACCAGGGGTCTGTTAATCCGGCGCCACATCGCCGATGGCGATCTCGCCTTCTTCACGACATGGTGCCCGGCGGGCACGACCATGGAAACCCTCGTTGGCGTAGAGGGGCATCGCTGGGCCATTGAGGACAGCTTCGAGACGGCCAAGAACGAGCTTGGCCTCGACCACAACGAAACCCGCTCCTGGCACGGCTGGCACCGCCACGTCTCGCTCGTCATGCTCGCCTTCGCAACCCCGTCACGTCATCGCATGGTCATGCTGGCGACGAGCTCATCAGGCTGCCGCGCAACACGCGCACGTCCAATCAAGAACGCAACTGTAATGCTAGGTCACAAACTCATAAATGGGATTCCCTTTTTGGGGTGGTCGTGATTCAAGCTCCTGGAAGGGAGCTTATGATGAGCGTGCGTCGCTACGAGCTGTCGGATTTCGAGTGGTCGGTGATCGAGCCGTTGCTGCCCAACAAGCCGCGCGGAGTTGCCAGGGTCGATGATCGTCGGGTGCTGAACGGCATCTTCTGGCGTCTTCGAACCGGTTCGCCTTGGGCGGACATACCTGAGCGCTATGGCCCACCGACGACCTGCTACAACCGCTTCGTTCGATGGCGCAAAGCGGGAGTTTGGGACCGCATCTTCGAGGCGGTGTCGAGAGCCTATGAAGGCGAGCTTCAGATGATCGATAGTTCCTCGATCCGCGTCCATCAGCATGGCGCGAATGCAAAAAAAGGGGTCCGAAGGAAGCCGAGGCTGGGGACGACGCTCCAGCCCGATGCATGGGGCGCTCGCGGGGCGGACTGACCACCAAGATCCATGCGCTTGTTGATGCGAACGGCCTGCCGATCATGCTGAAGCTCACCGAGGGCCAAGCCCATGATGGCCGCAGCGCCGCCGACATGCTCGACGCGATCGGCGAGGATCAGATCCTCCTTGCCGACCGCGCCTATGACAGTGACGCGCTGCGTGAGAAGATCGCCGGACAAGGTGCCTGGGCCAACATCAAACCTTTGCCGAACCGGAGGAAGGTGCCGGCATTCAGCGCCTTCCTTTATCGCTACCGAAATCTCGTCGAGCGCTTCTTCAGTAAGCTCAAGCACTTCCGAGCCGTCGCAACTCGATACGAGAAGCACGACGCAAACTACCTCGCCCTCGTCAAACTCGCCTCAGCCAAAATCTGGATGCGATTTATGAGTCGGTGACCTAGTGGTTGTAGCCATGCTCATTGTACCGGCGCGCGTCGCGACGCGCATGACGTACTTCCCGGCGATAGTCCTGACGGGCGTGCCGGTTCGTGGCGTAGCCGTTGTAGCCGTAGTCGGAATAACCGTTACCGTGACTGCCATGCCCTTCGCCTTGGGAGTAGCTTCGGCCGTGACCCTGAGGCTGAACATAGCCATGTCCTTGGCTGTAGTAGCTCTGGCTCTGATACCCATGGCCACCGGATTGGCGGGCATGGGCCGGTGGTTCGGCGAGGGCCGGTACGGCCACGATGAGTGCCAATCCGGCGATTGCGAGCTTGAACATGGTGCTCAGCCTGGGTTTGTCCCGAAGACTCTGGAAAGCCCGTCCGGTGCCCGCCACCGGATCAGGCACATAAGCCGGACCGCGGAGCCGACTTTAAGCCCGCAGGACAGCGAGAGGGAAACGGCTTAGGATATGGGGGAAAGGGGCGAAAGGTGCCGCGGACGGCTCCGCGCGCCTGATAAGCTTCGACTTCCGAGCTGAGACGAGTTCCCGGCGTAAAGTGCTTCCGTCCCGTCTTTCGGGCTGGAGAGATGTATGCGCAGATCGTGCTGAACCGGGCTTGAAGCGTGTGGCATTCGTTCGCTTCGGATTCGAGGGGTGTTCACCGGCCGTGCGTAATACATGTGAGGCTGGCTAAGGAATGAACATGGACATGGATTTAGACAGCGCGTTGCGCCGCCTTGCCGAGCAACCGCTTCATCCCGGGCTCGCGGAACTGGAAGGCGACGTCATGCGGCTGGTCGCGGCGAAACGGCGCGCGGGCGCGGGAGTGACGTTGCGATCCGGCATGCTGGCAGCGCTGGGCGCAGTCGCTTTGGGAGTGGTGGGCGGCGGATTGTCGTCCAACGCGACGACTGCGCAGGTGCCGACGCTAACACCCTTCGGGCCTGCCATGCCGCTAGCGCCTTCGACCTTACTCGCGTTCCAGTGACGAGCGGCGGCCAAAGGACGATGCTGATCGCCATCGTCGCGTTCGTGGCGGCGGTCGCAGGCGTGTGGGCTGGACGCGAATTGTTTCCTGCGCCGACGAGCCCGGGCGTGGAGCTTCATAGCTTGCTCCACGAGGGGCTCGAGCTGGACGAAGCTCAACGGACCAAGCTCGAGACCCTGGAGTCGCGCTTCGCCGTTCGACGGCGTGCGTTGGAGCTGGAACTCAGGGCCGACAACGCGCGGCTCGCCGACGCCATCGAGGCCGAACATGGTAATGGGCCGCAGGTGGCGGCGGCCGTCGATCGTTCGCACGGCTCGATGGGCGAGCTCCAAAAGGAGACGTTGAACCATATGTTCGCGATGCGTCAGATCCTGAGGCCCGACCAGGCGAGGACGTTTGACCGCGCGGTGGTGAAGGCGCTGACCGCAGACGCGCGGTGAGCCTTGATCTCACGGCCTGCACGGACGGCGAACTCGCCGCCTTGACGCTCGGCGGACGTCAGGCTGCGTTCGCTGAGATCATGCGGCGGCACCAAAGACCGGTCTACCGCCTGATCCGCTCGCATATCGGCGACGCCGAAGAGGCGCTTGACCTCACTCAGGAATGCTTCGTGGCCGCCTTTCAGAACTTGCGAGAGTATGACGGAGATCGGCCGCTCTCTGCGTGGCTGACCCGCGTGGCGATCAACAAGAGCCGCGACTGGCATCGGCGGCGGCGCATACGCCAGATATTATCGTTCGCCTCTTCGCTGCCGCCCGAGACGATCGAGGGTGAGCGGGACGAGGCGCCAGGTGCCGACGCCGTCACCTTCGACCGTGCCAAGCTTGCTCGGCTTTCGCGCGCGGTGTCCGAGCTGCCGGCCACGCTCAAGGAGACGCTCTTGCTACGGACCGTGGAAGGGTTGTCCCAAGCGGAGACTGCGGCCGCGCTGGGGATCAGCGGCAAGGCCGTGGAGACGCGGCTCCGGCGCGCGCGTGAAAAATTGTCGAAAATTCTCAACTTCGCATGAGGGGTTGGGCCGGTTCGAGCGTAATGATGGGTAAGGTCGGCGGCCCCCCCGCCGCCGGCCGCAAGCATTCAACTGGAGCGAAGGAACGGCATGAGCCGCAATTTGAACCGGCGCGACGTGATGCGCGGAACCGCCATGCTAGGCGGCACCCTGGCCATGTCGGCTCACCTGCCAGCTTGGGCGCAAGCTGTGTCGCGCGGCATCGCCAAGCCCCTGCCGACCGTGTCGGGCACAAACATCGCGCTGACGATCGACCGGATGAAGCTGGTCATGGACGGAATCACGACGCCCGCGATCGGGGTGAACGGCACGGTCCCGGCGCCACTCGTCCGCCTCAAGGAAGGCCAGAAGGTCCGGCTCGCGGTGACCAACAATCTCGACGAGGATAGCTCGATCCACTGGCACGGCCTCATTCTGCCGTTCCAAATGGACGGCGTGCCGGGCATCAGCTTCCCCGGCATCAAGGCACGTTCGACCTTCGTGTACGAGTTCCCGGTCGTGCAGTCGGGCACCTACTGGTACCACAGCCACTCGGGCGAGCAGGAGCAGGACGGGCTCTACGGCCCCATTGTGATCGATCCCGCGGGGCCCGACCCGATCGCATTCGACCGCGAGCATGTGATCGTGCTGTCCGACCATAGCCAGATGACCGGCGAGGAGATCTTCCGCAAGCTCAAGCAGATGGGTGGCGCCTATTTCAACTATCAGCGCCCGACGCTGAGCGGGCTGCTCGCCGGCCGTGAAATGCCCCTCAAGGATCGCCTAAAGTGGGGGCAGATGCGGATGGACCCGGCCGATATTGCGGATGTCACGGGGTCTACCTACACCTTCCTGGTCAATGGCTTCGGGCCTTATGACAACTGGACGGGTCTCTTCCAGCCAGGCGAGCGGGTTCGGCTACGCATCGTCAACGCCGCGGCGCAGACCAACTTCAACGTCCGCATCCCTGACCTGCCGATGACGGTGGTGCAGGCCGACGGCCAGAACGTCCGGCCCGTCGCCGTGGACGAGTTCCAGATCGGGGTTGCAGAGACGTTCGACGTGATCGTGACGCCTGGCGACCGCGCCTACAGCTTCGTGTCCGAAGCGATCGACCGTTCCGGCATGGGGCGCGCGACCCTTGCACCGCGCGAGGGCATGATCGCCCCAGTCCCGCCGCTGCGTCCGCGCACCCTGCTGACTATGACCGACATGGGCATGGACATGGGAAGCATGGAGGGCATGTCCGGGATGTCCGACGAGAACCCGGTGGCAAAGCGCGGCCTCGACCCCACGGTCCAGCAGAACGCATCGCGTAACCTGTGGAAGCTAACCGGCTGGAAGGGGCCGACTGACCACGGAGCGGTCGCGGTTGCGTCCGGCATGGCGGGCATGGCCGGCATGGGTCATGGCCAAATGACCTCCGGCGCGATGGCGGGAATGGACCACAGCCAGATGGGTGCCGGCGCGTCGGGCATAACCCCAAGCCAGACGGGCAGCGGCGGCATGGCGGGGATGGACCACGGCGCCATGCAAGGCGGTGCAGGGCAGGCCGGTGGAATGGCCGGAATGGATCACGGCTCCGGGGGCATGAGCATGGACATGAACATGCGCAACCCGAAGAACGCGCCCGGCGTCAAGATGGGGCCGGGGGTGCAGACCATCTCGCCGATGCCGAAGGACCGCACAAGCGAGCCGCCACAGGGGCTGGAGGACGTCGATCATCGCGTGCTCACCTATCGGGATCTCGTTGCGCTGGATCGCAACCCGGACGTGCGTGCGCCATCGCGCCAGTTGGAAATTCACCTGACGGGGAACATGGAGCGCTACATGTGGGGCTTCGACGGCCAGAAGCTGAGCGATCCAGCGGACCCCATTCCGTTCCGAAAAGACGAGCGGGCGCGGGTGACATTGATCAACGACACGATGATGCCGCACCCGATCCACCTGCACGGCCACTTTTTCGAACTAGTAACGGGCCATGGCGACCAGGCCCCACGCAAGCACACCGTAAACGTGCCGCCCGGAGGCAAGATGACTTTCGACGTGACGGCAGATGCGCCCGGTGACTGGGCGTTCCACTGCCACAATCTCTATCACATGACCGCAGGCATGATGCGTGTCGTAACCGTTCGCCCGATGGGTGAGGAGAGTCGCGATGCGGGCTAAGCTCCTCCTGATCGCCGGTGGCGCAGCGCTCGGCCTGGCAACGCCGGCGGTCGCGCAGATGGACCATTCCAATATGCCCGGCATGAAGATGCCACCGCCGAAGACGCCAGCGGTGAAAAAGCCCGCCGCTAAGAAGCCAGCAGCGACCAAGCCCGCCGCGCGCAAGAAGTCCGTGAAGCCCGCCGCTAGATCGACACCGCGCGCGAAGCCGAGTTCGGGGGCCAGGCCGGCCGAAAGTCGGTCCGCCAAGCCTCCGGCCCCTGGAACGGTCGTTGCCGATCCTCACGCCGGTCATGACATGTCGGCCATGCCGGGCATGAATACGCCCGGAGCCAACCCCAATCCTGGTGCCGGGCACGACATGTCGGCAATGCCAGGTGTGGCAGGCGCCAACCCCGCCAACCCAGGTGCTATGCAGGGCATGGACCATGGGTCGATGCAAGGAATGGGCCAGGGCTCGGGCACGATGCAAGGCATGTCGGGACACGACATGGAAGGCATGCCCTCAGTAATGGGCGCGGCGATGGTCGGCACCAACCTGCCTGCCGGCAACGCTCCGCCGCCACCGATCCCGACGGATCGCGCCGCGGACCAGGTCTACTCTGCCGCCGCCATGGCGCATTCGCAGCAGCATTTGCGGATGCACGGCGGGCAGAATTTCTCGCAGGTCATATTCAATCTGGCTGAAGTCCAGATCCGCGACGGTCGCGATGGCTACCGGTGGGACGGCAGTGCCTGGTATGGGGGTGATATCAACCGGCTGGTGCTCAAGACCGAGGGCGAAGGGAATATCGGGGGAAGCTTGGAAGCGGCGGAGGTGCAGGCGCTTTATTCGCGCGCCATTGGCCCATACACCGATATACAGCTTGGCGTCCGCTACGACTTCAAGCCCAACCCTTCGCGTGTCTATGCGGCGGTCGGCTTTGAAACGCTTGCACCCGGCTTCTTCGATGTCGAGGGCGCGCTGTTCCTGTCCAATAAGGGCGACCTGCTCGGGCGGCTGGAAGGCTATTACGATCAGCGGATCACGCAGCGGCTGATCCTTCAGCCACGCGCCGAGTTCAACTTCGCCGCGCAGGACGTACCGGAAATTGGCATCGGCTCCGGCCTGTCCGCGGCCGAACTCGGACTGCGTCTGCGCTACGAGATCAGGCGCGAGTTCGCGCCCTATGTGGGTATTTCGTACGATCGCAGGTTCGGGGACACCGCCCGCCTCGCACGCGCTGAGGGCCAGGGGGCGGCGTCGACCAGCCTCGTTCTGGGCGTCCGCACTTGGTTTTGAGGCCGATCAGGGTTTGTTGGGTTGACTGAGTCCAAGAAGGAGAAGTCAATGTTTAAGACAATTACAGTTCTGGCTCTGGCGGCGATGGCAGCGAGTCCAGCTTTGGCTCAGCAGCAGACGCAAGGCATGGACCACTCGAAAATGCAGGGCATGAACCACGACAACATGCCTGGCATGAACACGCCCTTCATGCCCGCCGAGATGGCGATGCAGAAAAAGATGATGGCGGCCAAGGGCGCCAATGCGAGCGAGACGTGGATCCGCAAGATGATCGAGCATCACCGCGGTGCGATTGCCATGTCGCAGATCGTTCTGCGCCAATCACCCGATGCGAAGACCCGGCAAATGGCTGAGAAGTCGATTGCCGAGCAAAACAAGAGCATTGGCGAACTCCAGGCGATGCTCCAGTCGATGGGCAAGCGTCCTCAGTGATAACCTTCGTTCCTCCCGCCCCACAACGAGCGGGCGGGAGGAACGACCAAGGAGTTTCCCATGAAGACAGCTTTGCGATCCGCGTTTACTGCCGCAGCCTTGTTGGTTCCGGTTGCCGTCAGCGCGGCCACCCCGATCGTCATGCACCGCGATCCCGGCTGCGGCTGTTGCGCCAAGTGGGCCGCGCAGGTGCAGCGGCAGTTCGGGCGCCAGGTGCGCGTCGTCGATGATCCCAACCGCCCGGCGCTGCAAAAGCGCGCGGGGGTTCCTGCGGACGTCTCGTCCTGCCACACAGCAATCGCCGATGGCATGGCTTTCGAGGGCCACGTGCCGATCGCCGACATGAAGCGGGCTCTCGCGACCCGGCCCAAGGGTGTGCGGGGCCTCGCGGTCGGCGGCATGCCGCTCGGCTCGCCGGGAATGGAAGTGCCCGGCGTCAAGGCGCAGGCCTATGACGTGGTTGCCTTCGGTTCCGGCGGGCGCCGCCTGTTCGGTCGCCACGGCAGCTGATCAGCCGCCGCAGCCAGCTTAGCTCCGCCATCAGAGCCGTCTTGAAGAGCAGACGGAAAGTCTCACAGAAAAAGCCAACGGGCGGGTGAGGGGCGAAGGCGGCGCGTGCGTAAACGGAATTAGATGAACACAGATCAAGGGGACGGGTGATGGGCGTTAAAAGAGGCGGAGCCTTCGCTATACTTCTTGCGGTTGCAATGTCAGTCAGCACGGCGGCATCGGCGCACGAAGACCACAACGCTCTCGGGGCCGGTCCCGGGCCAGTCGCTAACAGCGCAGCCGAGACGCAGAAAGCGGATGGGGCAGACGCTGGCGATGGCCACATGGGCATGGGCTCTATGTCGACAGTGGACATGAACATGGGCGGCCGCGATATCGCCGGCGACGACATGGACATGGGGGGCATGCACGAGGAAGGCGCCAACAAGAACAAGAGTTTCGGCGAACGGCTGGTGAGCTGGCTGGGCCGCCTGCACACCATGGTCATTCATTTTCCCATCGCCCTGTTCATCGGTGCGTTCGGGGTGGAGCTTTTCGGGTTGTGGCGCCGCAACCGGGACTATCAGCATGTCGCACACATAATGCTGGCCGTCGGCGCCCTGGGAGCGATCGCGGCGGCGTTCCTGGGCTGGTTCGCGGGTGGCTTCTACCTGACCGACCGCAACCCCATCCTGATGACGCATCGCTGGCTCGGCACATTGATCGCGGTGTTTGGCGTCGCGCTGGCTTGGATGGCAGCGCGCCACCGCAAGGGTCCGGACCGGTCTCGGACGTTGTACTGGGTGGTGCTTGGCCTGATGACGCTGGCGATCTCGATCCAGGGGTTCCTCGGCGGAACCTTCATGCATGGCGGAATAAACCACTTGGCGTTCTGAGGGGGCCGGCGCTCAGTAGACGTTCGCGTGTTCGCGCGGTTCAAATGCAATGCGACGAGCTGCTACAGCGCTGACCTTCTGGCAGATCGAGTAACTCTCGGCACCGTTAGAAGCGCACCGTCTGGACGCCGACGCCGCGTGTGTGTGCGAGCCGGGATCGTAGTGCGGGATCATTGAACGGAGAAAGGCTGTGTAGCCGAGTGTCGTCTGGGTACAGACCAGCGCGAAGCAGTCGGGAAGATGAAATGCGAGCCGCAATTGCACTCGTTCGCGGCCTTCGCTCGTCACACCGCCAATGTCTCGCGCTACGTCGGTGGTACGCTGCGAGCGAGACACAACCCGGCGATGGCGGATGCCAATCCGCTGTCGCGGTTGCGCAACAAATTATGGATTGCGGTCGCAGCGACCGCTGCTTGTCCGGTTGCGACGCTGATCTGATCGAGCCCCTCCACAACGTCGCCAACCGCGTAGAGGCCAGCAACCGAGGTTTGTTGGTGGGCGTCCGTCAGCACGCACCCTGTTGCGCTGAGCTTCGCCCGCAGCGAAGAGGCGAGCCGCGTTCGAGGCGACGAGCCGAGCGCCGGGTAAAGCGTGTCGAATTGTAGCTCAAGGCCATTGGCCAGCCGCACCTCGACATAGTCACCAAGACGCAGCTGCTCGACGGGCGAGGGGGCGACATCTATGCCCTGCTGGTTCAGCTTGGCAAGTTCGGTCGGTCCGAGGTCGAGCGAGCATTCCGCTAGAAGCGTGACCTTGGCGCCATAGGCGCGCAGAAATTCGGCTTCTTCAGCGCCATGGCCGTCGCAGCCGAGCACCGCCACGTTCGTCCGCCGAGCCTCATAACCATCGCAAATCGGGCAGTAGCGGAGAAGACCACGCGCCACGCCGATGTCATGCATTGCATCGGGCATCTCTGGACGTTTATTGACGACACCGGTAGCGAGGACAACGGTCCGCGCGTGCAGGACGTTCAGCTCGCAGCTTGCCGAGAAGTGGTCGCCTGACGCGACGATTGCGTCGATCTCACCGCTTTGGACCGTACCGCCATATTCGTGCAGCTGAGCCTGCAATCGCGCAAGAAACGTGACGCCGGAAATGCCTCCGGGAAATCCTGGCAGGTTGTGCGAACGCGGGATGGAGGCGGCGCGTCCCGCCGCCGCGTCGTAGACGACGCAGCTCCTGAGAAACCGGGACAGATAGATTGCGGTCGTGAGGCCTGCGGGACCGCCGCCCACAATCAGACAGTCGATGACCTCCTCGGGATCGCCAGTCCAGCCTTGATTGGTCAACCGCAACCTCATCATTACCCCGCGCAAGCGCCCGTCAGGCCCGTGGCCACAGCTCGTCCGGACGGGAAGGCGCAGTGAAAAGCGCTCTGTACTCCCTTCTGAATACGCGCCGATGCCGCTGACCCCTCATGCAGAGGGTGGGGCGGCGCGAAAAAGATCGTGAGGGGTTACCCGTCCGGCTGCGTAATACAGGTGAGCCCAATTGAAATGGAGATTGCCAAAATGCGCCGCTTGTTCATCACGACTGCCGCCGCCGCCCTGTTCTTCGCAGGGGGCGTGGCGAACGCGCACCCGAAGCTGGTGTCCTCCAGCCCCGCCGCCAACGCGGCCGTCGCGACCCCCGAGAAGATCAGCCTTCAGTTCAGCGAGAAACTCGTGCCGGCTTTCTCCAAGGCCGAACTTACCATGGCAGCGATGCCGGGCATGGCGGCCATGAAGATGCCCAGCAGCGCCGCAGTCGGCGCCGATGGCCGGACGCTCACCATCACCCCGAAGCAGCGCCTCCCGCGTGGGCGCTACAGCGTCGGCTGGCAGGTCGTCTCTAGCGATACACACAAAATCACCGGCAGCTACAACTTCACGGTGAAGTGAGCGAATGCTCGACTGGCCGACCGTCGCCATCCGCTTGGCGTTATACCTGGTCCTGGCGGCGCTGTTCGGCCTGTCGGCCTTCAGCCTCTATGGTCTTCGTCTTGGCGAGCGCGATGATGCAATCGCGCTGCGGCCTTGGCTCACGACAAGCGCGGCGTTCGGGTTGCTGCTCTCGGCCGCTGGCCTGATCCTCATGGCCTCGGCGATGGCCGGTTCTCCCTTCTGGCCGATCGACCAGGCAGCGGTGGCCGCGCTGCTGGGGGGCCCACCGGTTGGCACCGCCTGGAAGGTGCGCATGGTGGCACTGGTCATCGCCGGCGGTGCGGCCCTGCTGGCGCGAGGCAGAGCAGCGTGGCTGGCTATCGCCATGATTGCCGCCGCCGCGGCATTGGCGACACTCGCGTGGAACGGGCACGGCGCCATGGACGAGGGAAGCACCGGATGGCTTCACCTCGGTGCGGACATCCTCCACCTCTTGGGAGGCGGTATATGGGTCGGCGCGCTGTTCGGATTGCTTCTCCTGTTGACGCGTCGCGCCGAGGAGATCGATGCCGCGCACCTTCGGCTGACCCATCGCGCCCTGCATGGGTTCGGCGCCGTCGGCACGGTCGTGGTTGTTACCTTGGTGGTCACCGGCTTGATCAACAGCTGGCTGCTCGTCGGCCCAGCCAATTTCATGGCCTTGGGGACGACGCTCTACGGCCTGCTGCTGCTCGCAAAGCTGGTCTTGTTCGCCGGGATGCTGGGGCTCGCTTCGCTTAATCGGTTTCGCCTCACGCCGGCCTTTGAGCGCTCGATTGCCATGAACGACCATGGCGGGGCGCTTACGGCGCTACGGGCCAGCCTCGCGATCGAGACAGCCTGCGTGATCGGCATCCTGGCGCTCGTGGCATGGCTAGGCACCCTCGCGCCACCCGCGTCGGGCATGTAGGCGCTATGGACCAACCGTCCACGCAAGCGCCGCTCAGGCCTTCCTTGCGCGGCTTAACCCTCGCCTCCCAAGACACCCCCGCTTGGACTGAGCTTACGTGTCCAATGCCCTAAGTCGCCCACAGACGCTTGCGGGAATGCCGCCTCGCGCTGCAAAGCTGGGCGTGCGAGAGGATTGGTCCGGATGGGCCTCTCAGCGTTTTCAGAGATGAATGAACAAGGGTGGCAAAGTCATGACCGATGACAAACGCAGTGAAGCCGGCAGCGGCCAAGGTGGCGGCGACGTTGTTCTGATCACGGGCGCGAGCGGCTTCATCGCCGCAGCGCTGATTGCCCAGCTCGGCGAGCGCTACACGGTCGTCGGCCTCGATCGCGCCGGCCCTCCAGACCCACCGCCGCCCGCGGCGGCGATCGACATAGACCTCGGGGCGGACGAAGCGGTCCGGGTTGCGCTTGACGAGGTGCGCGCACGGTACGGCAACCGCATCGCCTCGGTGATCCACCTCGCCGCCTACTACGATATTACGGGCGATCCCAATCCGCTCTACGACAAGGTCACCGTGCAGGGCACCCGCCGGCTGATTGACGGGCTGCAATCGTTCGAAGTCGGACAATTCGTCTTCGCCAGCACGATGCTCGTTCATAAGCCGACCCCCACACCAGACGAGCGCATCAACGAGGACTCGCCGATCGGCGCGTCCTGGGCCTATCCGCAGTCCAAGGTCGACGCCGAGACATTGCTGCATGAGCGCCACGGAAACATCCCCGTCGTTTATATGCGCGCCGCCGGAGTTTACGACGACGACGGACGCTCGGCTTTTCTCGCGCAGCAGATATCGCAGATTTACGAGCACCGCCTGATTTCGCATTTCTATCCGGGCATGCTGTGTGCGGCGCAGTCGTCCGTGCACCGCGACGACTTGGCTGACGCCGTGCTGCGTCTGGTCGATCGGCGGCACGAACTGCCGTCAGAACTGCCGCTGCTCATCGGCGAGCCCGACGCACCCGGCTATGCCGAGATCCAGGACATCGTCGGCGAGGCGCTCCACGGTGAGGGCTGGAAGACGATCCGGATTCCGCAGCCGCTCGCGAAAGCCGGGATCATCCTGCAGAACGAAGCGCTCGGCAGCGACGACTTCATCCAGCCCTGGATGATCGACAGCAGCAACGACCACTATATCCTCGATGTCTCCCGCGCGCGTTCGCTGCTCGGATGGGAGCCGAAGCACAATCTTCGCGACACGCTGCCGACGATCGTTGCCGCGTTGAAGCGTCATCCCGGCGCCTGGTATCGGAACAACAAGCTCAACGAGAACCTGGTCGCCTGGAACGACAATCAAGCTTCCAAACCTGCGGAGCCGGACCACCGCCAAGCTGAAGCGGCAGTCGCCGGAATGGCCGGTATGGATCACGGCGGGATGGACCACAGCAAGATGGACCACGCGGCGATGGGGCACGAGACCGGCGGCGCGGGCGCGGCGATGTCGGGCCATGGCGGGCACGGCGATCACATGGCCTTGATGGACCGCGATGAGCGCCGTGCCCGCTGGGCGCTTTACGCCAACATCGGTCTCGGTCTGTGGCTCGCCTCCAGCCCGCTCATATACGATTCCGTGACCACGCAGAGTGTCGGCGAAGCCGCGCGCTTCGTAACTATTGATCGCGGGCTGCCGTCGATCGAGTGGCGGGCGAACGCGCTGGCGATCAGCGACGTCGTCAGCGGGTTCGCCATCGCGCTGTTCGGTGCACTTTCCCTGTCAGCCCGCACGAAGACATGGGCGCAGTGGGCGGTCGCATTCGTAGGCATCTGGCTGTTCTTCGCCCCGCTGATCTTCTGGAGCCCGAGCGCCGCTCAGTACAACAACAACCTGCTCATCGGCTCGGCCGTGATCGCCCTGTCGGTGCTCGTGCCGATGATGCCGGGCATGAGCATGGCGGGCATGATGGACCCCAAGAACACCCCCCCCGGCTGGACCTATTCGCCCTCGACCGACGCCCAGCGGCTGCCGATCGTCGCCATGGCGCTGATCGGGCTTCTGACCTCGCGTATTCTGACCGCGTATCAGTTGGGTCACATCGATACAGCCTGGGAGCCGTTCTTCGTCGGATCGCTGACCGATCCTCGCAACGGGACGGAGGAGATCATTACCTCCAACATGTCGAAGGCGTGGCCGATCCCTGACGGCGGGCTCGGCACGATCAGCTACGTGCTCGAAATCCTGATGGCGGTGATGGGCACCCGCGATCGCTGGCGCACCATGCCGTGGATGGTGGCCTTCTTCGGCATTCTGGTCATCCCGCTCGGCGTCGTCAGCATCTACTTCATCATCAGCCAGCCCATCGTCATCGGCACGTGGAGCACGCTCGCGCTGATCGCCGCACTCGCCATGCTGATCATGATCCCGTTCGCGCTCGACGAGGTGATTGCGATGGGTCAGTTCCTTCTCTGGGCACGCCGGCAAGGCAAGCCGCTGATCCGCACCTTCTTCCAGGGCGACGCGATCGAAGCCGGTGGAGAGGACACGTCCGACGCGATGGTCTCGCCAAGCAGCTTTTGGGCGGACGCGAAGAAGGGTATGACCCTGCCATGGACGCTGACTGCGAGCATCGTCATCGGCGTCCTGCTGATGCTTACCCGGGTCCTGTTCGGCACGGAAGGCGGTATGGCGAACAGCGATCACGTTGTGGGTGCGCTGGTCATCACGGTCGCGATCATCGCCACCGCGGAGGTTGCCCGCGCGCTACGGCTGATCAACGTCGCGTTCGGGGCCTGGCTCGTGGCCGCGCCTTTCCTGCTGAACGGCGTTGGTCACCTTGGTGCCGTGGCCTCGGTCGTAGCCGGCATTGCGCTTGTCGGTCTCAGCTTTCCGAGGGGGAAGCGCAGCGCCGAGCATTATGCAAGCTGGGACAAGTACGTGATCTGAAAGCATCTTCAATCACTGCTGTCCCGGTTCGCGATCACGATCTGGTCGCAGGCGACGATCGCCCGCCAGCTCTCCGGCGCGGCGATGTTCATCATCATGCCCTTGGTGGTCGCGCACGCCGACCAATGCTGCTAATGAGAGTTGTTCGCATAGTCCGCGACGAGTGAAGCTTGGAATCGACTGACCCGTATGCCGTCACCTTTGGTCGCGCTGGTCGCGTCGCTCATGCTGCTGTTGATACCCGCTACGGCGATGGCCGATACCCGCGATGTTGAAACTGCTTGGCGTCTGCTTGACTATATGGCGGTCGATTATGGCGGTGCGGTCGCCAACGGCTCGGTCACAAGCGCGTCCGAATATGCGGAGATGACGGAGTTCGCCGCTGGGGTGTCGACGCGCCTGCGCGCGCTCCCGGTCGGTCCTGAACGGCGAGCACTGGTCCAGCGGGCTTCGCAGCTCGAAGCCGTGATCGGCCGCAGGGGCTCGTCCCAAGAGGTCGCGACCCTCGCGCATGGTCTCGCCGCCGATCTGCTCAAGGCCTATCCGGTGCCGCTCGCCCCAGCCAAGGCACCCGACCCCGCCATGGGAACAAGGCTATACGTCCAAAGCTGCTCGTCCTGCCACGGCCTCACCGGCGACGGACATGGGCCTGACGCTGCCAAGCTCGCAACGCCGCCGATCGCGTTCACCGATGCCGAGCGGGCGCGCCAGCGCAGCGTGTTCGCGCTCTATCAGGTGATAAGCCAAGGTATCGATGGAACCGCGATGCAGAGCTTTGCCGATTTGCCGAACGATCAACGCTGGGCGCTGGCGTTCCGCGCCGGCAGCTTTGCCGCAACCGATGCGCAAGCGGTCGAAGGCGAACGCCTGTGGAAGTCGGACGCGAGCTTGCGGGCACGAATTCCCGATCTGAAAACCCTCGTCGCGCTGACCCCTGCCACGCTCGCGGGCAGCATCGGGCAGGCGAAAGCCGACGCGGTGCTCGCCTATCTGCGACGCTACCCCGATCGGGTGATGCAACAAGCCCCGGGCTCGCTCGCGGTCGCTCGCACCAAGCTTGCGCAAAGCCTCGCCGCATTTCAGCGCGGCGACCGGCGCGGCGCAAAGGAACTGGCGCTGTCCGCCTATCTCGACGGGTTCGAGCCGATCGAACCGACGCTCTCGGCGCGCGACCCGACGCTCATGTCCCGGATCGAAGGGGCGATGGGTGAATACCGCGCTGCTGTTGAAAGCAACACCTCGCCCGATGATGTGGCCGAACGAGTGGCAGTGCTGGGCGGCCTGTTCGATGATGCCGAGGCGGCGCTCGCGCCCGACGCCGCGACGCAGGCGTCCACCTTCTTAGGAGCCTTCACAATCCTGCTGCGCGAAGGGCTGGAAGCTCTCCTGATCGTGGTCGCCATGATCGCGTTCCTCCGCAAAGCGGAGCGGCCGGAAGCCATGCGTTATGTGCATGGTGGCTGGATCGGAGCGCTCGTTGCGGGCGGGCTTACCTGGGCGGTTGCCACCTATGCAATCGGGATCAGCGGCGCGAGCCGGGAACTGACGGAAGGATTTGGGTCGCTGTTCGCGGCCGTGGTCCTGCTCTCGGTCGGAATCTGGATGCATGGCAAGGCACAAGCTGATCAATGGCAACGCTATATCCGCGAGAAAATGTCTCGCGCGCTCTCGGGCGGGTCGGGATGGTTCCTGTTCGGGCTCGCGTTCCTGGTAGTTTATCGGGAAGTATTCGAGACGATCCTTTTCTACGCCGCGCTCTCGACACAGGGGAACACCGCGATGCTGCTGGCCGGGGCCGGCGCAGCGATCAGCCTTCTCGCCGTCATCGCCTGGGCAATGCTCCGCTACAGCCGGACGCTCCCGATTACGCAGTTCTTCCGCTACAGCTCGTGGCTGATGGCCGCTCTGACGGTCGTGCTGGCCGGTAAGGGAGTCGCTGCCCTCCAAGAGGCGGGGATCATCGACATAGCGCCGCTCGCCAGCGTGCCACGTATCTCGATGTTGGGCCTGTTCCCGACATTTCAGTCGGTGCTGGCACAACTCCTGATGCTTGCCGCGATCGTGATCGGGTTTGCCTGGAACCGCCGCGCCAAGCCGCGGGCGGTCGGGCCGCTAGCCTACTAGCGGCAGGGCAGACAACGCCCCTCTCTAAAGCGTTGCCGCAACCCTGACCGTGCAATGCACCGTCTCACGCGCGATGTAACGGGAGGGCGGCGGAGAAAGCGCCGCCCTTGGGCCATTTACGCGGCCATCTTGTCGCAAGCCTCGGCGCACTTGCGGCACGCGGCGACGCAATCCTCCATGCCGTCCAGCCCTTCGCAGCTCGACGCGCACGCCAGGCAAATCTCAGCGCACTCGCGGCAGATATGCCGGTGATGCTCAGATTTCCGCGCCATGAAGTCGATCGCGACCGCGCAAATCTGCGCACAATCGGCCATGATCTTCATGTGCTCGGGCGCGGCGTGCTTCCCGCCCATTTCCAGACAATGGTTCATCGCCATGTGAAGGCAGGTCACATAACATTCGTGGCAGGCGTCCATGCACGCCTTCATGTCGAGGTTGATCTGGTGCATCATTCATCTCCGGCTGAGCCCCCGCCCATTTGAAAATACGCGGCGCGCGCGCGTACCCCTTACCTCAATCGATCAAGCCAGCTTGCTGGAGATGGCTTTGATCGCTTTCAGCCCCGAGCCGAACCGGGCGATGGCCTCGCGGTTTCTCTCCAGCTCGCCGTAGGGAAGATACGATATGTCGAGATCGGCGACGCGGCTGAACGCGGGACGCTGTAACTGCGCGCGGACATCCGCCTCGCGGGCGTCGGGTGCGACCAGAAACAGCCCTGCGGTCGCGTGGAGGTCGCTGCCGCTCAGCGCCAAGTCGAGCATGCGCACAATGCCCGAGTAGATCGACGTCGAATGCTCGACCTCGAACGCTGCCGCGACGTGATCGCCGCCGCGCTCAAGCCACAGCACGTCGATTAGACGGATGGAATCCGCCCCCTTGGAGGTTGCGATGGAGGCGGGCAGGCGCTCAAGGCACCCATGTCCCAACGGCGATCCATTGAAGGCACGGCTGCGGTCGTTCGATGCGATCCACACGTCATAGCCGAGCGCGAGTCCTAGATCGCGAAGCCATGCTTGGATTTCAGTATGGGTGCGCTCGTTCTCGCCTTCGCGTAGCGCCGCCTTGCTGAGCGTGCGCGCCTCCTCGCGCGCCGTCTCAAGCCGTTGTCCCCAACTTGCCAGCGCCTCGCCGCTAACATCGAGAGGAGGGGCCGGGTAGCGATCGAAGCCGATGTCGAACAGCAAGCCGCCAATCGCACCCAGGTCGTTCGATAGCAGGTCGCGGTGGCGATCGTTCAAGTCGAGTACACCCGACCGCATCGCCAGAAAATGCTCCCAGCTCCCGAGCTTCACCTTCGCGCCGGTCAGCGCGTTGTAGCCTTTGACGATCGCGGTGTTGAAGGGCGGCACCAGCGTCGGGTGAAGAAAATAGAGCAGGTTGGCGACCGCTGGCCCGAGCCCCTTGATCTTCAAGCGATCGATCGTGTGGATATGGCCAATAATTTCCTCGGCCGTGTCGCAACACGAACAGGCGTCGAGCAAGTGACCGAACGCCCGCTGGTTCTCCGGGTTTTCGTAGATATCGGGTATGCGGAGCTTCGGTTTCCAGAGAAAGGCGTGGTCGGCGCCTTTGAAAATTTGACGCTGCTCTGCGACGGAATGAACGACCGTTTCGAGCGACGATCCCCGGTAGGCGACGCCGAACGTGCCGCGCTCGATCTCACCAACGACCTGGCCAATACCACGCCGGATCGAGCGGAAGTTTTTCAACCGTTCGTCCCACAGAAACCAGCTTCGGTAGGTTGCGCCAGGATCGTCACGCCAACGGGCAATAAGACGACGAACGAGGCCACCGTGATCCTCTCCGGTAGTAATTTGGTCGGGTTGCGTGGCCATATTGTCGGTGTGATCCCCATTCGCTGAACCAAGACCTAAGCCCCTGGTCGGTGACCGTCGAGCTTCTTGATTCAGCATATCGGACCGCGAATGACGTGCTCCCCGTTTTCAGGCCGCTGATAAGTTAGCTTCGGTGTCCTCATTCCCCTGACGGGGGCGGTTGGTGAACTCGGCGGGTGCCATGCCGCCGAGGCTGCTGTGGGGACGCACGGTGTTGTACAACGAGACGACGGAACGCCCATGGGACCGACGTTCGCGAAGTTCTTTATCAGTGGCATCCCTGGACCGGGCTTCAGGTTTACATTCATGAAGTAGTCGAGCGCGCGGGGTGCGGCGTTTTCCGTTGCAGCATCGCAGGATCGGCGGCCGATCGCTGGCTCGAGATCCCAGCCTGGATGTTCGACCGCGCGGTTTGCAGCATGATGCGTGTCGACCACGCTCCCCGCGTCAATATTGGCGCGCTGGTTGCCTTGGTGAAGCTGCTGCAGGCGACGCGGCCGGTTTCGGCTTCATTGGTTTCAGGCGCAGCATCGGGCTCTCACGACTCACATCGGGGAGGTCTCCATGCCGCGCAAGTCCATGACGTTTCAGTTCGATCTGATCTCCAGGCCCCACGGTTCCGGGATCGCGCAGAGACCGCGTTGGCAGACTCTGCCCGCGCCGACGCGGCAGACGCTGACGCCATTGATCGTGCGCCTGCTTCTCGCCCATGCCGACGGCGGCCCCGTCGCGGAGCTGCAGGAGATGCGCGATGATCTTTGAGAAGATCGGGGCTCAGCATCTCGAGCGCAAGGCGATCCTGTATGTGCGGCAGTCATCGGCCTGCCGCTAGCGAGGTGCCGCCCATCAGCATCGTTACCGCGATTAGAAATACGGCAAAAGCTCTTTTGGCAACGTTGCTCTCCTGTTGAACGGTAGACGCTGCATAAACTCTTCAGAAGTGGGAGCCTCCGCCTACGCAACACTGAACTGGCCCATCATTCCATTATCCTCATGTTCAAGGATATGGCAGTGATACATGAAAGGAGCGCTCTTGGCCGGCTGATCAAATCGGATGAGAAGCTCCACCGGCTCCTTGACGACGACCGTGTCGCGCGGCCCCTGGTCGAGAACGTCAGGCTGACCGCCCCCACGGGTGAGAACATCAAAGTGGACGCCGTGAATATGGATCGGGTGGCGCATCATTTCGCCAGACACCTCCCATATTTCGGTGGAGCCTAGCTTCACCGTCTCATCGATGCGATTAATGTCGAATGGCTTGCCGTTGATCGTCAGGCCGCCACCGCCGTTTCCTGAGCCCATCATGCCGCCCATGCCCATGTTGAGGATCAGTCGGCGACGGCGCACCGCCTTGCTGGCATCGGGCCGAGTTCGTGATGCCAGAAGGGTCGGCACGGCGCCGCTGGCACGAGCCTGTCCCGACGGCCGCGGCTCAAACCGCAGCACGGTCGCTGGCGCCGCGGCATCGGTCCTCCCGGCGCCACGCCCCATCATGCCCATGCCGCCCATCATCGCGCTGTTGGTATCAGCCGCCGTTACCAGCGAGGCGGGCCTGCCGTCCGTGAAGTCCACGAGAAGCTCGCCGCGCTGGCCCGGCGCCAAGGTTATGGATTCCAATGCCACTGCTCGTTCGAGCAGCCCCCCTTCGGTTCCGATCCAGTAAAAGCTTCGTTGATCGGAAAACGACAGCTCATAGATCCGGGCATTCGATGCGTTGACGAGCCGCAGGCGAACCAACCGGTTTGGCACTGCCGCCAGCGGGTTTACCGCTCCGTTCACAAGGGTCGTGTCGCCGCGCCGGCCCTGCATGGCGACCATCATGCCGCCTGGCATGACGAGGCGACCATTTTCGAATTGGCGATCCTGGATGAGCAGGGGCAGGTCGTCCACGCCATATTCTGACGGGAGGCCCAAGCCCTGCTCTTCGTCATCGGTTACCAGCAACGCCCCTGCCAGACCTGAATAGACTTGCTCGGCCGTCAACCCATGGACGTGTGAGTGATAAAGGAGGGTCGCTGCCGGCTGCCGGATCGGAAGCGTCGGTCGCCAGGTCGCGCCCGGCGCGATGATCTGATGGGGGCCGCCATCCAGCTCTCCAGGGATCAGAAGCCCGTGCCAGTGCACAGTCGTGTCCGCCTTGAGCCGGTTGGTCACGGCAACCGCCACATCGTCGCCGCGACGCACTCTGATCGTCGGTCCGAGATAGCTGCCGTTATACCCTAGCGTGTCGCTCGGACGGCCCGGATAGAATGAAGTCGTTCCGGACTGGACCTGTAGCGCGAATGATCGTCCAGGCTGCGCATCCAAGAGCGGTGGTATCGGGAGGGGGTTTGCACCGCCCCCGCCGAGGGAAGACGTGGAGCGCGAGCAAGCGGCGGTGGCGAACAGTGCCGCTCCGCCGGCCAACAGTGAACGTCGATCGAGCATCTAAATCTGGCCCTGCGCGCAGCGCAGCTTGGAAGCGCCACCGGCAGCCTTGTCGATCGGCATTGGTCGCCCACGCTCTAGCGCTTCAATAGCGCGCAGGACCACTTTCCTCGAAGGATGCCGCGATAGTCTGGCGAAATAGTAGCGCACGGGAAATCTCCTAAGCTGGCTTGATCGAACGCTCATCCATCATATATGTTGCATATAAGATGTCTGGAGCAACCGTGCGACCTTCTCTCGTTAAGATGTCCCCAGAACTTCTGGAGGAAAAGGCCGGCGAAGCGGAAGCATTCCTCCGTTCGCTGGCGAGCCGGCACCGTCTGATGATCCTGTGCAGCTTGCTCGGCGGGGAGCTGTCGGTAACCGAACTGGGCGAACGCCTCGGGCTGACACAATCCAATTTGTCCCGCCACCTTGCCACGCTGCGCGACGAGGGCCTGGTCGGCACGCGGCGGGAGAAAACAACGATCTTCTACCGCATCACGTCCGAACGCGTGCTGCCGATCCTGACGGAACTCTACGCACTCTTTTGTGCTGGCGCCGATCCTGAACAAGGAGAATCCTGACGATGGAGGGGTTCACCCCATTTTCGGCCATCGTGGGCGGCGCGCTCATCGGCCTCTCGGCATCCCTCCTGTGGATCGCCAACGGGCGCATTGCTGGAGTCAGTGGCATCGTCGGGGGCGTGCTTGCGCCCGTCCGCGGCGATGTGGCGTGGCGCGGAATGTTCCTGGTCGGCCTGCTCGCTGCGCCCTTGCTTTACCGGGCGGCGGGCGGCGTGCTGCCGGACCTCACGTCGCCGGCCCCAGTCGCCGGCGTGATCGCAGCCGGCCTTCTGGTGGGATTTGGGACTCGGCTTGGGAGTGGTTGCACCAGCGGGCATGGTGTCTGCGGGATAGCGAGGCTTTCGCCCCGCTCGCTTGCCGCGACCGGCGTCTTCCTCATCACGGCGGCTGCGACTGTGTACGTTGCCCGGCACGTCGTGGAGCTTTGAGGCAATGAGGAAGCTGCTCATTGCGCTGGCCTCGGGGCTCATTTTCGGCTTCGGCCTGATCGTTTCCGCCATGATTAGCCCAGGCAAGGTGCTGGCGTTTCTTGATGTCGCCGCGCCGTCGTGGGACCCGAGCCTGGCCCTGGTACTGGCCTCAGCCGTCATCGTTTCCGCCTTGGGATTTGCACTCGGCCGAAGGCGCGAGGCTCCGCTTTTCGCAGCCACGTTTAATGGGCCATCGTCCCGGTCCCTGGACAAGAAGCTTCTCTCCGGCGCGGCTTTGTTCGGCGTTGGATGGGGCCTCGTCGGCTATTGCCCTGGCCCAGCCCTCGTTGCTTTGAGCCTCGGGGCGCCGGCGGCGCTGGTGTTCATCGTGGCGATGCTGGTGGGCATGGGCCTCTTCGCCATTCAGGAACACTATCGTGCGGCTAGGGCCGGAGCTGCACTATGACACTGGTCGACATCCTCACGCTCATATCCGGTGTCCTCGTTGGCTTCACCCTCGGGGTGATCGGCGGCGGCGGCTCGATCCTGGCCCTACCATTGCTGCTGTATGTCGTGGGCATGAAGGACCCGCACGTCGCGATCGGTACGAGCGCGCTGGCGGTCGCTGCCAACGCCTTCGCCAACCTGATCCAACACGCCCGGGCCGGAACCGTGAAGTGGCCCTGTGCCCTCGTCTTCGGGGCATCGGGTGTCGTCGGCGCTCTGGTCGGCTCCACCCTGGGCAAGATGGTGGCGGGTCAGCACCTCCTGGTGCTGTTGCGGGCGTGATGATCGTGGTCGGGGTTTCGATGCTGCGGGGCAAGTCGGGCGGCGGCGATCCGGACGTGCGGATCACGCGGCCAATCGCTGTCCGGCTCGTGGTGATCGGCCTTCTCGCCGGCCTGCTGTCAGGGTTCTTCGGCATCGGCGGCGGCTTCCTGATTGTGCCCGGCATCATGCTCGGCAGCGGCATGCCCATCCTCAACGCGGTCGGATCGTCGCTGTTTTCGGTGGGAGCGTTCGGCTCGGCGACAGCCTTCAACTATGCCCTGTCAGGCCTCGTGGACTGGCGCGTGGCCGGCTTCTTCATCGCTGGCGGGGTCGCTGGCGGCATGGCCGGCATGCAAACGGCCATCCGGCTCGCCGATCATAAGGGCCTGCTCACCCGCATCTTCGCTTTCGTCCTGCTGGCCGTGGCCGCCTACATGCTGTTCCGCAGCCTGGGCGGGATCGGCAGCTAAGCACCATTGGAGGCCGATCATGATCTTTCGTCAGTTGTTCGAACCCGAGTCCTCGACATACACCTACCTCCTCGGCTGCCCGGAAACGCGCAAAGCCGTCCTCATCGATCCTGTCCTCGAAACGATCGAACGCGACCTTGCCGCACTTCAGGAACTGGATCTCGAACTGGCCTATACGTTGGAGACGCATGTGCATGCGGACCATGTCACCTCGGCCTGCTATCTTCGCAGCCTTACCGGCTCCAAGATCGCGTACCCCGCCATGGACAGCCTTCCGTGTGCTGACGTCGGCGTCGCCGAGGACCAGCCCCTGACCGTCGGCGCGCTCAAGCTTCAGCCGCTGTTTACGCCGGGGCACACCGATGCCCACCATACCTACCTGGTCGATCAGCCCGATGGTCTTCGCGCCTTCACCGGCGACGCCCTGCTGATCGACGGCTGTGGGCGGACCGATTTCCAGAACGGTGACGCCGCCACGCTCTATCACTCGGTCACGCAGAAGATTTTCACGCTGCCGGGCGACGGTCTGATCTTCCCCGCTCACGACTACAATCATCGCCACATCACGACAGTGGCGCAGGAGCGTGAGCGAAACCCGCGCCTTGCCGGCAAGACCGTTCAGGAATTTGTCGCGATCATGGCGGCTCTCGATCTTCCCTACCCGAAGAAGATCGACGTTGCCGTTCCGGCAAACAAGCTTTGCGGTGATTGCCCAACAGATTTGCCGGAGCGGCTACGCCAAATAGGCGGCAAGTCCGAGCAGGGCTGAGCGATCCGCTTCAGGTTCATTTACAGGAGAAAGTCGATGCCAACACGCACCTCGAAGCAGCTCGTTTCTGAAGCGAATGCCCTTGTCGAAACTATCGCGCCTGAGGATGCAGCCAAACTTGTCGGCAATCCCGAGGTACGGTTCGTTGACATCCGCGAGCCAGGTGAAGTCGCGAAGTCAGGGCTGGTGTCTGGTGCGGTACATGTCCCGCGCGGCCTTCTGGAATTCCAGGTCGATCCTCAAAGCCCCACCCACAATCCCAAACTCGCCGCCGGATCGCGGTTGGTGCTCTATTGTGGGTCCGGCGCCCGCTCAGCGCTTGCCGCAAAATCACTCAAGGATATGGGCGTGGAGAATGTCGCCCACGTCCCCGGCGGGTTCGCGGCGCTCAAGGATGCCGGCGCTTCAATCGCACCGGAGTAATCCCATGGCGCGCTCGAGCACCCGTCCTCGCTGGCAGGATACAATCCTTGGATAGCCATATCGCATTTGCCAGCCTCGGATTGAGCCCGATTGCCATCTCCATAGGCCCGCTAGACATCCGCTGGTACTCGCTCGCCTATATCGCCGGCATTATTGCCGGATGGTGGTATCTGTTGCGGCTGCTGGCCCAACCCGCGGCCCCGATGAACCGCCAGCAGGCTGATGATCTCGTATTCTATGCGACGCTCGGCGTCATCCTGGGTGGCCGCCTTGGCTATGTAATCTTCTACGGTCCCGAGATGATCCTCCACCCCCTGCAAATCCTCAAGCTGTGGGATGGCGGCATGTCGTTCCACGGGGGTGCCGCCGGCGTCTCGCTCGCGCTGATCCTGTTCGCGCGACGACACGGCCTCGAATGGCTGCGGGTCCATGATTATGTCGCCTGCACCGTGCCGATCGGCCTGTTCTTCGGTCGTCTCGCCAATTTCGTGAATGGCGAGCTTTGGGGAAAGCCCACCGATGTGCCCTGGGCGATTGTGTTCCCCGGAAGCCATGATGGTCTCGCCCGCCATCCCAGCCAGCTTTACGAAGCCGGGCTGGAAGGGTTGGTCCTGTTCGCCGTGCTCGCCTTCCTGTTCTGGTTCACCGACGCGCGGCGCAAGCCGGGGATGCTCGTCGGGGTGTTTCTCATCGGCTATGGTCTGGCCCGATTTACGGTCGAGTTCTTCCGAGAACCCGATGCCCAGCTTGTCGGCTTCGCAGCCAGAACAGGGCTTCACATGGGTCAGTGGCTCACGGTGCCTATGATTGCGGCAGGGATCTACCTCGTTGCCGCAGCATGGCAGCGGTCAGTCGATCACCCGGCTCAAGTTACCCGAAGCCAGTGACGTGCTCGCATCGGGCAGATCTGCGCTCCGCTGGAATGGCAGCGATCAACCTACGCGATTGAACATCGATCGATTCAACCGTAGCTTCGCCCCCCGAACATTAGGTCCCTAGCGGCCAGATATCTCGCCTAAGCAGTAGCGCCAATGGCTGTGGGAGACGGCGCCAGGCTGGCGTCGGCGGCGTCCGCCCGCTCTAAGGTAGTGCAAACGGCGACACATATTCGTTATGTTTATCCTGCACGGGGCGCCATTTCCCCAAATTCCGTTTTCCCTTGCTCGCACGGGCGTGAAGCCGCTTGTCTTCAGGCTCGGTCGCACGGCATCTTTTAAATTCAAGATTGTCCAGTTTAGGGGTTGCCAGACTGCCCGCCCCCTTCTATCTGCCCCTCCACAACGCACCCGTAGCTCAGCTGGATAGAGCATCAGACTACGAATCTGAGGGTCGGACGTTCGAATCGTTCCGGGTGCGCCATTCCCTTCACATTCCCGCGAAACCCGTTTCAAGGAACGCAGCGGTCCGGTGCGGGCCTGTCCAGGTCCACGACGGTGATGATCGTGGAGACGGTGGCGCTGGCGGACACGCTGCATGTTCTGGCGCGGTCGAAGGTTCCGGAGGGCCATTCCTCCGGATATTCGGCATTGAACGCCGGCTTGCCCGCCGCAACATAGGGCGCGCTGTCGGCACAGAAATCGCCCAGCACGCATCCTTCGAACAATATGGCATCGAACAGCGGCACCAGCGCCGCGGACGAACCGCTGGCGTTCTTCTGCACCGGTTTCAGTCCATAGCCGCGCGCCCGGGCGGACAGGGCGGTCACATAGGCGATCATGTCCTGTTCGGTCAGGTTGAACCCCGTCGTCGCGGCTCCATCCTCGAACGCATCCATCACGTCGAATTCGACATAGTCGAAACCCTTGTCCCGGCACATGCGCAGCCGGTCGTCCATGATCTGGATGAATTCGGGGTAGCGGCGAATGTCGATATAACGTTCGCCCGCAAAGCCGGGATAGCTGTTGCCCAATAGTCCGGATATGGCCGAGAGGCTGGCATAGTCGGGCCGGTTGCTCTCCGCCGATCCGACATCGAGATAGCAGATCGTCCTGGTTCCATGGGATTTGGCCAGCGCCACATAGGATGCGGCCGTGTCGAACCCGTCGACGTCGAGATAGGCAACGGCAGGCGGCGCCGGGGGCAGGCCCTGGCTCTGCAATATCCAGTCCCAACTGGAAAGCGTCGCGGGCGCCGGAGTGGGCGTGGGCGTGGGGGAAGGGCTGGGGGAGGGTGATGGCGTCGGAACCGGGGTCGGCGTGGGTGCGGGGGTTGGCGAACCTTCATCTCCGCCGCCGCATGCAGCCAGCATCAGCGTTGCGACGGCAAGAAGGCCGATCGACGATAGTTTTTCGCACGCCCCAAGCACAATCCCAGTCCCTTCTCGCGGAACATCGATCCCGATCTGGTGAACGGCCTCCGGCGGGACGGGTGGTCGAAGCGGAAGCGGTATAAAGTAAAATAAAGAAGGTAGGGATATGGCTATGGATATAAACCGTCAGCTATACTTAACGAAGTAAGGTCATAAATTGTCGGCGTATTTGCCGTTATTTTGGATTTTTCCGGGGATTCTGTTCATTGAAGTTGACATTGGAACATGCCTAACCGCAAATTAACCATGGGTAAAAACTTCAAAACCGAGTCGCCCCAGATAGATGCGCGGTGTGACTGTAGCCTTGGGCGGAATCCCGGTCATGGGAACTGCTACGGGCATGAGAAGATGACTTCTATACCCTGATACAGCCTCATCGACATGGATAATGGCTGGGCATGTCCCGGAACGGCATCCTTTGTCTTGGGTATCGGGCAAAAGCGTTGTGCTTCATGGCCCGATATGGAGGCGTGACTGGTTTTTACTTGGAAAAATCAAAAGATATTCGGTCGCAAACTTATGAAATGATTTCGGCATCCATAAGTTTGGGGGTTTGCCATGACCTATGGCCACAGCGTCACCATCGACGGCTCTCTGAATGACTGGCTCGCAACCGACCGGATCGACGACAACAGCGCCCCCGGCTATCAGGTTTATGCGACCCTGGACAATGACGCCTTCGTCTTCGCCCTGACGGCCCCGGTCGCCATAGGCGCGGACACCACCGTCTGGCTGAACACGGACGGCAGGACCGCCACGGGTTATCAGATTTTCGGCTTTGCCGGCGGCGCCGAATATAATGTGAACTTCGCGGCGGACGGCACTGTGAACCTCTACACCGGCGCAGCGGGGGAGACGCTGGTGCTGTCCGGGCTGCAGGCGGCCTGGTCGGCTGACCGGACCACGGTCGAATTCCGCCTCCCCACTTCGGCGGTGGGCAATCCGGCGGCGATGTACACCTATTACGACATCAACAACCTGTCGAACAGCTTCATGCCGTCCAATTATCTGTCGGCGCCGTTCACGGTCTTCAACCAGACGACCGCAACCCAGGCGCCTGACATGCGGATCGGCATCGTCTTCTCCCAGACGACGGCCGACGCCTATTTCAGCCCCACAGCCTATTCGCAGCTTTTCATGTCGGTTCAGGCGCAGGCGATCCAGGCCGGCATCCCCTTCGACATATTGACGGAAGCGGACCTGACCGACCTTGCCAAGCTGTCCCATTACGATGCGCTGGTGTTCCCGTCCTTCCGCAACGTGCCCGTCGACAAGGTGGAGGCGATTTCCCACACGCTGGAAATGGCGAGCAAACAACTGGGCATCGGCCTGGTCACGGCGGGCGAGTTCATGACGAACCAGCCCCATGTGCAGGGCGGCACGATCGGCGGCGATCCGCTGCCCGGCGATCCCTATGCGCAGATGAAGCTGCTGTTCGACGCAACCCGCGTCACCGGGGGCACCGGCAATGTGGTGGTGAACGCGACCGACGCGACGGGCCTCGTCCTCGACCATTATGCCAATGGCCAGCAGGTGAACAGCTACACCGGCGTCGGCTGGAACGCCTTTACCAGCGTCAGCGGCACGGGCCATCAGATCGCGACCGAGACCATCGATGGCGGCTCCGTCTATTCGGCCGCGCTCGCGACGCAGACCGGGGCGGCGCGCAACATTCTGTTCTCCAGCGAAGGCATCATGGCCGACGCCAATATGCTGCAGCAGGCGATCTCCTATGCGGCGAACGGCACCGGCCTGTCGGTCGGCCTGCACCTGTCGCGAGATTCCGGCATCGTCGCGGCCCGCGTCGACATGGACCAGAGCCAGGAACTGGAAGACGTCAATCCCGCGGGCAGCACGCCCGGCATCTACGACAAGCTGTTGCCCATCCTGACGCAGTGGAAGGCGGATTATAATTTCGTCGGCAGCTTTTATCTGAACGTCGGCGACGGCACGAACGGCACCGGTACCGACTGGGCGGTGTCCCTGCCTTATTACAAGGCGCTGCTGGACCTTGGCAATGAGATCGGCACGCACAGCCTGACGCATCCGGAAAACACCAACCTGCTCAGCGCGCAGCAGATCCAGACCGAATTCCAGAACAGCATCACGATCCTCAACCAGCAGATCGGCGCCTATCTGAACCAGCCGTTCCAGATCACGGGCGCGGCCGTGCCCGGCGCGCCGGAACTGCTGCCGACCTCGCAGGAGATCATGAAATATGTGTCGGACTATCTGACCGGCGGCTATGCGGCGCAGGGGGCGGGCTATCCCAATGCCTTCGGCTATCTGACGCCGGACAATCAGAACCAGATCTATTTCGCGCCCAACACCTCCTTCGACTACACACTCATCGAATTTCAGAAGAAGACCGTGGCGGAGGCGACAGCCGCCTGGATCGGGGAGTTCGACAAGCTGGTCGCCAATGCGCAGACGCCGGTGATCGTCTGGCCCTGGCATGATTATGGCGCTGCGGATTTCCTGTCGGGCAGCCCGACGGTGGACAGTCCCTATGATATTTCGATGTTCACGAGCTGGTTGCAGCATGCGGTGGCGGCGAACATGGAGTTCGTCACCCTGGATGATCTGGCCGCGCGCATGACGGCGGTCAGGAATGCGACGATCACGACCACGGTGGCGGGCAACAGCATCACCGCCAGCGTCGGCGGCGCCAATGTCGGCAATCTGTCGCTGGACGTCGACCGCCAAGGCGCTCTGGTCATCCAGAATGTGACCGGCTGGTACGCCTATGACAGCGACAGCGTCTTCCTTCCCCAGAGCGGCGGAACCTTCAGGATCAATCTGGGAGCAGCGGCGGACGATGTGACGCACATCACCGACCTGCCGATGCGGGCCGTGCTGCTGAGCGTCGCCGGCGACGGCCACAATCTTGCCTTTTCCGTTCAGGGGGAGGGGAAGGTCGTCATCGACATCGCCAATCCGGGCACGGACGGGATCGTCGTCACCGGAGCCTTGGGCTATAGCCGGGTCGGGGAGATCGTGACGGTCGATCTGGGCGGCTATGGCCTGCACAATGTCACGCTGGAATATAAGAATCCGCCGGTGATCGTCTCCGGTGGCGGCGGTCCGACAGCGGCGCTTTCCATGGCGGAGAACGGCACCGCGGTGACGACCGTTGTCGCGACCGACGCGGATGTCGGAACGGTGATCGGCTATTCCATCTCCGGCGGAGCGGACGCCGCGAAATTCAAGATCGACAGCGCGACGGGCGCCTTGGCTTTCCTCACCGCGCCGAATTTCGAGGCGGCTACCGATGCCGGGACGAACAATGTCTATGACGTCGTGGTGCGTGCGTCCGACGGCACGCTGTACGATGATCAGGCGATCGCGGTCACGATCACCAATGTGAACGAGGCGCCGGTCATAACCTCCAATGGCGGTGGCGCGTCCGCGGCTATTTCCGTCGCCGAAAACACAACCGCCGTGACCAGCGTGACCGCGACCGATCCCGATGCGGCTACGGTCCTCGCCTATTCGATCGTCGGCGGACCCGATCGCGCGCTTTTCTCGATCGATGCATCGACCGGCGCGCTCGCCTTCCTCAGCCCGCCCAATTACGACCTGCCCGGCGATGCAAACGCGAACAATGTCTATAGCCTGACGGTAAGGGTGTCCGACGGCGCGCTGTTCGACGATCAGGCCATCAATGTCACCGTCACCAATGTGAACGAGCATGCGCCGGTGATCACTTCCGGCGGCGGCGGCGATACGGCTGCCGTTTCCGTCTCCACCGGCACGCGGCCGGTGATGAAGGTGACGGCGGTCGATCCGGATGCCAACACGACGCTGGCCTATTCCATTGCGGGCGGCGTGGATGCGAGCAAATTCACGATCAACGCTTCGACAGGGCAGCTCAACTTCGTCAACACGCCCAATTATCTGCTGCCGACAGACACCGGCAAGGACAATGTCTATGACGTCATCGTCCGCGCGTCCGACGGAACATTCTATGACGACCAGGCCATCGCCGTCACCGTCACCATCCTCAACGCCGCGCCGATCATCATCTCGAATGGCGGAGGCGCGTCCGCAACCATCCGAATGGCCGAAAATGGCACGGCCGTGACGAAGGTCGTGGCGACGGACGTCAATCTGGGCCAGACAATCACCTATTCGCTGGGGTCAGCCGTTGACGGCGCACTCTTTTCCATCGATCCCCAGACCGGCGTCCTGACCTTCAAGAGCGCTCCGGATTTCGAAGCGCCCGCAGATTCCAACCTGGACAACCGCTATCAGGTGCAGGTGCTGGCCACGGACAGCCTGGGCGCTCAGGATTTCCAGAACCTGACGGTCGTCGTCAACAATGTCTCCGGCCTGTCGCTGACGGCGGCAAGCGGTGGATCGACGCTCATCGGTCAGGGGGAGGAAGACACGCTGAGGGGCGCCGGCGGCAACGACACGCTGATCGGCAATGGCGGGGCCGACACGCTGAACGGCGCGGGCGGCAACGACATTATCGATGGCGGGGCAGGCGCCGACCGCATCACGGGAGGGGCGGGCGCGGACATATTGACCGGCGGCGCCGATGCCGACCTGTTCATCTATAACGCCACAGGCAACAGCACGCCCGCGATCATGGACCGGCTCATGGATTTCCAGCAGGGGATCGACCGGATCGACCTGTCCGCAATCGACGCCATGCCGGCGCTGTCCGGAAACCAGGCCTTCAGCTTCATCGGCAATGCGGCCTTTTCCGGGCCGGGCCAGCTTCATGTCTATTCCAACGGTACGGACAGCTTTGTCGAGGCGAATGTCGACAATAATCCGGCGACGGTGGATTTCGCGATCAGGCTGATCGGGGTGCACAACCTGACCGCGAGTGACTTCCTGCTTTAGCGACGGGGCCGGGGGAATGGCTGGCATCGGCTTCAGACTGGACCGGATAGCCCGGGAGGACGGCTTGGGCGGGATCGCCAATGCCGCCTTCCACGGGGCCGTTGTCAGTTCCGGCCCGTGGCTGATGACCGCGCTCGCGGTCTTCCTGCTACAGGGCTGGACGCGGTCCACCATGGTTGCGGCCGACCATGCGATCATCCAGACCAGCCTGGTCTATGCCTTCGGCGTTTCGACGGTGATCACCGCGCCATTGGCGATGATCGCGACCCGCATGGCGTCCGATCGCTTCTACCTGGGGGAACGCGACGCGATCCCCGCCATCCTGCTGGCGGCGCTGGTCTGGGCGACGCTGGCGTCGCTGATCGCGGGGGGCCTGCTGTTCGGCCTTGCCGGCGGGATGCGGCCGGACCTGTTCCTGCTGGCCACCGCGATCCTGACGCTGTTCTCGCAAATCTGGATCGCCAGTCCCTTCCTGCACGCGACATGGCGGCACCGGCCGATATTCCTGGCCTATCTTTGCGGGATCGCGATGGTGGCCCTGTGCCTGGCGCTGGTCCGGCCGACCGCGCCCGCCGCTGTCCTTGCGGCGATCGCGGCGGGTCTGATCGTGACGCTGGCGCTGCTGATCGCCGCGATTCGGGATGATTTTCCCAACAGTCCCGAATGGCGGCCGGGCTGGATCGGCAGGACGCCCGGCGTCCTGGCGCTGGGCGCGGCGGGATTGACCAACGCGCTGGCGATCTGGATCGACAAATGGCTGCTCTGGTGGGCGCCGGGCAGCGTTCAGGCCGTTGGCGCCCTGCGGGTCAATCCGGTCAACGATCAGGCCAGCTTCCTCGGCCTGCTCACGATGATTCCTGGCCTGACGCTGATCCTCGTCACGACGGAGACGCGGTTCGACCGGGCCTTTGCGGCGCTGATGAGCCATTGCATGGGCACGGCCAACCGGCGCCGGATCGAAAAGGCGCGGCAGAAGGTCGGCATGACGATCCGGCTGGACCTGCGCCTGCTGATGGTCGAGCAGGCGATCCTGGCCGGCTTCTGCTGGGTTCTCGCGCCGGAGATCATCCGCCTGCTCGACATGAACGCGCGCGGCATATTCGGCTTTCGGCTGACGGCGGTGGGCGTCGTCTTCCACCTCGTCGCGATCCAGATGAGCATCATCCTGTCCTATTATGACCTTGCCGGCCGGATCGTGGCGGTCTGGGGCAGCTTCCTGCTGGCGAGCGCGGCGGGCACGCTGCTGTTTCGCGACAGCGGCTTCGCGGGCTTCGGCTTCGGCTATCTGGCGGGTGCGGTGACGGCAGCCTCGCTCGCCGTCGCGCTGGTGGCGGAGGCGACGGGCAAGCTCACCTATCTGCTCTTCGTCGGCAATAATCCGGCGGTGGCGGGCAATAGCGGCCTGTGGGCGAGATTCTGGCCATGAGCGTTCTTCCCTTCCGCCGCCGCGATCTGCTGGCGCTGTCCCTCATGGTGTTCGGCCTTTCGGCCCGCGCCCTGCCCGAAATCGGCGGGGCCAACGCCTGGGGGGTGGATTATGGCGAAGCGACCGATCCCGCCACCGCCCGCCGCTTCGGCCTTCTGGTGCTGGAGCCCGACTTCGCCCGCCCGCTTGCCCCGCTGCGTGGCCCCGGCAGCCGCCTGCTGGGCTATATCAGCCTGGGGGAGGTCCATGACGGTCGTCCCTTCGCCGCAGAACTGGAAAAGGCGGGCGCGCTGCTGCAGGCCAATCCGAACTGGCCGCAGGCGCGGCTTGTCGACCTGCGCGATCCGGCCTGGACCGCCCTTGTGGTCGATCGCCTGATCCCCGCCATATTGCGCAAGGGCTATGACGGCATCTTCATGGACACGCTCGACAATGCTGAGGCATTGGAGCGGCAGGATGCCGACCGCAACAAGGGCATGGTGGCCGGCGCCGCGCGGCTGGTGCAGGCCATTCGCACGCGCTTTCCGGACATGGCGATCATGATGAACCGGGGCTATGCCCTGCTGCCGCAGGTCGCGGGTCAGATCGACCTCGTGCTGGCGGAAGCCATGGCGTCGCGCTGGAACTTCGCGGAGGGGCGCTATGAGATGACCTCCGCCGACGACTGGCAATGGCAGGCGGACCATCTTTTCGCGGCCCGGCGGATCAATCCCCGTCTGGGGCTTGCCACGCTCGACTATTGGGACCCGCGCGACAAGGCCACCATCGCCAGCCTCTATGCGCGGGAGCGCGCCGCCGGATTCCAGCCCTATGTGTCCACCCTGGCCCTCGACCGGCTCATACCGGAGCCCCTGTCATGAAGATCGAAGCGCTGCGCCACCCGAACATGGCGGTCATCGGACCGATCGCGGGAGGTGGGCTGCTGCTCGCCGCTGCGGTGCTGCTGATGCCCAGCCACTGGCAGATTGCCGATGCGATCCGGCGAGCGACATTCGCGCCGCCGCCGGTCGCCATCCCCTTGCCTCCACCCGATGCGGCCATGCTGATGCAGCGCTTCGCGCAAGGGAAAAGGCTTTCTCCTCCGGACCTTCAACGGTTGTTGAACGCTTCCGTGACGACGGCCGACGCGAAGGTTCTGGGGCAGCTTGCGGATGCGCTGGCGGGGAAGGGCGCGCCGGTTCCGAGCGCAAGGCTGACCTATGACATCATGGCGGGCGGCCGTCCGGAGGTCGCGCTTGCCTTTCTGGAGCGCCGTCCGGACCACGCCGCCCCCGCCCATTGGCGCCTCCGCCTCGACCTGCGTCGCAAGGCCGGCGACGCGCAGGGTGCCGCCGACATGGTTCGGGCGGCGGCCATGAATCCCGGAACGGCTCCGGCCAAGGATCTGGTCGAGGCCAGCTATGCGCTCGGCCAGCCCGATCTGCTGATCCTGGCGGCGGAGCATGGCGCCATAGCGCCGCTCGACCCGGCGCAGTCGCTCGATCTGGCGTCCTGGGCGAGTGGGGCGGGGCGCTATGACCTCATCGCCCGGATCGACCGGTCCGGGACGCCAAGCTGGCGCGACCGGAACCCCTGGCTTGCCATGACGCTGGCGCAGCGGTCCGGCGACATCCGTTCGGCGCTTCGCTATGCCGCCATGCTGCCGACGGGGCGCGATGCTGCGCGGGAAAGCATCATCATGGGGTCCGGAAACAGGGATGCAATACGGCAATGGCTGCTGGGTCGGGCGGCCGAGACAGGCGCTGACCGCCCCGCCATCGCGCAACGCCTGCTGGAGAAGGGTTTCCGGTCGGACGCCATCGCGCTGCTTCGGCAGCAATCGACGGCCAAAAGCGATGACCCGTCCGACGCGCGCATGCTGTACCTCATGGGGCCGCGCCCTGTCGCGCAGGACCTTGCCTGGTTAAAGGCGCGGGCATTGGCCGATCCGAGATGGGCGCAGGCCTATGTCGAGCGCGCAAGGCCTGCGGACGCGCTGGCGTTTCTGGAAGCGACTGACGCCGCCGACAGCAGCGACATGCTCGTCCAGCGCATCGCACTGGCCAATGCGGCGCGCGACAGGGCGGCGGCGGCGCGGGCGCTCGACCGGCTGCTCGACGGCCGCACCCTTTCCGCCCTGCAGTTGAAGGCGGCAGCCGGCGCGCAGGTTCCGCCCGATAGAGCGGCCTATTATGATCTGGCGCTTGCGAACGCCCGCGTCGCCAATAGCGCCGCCGAGCCGTCGGATCGCCTTCGCCTTGCCTGGGACGGCTGGAACAGGGGGGATGCGCGGGCTACCGCCGACCAGTTGAATTTCTATCTTCGCGAACGTCCCGACGACCGGGCAGCGCTGAGCCTGATGGCCGATGCGCAGACGAAGCTGAAGGGCGAAGCCGGGGCCCGCCCCTGGATCGAAAGATCGCTGGCGCTCACCCCGCCGCTTTCGGTGGAGCGGGCGGAACTGCTGACCCGGCTGGGCCGGACGTCGGAGGCGACGGCCATGGTCGAAGCACTGCGCCGGGCCGCTCCGGCAGACCGCAAGCTCGACATCATGCTGGCCCGCTTGCTTATCGCTGCGGGTGATCCGGGACGTGCGCGCAAGGTGTTGCGGCCATGACGCCACTGGCCGCCGCCTTGCTGCTGATGGGGCCGCCGCCGCTCATGGTCGCGGCATTGCCGCCCGACACGGATGTGACGGCATCGGAAGTCAGGACGGTGGACCTGCAATGGAGCGGGGACGTGCATCTCGAACTGGAAGACAGCGGCTATGAGCTGGTCGTCCGGTTCGACCGGCCGATTGCCGATGCCGTCCTCAAGGACTTCGCCGCCGCCGCCGGGGCGGACCTGGCGGATTTGCGCTGGAATGACGAGAGTCTGGTTCTGCGCGCCGCCGCGGGGCGGAAGCTGAAGGCGGTGGCGGACAAGCATGGGCTGCACGTCCGTTTCCTGCCCGATGGAGAGCCGGCGTCTGCCCACCCCATCGCAGGCGAACCGCAAACGTCGGATCTGGACGTCGAACTCGCCATCGCCCGGGCGCAAGCCGATGCCGCCGCCGGTTATCCCGATCTGGCGCGGCGGCGGCTTGCTCCGCTGGCGGCGGCATATCCCGGCGACAAGCGAATCCAGCGCCTGCTGGGCGACATGGAGATTGCGGAGGGCGCGCTGGCCCTTGGCGCGGCCCGTTATCGCAATCTCGCCGCGGACGATCCCTTCGCCCGGCAGACATTGGCCGAATCGGGCGGCAATGTCGCCGGGGCCGTGACGGCGCGCGGCGGCAAGGTCTTCTGGCAGGCGGAGGCAGGCCTCAATGCGCTGATGCCGTTCAACAATCGCCTCTCGCTCGGCGCTGGCGTCCGCTGGTTCCGCTCCGAAGCGGACACCGTTCATGGCGCCAACGGCATTCTTGCCAACCGCACGTCCCGCTCCGCCATCGGGGACCTGTTCGCGACCGTCAATCTCGGCGCGGTTTCCCGCATCGAGTTTCAGGGCAGTGCCCAGTTGGACGAAAAGGTGGCGGGCGCCGGCCTTCGGCTGTTCGCCGGTCCTCCCGAAAGGCAGGGAAGGCTGGTCCTCGCCTACCGCCTGCCGGATCTCGCCACGCCTGAACAATCGACCTTCGGCGGTCATATCAGCCGCGCGGGGATCGGGGGGACGATCCGCCTGACGCCGGAACTGGCGGTGCAGGCGGATGGCGGCTGGAATGGCTATGGATTGACCGGCACCGGCGTTCGGACGCGCAGCATCACCGTGGCGGGCGGCCTCGATTATCTGCTCCGCCGCGGATCGCCATCGCTGGCGGTCAGCTACCGGCTGGATGCGGAATATGTCGGCCGCAGGGCGCTGCGGCCCAATGGCCTTGCCTATATCCCTCTCAGCGACAGGGAAAATCACAGCTTCCAACTGCTGTCCGGCATGTCCTGGACAGGTTGGCAGCTCAGCGGCGCGGCAGGCTGGACCTTCGACCGCAAGGGCAAGACCGACGGCCCCACCGCGAACGTCAGCGCGACCGGACGGCTGAGCGAGGGCTGGCGCCTTCAGGCGAGCGGCGGGATCAGTTCGATCAGCCGGCCGGGCATTTCGGGACGCCAACTCTATCTGCGCGTGGCGCTCACTCGCTTTCTTGGGAGGCATTGATGCTGAAGAAGCGGCCCATCCTGCTGCAATGCGCGGAAATGCTGATCCTGTTCGCCACGCTGATGGCGATCGACCAGGGATTGATGAGCGGCAATGCCTTTTCCGACATCAACCCCAATCCCTATTGGCTGCCGGTGCTGGTCATGGCGACGACCTATGGCACCGGATCGGGGCTGGCCGCCGCCGCAATCGCCTCCGCCATCTGGTTCCGCTGGTCGAACCCATTGTCGGGCGCGACGGATCATATCGAACAGCAGCTGCGCCTCTCCATCCAGCCCATGCTGTGGATGGTCACGGCCCTGGTGACGGGCGAGGTGACCGCCAGCCGCAGGAACCGCATTGCCGATCAGGAACGGCAGCATCAGGCGATGGACCGCAACTGGAAGAAGCTGGCGGAAATCATCGCCCGTCTCACCGACACCAACCGCAAGCTGCAGGTCCGGATCGCCACCGGCCAGCGCACGATCGTACAGGCCATGGCTGCCGGCCTCGACCTTTCCAAACCCGATCCGGAAAGCCAGGCCGACGCGGTCGCCCGCCTGATCGCGCTCGCCGCGCAGACGGAGGATTTCACCTTCTACGATGTGCGCGGCGCCCAGGTGACGGCGCGTTTCGGCGGCAAGACGGCCCAGGGGCAGGCCCCGGACCTTTCGCGCTCGCCGATGGCGCAGGCGATGCTGGCGACGCCCAGGCCGTTGCGAGCCGATCGTGCCGCCGACCGGCCGCTGCTGTCGGAATGGGGTCTTCTGGCCGTGCCGGTCGCGGGGGCGGAGGAAGGATTGGCGGCCATCATTCTCGTCCACAGCGCCGCCGGGATCAGGATCACGGAGGCCTATGTGGCGCAACTGCTACAGGTTGCGGACCTGCTCGGCAAATGCCCGGCGCTGTTCGGCCGCGAACAGGCCTTTGCGCCGAAATGGCTGGTCCCGGAAGGAAAAGTGGCTTGATCGCCCTGCTCATCCTGTTTTCGGCTGCCGATCTGTTCCTGCTGTTCACCGGTTTGGCGGTGGGAGAGGGGAGCATCCTCTGGTTCGCGCCCATCCATCTGGCGCTCTCCTGCGCCGCGCTGCTGATCATGATGAAAGGGCTGGATGGGCTGGGCGTGCGCCAGCGTTTCGCCCTGCCGATCGGTGCCGCCATTGGGCCTGCCGGGATGCTGGTCTGCCTGATTCTGGCCCCGCTGGTCCGGCCATCGAGGCGGAAAAGGCAGATCGCCTATCGGGACGTCCGAACGGGCAAGCGGCGGGACGTCAACGACCTGTCGCCGGTAGAGCGGCTGGGCCGGATACTCGACGATCGTGTGCGTTATCCCGAAAGCGACGAGATCGGTTCACTGGCCACCATGCTCCGCTACGGAAATCTGCAGGCCCGCTACCGGGCCCTGGAAACCGCCGTGATCTCTTTCGAGCCGCGATTGTCCCCCCTCATCGTCATGGCCCTGTCGGACGAGGACCAGACCATCCGGGCGCTCGCCGCCGCTGCGGCCGCGCAGGTCAGCTATAATCTGGCGCAGCAACGCAGCGAATTGCAGGCGAGGATCGCCCCCGCCCAGCATCTGGACGATCGCTATGCCCTTGCCATGCTGCTGGCCGATCATGGCTGCTTCAACCAGTTGCTGCCGCAGGGGCAGAGGCTTCGGCTCTGTCAGGACGCGAACAGGAAGCTGGATGAGATTGCCGGCTTGCTGAAGAGCGGTGACATAAGGCGCCGGTCATTGCAGGCGGCGCGCGCCCGGATAAGGCGCGCGCTGGAACGGCATCCGGCAGGCAAGGCCCGGCCCACGCGCAGGGGGGACGTGGAGCCGGCGTCATGATGTCCGAGGGGCAGGACAGCGACATATGCCTGATCGTCGAAGGCGCTTATCCGTTTGTGGTCGGGGGCGTTTCCAGCTGGTTGCAGGACCTGATCCTCAGCATGCCCGACCTGCGATTTTCGCTCGTCGCCATCAAGGCGGGCAATGGCGCGCAGCCCTGGCGCATGGCGCCGCCGCCCAATGTCGTGGAGGTGGTGGAAATCCCGCTGCTGATCGAACCCTGCCTGCCGCGCCGCTATCCGGCGTCGCAGATGAAGCGGATCGGCCGCCTGCTGCTCGCCTTCCTGTCGACGGGCGGCAAGGATGAACTGATCCGTCTGCGGCAGGCGCTGGAAGGATTGAAGCCGTGCCCCGGCGCGGGCGATCTCCTCTCCAATCCGGAGATATTCGACCTCTTCACCCATTATTACGACACGGCTTTCCGCTCGGCCTCCTTCCATCATTTCTTCTGGGCGATGCGGGTGCTGCTGGGCGGGCTGCTCAAGATGCTGCTCGCGCCCTTGCCGAAAGCGCGGGTCTATCACACCATATCCACCGGCTTTGCGGGCCTGCTGGCTGCACGGGCCGCCTATGAGACCGGCCATCCCGCCTTCATCACCGAACATGGAATCTACATGCTGGAACGGCAGATAGAGATCATGATGGCTGACTGGATCGGGGACCAGATCGAAACCGGGCTGACGCTCGACCGGGAAGGGCATGATCTGCGCGACCTGTGGCTGGCGGTCTTCCAGACCTATACCCGCGCCTGCTACGACGCCTGCGACCCGATCATTGCGCTGTACGGGGCCAACAACCAGACGCAGCGCCGCCTGGGCGCCCGGCAGGAGCGGCTGCGCGTCATTCCCAACGGCATCGATGCGGAGCGTTTCGCTTCGATGGAGCGCGCCTGCGATCCCGCCCGGCCGCTGGTGACGCTGATCGGCCGGGTGGTGCCGATCAAGGACGTCAAGACCTTCATCAGGGCGGCGGCGCTGGTCCTGACGGACATGCCCGAAGTCCGCTTCGCCATATTGGGGCCGCTCGATGAGGATGCGGACTATGCCGCGGATTGCGAAGCGCTGGTCGCTGAACTGGGCATCGGCAATGCGGTGCAATTTGCCGGGCGGGTCAATGTCGCGGAATGGCTGCCCCGGATCGACCTGATCGTCCTCACCAGCCTGTCGGAAGCCCAGCCGCTCGTCATATTGGAAGGGGGCGCGTGCGGGGTGCCGGTGGTCGCGCCCGATGTCGGCAGTTGCCGGGAAATGATCGAGGGGCGGGCGCCTGGGATCGACCGGCCGGGCGGCATCGTCACCGAACTGGTCAACCCGGAGGGCACGGCGGCGGCGATCCTGCATCTGCTGCGCTCGCCTTCCTTGCGCCGGGCAATGGGCGAAGCGCTGCGCGAGCGGGTCGTGCGGGATTATGACCGCAGCGCCATCATCGCGGAATATCGGCACATCTACGAGGCGCTGGGCGCGCGGGTCCGCTTTTCCGAACTGCAATGACCGTCTGGCTCAATGCTCCCGGAAGGACAGCCAGAGCGACTGGGTCAGCGGTTCCAGCGCATATTGGAGCGCAGTCCGCCGCCGCAGCGGCACCAGAACCTGCACCGGCATCCCCGCCTTCAGGCTGAAATCCTTCCCCCGCACGCTCCTGATCCTGTCCAGTTCCTTCGGCGGCACCATCACCTCTGCGGTGTAGAAGGAGACCCCCGCCTTTTCATCCTGGAAGCTGTCGGCCGAAAGCCGCGTGATCCGGCCGTCCATGATCGGCAGGTCGCGTTCATGCAGGCTGCTGAACTTGATCTGCGCCTGCTGCCCCACTTTCAGGTCGTCAATGTCTTCCGGCGAAATCCGCGCCTCTATGACGAGGCCCGCCCGGTCGGGAACGATGTCCATCAGCTTCTGGCCGGCGGAAATGACGCCGCCGACAGTGAAGACGTTGAGGCCGACGATGGTGCCGGTGGCGGGTGCGCGGATTTGCAGCCGGGCAAGCTGATCCCTGGCGGCGCGATATTTGGGCAGCACTTCGTTGAGCGAGAATTCGACGTCGCGCAATTCCGATGAGGCGCGTTCCTTATAGGCCTTTTCCGCTTCGAGCGCCTTCAGCCGGTTTTCCCCCGCTTCCGCCCCGGACCGGGCGATGCTGGCGGAAAATTGCCCCTCCTGTCCCTGAAGATCGGCCCTTGCGCGTTCCAGGGCCCTGATCCGGGATTGGGACACAAACCCCTTTTCCGCCACGCCGCGCAGGCTCTCCAGTTCCTCTCCGATCAGACGGGCCTGCTCTGACGAGGCCGCCAGTTGCGAACGATAGCCGCGCGCCGTCTGCTGCACCTGACTGGCCTGCTGGCGCAGCACGCCGGTCTGCGCCGCCAGTACGGAGCTGCGCGCGTTGAACTGGGTCAGCTGAAGGCGGATCGCCTCCTCCGCATCCGCCTTCTCCTGTCCCTTCAGCATCGCAAATTCGGCAGGCCACAGGACATGGCTTGCGCCAAGCTGCTCGGCAATCAGCCTGGCCCGCTGCGCCTTCAACTCGATATATTGCGCGCCGAATATGCGCGCCTGCGCCCGCACCTCGGCGGAGGCCAGTTCCATCAGCGGCTGGCCTTGGCTGACATGCTGGCCTTCCTTCACGAAGATAGCGCCCACCACGCCGCCGTCGCGATGCTGCACCGATTGCCGCTGGCCCGACACGGTGAGCCGCCCTGGCGCATAGGCGGCCGCATCCAGCCGCGCAAAGGCCGCCCAGCCGAGGAACAGGACGAAGAACAGCGCCGCGATGATCATGCCGGCGCGCATGTCGCGCTCAGGCCGATCATCGATGATCTCCGCGCCGCTTCCGGCGGGATAGTAAAGCTCGACGGCGCCGGCCGCATCCCTGATCTGAATAGTTCCCATGGCGCCTTACCCTTCCGCCGTCTGGGGAGCGGGACGTTCTTCCGACCGGATCGCCTTCAAACGGCCCAGCACGTCGTCGCGTGCGCCAAAGGCCTCGACCCTTCCGTCGCGCATCACCATGATCTTGTCGACCACGCCCAATATCCCCATGCGATGGGCGACGATGATGACGGACGCATTCCTTTTCTTGAGGTCGGCCAGCGTCGCGACCAGCCGCACCTCTCCCTCCGCGTCGAGATGCGCATTGGGTTCGTCCAGAAAGACCAGCGGCGGCGCACCGTAGAGCGCCCGCGCAAGACCGACGCGCTGCGCCTGCCCCGCGGAAAGGCCGCGTCCGCCCCAACCGAGCGTCAGATTATAGCCGCCCGGCAGATGCTGGATCATGTCATGCGCGCCGCTCAGCCGGGCGGCTTCGATGGCGGCATTGTCTATCGCTTCCTCATCGTCCGACAGGAAATTGCCGAAGCGGGCGATATTCTCCTTAATGGTCCCGGCGAACAGGGACGTGTCCTGCGGCAGATAGCCGACGAAGCTCGCCAGTCGCTCCGATTCCCAGTCCTGGATGTCCGCGCCGTCATAGCGGATCGATCCGCGCAGCGGCCGCGCCGCGCCGGACAGCATGCGCAGCAGGGTCGATTTGCCCGCGCCGCTGGGTCCGACAATGGCGATGACCTCCCCCGGCTCCACCGTGAAGCTGATGTCGGCCAGCACAGGTCTTTCCTGGCCCGGGTTGAAACAGGTCAGATGTTCGACCGCGATATGGCCGTTCGGCGCAGGCAACCGGGTGAGGGCGATGTCGGCATCCCTCGCGGCCAGCAGATCGTTGAGTGTCGCATAGCTTGCCCGCGCATGGACGACGTTGCGCCACGCACCCAGCAATTGGTCGATCGGCGCCAGCGCCCGGCCGACCAGAAAGGAGGAAGCGAAGATCGCGCCCGCCGAAATCTGGTCGTTGATCGCCAGCCACGCGCCCAGGCCCAGCGCCAGCGATTGCAGGGCGAGGCGGATGAACTTGCTGATGGCGACATAATGCCCGCCCGCGAAGCTGGCATGGGCCTGAAGGTTCAGCATCGCCCGGCGTTCGAGCAGGTGCCGCCGGACCAGCGCGTTCCGCATGCCGAGCGCGCGGATCACCTCCGCGCCCGCGATCGTCTGTTCCTGGCTGACATAGGCCTTGTTGGCGGCGTCATTGGCCTGCTTCAGCGGCGCATTTGTCCGCCTTTCATTGCAAAGCGCGATGAAGAGGAGCGCGCCGCCGCCGGCCACCGCCATGGCCGCAATGGCCGGATGGATCAGGAAGCAGACGACGACATAGATGGGGCTCCAGGGAAAATCGAAGATCGACAGGATTGTCGGCCCTGTCAGCGTCTGGCGGAGCGTGTCGAATTCTCGGAGGGCCTGTCGGTTCATCGCCTCGCCCGTCGAGCCGCGTCCACTGAGCGTCGTGTCGAGCAGCAGCCCCGAAAGCTGCCGGTCGAAGCGGATGCTGGCCCGCACCAGCAGGCGGGAGCGCACCTGCTCCAGCAGCGCGAGCGTGCCGATCACGAAGATGATGATGATTGTCAGGAAGAACAGGGTAAGTCTGCCCTGTCCCGTCACGACCCGGTCATAGATTTGCAGCATGTAGAGAACGGGTCCGATATAAAGGACGTTCATCAATGCGCTGAATATCAAGGAAGAAAGAAAGTGGCGCCTGCATGATGACTGGGCAGCCTTCATCGGAGCGGATGGTTTATGAAGGTCACGCAACATAAGTTCCGCCTCGCCCCCATGTCGCGCCATGCTGTCGGCGCTATGTCCTATGCTTTGCTTATACTATCCTGCTGATTTTCGGTAAATATAACCAATAGCATAGGTGCGCATGCGTACCGTAATGGCCCGGCCCGCCGGCAAGGCTCCGACCGGGTCAGGCGGTGGCGATCCGGATCAGCGCCTGCACATCGACATGCTCTTCCAACTGCATTGCGATCTGGTCCAGCGCTTCATGCACCGAAGCCTGATAATCCTCCGATGCGGCTTCATGCCCCAGGCGGGACAGAAAAGCGGCGCGCAGCGCGGTGCTGGCGAACAGGCCGTGGACATAGGTGCCCATCACCGTGCCGTCTCCGCTCGATGCGCCATCGGGACGACCGCCCTCCAGCATGGCGAACGGGCGCGCGCAATCGGCGCCGTCCGTCCGTCCGACATGCATCTCATAGCCCGAAAAGGCCTGGCCCATTGCGGTTCCGGCGGTCCTTTCCAATGTCTTGACCTGCGTCAGCCGGGTTTTCACGTCCAGCAGGCCAAGCCCCTCGATGCCGCCGGGCGGCCCCTCGATCCCGTCCGGATCGTCTATCCTGCGGCCCAGCATCTGGTAACCGCCGCATATCCCCAATATCGGCCGCCCGCGCCGGCGATGGGCAAGAATGTCGATGTCCCATCCCTGATCGCGGACCGCCTGCAGGTCGGCGATCGTCGCCTTGGAACCCGGCAGGATGATGAGCGCGGCCTCCGCCGGAATGGGCTGGCCCGGCGGCACCATCATGACTTCGACGCCCGGCTCCAGTTTCAGCGGGTCCAGATCGTCGAAATTGGCGATCCGGGGCAGGATGGGGCAGGCGATCAGCAGCTTTTCGTGGCCGCCGCCCTGCCGGCGTTCGAGCACCACGGCATCCTCGCTGGGTAAGCGGCTGGCCTGGCCGAACCATGGGATGACGCCAAAGCCCTTCCAGCCGGTCAACTGCTCGATATGGCGATAACCATCCTCGAACAGCGCGGGGTCGCCCCGGAACTTGTTGATCAGGAATCCACGGATCATCGCCGCATCGGCGGGATCGATGACTGCCCTTGTTCCGGCGACGGCCGCAATCACGCCGCCGCGATCGATGTCGCCCACCAGGATCACCGGCACATTCGCGGCCCGCGCAAAGCCCATATTGGCGATGTCGCCGGCGCGCAGGTTCACCTCTGCGGGCGATCCGGCGCCCTCCACCACGACAATGTCGCATTGCGCCTGCAAGCGGCGGTAGCTGGTCAGTACGGCCTCCAGCAATTCGCCGCGCGCGGACCGGAAATTTTCGCTGCCCAGCTTGCCGCGCACCTGGCCATGGACGACAAGCTGGGACGTGCGGTCGGCCTGCGGCTTCAGCAGCACCGGGTTCATGTCCGTATGCGGCTCGATTCCTGCCGCTATGGCCTGAAGAGCCTGCGCCCGCCCGATTTCTCCGCCATCGGCGGTGACGGCGGCATTGTTGGACATGTTCTGCGGCTTGAAGGGCCGGACGCTGTATCCGCGCCGCACCAGCGCGCGGCAAAGGCCCGCCACCAGCAAGGATTTGCCGACGTCCGAACCCGTTCCCTGAAGCATGATCGCAGCCATGACGCCGCTCCTGCATGGAGCGGGCGGCAGATACAAGTTAAATGGCGCTGTGCCGCATCTCCACGGCGTCCAGGATCATGCCGCCGGCCATGAAGACGCTGCCGGTGCAGGCCAGCGCCAGCAAATGCCCCCCGGTGCCGGGATATTGCTGCATGTAGACGAAGCCGCGCTCGGTCGCGCCAAGGGCCAGGGCGTAAATCACCAGAAACGCCTCGAACTTGGTCTTGATCGTGAAGAGGCGCTTGATCCGTTCCATCCGGTCCCACTCGGCTTGCCCGCCGTCAGGGGATTAGATCGCCTGAAAGTTGCAAATGGTCAACAACCGTTAACCATGATTGTTCGATGCGGGCGATCAGCCGGGTATCGGCCAGATCGTCTGGCGCTATGGCTTCGGGCCAATAGTTGCGGACGATGTCGGCAATGCCGTCCAGCTTCGCCTCGTCCACCAGGAAGCGGGGATCGATATTGGCAGGATCGGCCACCACGCGCAGGCGCAGGCAGGCCGGACCGCCGCCATTGGCCATGGACTGGCGCACGTCGACAGGCACGAGCTTGCGAATGGGGCCGTTGCCCGCAACCATCTCCTCCAGCCAGTTCCAGATGGCGGGCATATCCCGCGCCTCCGTCGGCAGGATCAGCGCCATGCCTGTCCCGGGCGAATTCGAAGGGTCGCCCGTGGGCAAGGTGACGAGCTGCGCATTGAAGATATAGCTGCGGATCGCGTCCGACAGGCTGATGGCGCTGGCGGGAACCTCCACGATCTCCACCGACGGCAGCCTGGCGCGGAGATCGGCGTAGAAGCGCTCCTTGTCCGCAAAGGCATGTTCATGCGTGAAGAGCACGCGTTCGTTGGCGACGGCGACCACGTCATTGTGGAAGGCGCCCGCCGCGATCGCTTCCTCCGACTGCATGACGAACAGCGTGCGATCCGGATCGAGCCGGTGCAGCCGGGCGACGGCCTTGCTCGCCTCGACATGCTGGCGGGCGGGAAAGGGGCCGCCGGACTGGCCATAGACGAACACCTCGACGCCTGCCTCGCCATGGCTGTCGCACAGGCGCATGTGATTGGCCGCGCCCTCGTCGCCGAAGGGGGCGGGGACAGGGCCATGCACGGCGAAGGCGTTCCGGTCGGAAAAGGCAAGGCGCAACTGGGCCAGCGTCTGCGGCCATTCATGGCTGCGATGCGGCATGGTGACGAGATTGGCGACGGTCAGGTGCGTGCGCCCATCGGCCGTATCGGCGGCCGGCGAAACGGTCGCGGCATTGGCGGCCCACATGGAGGAGGCCGACATGGCGGCGGCGCGGATATGCGGCTCCGCATTGCCGACATCGGTCCCGAGAGCTGACAGCCAGGCGCCATCCGGCCGCCACTGGGGCAGGAACAGCCCCTGCGGCAGACCGAGGCGAAGGTTGGACCGCATCTTCTCTATCCCCTGGAGCGCCGCTGCGCGGGGATAGGAGATGGCGCCCGCGTTGCGCGCGGAGGCAAGGTTGCCCAGGCTGAGGCCCGCATAATTGTGGCTGGGACCCACCAGGCCGTCGAAATTGATTTCCCTTGCCGTCATGCCCGTTCCGCCATGGTGAATGTCTGTCCCGGTTCCACCCCCAGCAGTTCGGCGGAAGCCCGGTCGAGCGATATGCCGCCATCCTCCCGTTCCGTCACGAAGCCATAGGTGCAGCGGAAATCCGCGAGCCGTCCGGTGGTCACCAGCATCTTGTCTCCGCCCTTTTCGTGCACCGCGCCCAGCACCGCGTCGGAGGCATGGGCGATGGTGCGCAGCGAATTGATTTGCCCCACCATCGTCGGTCCGCCGTCGAATATGTCGACATAGCCGGGATTGGTGAAGCCCTCCGTCTCCAGCATGCGCATGGCCGCGCGGCCATTGGGGTGGGGCATGCCGATGACGCCGCGCGCGGTGTCGGTCAGCATGGCGGTGTAGATCGGCGTCTTCGGCATCAGGTCGGCAATGAACTGGTTGCCGTTCACCGCGTTGAACTCGTCCGCCTCCTGAAAGCTCATGCCGAAGAAGCGCCCCGCGAGGCCGTCCCAGAAGGGGGAGCCGCCCGCCTCGTCGATCACGCCCCGCAGTTCCGCGATGATCCGCTCTCCGAAGCGGGCGCGATGGTTGCGGATATAGAGATAGCGGCTGCGCGCCAGCAGCAGCCCTAGACCTTCGGCCCGCTCGCGGGGGTGAAGGAACAGGCCGCCTACTTCCGTCGACCCTTCCAGATCGGTGACGAGCGAAAGCATCTCCGCCCTGAAGGTGCGCGAAAGCTCCCGGCTATGTTGGGTGAGAACGCCCAGCCGATAGGAATAGAAGGGCCAGCTTTGCCCGACCTTGCTGAATATCTGGCAGGTGCCGCGGACCTGACCCGTCTGGCTGTTTTCCAGCACCATGACGATCAGTTCGTCCTCGACCCCTTCGCCTTGCCGGGCCAGCGCCTGTTCCGTCCGCTCCACCTTGGCGGCAAGCGACTTCCGGTCCGGCGGCAGGTTGGTGAACCCGCCCCCGGTCAGCTTCGCCATTTCATAAAGGGTCTGCAAATCGTCGGCGCGCGCCGTGCGCATGAAAAAACTCACGCCTTCATTCCCCCGGTGAAATGCCCCTGGGCGATGCGGAGCAGCGCCAGGGCCGATAGTTGCGCCCGTTCGGCCAGGCTGTCGACGATCAGATATTCCGAATCGCTGTGGATATTGCCGCCCCGCACGCCCATGGTGTCGACCACGGGCACGCCGCAGGCCGCGATATTATTGCCGTCGCACACCCCGCCGGTATCCCGCCAGGCGATGGAAAGGCCCAGGTCCGCGCCGCATTGCCGGACGAGCCCGAACAAGGCTTCCGCCCGCCCATCCATCGGCTTGGGCGGCCGGCCGAAGCCCCCATGCCGATGAAGCGTCACCTCATGCTCCAGGGCGATCCGCGCCATGGCGTCCTTCAGCAGTTCGTCCGCGGCCTGCTCGTCGGCAGGCGTCTTCGGCCGGAAATTGACGTGCAGAACCGCGTGGTCCGGCACGACATTATTGGGACTGCCGCCCTCGATCCGCGCGGGATTGCAGGAAAAGCCGCTGCCGCTCGCCGCCTTCAGCCGCAACGCCAGGTCGGCGGCCGCCAGCAATGCGTTGCGGCCATCCTGCGGATTGCGCCCGGCATGCGCGCTTCGTCCGGTGACGACGATGGCGAAGTTGCCGCTGCCGGCGCGCGCCCCGGCCAGCGTGCCGTCGGGCAGGGCCGGTTCATAGGTGAACGCCGCGATCTTGCCCGTCGCGACCTGCCGCAACAGCGCCGCGGAGGAAGGGCTGCCGACCTCCTCATCGCTGTTGATGATGACGTCATAGCCCAGCCGCCTTGCATGCGGTGCGGCTTCCACCGCGCGCAGGGCGGCCAGCATGACGGCGATCCCGCCCTTCATGTCCGCGACGCCCGGTCCGTTCAGCGTCGCCGGATCGATCCACCGCAGGGCCTGAAAGCCATGGTCGGCGGGGAAGACCGTATCCATGTGCCCGGTGAGCAGGATTTGCACCGGAGCCTCCGGCCTGACCGAGAGGCGCAGGTGGCTGCCATGCGCGACCATCGCCAGACGGCCGTCGGGCCGGACGGTTTCCACCGGCTCTGGATCGACAAGGGACATCGCGCCCGGCAGGCCGGCGAAGGCATCGGCAAGCATGGCCGCCATGGCCGCAAGACCGGGAAGATTGCGCGACCCGCTGTTCACCGCCGCCCATTTTTCAGTCTGGGCGAGCATGGGCGCGTCAGCGGCGCTTTCCATGACGCTCCGTTCGAACGACGAAATGCCTCTCATCCTGACGACCCTATCAGAGCGGAGGGCGCGCCTCCACCCCTGGTCCTGAAAGTCGGCGACCGCCTAGAAATCATAGGTGAGGGTCAGGCGACTCATCGTGTCCGAATCCCGCGCCGACAGCAGCGTCTCCGATTCATATTGCACATTGTAGGAAAAGGCTGCCGACCAGCGTGTTCCCACCTTCGTCACCAGCGAGGTCAGCGAATTCAGCGTATAAACATCGCTTTCGGCATAGCCGGAGGCTGTCTGCCTGAAGGTCAGCGCAGGGGTCAGGCGCCAGGCGAAGTCCATGGACGCACGGGCGCCCAATTTGGTCTCCCGCTCTCCGGTCACATATTTGGCATGGCGGATCGAAGGACCGGCATCCAGCGAGAGGTCAACCGGATCGCTGACGATCAGCTTGTAGCCGATGCCGGCCGAGGCGGTGTAGCGCGCGTCATAGCCGATCGACGTATCCCGCTCGAACTGCGTCAATCCATAGGCGAAGCCCCGTGGATCGAATTCATAGCGCGGCTCATAGCTGGCGGTATAGCGTTCGCGCGAGGTCACGCCGTTGGCGCGCCGGTAATCGACGCTGGCGGCCAGCTTGTGCGACCATTGGATGCCGGTGCGCTTGACCGCTGCGCTGGCGCTGATGCCGATTTCGCTGGTGGAGCCGGTGGAGCGGAAGCCGCCCGCTTCGATCTTGCCCGTCCACAATTCCGTGAAGCGCGCCTCGCGGATCACGGTTTCCTGCGTCGCCTTGGTCCGTTCCTTCCAACTGTTGACCATGCGCTGAATCTCGTCGGCGGAACCGGGATTGGTCTGCTTGGCGATCTTTGCGACGGTCGCGATCTCGGTCTCATTGCCGTTGGCGATGGCCGCCTCCAGCATTTCCCGCACCGATGGCGGCAGGAGCACGGGGTAATCGGCGAGCGCCGGGGTGGAGAGGAAGAGGGGCAGAACGGCCAGCCAGTAACGCATGCGCCTTCTCATACCGGCATGGCAGCGGATTTTAACCCTTGTTTTCAGATCAAATCCCTGAATTCCTGGAGAATATCCCGATACAGCTTGCGCTTGAACGGCACGATCAGGTCAGGCAGGCTCTCCGGCTCCGTCCATTTCCATTCGCGGAATTCAGGATGCGCCGTCTGGATGTCGATGTCCTCATCCGACCCCAGGAAACGCGCAAGGAACCAATATTGCCGCTGGCCGCGATATTTGCCGCCCCACAGCTTGCCGATCAGTTCCGGCGGCAGATCGTAGAAATGCTCCTCGCGCGCCTTGGCGATGATCTCCACATGCTCGCGAACGATGCCGGTCTCCTCGTTCAGTTCCCGAAGGGCGGCCGCCTTCATATCTTCGCCGTCGTCGATGCCGCCCTGTGGCATCTGCCAGGCTTCCACCGCATTATCGATCCGCTGACCGACGAAAACCTTGCCATCCATGTTGACGAGCATGACACCGACGCATGGCCGGTAGGCGAGTTCTGAATCATTCGGCATCGAAGCCATCATAGTCCCTGGTCGTTAATCCCGACAAGCCGTCCGGAGGCTCCAGCCCGCCCGTCGCTTTGTGCAGTGCAAGAATAAGCGGGGCGGGGCGGCGCGTCCATGCCGGAAAAATCCTGACGCGGCGATTTGTGCTGTGCATCGCTTCAAATGGGCGGGGGCTTGGAACATCGGGCGGCCCATGGCATGCCCGATCGCATGTCAGACCCCGTAATTCTCTGGTTTCGTCAGGACCTGCGTCTTGCCGATCAGGCCGCACTGGCAGCCGCCGTGCAGGAAGGGCCGGTGATTCCCGTATATGTGCTGGACGATCAGGCGCCGCGCCAATGGAAGATGGGCGGAGCGTCGCGCTGGTGGCTGCACCATAGCCTGAAGAGCCTGGACGAAAATCTTCGGGAGAAGGGATCGCGCCTGATCCTGAGGCAGGGAAACTGCATCGATCAGATCGTCCAGATCGCTGAGGAAACGGGCGCCCGGCGCGTGCATGCCCTGCATCATTACGAACCCTGGTGGCGCAATGCCGAGAAGGCGCTCGCCAAAAGGCTGGAACTGTGCCTGCATGACGGCGCATTGCTGCTGCCGCCCGGCGCGGTGCGGACGGGCGAAGGAAACAGCTATCGGATCTATACCCCCTTCGCCAGCGCCGTGATGGAGCATATGCCGCCGGCTGAACCGGTTCGCGCGCCTTCGCGCATCGATGCGCCAGAACGTTGGCCGAAAAGCGATTCGCTGGACCGATGGGACCTTTTGCCGACCAAGCCGGATTGGGCCAGGGCCTTTTCACGCGACTGGACTCCTGGGGAAGCGGGGGCGCGGGCCAATGTCGCCGCCTTTCTCGACCAGGTGGCGGATTATGACAGGGCCAGGAACCTGCCCTCGCAGGAGGGGAGCTCTCGCCTGTCGCCGCACCTCCATTTCGGGGAGGTCTCCCCCGCCTATGTCTGGCGTCGGGTTGCCGGAGCGCCCGGCGATGCGACGACCTTCCTCAAGGAACTGATCTGGCGCGACTATGCCCATACGCAGATATGGGCCATGCCCGCCTATGGATCGGAAAATGCGCGGCCAGCCTTCGACGCGATGCCCTGGCGCGATCTTCGCGAGGCTGGTGCCGATTTCAAGGCGTGGAAGACAGGGCGCACGGGCTATCCCATTGTCGATGCCGGCATGCGGCAGCTCTGGACGACGGGCTGGATGCATAATCGGGTGCGCATGATCGCGGCCAGCTTCCTGATCAAGCATCTGCTGATCGACTGGCGGCATGGGGCGCGCTGGTTCTGGGATACGCTGGTCGATGCGAGCTACGCCAATAACAGCGTCAACTGGCAATGGGTTGCAGGCAGCGGCGTCGATGCCAATATCTTCTCGCGGATCATGGCGCCCCTGACCCAGTCGGGAAAGTTCGACGCCGCAGACTATATCAGGGCCTGGGTGCCGGAACTGGCGCATCTGAACGATGACATCATTCACGACCCCGAAGCGCATGATGCGCGTCCGTCCGATTATCCGGCCAAGTGCATCGGTCATCGGGAGGGGCGTGAACGGGCTCTCGCCGCATGGCGCGGGATCAGGCCATGATTGCGACGCGTTAAACCATCGGGCAGAGTGGAAGCATGAACGCCATTGAACCCCGTCGTGGCCGGGCCGCAGTGCCGGTCAGGCGACCGCTGGAGCGCCGCAGCCATGGCTGGCCGGATCGTCTCGCCGCCCGGCAGTTCCACAAATTGCTCGACCGCATCGACCTTGGGCTCGAACAGGGTTCTTTGCTCGCCATTCTGCCGGACGGCAGCCAGCGCCTGCTCGGCGGCCGCGCAGCGGGACCGGAATGCGAGGTTCATCTGCTGCGCTGGCGGGCGCTGATTCGCCTGATCGCCGGGGGATCGGCCGGCTGGTACAGGGCCTGGGCCCGGGGAGAGTGGACCAGTCCCGATCCGGTTCCGCTCTTCGCCCTGTTCATGGCCAATGCAGCCAGCCTGGGCAATGTCGCCCGGCCGCATGGGCCGGCACGCTGGATCGGGCGCGCGTTCCATTGGGCGCGCCGCAACAGCCGCAAGGGTTCGCGGCGCAACATCGCCTATCATTATGATCTGGGGAATGATTTCTACCAGCCATGGCTCGACAAGGGCATGCATTATTCCAGCGGCCTGTTCCGCGACCCGGACGATCGGATCGAAAGCCTGGAGCGGGCGCAGCAGCGGAAGGTCGACGCCATTCTCGACCGGCTCGACATCGGCGATGGCGATTCGCTGCTGGAAATCGGCTGCGGCTGGGGCGGCTTGGCCGAACAGGCGATGGCGCGTTGCCCGATCCGTTATGACGGGCTGACCCTGTCGGTCGAACAGGCGCATTTCGCACGTGACCGCCTGGGGTCGGGAGCGAACATCATATTGCGCGACTATCGCGACGCGCAGGGGCAATATGACGCCATTGCCAGCGTGGAAATGGTGGAGGCAGTCGGACAACGTTACTGGCCGGCCTATGTCGGGGCGATCGAGCGTCTGCTCAAGCCCGGTGGGCGGGCGGCCATACAATATATATTGATCGATGACGCGATCTTCGAAGGCTACGCCCGGGGCGCGGATTTCATCCAGACCTATATCTTCCCAGGCGGCATGCTGATTTCGGAAAGCCGTTTCCGGGCCTTGGCCGAAGCGAACGGTTTGGAGTGGCGTGATGTACGCCGCTTCGGTCTGCACTATGCCGAAACGCTGCGCGTTTTCCAAGCAGATGGAATCATCTGCTGACTCGGAAAACGCGACAAAACAAAAACTTAGAGCAGTCGAGCCGATGCAATCGGATCGGAATCTGCTAGCGGCCTTGGCGGGTGGATGGGGGAAGTGCCATGCCTGCAACCGGCCAGTCCAGTCATCCCCAAGGCTCAGCCTCTAATCGATACGCGTCCGGTATCCGTCGGGCGTGTCCGCAATCACCAGATCGAGAATCGCCTGACCCACGGCAGCCGGTTCCTTGAGCGTCGCCGGGTCTTCACCCGGAAAGGCCCGCGCCCGCATCGCTGTACGGGTGGCGCCCGGATCGACGATATGAGTGCGGATGGCGGAGATGTTCTTCACTTCCTCGCCATAGGCGCCGACCAGGGTTTCGAGCGCCGCCTTCGAAGCGCCATAGGCGCCCCAATAAGCGCGCGGCGCCGCGCCGACCGAAGAGGTGATCGCCACCACGCGCGCATCGCCGCTCGCCCGCAGCATGCCGTCGAACGCCGCGATCAGCGCCTGGGGCGCGGCGACATTGAGCGTCAGCAACCGGGCGAATTCCTTGGCGTCGATGGCTGGAACCGAAGCCAGGCTGCCCAGCGTCGCCGCGTTCAGGACCAATATGTCCAGCGCCTGCCAGCGACCCGAAACGGCATGCGCCAATCGTCCGATGCTTTCGCCGTCGATGAGGTCCAGCGGCGCGATGGTCGCATTGCCGCCGCCCTCGTGAATGCGATCCTCCACCTCTTCCAGCCCGCCCGTGGTGCGGGCGGTCAGGATGACATGGGCGCCGGCGGCGGCGAGCGCTTCCGCCGTGGCGGCGCCGATGCCGCGGCTCGCTCCGGTGACGAGGGCGAGCTTACCGGAAAGGGGTTGGCCGGAAAGGGGTTGGGTCGACATGAATGTCCCTCATGGGGTCAGGAAGGAGCAAGCCCGAGGCCGCAAAGCGTCGGGCTGTCCGTCCGGCGGTAGGAAAGGCGTTCAGACCACTCGTTCGGCCAGCAGTTCGAGCTGGTTCTGAACCACGGCTTCGTCCTGGTCGGTCAGAGTGGTGGGATAGTCGCCGGTGAAGCAGGCGTCGCAATATTGCGGCCGTATGTCGGCGCGCTTCGCCTCGCCCAAGGCCTTGTACAGGCCGTCGATCGAGATGAAGGACAGGCTGTCGGCATGAATGAAGTCCTGCATCCCGCCAATGTCCAGACGGTGCGCCAGCAGCTTGGTCCGTTCCGGCGTGTCGACGCCATAGAAGCAGCTATGCTTGGTCGGCGGACTGGCGATGCGCATGTGCACTTCCTTGGCGCCTGCCTCGCGCATCATCTGCACGATCTTGAGCGAAGTGGTGCCGCGCACGATCGAATCGTCGATCAGGACGATCCGCTTGCCCTCGATCAGGGCGCGATTGGCGTTATGCTTCAGCTTCACGCCCAGATGGCGGACCTTGTCGCCCGGCTGGATGAAGGTGCGCCCGATATAGTGCGAGCGGATGATACCCAGCTCGAAGGGAATGCCCGATTGCTGGGCATAGCCGATTGCTGCCGGAACGCCGCTGTCGGGTACGGGGATGACGAAGTCTGCCTCGACCGGGTTTTCGATGGCCAGTTGCGCGCCGATCGCCTTGCGCACCGAATAGACGCTGGAGCCATCCACGACCGAATCGGGACGGCTGAAATAGACATGTTCGAAGATGCAGGGCCGGGCATGGGTGTCGCCGAAGGGACGGTGGCTGCGCACCTCGCCGTCATGGGTGACGATGACCAGTTCGCCCGGTTCGATGGAGCGGACATGCTCCGCGCCCACCACGTCGAAGGCGACGGTTTCCGAAGCGAAGATGATCGAATCGCCCAGCTTGCCCATGACCAGCGGCCGGATACCCAGCGGGTCGCGGCAGGCGACCATGCCTTCGGGCGTCATGACGATCAGCGAATAGGCGCCCTCGACCTGCTTCAGCGCATCGATGAACTTGTCGAGCAGCGTGCGATAGGTGGACGTGGCGACCAGATGGATGATGACTTCCGTGTCCGACGTCGACTGGAAGATGGAACCGCGGCGGATCAGTTCCCGCCGCAGCTTCATGGCGTTGGAGATGTTGCCGTTATGCGCGACGGCGAAACCGCCCGAACTCAGTTCCGCATAAAGCGGCTGGACATTGCGGAGCGATGTCTCGCCGGTGGTGGAATAGCGGACATGGCCGCAGGCGGCGGTGCCGGGAAGGCCCCGAATCACTTCGTCGCGGTCGAAATTCCCGGCCACATGCCCCATCGCCCGATGGGTGTGGAAATCATGGCCGTCCCAACTGGTGATGCCCGCGGCTTCCTGGCCGCGATGCTGGAGCGCGTGAAGGCCAAGGGCCACCATGGCGGAGGCGGTTTCAGCGTTGAAGACGCCGAAAATGCCGCATTCCTCACGCAATTTGTCGTCGTCGAACGGGTTGGTCGTAAACATGGGTTTTTGATGGTCCACTGCCGATCCTGTGCGCCCTCATCGGGACGGCTTTCGCGCGCATATAGTGCGTTGGGGACGATTTGTCGCCTGCCTGTCACAAAAAAGGGAAGCAATACCCACCGGCCGCTATTTTCCAGCGATGAAATTGGGAAAAAGGCCTACTGGCCTTGAGCCATTGGGGAGGCTAATAGCCTCTTCTCATGCATCGTTTCGCCAATCCTGCACGCTTCCTCAAAATTGCCCGGCCGTTGACCGCCTGGCTGTTCTGGCCGGGGCTGATCCTGCTGCTGGCCGGCGCCGGCTGCGGCCTGTTCGTGACCCCGGCGGACTATCTTCAGGGGGATACGGTGCGCATCCTTTACATTCATGTGCCGGCCGCGTGGCTGGGCATGGGCGGATGGACCGGGATCGCCGTCGCTGCCCTCATGCAGCTCGTCTGGCGCCATCCGCTGGCGGCCGTCGCGGGACGAGCCATCGCCATGCCGGGCGCTTTCTTCACGGCGATCTGCCTTATCACCGGATCGATCTGGGGCCGACCGACCTGGGGTACATGGTGGGAATGGGATGGACGCATGACCTCCATGCTGGTGCTGTTCTTCCTCTATCTCGGCTATATCGCGCTCGCCAATGCCAGCGCGCGGCAGGGCAGCGGCGGGGTGAGCCCGGTGACAGCCATTTTCGGGCTGGTGGGCGCGATCAACATCCCGATCATCAACCGCTCCGTCGTCTGGTGGAACAGCCTGCATCAGGGGCCCAGCATCACGCTGCGCGGGTCCAGCATCGATACCGCGCTGCTTTGGCCGCTCGGCTTCACCCTCGCCGGATTTACCTTGCTTTTCGCCGCGATCGTGCTGATGCGCATGCGCGCCATATTGGCGCAGAACAAGATCGAAGCGCGCATGCAAAGGCTGGCGCGGGGGTGAGGATATGAACCAGTGGGCTTTCGTCATCGGCGCCTATGCGCTGACCTTGTCGGGCACCGGCCTCATCAGCCTGTTCAGTTGGCGCGCGATGCGCAACGCTGAACGCAGGGCATCGGCGGACAGGGCATGAAGGCAAAGCATCAAAGGCTGATCCTGGCCGTGGTGGCCCTGTTCGCGCTGATCGGCGCGGGATTGCTGGCCGCTTCCGCGCTGAAGGACGAGGCGGCTTATTTCTACGCGCCCAATGACGTGAAGACCAAGGGCGTCGAGCCGGGCAAGGCGATCCGGCTGGGCGGCATGGTGGTCAAGGGCAGCCTGAAGCGCGCCAGCGACGGCGTAACCATCCATTTCGACGTCACCGACGGCAAGGCGACCGTTCCGGCGAGCTTCAAGGGCATCACGCCCGACCTTTTCCGCGAAGGTTCAGGTGTGGTGGCGGAAGGTGCTTTCGATGCGGGCGGCACCTTCCAGGCCACCAACCTGTTGGCCAAGCATGACGAACGCTACATGCCGCGCGAGTTGGAAGGCATGAGCTATGATGAGAAAACCCACAAGATGAAGGCCGAACGGTGAGCGAGAGCCAGCGTCATCGGCAAGGTCATGCTGGGGTCGGTTCAGCATCCATCAGGCCCCGCGCCCCGCAACTCGAAGAGGCGGAGCAGGCCCGGCATCTGGTTCATGGTCACGAAGCGTCCGGGGAGGAAGCGGCAGCATGATCGCTGAAGCCGGCCTTGCCGCATTATGGCTCGCCGCGTCCTTGGCGCTGCTTCAATTGGCGCTGGCCGCTGTCGGCCTGGCGGGCGGCAAGAGCGAGTTGCTGGGCGCCGTCCGTCCGGTGGCGGTCGCGCAGGGGGTGCTGACCGCGACGGCCTTCGCCTTGCTGATCATGCTGTTCCTGCGATCCGACATGTCGGTCCTGCTCGTCGCCACCAACAGCCATTCGATGAAGCCATGGCTCTACAAATTCGCTGGAACCTGGGGCAATCATGAAGGGTCGATGCTGCTTTGGGTGACGGTGATGGGTGTCGCCGGATCGGCCGTCGCCTTGTTCGAGCGGGCCTTGCGGCGTGAAACCCATATGGCGACGCTGGGCGGACAGGCGGCGATCAGCCTTGGTTTCTACGCCTTCCTGCTTTTCGCCTCCAATCCCTTCGCGCGGATCGACCCGCCGGCCCCGGACGGGCAGGGGCTCAATCCGCTGCTGCAGGACCCTGGGCTCGCCTTCCATCCGCCGACCCTCTATCTCGGCTATGTCGGCCTGTCCGTCGCCTTTTCCTTTGCCGTGGGGGCGCTTTTGACCCGGCAGGTCGACGCGGCCTTTGCGCGCGCCATGCGGCCCTGGGTATTGGGGGCGTGGATATTGCTGACGCTCGGCATCACGGCGGGCAGCTATTGGGCCTATTATGAGCTGGGCTGGGGCGGCTGGTGGTTCTGGGACCCGGTGGAGAACGCCTCGCTCATGCCGTGGCTGGCGGCGACGGCGCTGCTGCATAGCGTGACCGTGCTGGCCACCCGCGACGCCCTGCGCGCCTGGACGGTGATGCTGGCGGTCGTCGCCTTCTCCATGTCGATGGTCGGCACTTTCCTCGTCCGGTCGGGCATCCTGACCAGCGTCCACGCCTTTGCCGTCGATCCGGAGCGCGGAACCTTCATCCTGGCGTTGCTCGGCATCTATATCGGCGGCGCGCTGGCGCTGTTCGGCTGGCGCGTGGGCGCGGTCCGCGAGGGCGCGCCGTTCGAGCTGGTCAGCCGGGAAACCATGCTGGTCGTCAACAATCTGCTGCTGTCGGTCATATTGGGGCTGGTGCTGATCGGCACGCTTTATCCGCTGCTGACCGAAGCCTTCGGCCATAAGGTGTCGGTCGGCGCGCCCTATTTCGACCGCATCGCCGGGCCTGTCGCGCTTGCCTTGATGATCGTCATGGTCCTTGGGCCACTGACCCGCTGGCGGCGCGACCGGATGCGGGAGGTGAGCCGGCGCATAGCCGTCCCGCTGATAATGGCGGGATTGGTTTTCCTCGCCTTGTCGGCATTCGCCTGGGGACGGATCGGCATATTGCCTTTCCTCGGCCTGGTGATCGCCCTGGCCGTCGCTGTGGGGAGTGTCGCGCCGCTCTGGAAGCGCAATCTGCGTCGCACGCCGCTTTTCACCTGGGGCATGGTGATCGCGCATCTGGGCTGCGCGGTCAGCCTGGCGGGCATGGCCTGCGATTCGGCCTTCACGGTGGAAAAGCTGGTGGCCGCCCGCCCCGGCGATACTGTGGAGACGGCGGGCTGGACGATCCGTTTCAAGCAGATCCTGCCGATAGCGGGCGATAACTGGACCGCGCTCCAGGCGGATATGGAAGCCGGCCGGGACGGTGGGGAGCCGGTCCTGATCCACCCGCAGTCCCGCTTCTTCGCCTCGCCGCCCACGACGACGACGGAGGCCGCTCTGCTGACCCGCTGGAATGGCCAGCTCTATGTCGTGCTGGGGCAGGAGGCGGATGAAGGCCGCTGGCAGCTCCGCATCTGGTGGAAGCCTTTCGTGACGCTGATCTGGCTGGGTGGTTTCCTGATCGCTGTGGGCGGCGCGCTGGCGCTGGTCGGGCGGGAACGGCGCGGATGGCTGCTCAAATGGCGGGCACGCAGGGCTGTGGAGGCCGGCGCATGAGGAAGCTGCTGATCTGGTTGCCGCTGGCGCTGTTCCTTGGTTTTTTCGGGCTGTTTGCCAGCGGGCTGCTGCGTCCGGACGACCGGATCATCAATTCGAAACTGGTGGGCAAGGCGTTGCCTGCCTTTGTCCTGCCTGCCGCCGCGAGCGACCGGCCGCCGCTGGCAAGTTCGGAACTCGCGACCGGCAAGCCGCGCCTGCTCAATATCTTCGCGAGCTGGTGCGTGCCCTGCGCGGCCGAGGCGCCGCAGTTGCTGGCGCTCAGGCAGGCGGGCGTGGAGATCGACGCCATCGCCATCCGCGATGCCCGGCCCGATGTCGACGCCTTCCTCAAGCGCTATGGCAATCCCTATTCCCGCATCGGCCTGGATGCGCGGAGCGAGGTGCAGATCGCCATGGGTTCGTCGGGCGTGCCCGAAAGCTTCATCATCGATGGAAGGGGCCGCATCGCCTATCAGCATGTCGGCGACATCCGCGAGGATGATGTGCCGATGATCCTGGACCGGCTGAGGAACGCGCAATGAGGATGCTGGTCGCCCTGCTGGCGCTGATGCTGAGCGTGCCGGTCTTCGCCCAGTCCGCGCTGCCGCCGGCGCCCTATGCCGACCGTCAGATCGAAGACCCGGCCCTGGAGAAGAAGGCGCGGACGCTGATGGAGACGATCCGCTGCCTCACCTGCCAGAGTCAGTCGATTGCCGACAGCAATGCCAGCATGGCCGGGGACATGCGCTCCCAGATTCGCGAGCGCATCATGGCGGGCGAAGAGCCCGAGCATATCCGCGCCTGGCTGATCGAGCGCTATGGCGACTGGGTCAGCTATGAGCCGACAGCCGATCCGATCCTCTGGCCGCTCTGGGCCGCGCCCCTGATCCTGCTGGGATTGGGGCTGCTGCTGCTGCGCGGTCGGATCAGGCGGCGGAGGCGGGCATGACCGGCTGGATCATTGCCGGCGCCCTGCTGGTCCTGGTGAGCGTGGCGCTTGTCCTTGTCGGGCGGGTGCCGCGGTCGGCCTGGGAAATCACGGCCGCTGCGCTGTTGCTGGGTTTGGCCGGCTATGCGTGGCAGGGCCGCCCCGGACTGGCCGGCTCGCCCCGGCAGGCGGCCGACAGGGGCGGCGCCGCGTTCGACGAGAAGCTGGCCGAGCAACGCCGGGGCCTTGCCGAGCGCTATGGCAAGGCGGGCCAATGGCTGATGCTTTCGGACGGCCTTGGCCGACAGGGGAAGACGAAGGAAGCGGCGAACGTCCTTTTGTCCGGACTTCGCGAGACTCCGGACGATCCCAATTTGTGGCTGGGCTTCGGCAATGCGCTGGTCGCGCATGCAGGCGGAGTGCTGTCTCCCGCCGCCGATTTCGCCTATCGCCGGTCGATGGCGATCGATCCCGAAGGTCCGGCGCCCCGCTATTTCTACGGACTGGCCCTCGCCCGGGCGGGGCAACTCAAGGAAGCCCGCGCCCTTTGGGCCCCGCTGGCCGCCAGCGCCCCCGAAGGCAGCGAGGTCAAGAAGGAACTCGAAGGCAATATCGCGCGTATCGATGCCATGCTCGGGTCCGAAGGCCGATAGACGGTCGAAGCCGCAGCGGCATCATTGCCACCGCCCGGGAGCCGTGATAGGGCGCGGCGGTTTGCGGGGGCTTATGGAATGACAAGACGGGCCGCTTCCCCGTTCGGGTGTCCAAAGATCATGACAATTCGGCATTTTCTTCATGGCTGACGAGATCACCAACGGCGCCGTGCGCGTCGATGACGAGAGCGCCCATGATCACGGTCATGCCGGACAGAAGGCCACGCTGAAGCTGGTCGTCGGTGCGATCGGCATCGTCTTCGGGGACATCGGCACCAGCCCGCTTTATGCCTTCCGCGAAACATTCGCCGGACATCATCATCTGGACCTCGATCCGGATCATATATTGGGCGTCATCAGCCTGATGTTCTGGTCGATGATGCTGGTCGTGACGCTGAAATATGTCACCGTCATCATGCGTGCGGACAACAAGGGGGAGGGGGGCAGTCTCGCCCTGCTCGCCCTGATCAACGGTCAGACCAGGACGCAGCGATGGTCGCGCGGCATCGTCCTGCTCGGCGTGTTCGCGACGTCCCTTTTCTACGGCGACTCGATGATCACGCCCGCCGTGTCGGTGCTGTCGGCGGTCGAGGGACTGGCGGTCTACAACAGCAGCCTTGCGCCGCTGATCCTGCCGGCCGCGGTCGTCATCCTGCTCGGCCTGTTCTGGATACAGGGACTGGGGACCAACCGGGTCGCATCGCTGTTCGGCCCGATCATGCTGTTCTATTTCCTGACCATCGCGGTTCTGGGCATCATCAGCATCGTCAAGACGCCGGGCATCCTTCACGCCTTCAATCCCTATTGGGCGGTCATGTTCTTCGTCACCGATCCGCTGCCGGCATTCCTCGCCCTGGGCGCGGTCGTGCTGGCCGTGACGGGCGCGGAAGCGCTCTACGCCGATATGGGGCATTTCGGACGCAGCCCGATCCGCGTGTCCTGGCTGACCTTCGTCCTGCCCGCCTTGATGATGAACTATATGGGGCAGGGCGCGCTGCTGTTCCGGGAGGGCGCGGCCGCCCTTCACAGCCCCTTTTATTATCTGGCGCCGCAATGGGCGCAATTGCCGCTGGTCGGGCTGGCCACGCTGGCCGCGATCATCGCCAGCCAGGCGGTGATCTCCGGCGCTTTTTCCGTCACGCAGCAGGCAATCCAGCTCGGCTTCATGCCCCGCCTGCGGATTGCGCATACCAGCGCGTCGACGGCCGGCCAGATCTACATCCCCCTCATCAACTGGGGGCTGATGGTCATGGTGATCCTGCTGGTGCTGGTGTTCCAGACCTCCTCGAACCTCACGGCCGCCTATGGCATCGCCGTCACGGGCGCGATGTTCATCGACAATGTGTTGCTGACGGTGCTGCTCTACCGGCTATGGAAATGGCGCTGGTATTATTCGGCGCCTCTGCTTTCGGTGCTGTTCCTGGTGGACGGCGCCTATCTGGCCGCCAATTTCACCAAGGTGCCCGATGGCGGCTGGTTCCCGCTGCTGATCGGCTTCGTGATCTTCACCCTGCTCACCACCTGGTCGCGCGGGCGCCGTCTGGTTCAGGACCGGCTGCGCGAAGCGGCCATGCCGATTCCCGTCTTCGTCGCGTCCGCCGCGAACAGCGCGGTTCGGGTGCCCGGTACGGCGGTTTTCATGACCTCCACGCCCGATGGCGTTCCGCATGCGCTGCTGCATAATCTCAAGCACAACAAGGTGTTGCATGAGCGCGTCATCCTCTTGACCGTCAAGATCAAGGATGTGCCGGTTGTAGAAGATGACGGGCGCTTCAAGCTGGAGGATCTGGGCCGCGGATTCTTCCGGCTGGTGCTGCAATATGGCTTCATGCAGGAACCGGACGTCCCCGCCGCGCTCAAGAATGTGACTGGCTGCGGTCAGGCGTTCAGGATGATGGACACCAGCTTCTTCCTTGCCCGGCAGACGCTGCTGCCGTCGGCCAAGCCGGGGATGCCGCTGTGGCGGGAGAAGATTTTCGCCTGGATGCTGCGCAATGCGGAAAGCGCAATGGAATTCTTCCGGCTGCCGACCAATCGCGTGGTCGAACTGGGCAGCCAGGTCGAGATCTGATCCATATAAAAGGGCGCGGCAGGACCGCCGCGCCCCATCTTCCATCCAAGCGGATCAGGCCGCGTCGCGATCGGCATTGATCTCGACGAGCTGACCGCCGTTGATCGCGATCTTCTTCGGCTTCATCGCCTCCGGAACCTCACGCACCAGTTCGATCGTCAGCAGACCATCGGCCAGGTCGGCCTTTTCGACCCGCACGAAATCGGCGAGTTCGAAGCGGCGTTCGAAGCTGCGGTTGGCGATGCCGACATGCAGGAAGCGAGAGCGGTCGCCGCCCTGCGATTCTTCCTTGCGCCCGGTGACCTGGAGCAGGTTCTGCTGGGCAGTGATGTCGATCTCGTCCGTCCGGAAGCCCGCGACGGCCAGCGTGACGCGATAGCGATCTTCGGAAATCCGTTCGATGTTGAACGGGGGATAATTGTCGCCTTGCTGCAACCGGGCGTTGTTCTCGATCAGGTCGAAGAGACGATCGAAGCCCACGGTCGAGCGGCGATAGGGGGTAAGGTCAAAACCACGCATTGTCATAATCTCCCAAAGAGCAAAATGAACATGCCGGACCCAGAACAAGGCATCCGGCGGTATCATGTCCAACCCCATATGGCGGCTGGACGGCTTTGATATGGTTCGATGGAAAAGCGTTTCAAGTGGTCTGGCGACGGGATTTTGGATGTGTGGCGGGCGCCATGCGCAGCCTTGTTCACATGCCCGGAGGCGGCCCAATGGCTGGTCGTTCAAGCCCGAAAAGAAAAGTACCCGGGCCGTGTTTCCACGACCCGGGTACTAATGGACGATTGCTCGTCTCCCCCTTGGCCTGCCTCAACCGCTTCTCAGCCCCCTAAGCTCGAAGCGGGATGCAGTATCCCTGAACCACGGCCATTTACCTGTGCTTCGTCGCCTGTGCTATGTATAGAGCAGGCCGCTGTCACGGGCTATTTCCCAGCCTTGTGATTTTCCCCGCGAGGCTGTGGCTCCGGTGCAACAATCCGGCAATGCTTGCCGTCGGTCGATAGCATGCTAGACGGGCTGCCTGTCCAATCGAGAGGCCATTCGCGCCGTCATGATTCTATCCCGATACGAACGCATGATTGCCAAGCGTTACCTGCTGCCCGGCAAGGGGGAGGGGTTCATATTCCTGGTTGCCGGCATCAGCCTGGCCGCCGTGATGCTGGGGGTGGCGGCGCTGATCATCGTGATGAGCGTGATGAACGGCTTTCGCGCCGAACTGTTCGACAAGATCGTGGGCCTTAACGGTCATGCCGTCGTCCAGGGCTATGGCGGACGCCTGCCGGACTGGAAGTCGGTGTTGAGGGAGGCGAAGGCGACGCCCGGCGTGACCAGCGCCACGCCATTGATCGAGCAGCCCCTGCTGGGCAGCTTTCAGGGGCGGGTGGAAGCGGTGCTGGTGCGCGGCATGACCGTGAACGACATCCGCAACAATGCAACGCTGAAGGCGAAGGTCGTGGCCGGCAGCCTGAGCGCGCTGACCCCCAATGGCGGCAAGGTGGCGATAGGGTCGCGGCTGGCGGAAAATCTGGGCATCCAGTTGGGCGACAGCCTTACCATCATCAATCCCGCGGGCCGTTCGACGCCCTTCGGCACGGTGCCGCGGCAGGTATCCTATCAAGTGGCCGCCATTTTCGAGGTCGGCATCTACGATTATGACAAGGCCTTCGTCGTCATGCCGGTGGAAGACGCCCAGACATTGCTGCTGTTGGGCGACGTCGTCAGCATGATCGAGGTGGAGACCGTCAACGCCGACCAGGTGGCCGCCATATTGGAACCCTTGGCCGGCAAGGTCGCGGGCCGCGCTATCGTCACCGACTGGCGGCAGATGAATGCCTCGCTGTTCGAGGCGCTGGCGGTCGAGCGCGTCGCCATGTTCGTCGTGCTGTCGATCATCGTGCTGGTGGCGGTTTTCAACATCCTCTCCTCGCTCATCATGCTGGTGCGCGCGAAGACGCGCGACATCGCCATCCTGCGGACCATGGGTGCGAGCAGGGCCGGGCTGGTGAAGATATTCATGACCGTGGGCGTGACGATCGGCGCGTTGGGCATGGCGGCGGGCATGGTGCTGGGCTTCACCTTCCTGTTCTTCCGTCAGAGCGTGGTGAACGCGATCCAGTTCATGACCGGGCAGAATCTCTGGGACCCGTCGATCCGCTTCCTCACCGAATTGCCGGCCAAGCCCGATCCGGTGGAGATCGCCATCATCTGCCTGATGGCGTTGATCTTCAGCTTCCTGGCGACGCTCTATCCCGCGTTCAAGGCCGCCAATACCGATCCTGTGCAGGTGCTGCGTTATGAATGAGATATTGAAGGTCGCAGGCCTCAAGCGCAGCTTCACTCAGGGCGGCGTCACCATAGAGGTGTTGCGCGGTGTCGAGTTGTCGGTGGCGCCGGGAGAGATCGTGGCGTTGCTCGGTCCGTCGGGATCGGGGAAATCGACGCTGCTCCAGGCGGTAGGATTGTTGGAGGGCGGCTTCGACGGATCGATCCGCATCGCGGGCGAGGAAGCGGCGAAGCTCGACAATGACGGACGGACGCGGCTTCGCAGGGATGCGCTGGGCTTCGTCTATCAGTTCCACCATCTGCTTCCCGACTTCAATGCGGTGGAGAATGTCATCCTGCCGCAGGTGATCCGCGATGCGGAGATGGCAACGGCCCGCGCTCGCGCCGAATCCCTGCTCGGGTCATTGGGGCTTGGCCATCGGCTGGAACATCGGCCCAGCCAGCTTTCCGGCGGCGAGCAGCAGCGCGTGGCCGTGGCGCGGGCGCTCGCCAACCAGCCTGCGCTGGTCCTTGCGGACGAGCCCACCGGCAATCTGGACGAGCGGACCGCCGACGTCGTGCTGGCCGAATTCCTGCGGCTGGTGCGCGAGGAAGGTTCCGCCGCGCTGGTGGCGACGCATAATGAAAGACTGGCGGAGAAGATGGACCGGGTTGTCCGCCTTCACGAAGGGCTGCTGGAGGAAAGTTCAGGCGGAATGTGACGCCGCATCCCGGACCGTCGCGATGACGATCTGGTTCCGTCCCTGATTCTTCGCCCGAAGCAGCGCGGCGTCCGCCGTCCGGACCAGTGTTTCCGCCCTGCCATGGTCGGGGAAGACGGCAAGGCCGAAGGAGGCTGTGATCGGCCCCAGTTCTTCGCCCCGATGCTCGACTCGCAGTTCCTGCAATTTCTGCTGCACCTGAATGGCGCGGTCGATGGCCTGATCCTGCGCGAAGCCGGGCATCAACAGCACGAACTCCTCCCCGCCCAGACGGAAAGCGCAATCCTTTTCCCGCAACGCTTCGTCCAGCACGCCGCCCACGGCGCGCAGCACGGCATCGCCCGCATCATGGCCATGGGCGTCGTTGAACCGCTTGAAATGATCGATGTCGACCATCAGGCAGGCCAGCGGCGTCAGGGCGCTTTCGGCATGGGCCACCTGTTCGTTGAACACCGCATCGAAGCGGCGACGATTGGCCAGCCCGGTCAGCGGATCGGCCATGGCCATCTGCCGCAACGCATCGCGCAGCCGCAGATTGGCAAGAGCCAGGCCGATATTTTCCGCCAGCATCTCCAGATATTTCTCGGTGCGGCCGATCTGATCGGCGGTACGATCCTCGGGCTGCTCGACATAGAGCAGGCCGATGCTCTCCCCCTGCGCCGTCAGCGGTATGCAGATGGTGCGGACCTGCGCATTTCCCGTCAGATGCTCGCAGGGAATGTCGACCAGATCGCCGGCCGGCTTGTGAATCTGCCCCCGCCGCAGCGCCCAACAGGCGGCGGGTGTAAAATCGCCGCCCGACTGCCGGGGCGACAGCCAGTCGCAGGCCTGCACCATCATGTTGCGGCGCGTGTCGTGAATGTAGAGCCGCCCGGCAAAACCCGGCGCGATCTCAGGCGCGAAACGCCGGACGACCTCGACCAGGTCGCTGGTGCTGTCGCATCCCTGCAGGCGTTGCGTCATGCGGGAAAGCTGGTCGCGCGTGATCCGGTCCGCATCGCGTTCCTGCTCCAGCCTTTGCCTTTCCAGGCCGTTTTCCCGGAAAATGCGGATGGCCTGCGCCATGTCGCCAATCTCGTCCACCTGGGGAAAGTCGGGCGGCACAGCGGCGTAATCCTGCGCGGCGAGGCGCGTCACGACATCGCTCAGCCTCACAACCGGACGCAATATGCGCTGCTTCAGGATGAAGTAGAGCACGCACAGGAACAGCAGGGCGGTAGCACCCAGCATGATTTCCGACATGATGCGCCACTGCCGGGCCGCTTCGGTCGCCTGCTGGACGGTGTTTTCCGCCCGCTGGTCCAGCATATACTGGAACTTGCCGATCTGGGCGGCGACGCGATCGAGTTCCCGGCCATATTCGTCCCCGAAGACTATGGTGCGCGCAGTCTCCCGGTCACCCTTTTTGGCGGCGTTGATGGCGGCTTCCTGCTCATCGGTCAGCGCGTCGGCCCAGTGCAACCCCTGCCGCAACGCCGCCAGTTCGCTGATGCTTGCTCCCCGGTCGCGCAGATGCAGAATACGCTGCTCGACAGAGCGGAGCGCCGCCTTCTCCCGCCGATAGGCGATGATATGCGACGGATCGCCCGTAATCACATAGGCGCGCGCCTGCTCGGTCAGCCGATAGGTGTCTTCCTCCAGCGTGGCGGTCATCTGGTCGAACACGGCCCGCTGCTCGACGGCGGCCCGCTCCTTTTCTTCCGCGCTGGAGGCCATCAGCATGACCGCCCCCGAAGCTAGGGTAAGGGCCACGGTGGCGCCATAGGCATAGTTGGTGATGGTGGATAGACGCATGATCCGCTCAGGCTAGAACTCAATAGTTGGAGATGTGTTAACCATCGGCCAGTGACGGCGCAATTTTACCCACGACTTTCTGCGTCCGGGGGCTGGCGCCGAATCGGTGGGAATGCCTAGATGAGCTCATGCCCCATGCCGGTTTCGTCCCCCTTCGCGTCTTTTCATCCTTCACCATGCTGGAGGGGGCGATCGACCCCAAGAAGATCGCGAAGCAGGCCAGGGCTCTGGGCTTTCCCGCCGCGGCCATCACCGACCGTAACGGCCTGTATGGCTCCATGGCCTTTTCCGACGCCTGCAAGGGGGAGGGGGTGCAGCCGATCATCGGCGCGATGATCGGCATTTCGCGCCCCGACCGGCCGGCCAATGCGGCGCCCGTGCACGACTGGATCGCCCTCTATGCGCAGGATGCGGTCGGCTATGACAATCTCTGTGCGCTGGTATCCATGGCGCATCTCGACCGGCCCGTCGAAGAGGTGCCGCATATCAGCCTAAGCATGCTGGAGGGGCGGACCGATGGCCTGATCGCCTTGACCGCCGGAGGGGAAGGCGCGCTGGCGCGGCTCTTCGCCGAGGATCAGCCTGCTGCGGCGCTGGCTTATGCCAGGCGGCTGGAAGCGCTGTTTCCCGGAAGGCTCTATATCGAAATCTGCCGCCGTTTCGACCCCATCGAAGGGAAGGCGGAACCGGAACTGCTCGACCTTGCCTATGCCCGCGACCTGCCTCTGGTGGCGACCAACCCGACCTGCTTTGCCGAGCCGCATTTTCACGAAGCGCATGACGTGATGCTCTGCATTGCCGACAGCGCCTATGTCGAGACGCCCGACCGTCGCACCAGTTCGCCGGACGCCTGGATGAAACCGGCGGCGGAGATGAGGCGGCTGTTCGAGGATTTGCCCGAAGCGCTCGCCAATACGCTGGTGGTCGCCCAGCGCTGCGCCATTGCCGCCCCCAAGCGCAAGCCCATCCTTCCCAGCCTGGCCGGGGACATAGAGGGCGAGGCGAAGATGCTGCGCGAGCAGGCGACGGCAGGGCTGGAAGCCCGGCTGGCCAAGGCCGGCATCACCGACGAGGAAGCGCGAAAGCCCTATTTCGACCGGCTGCAGTTCGAAACCGACATCATCATCCAGATGGGATTTCCGGGCTACTTCCTGATCGTGGCCGACTTCATCAAATGGACGAAGGATCATGACATTCCGGTGGGGCCGGGACGTGGTTCGGGCGCTGGATCGGTCGTCGCCTGGGCGCTGACGATCACCGATCTGGACCCGCTGCAACTGGGATTGCTGTTCGAGCGCTTCCTGAATCCGGAACGCGTCTCCATGCCGGACTTCGACATCGACTTCTGCGAAACGCGACGAGGCGAGGTGATCCGCTACGTCCAGCAGAAATATGGCACGGACCATGTCGCGCAGATCATCACCTTCGGAAAGCTGAAGGCGCGCGCCGTTCTGAAGGACACGGGCCGCGTCCTGCAGATGAGCTATGGGCAGGTCGACCGCCTGGCCAAGCTGGTGCCCAACCATCCGACCGATCCCTGGACGCTGGAACGCTCGCTGAACGGCGTGGCGGAGTTCAGGGCGGAATATGACAATGACGCGCAGGTCAGGCGGTTGATCGACTATGCGATGAAGCTGGAGGGCTTTCCGCGCCATAGCTCCACCCATGCGGCGGGCGTGGTGATCGGCGACAGGCCGCTGTCGCAACTGGTGCCGCTCTATCGCGATCCGCGCTCCGACATGCCGGTGACGCAGTTCGACATGAAATATGTCGAAGGCGCGGGGCTGGTGAAGTTCGACTTCCTTGGCCTCAAGACGCTGTCCGTCTTGCAGAAGGCGGTGCAACTGCTTGCGGGCCGGGGGGTGGAGGTCGACCTCAATTCGCTCGGCTGGGACGATCCGGCGGTCTATGAACTGCTCCAGCGGGGCGATACGGTCGGCGTGTTCCAGTTGGAATCGGAGGGCATGCGCAAGACGCTGGCCGCCGTGCGTCCAACCAACTTCGGGGACATCATCGCGCTGGTGTCGCTCTACCGCCCCGGGCCGATGGATAACATTCCGATGTTCGGCCGTCGCAAGAACGGTCAGGAAGAGATTGAATATCCACATATATTGCTGAAACCGATCCTGGAAGAGACCTATGGCATCTTCGTCTATCAGGAACAGGTGATGCAGGCCGCGCAGATATTGGCGGGCTATTCGCTGGGCGATGCCGACCTTCTGCGCCGCGCCATGGGCAAGAAGATCAAGGCGGAGATGGATGCGCAACGCGCCCGCTTCGTCGAGGGGTGCGCGAACAGCGGCATCGCGGCGGGCAAGGCGAACGAACTGTTCGACTTGATCGACAAGTTCGCGGGCTATGGCTTCAACAAGTCGCACGCCGCCGCCTATGCTCTGCTCGCCTATCAGACCGCCTGGCTGAAGGCGCATTATCCGGCGGAATTCTATGCCGCGTCCATGGCCTTCGACATCCACCTGACGGACAAGCTGACCGTGTTCGTGGACGACATGCGGCGCATGGGGCTGAGCTGCCTGGCGCCGGACATCAACCGCAGCCTGGCGGATTTTTCGGTCGAGCCGGTCCAATATGAAGGCGACGACCCGCGCCTGGGCTTTGCCGTACGCTATGCGCTGGGCGGGCTGAAAGGCGTGGGCGAGAAGGCGATGGAACAGCTTGTGGCCGAGCGGGAGGTTGGCGGCCCGTTCAAGTCGCTGGATGATTTTGCCGACCGGATCGAGCCGCGTCTGCTCAACCGGCGGCAATTGGAAAGCCTGGCGGCGGCTGGCGCCTTCGACGGCGTGCATGCCGACCGGGCCGGTGTCCATGCAGCGGCGGAAACGATCCTCAGCGTCGCCTCCAGCGCTGCGGAGGCAAGGGAAAGCGGTCAGGGCGGTCTGTTCGGAGATGTCGAAACGCCGCATGCGGATGTCCGCATCCCGCCGCACCAGACCTGGTCGACGGCGGACCGCATGGCGCAGGAAAAGGATGCCTTCGGCTTCTATTTCTCCGCGCATCCGGTGGACCGCTACCGCCATCTGGCAGAGGCGCGCGGCGCGAAAAGCTATGGCGCGATTTGCGCCGAACCGGTGGCGGAGGGCGGACGTGCCACCGGCGTGATGGCGGCCATGGTCGAGGATGTGCGCTGGCGTGAAACCAAGCGGGGTGCGCGTTATGCCGCCGCCACATTCTCCGACAGCAGCGGTCAGTTCCAGGCAAGCTGCTTCGATGAGGATGCCTGCAAGGCTATCGAGGATATGGCGCGCGAAGGCGATTGCGCGCTGCTGATGGTTGAACTGGACCGCTTGCCGGGCGAAGAAACGCCGCGGGTGACGGTCCGCGGGGTGGAGCCTTTCCGCCAATTGGCCAATAGTTCCCGCATGGAACTGGTGGTCGATGTGAGCGATGCAGCCGCAATCGGAACGTTGGCGCAGCTTCTGGCGCGCGCGAAGGGAGGACGGAGCGAAGTCTTCCTGCGTGCGCCCGTGGGGGGAGGCAAGGCGGCGCGGCTGTTCCTGGGCGACGATTATCTGATCGGTGCGGACCAGGTCGACAGCATCGCGACGATTGCCGGCCTGCGCATTGGGTCGTTCGAACGGATGGAAGCCAAAGCGGACGGCTATCGCGCACGCAATCGGCGTTCGGGCTTGCGCTTGGTGGCTGGTTGAGCTTCCTCCGGTCGAGGACAGCTTGCTCTCACCGTCGCCATGTGCAGGAACCCCAGTTCCGAAGCTCGATCTGGAGCCTGAACCCCTAGAATAGGCTCATCTGGTCACCCTCCGGCCTTCGGAACAGATCGGTGCGTAGAGTCACCCGTTCTCCAGTGAAGCCCGCCCGTTTACGTGCCTTTTGAAAGCGCGTGCGGATCAGGTCGGCCCATACTCCCTGCCCGCGCATCCGGCTGCCGAAATTCGCGTCATTGTCGCGACCGCCCCTTATGTCATGGATGATTGCCATCACCTTGGCCGCGCGGTCGGGATAATGTTCTTCCAGCCAGGCGCGGAACAGCGGGGCGACTTCATGGGGCAGGCGGACGGGAATATAGCTGGCGTCCCGTGCGCCAGCCGATGCGACGCGAGCGACAATATCCTCTATCTCATGATCGGTGATAGCGGGAACTATGGGCGATATGCTGGCGACGACCGGTATGCCCGCATCCGCCAACCGCCGGATCGCCTCCACCCGGCGAAGCGGATGCGGCGCGCGCGGTTCCAGCGTTCTGGCCGTGGCGGGATTCAGCGAGGTCACCGAAATCATCACCGCGACCAGCCTTTCCCGCGCCATGCAGGTCAGCAGGTCGATGTCGCGCAATATCCGGTCGGATTTGGTCGTGATATAGACCGGATGACGGCATTCCCACAATATTTCAAGGCATTGTCTGGTGATCCTCCAATCCCGTTCGATCGGCTGATAGGGATCGGTATTGGTGCCCATCGCGATCGGGTTGACCTGATGGGATTTCTTGGAAAGCTCCTTGCGAAGCAACGTTGCCGCGTCGGGCTTCGCAAACAGCCGGGTTTCGAAATCCAGGCCCGGCGACAGGTCGTGATAGGCATGGGTCGGACGGGCGAAGCAATAGATGCAGCCATGTTCGCAGCCCCGATAGGCGTTGATCGACTGGCTGAAGGCAATGTCGGGAGAGTTGTTGCGGCTGATGATGGTTCGAGGGCGTTCTACCGTCACCTCCGTACGTCGCCGCGGCGGGACGCCGTCAATGTCGGCCAGGGCATCCAGCCAATCGCCGTCGGACGTTCGTTCGGGCATGTTGAAACGCCGGCTTTCGCCGTTTACCGTCGCACCTCTGCCTTTCTCAACCGCCATCTCGGAATTAGAACATAAAGGGAACATGTTGACAAGGCCGTATCCGCCGGTTCATCTGAAGCCCATTCGAAAAGGGGGACATGATGCGAAAGATCATCGCCGTGGCAGGCTTGTGGATGGCTCTGGCAACGCCCGGCCTGGCGGCTGACACTGGGGCCTGCGGTGCGGGCCTGATATGCGCGAGCGATCCGCAAACCGTGGTGCAGGCGCTTCAGGCCGCCGGATACAAGGCGCTGTTGGGCAAGAGCAAGCAGACCGGCAATCCGAAGATCGAAAGCGCGGCGAGCGGCTATGATTACTCGATCTTCTTCTATGAATGCGAGCAGACGCGGCATTGCGGATCGCTGCAATTTCAGGTGAGCTTTGAGGATGACGGCGGCAATACGCCGGAGCTTGCCAATAAATGGAACAAGGACAAGAGGTTCGCGCAGATGTCCGTCTGGGACGACGGATCGCTGGCGGTCGCCTTTGACGTGACGACCGTCGGCGGGCTTAACCAGAAGAATTTCGCCGATGTGATCGACTGGTGGACGGTCATGCTGGGCGAGGCCAGCAAATTCTTCAAGGAAAACCCTGCGCCGACCAAATGAGGCCGCAAATTGTGGCGATGTCTCAGCGTTCGGTCAGGCGCGGCATGAGTTCCACGAAATTGCAGGGCCGGAAACGACTGTCGAGTTGGCTGACGAGGATGCCGTCCCAGGCATCCTTCACCGCGCCCGTCGATCCAGGCAGCGCGAAGATATAGGTGCCCCGTGCGACGCAGGCGGTCGCCCGCGACTGGATGGTGGACGTGCCGATGCTTTGATAGCTGAGCCAGCGGAACAACTCTCCAAAGCCCGGAATTTCCTTGTCCTGCACCTGCGCCAGAGCCTCCGGGGTGACGTCGCGGCCCGTGACTCCCGTTCCGCCTGTCGTGATGATGCAGTCGATCTGCGGATCGTCGATCCAGCCATGCAGGCGCGCGACGATGGCCGAGCGTTCGTCCCGCTCGATATGACGGTCGGCCAGGACATGGCCGGCGGCGGCAATGCGATCCGCCAGAATGTCGCCCGACCTGTCGTTGGCGGCCGTGCGGCTGTCCGACACTGTCAGCAATGCAATCCGAACCGGCAGGAAGGGCCGGCCTTCGTCGATCGGCATCAGTCGGAACCGCCGGCAATGCTGGCGGCGATGCTTGCGCTGGCCATCGGCTTCCTGGGAGCCAGGCGGACCAGGCGCGTGCCCTTCGTTCCCGGAAAGGTCGGCCAAAGTCCCTGCGCCATGCCGGCCAGCGATTCCGCACTGCCCTTCGCCTGGATCTGATACATCCAATAGTTGCGCATCACGATGTTCACATAGGCGCGCGTTTCGTAATAGGGCAGGGATTCGATGAACAGCAGCGGGTCGCCATTGTCCTTCACTTCGCTGTTCCAACGCTCGACGGGCATCGGCCCGGCATTATAGGCGGCCATCACCTTGGGCAGCAGCCCGCCGGTCGCGCCCATGTCGCGCAGATTTTCGAGGTAGCGCTGGCCATATTCCATATTGGTCGACGGCACGAACAGTTGATCGGACGCGGAAAGCCCCATCAGGCTGCCCGTGCTGGGCAGCACCTGCATCAGTCCGCGCGCGCCTGCGCTGCTCACGACATCCCGGCGGAAACCGGATTCCTGGAGCGCATGGGCATAGATCAGCGCCGGGTCGACCCGCCATCCACCATCCGGCCGCCAATCGGGCGCGGGGAAGCGCGCGAAACTGCCCGGCTGCTTGCCCGCAGGACCGTTATGAGCGAGCCAGAGCTGGGTTTCCGGCAGGCTCAGCGCGCCCGCCAGCCGGATCAGCGCATCATATTGGCCGGTCCCGCCGATCTTCGCCTGATAGCGCAGGATCTGGTCCGCTCGTGCCGTTTCACCAATGGCTGACAGGGTGACGGCTGCCCGCACATTAGGGCTGTCCTTGAGCTGCTGCCATTCCGTAGCGCCGAAGCGAGGTGCGGCAGGTGCGCCGCCCAGGGGCACGGCCAGCGTTTCGCGGGCCAGCAGGCCGTAGAAGCTCTCTTCCGAGCGCGCAGCGGTCTTCAGCAGGGCTTCGACCCGCTCCGGTTCTCCGCACACCATATAGGCGCGCGCCGCCCAATAGGCGCCCGCTGCGCGCATGTCGCTATTGCCGGCCAGCGCCGCGACATTGCCGAAAGCGGGCGCTGCAGCCCGGCAGTCATTCTGGCGCCAGGCCGCAAGGCCGGTGGTCCAATAGGCCTGCACAGCCCAATCGCCGCCGCTGCGGCCTTCAAGGGCCTTCGCCGCCATGCGCCGGGCGTTGGCGTCGTCGCTTTCGATATAATAGGCCCAGGCGATGCGCTGCCGCACTTCGGTCAGGCCCTCCGGCGTCAGCCCCGCCTCACCGGTGGAAAGCAGGGCTTCGGCGCCGGCCGGATCGTCATTCTTGATGAAGGGCTGGATTTGACCGACCAGTGCCTGAGCCAGCGCATCGGTCTTCACCGCCGACACATATTCGCGGCGGGGCGCGCCACCCAGCCAGACCATCTTCTGCACCTGGGGCAGGGTGGGCAGGATCGTGGCGCCACGCTTCTGCGCCAGCCGGGAAAGCTGATCGGCCTTGTCCAGCCATGGCGCCTTGTTGATGAGGTCGAGCAGTTCGAACAGCTCGACCCTGGGGGAATTCCTTGCGAGGTAGAGTTCGGCCAGGGCGACCGGGCGGAAAGCGTCCTGTGCGTCCAGCGCGCCGATCATCGCCTTCGCATCCATCCATTTCTGGTCCCGCAAGGCGGCGTAAATGGCGCTGTACCGGCCCTTGTCGGCCTCGCTCAGCTGGAGAGGCGATGAGGGCAATTCCCTGGCAATCGCGGGAACAGTAACCGCCGTGTCGGCGTTTGCCGGCATGGCCGTCGCGGCGAAAGCCAGCGCTGCCAGGCATGATGAAAGGGTGGTTGCGCGAATCACTCAGTCATTTCCTCGATCAGACCTTGCAGCACACGCCAACATTCTGCCTTTGCTGCGGGTTGGCCAAGCAGCAAACGCGGGTGAAATGTGGCGAAGGCGGGTAAGGTGCCGCCATCATGGTTAAAATTCCGTAAACCTGTCTCCGGCGTTGGCAGAAGGGTGCGGATCGTTCGGTCGCCCAACAACAATAATCTTCGGGGGGAGGCAAGCATCACATGTGTGCGCATGCGCGCTGCGGCCGCCGCCAGGTCCGACGCCTCCACCATCGCGCCCGGCGGACGGGACAGGAAGAGCGACCCCAGATGGATGTCCTGCCGCTTGAGGCCGATCGTCCGCAACATGGCATCGAACAATTGACCCGCACGCTCGCTGAGCAGGGCTCCTGCCCCGATGTCTGCGGGATCGGGCATGTCGGTGATGACCATGAGAGGTGCGTTGACAGGCCCTGCGGGCATCAGCGCGGCGCCCGGCCAGCGCCGCTCCGGCTGGGCGGCGTCCTCCGCAAGCCAGGTCAGGAAGGAGTCGAAAGACTGGGGCTTAGTCTGGGCGAGAGTATCGTCGGGCGCGGCGATCCGCGTTCGCGGCGGCTCCTGAACGGGGCGCAACCAGTTGGTCGGTTCCTCCCCGATGGCGCAATCCACGCCGGCCAGCCTCCACCACGCCATATAGGCATTGGCGGTCTCCGCCAGATTTTCCTGCAATAATCCCCGCATCGATTGTCTTGGGCCAGAGGTTGACGCCGTGGTCAAGTTTCTTCATCGCGCTCAATGGCAAAACGTTTGGGTAGCGCGGCGACCGGATCAGGAAGGAAAACCGGCGGCGTCGACGAAATGGAGGGAATATGAGCGAACGGGATTCGATGCCCTATGACATCGTCATCGTCGGTGGGGGACCGGCGGGGCTGTCTTCGGCCATCAGGCTGAAGCAACTCGCGAACGAGGCTGGGCAGGAATTGTCGGTTTGCGTGCTGGAAAAGGGCTCGGAAATCGGCGCCCATATCCTGTCGGGCGCGGTGATCGATCCCAAGGCGCTGGATGAGTTGTTCCCCGAATGGCGCGACATGGGCTGCCCGATGGCCGAAGTGCCGGTGACGGACAATCAGCACTGGTTCCTCAGCAAGTGCGGCAAGATGAGCATGCCGCACATCATGACGCCGGCATGGATGCACAACAAGGGCACCTATACCGGATCGCTGGGCAATCTCTGCCGCTGGCTGGCCGAACAGGCCGAGGGGCTGGGCGTGGAAATCTTCCCCGGCTTCGCGGCGGCGGAAATCCTCTACAATGAGGACGGGTCGGTGAAGGGCGTCGCGACCGGCGACATGGGTATCGACCGGGAGGGCAATCGCAAGCCTGACTATCAGCCTGGGCTGGAACTGCATGCGCGCTACACCTTCTTTGCGGAGGGCGCGCGGGGCCATCTCACCAAGATATTGAAGCGCCAGTTCGCGCTCGATGCCGACAGCGAGCCGCAGGTCTATGGCCTGGGCATGAAGGAATTGTGGGACATCGATCCCGCCAAGCACAAGCCCGGCCTCGTCATCCATACCCAGGGCTGGCCGCTGACCGACGCCTATGGCGGCGGCTTCCTCTACCATCAGGCCAATGGGCAGGTGGCGCTGGGCTTCGTCGTGGGGCTGGGCTATCGCAACCCCTATCTCTACCCGTTCGAGGAATTCCAGCGCTGGAAGCAGCATCCGGAAATCCGCAAATATCTGGAGGGCGGGCGTCGCGTCTCCTATGGCGCGCGGGCGATCAACGAGGGCGGCTGGCAGTCGATCCCCAAGCTCGCCTTCCCGGGCGGCGCGTTGATCGGTTGCTCGGCGGGCTTCGTCAACGTGCCCCGCATCAAGGGCACGCATACCGCGATGAAATCGGGCATGCTGGCGGCGGAGGCGGCCTTCGCTGCGATCCGGGCCGAACGGTCGAGCGATGTGCTGGACGATTATGAGGCCAATCTGCGGTCGAGCTGGATCGCGACCGAACTGCAACTGGTCAAGAATGCCGAGCCGCTGCTGTCGAAGTTCGGCAACACCATCGGCACGGTGCTGGCGGGCATCGACATGTGGATGCGCACGCTGAAGATCGGCCTGCCCTTCACGATGAAGCACAAGCCCGATGCGGAGAAGCTGTGGCGCAAGGACGTGTCGAGGAAGATCGACTATCCCAAGCCCGATGGCGTGATCAGCTTCGACCGGCTGTCGTCGGTGTTCCTCAGCAACACCAATCATGAGGAAGATCAGCCGGTCCATCTCCAGCTCAAGGACCCGTCCATCCCGATTTCCTACAACCTGCCCCTTTATGACGAGCCGGCGCAACGCTATTGTCCGGCGGGCGTCTATGAAGTGGTCGGGCTGGAAGAAGGCGAACCCCGCTTCCAGATCAATGCGCAGAACTGCGTCCACTGCAAGACGTGCGACATCAAGGACCCGACCCAGAACATCAACTGGGTGGTGCCCGAGGGCGGTGGAGGACCGAACTATCCGAACATGTAGGCGCCTACCTCAACAGGCATTTGCTGCAATCATGCTGGTGCTGCCCGCCGCGGCGGGCGCATCGGTGGACCCCGGCAGCGCATTGCATGCCTATATGCGGGGGCGCCTGGCCGATGACGACGGCGCTCCCGGCCTTGCGCTGACCAGCTACCGGCAAGCGCTGGCGGGCGATCCCGCCAGTCTGGAGGTTGCACGCCGATCCTATTTCCAGGCGGTGATCAGCGGCGATATGGCGCTGGCGCTGCGCTCCGCCGCCGTGCTGGAAAGCGACGGCATCCTGCCGCGCGACGGCACCCTGCTCCAGATCGCGGACGCGCTGAACCGGAAGGATTGGGCAGGTGCAAGGCTGATCGTCGACCGCATGGTGGCGGAAGGCAATTTCGCCTTTCTGGCGCCGATCATGCGCAGCTGGATTTCGGTGGGGGAGGGGCGCTATGCGGCGCCTGTCATCGATCCCACGGATCGTTTCGCCTCCCTCGCGAAACGTTATCTGGACGAACATCTGGCGCTGCAGGCGCTGCGTAACGGCGACCTTCAGACTGCCCGGCCATCGATCAACCAGGCGCTTGCATTGCGGACCGCAGAGGCGGACGAACTGCGGCTGCTCTTCGCCGGACAATTGGCGGCGCGGGGCGCCAGGGCGGATGCGCTGGCGCTTCTGCCCGAAACCCACGCCAATTTCGCGCAGGCCCGCGAGGATATTGCCAGGGGCAAGGCGCTTTCGTTCCATGGCAAGGCCCTGACGGCGGGGCAGGGGTTCGCCCGGCTGCTTACCCGGCTGGCCGCCGACATATCCTCGGACGGCAGCACGGGGTCGCTGGGGATCAGGCTTGCGCGCATCGCCGCCTTTGCCGATCCTGCCGGGGCCGCGCCCCGCATCGTCGCCGCCGATTTGCTGAGCCGGGGCGGCTATGCGGCCTATGCGGTCGAGGAAGCCCGCAAGGTCCCCGGCGCCGGCTGGTACGGCGCGCTGGGGCAGGCCGAACTGGTCGAGGCATTGGCGGCGGCGGGCCAGCGGCCGGAGGCGATCACCCTTGCCCATGCGCTCGCAGCCGTCCCCAATGCGGAGCCCGAACGCCATGTCCGGTTGGGTCAGTTGCTGATGCAGGAAAAGGATTACCGGGCGGCCGCATCGGCCTTCCGCGCGGCGCAGGCCGGCTATTCGGGCGATGCCGTTCCCTGGGCGCTGCTGCTGTTCGAAGGCAGCGCGTTGGAACAGGGTGCGCAATGGGACCAAGCGCGGGCCGTGCTGGAGCGGGCGGCCAAGCTGGCGCCGAACGAACCCGCCATACTCAATTATCTGGGCTATGCGCAGATCGAGCGGCGGCAGAACATGGATGCGGCGCTGGAGTTGCTGAAGAAGGCGAGCGCGCTGAAGCCGCAGGATGCATCGATCACCGACTCCCTGGGCTGGGCGCAGTTCGTGACCGGCGACATCGATGCCGCCGTGCCGATATTGGAGCGGGCAGCAGCGGGCGCGCCCTCAGACGCGACCATCAACGAACATCTGGGCGATGCGCTCTGGGCAGCCGGACGACGATATGAGGCGCGCTATGCCTGGCGCGCCGCGGCTGTCTTTGCTGAGGGAGAGACGGCGCAGCGACTGGCCGCCAAGACCAGAGAGGGGATGAAGCCGGAATATGCCGCACGTTGAAGCGGAGGATGTCGCCGCCCGCCCCGTGGACGCGGGCGAACTGGTCGAAACCGCCTTTGCCAAGATCAATCTGGCGCTCCATGTCCGGGGCAAGCGGGCAGACGGCTATCATGCGCTGGAGAGCCTGTTCGTCTTCACCGAGTTGGGTGACAGGCTGACGGGCCGCATCCGCGCGGACGGAGAAATCAGGCTGGAGATGGATGGCCCGTTCGGTCCCTTGCTGGTTGGCGGCCCGGACAATCTGGTGGTGAAGGCCGCCCGCGCGTTGCAGGCCCATCTGGGGGGAAGTCCCGGCGCCGATCTGAGGCTGACCAAGATATTGCCTGTCGCCTCGGGCATTGGCGGCGGTTCCGCCGATGCCGCGGCTGCGCTGCGTTTGCTGACCAGGCTCTGGAATGCGCCGATGGCTCCGCAGGCTCTGGAGCGCATCGCCCTGTCATTGGGATCGGACGTTCCCGCCTGCATCGGCAGCATCCCGCAAATGGTGCGTGGACGCGGCGAGCTATTGCAGCCCCAGGCTGTCGAAGGCCTGACCGCCATGCCGATCCTGCTCGTCAATCCCGGCGTCGCCCTGTCGACCGCGGAAGTCTTCGGACTTTGGGATCGACTGGACCGGGGGCCGCTTGCGGCAGAGGGGCTGGAACGGTTGATCAGCGAGGGGCGCAACGACCTGGAGCAGGCCGCCATGGCGGCAGCGCCGGTCGTCGCGGATGTACTGGCGGCGCTGGGAGCCTGCGCCGGATCGCGCCTTGTCCGCATGTCCGGGTCGGGCGCGACCTGCTTCGCCCTCTTCGATACGGATCGGCAGATGGCGGAGGCGGCGGCTGCCTTACGCGCTGGTCGGAACGGATGGTGGGTCGCGGAAACGAGGATCAGGGCGGCATGAGCGAGGCTTTCACACAGATCGATGGAGGCGACCTCAACATCCTGATCATTGCCGATCATGCGTCGGCGCATGTTCCGGCGGACATCGACCTGGGGATCGATGCCGCCTTGCTGAGCGATCATATCGCCATAGACATCGGCGTGGCGGAGGTCAGCGCGCTGCTGGCGCGGCAACTGGGCTGCACGGCGGTGCTCGGCGGCGTTTCGCGCCTCGTCATCGACCTCAACCGGGAAGAGGATGCACCCGGCCTGCTGCCCGTCATGAGCGATGGCCATGCCATTGCGGGAAACCGCCATGCCGACCTCGCCGACCGGATGATGCGGTTCCACCACCCCTATCATCATCATGTCGCGCGGCTGCTGGACGGCATGGCTTCGCCGTTCATCCTGTCCGTCCACAGCTTCACGCCGCGCCTCGCCAGCGATCCCGATCAGAAGCGGCCCTGGGACATCGGCGTGCTCTACAACCAGGATGACAGGGCCGCGCGGATCGCCATTCCCATGTTGGAGGCGGCGGGGCTCAAGGTGGGTGACCAACTGCCCTATTCGGGCAAGGTGCTGAACGCCACGATGAACCGCCATGCGGAGAGGAACGGCATTCCCTATCTGGGCATAGAGATGCGGCAGGATCTGGTCGGCGATGCGGAAGGGCAAAGACGATTTGCCGCAATATTGGCTCCGGTGGTTCTCGAATGCCGCAGCCGGCTCGCATGACGGGCAGCGGGCAGGAATGATGAAATCCCGCTCGTTGATGCAAGATGCGCTTCTGTGTCTGGCGCTGGCGGGATGCAGCCCTCGCCCGGAGTCCGGCGAACTTGCGGGGAAAGGGCGGGAAAAGATTTTCTGCGCAATCGGACCGGGCGCGGAGTGGAGCGAGGATTGTGCGGTCGAGCAGGATGGGAAAATGCTGACGGTGCGCCATGCGGACGGCGGCTTCCGGCGCTTCCGGATAGTCCATGACGGACGCGGAATCGCGCCGGCGGACGGGGCGGAACAGGCCGGTATTCAGGTCGCCGGCAAGGGGGCAATCGCGTTGAGCGTCGGGCAGGACCGCTATCGCCTTCCGGCCCGCTTCTCCGAAGGGAAGAAATGATGCGGATGCATGCGATCCTGACGGCGGCCGAGATGCGGCGGGCGGAGCAGGCCGTGATCGCAGCCGGCATCCCCGAATATATGCTGATGGAGCGCGCGGGGGCAGCCGCTGCGGAGATCATCTGGCGGGCAGGTGGAAAGCGTGACTTGCTGGTCCTCTGCGGTCCCGGCAATAATGGCGGCGACGGCTTCGTGATCGCGCGGCTCCTTCGGGCGCGAAGCGTGCCGGTGCGCGTCGCCGCCCTTGGCGAAAGCCGAACGGACTCCAGCATGAAGGCGCGGGAGGCATGGGGTGGCCCCGTCGAAGCTTTCCTGGACGCGGCGCCGGCGACGCAGATCGTGGACGCGCTGTTCGGGACCGGCCTCTCTCGTGGGCTGGACGGGGTGATCGCAGCGAAGCTGCGCGCCCTTATCGAACAGGCGAGCTTCAGCTATGCCGTGGACCTGCCGAGCGGCGTGCAGACGGACAGGGGCGAACTGCTTTCCGATGTGCCTGACATGGGCGTCTGCATTGCCCTGGGTGCGCTAAAGCCGGCGCATATGTTGCAACCGGCCGCAGGATGCTGGCGGCGGCTGGTTTGCGCCGACATCGGCATTGATGCATCCGGCGCGAAGATTCACCGGCTGGCGCCGCCGCAATTGCATCCGCCGGCGCCCGACGCGCATAAATATAGCCGGGGGTTGGTCGCCGTGGTGGGCGGCGAAATGGCGGGCGCCGGACTGCTCGCCAGCCAGGCCGCGGCACGTGCGGGATCGGGTATGGTTCGGCATCTGGTGCAGGGTTCGGCGCACATGGGGCCGGGCGCCATCGTCACGCAGCAGGCCGACAAGGCGGGTGATGTAGCGCGTTCGCTGAACGACGATCGGTTCAGGGCCATATTGGTAGGGCCGGGCCTGGGACGTGGGAGCGAGGCTTCGGATCGGTTGAAAGCCGCGCTTGCCGCCGGGCATCCGCTCGTTCTGGACGCCGATGCGCTGGTCTTGCTGGGGGAAGACGGGGTGGACGCCATTCCGCAGGGCTCGGTCCTGACGCCCCATGAAGGCGAATTTGTCCGCCTGTTCGGAAATCTGCCGGGCAGCAAGGTGGAGCGGGGGCTGGAGGCGGCGAAGCGGACGCGCGCGACGCTGATCTACAAGGGAAGCGACAGCATTGTCGCCTCGCCGGATGGGCGCGCTGTCCTTTCGCCGCCGGGTTCATCCTGGCTGTCGACGGCGGGGACGGGCGATGTTCTGGCGGGGCTGGTCGCTGCTCGGCTCGCTGTCACGGGGGACGGATTCCAGGCGGCATGTGAAGCGCTGTGGCTGCATGGAGAGGCGGCGAGGCGGGCGGGCGCGGCGTTCATCGCGGACGATTTGCTTGCGGAGCTGCCAGCGGCTATCGCCTCCCGCCTGTGACCGACCCTGATACCGACATCATCGTCCGCATCGCCGCGAAGGGCGATGGCGTGACCGCCCTTGGCCGCCATGTTCCGTTGACCGCGCCTGGTGACAGGATCGCGGCGGATGGCGGCATATTGCGGGGGCCGCATCATGTCGACGCGCCATGCATTCACTTTCCGACCTGCGGCGGATGCGAGTTGCAGCATATCGACGATGCGAGCTACGCGGAGTTCGTGACGGGGCGCGTTGCAGGAGCCCTGGCAGGGCAGGGCGTGGAACCCGGCATGCTCCTGCCGCCGCATATCTCGCCGCCGAAGGTCCGTCGCCGTGCATCGCTGCGCGCGGGCAGACAGGGGCGGAAGGTCGTCATCGGCTTTGCCGAATCGGGCAGCCATATGCTGGTCGACCTCGCGATGTGCGAGATCCTCGATCCCCGGTTGTTCGCGCTGGGGGCGCCGCTGAGGAGCCTGTGCGCGGTCATCCTGCCCGAGAAGCGCGCCGCGCATGTCCGCATGTCGCTGACCGATCAGGGCGTCGATCTTTTGCTGGAGGGCGTGCGGATCGAGGGGCTTGCCGCAGATGAGGCGCTTCTAACTTTTGCGCGGGACCATGGGCTGGCTCGACTGACCATCGATGAAGGGGACGGTCCGCAGACGCGGTGGGAACCGGAGCCGGTCACGGTCCGCTTCGGCGGCGTGCCGGTTGCCTTTCCGCCCTTCGCTTTTCTTCAGGCGACACCCGATGGCGAAGCCGCGCTGGTGCGGGAAGCGCGGGCCGCCATGCCGGCGGAGGGCGCCGTTGCGGATCTCTTTTGCGGGCTTGGTACATTCGCCCTGGCTTTGGGGGATGGGCGGCCCGTCTATGCGGCAGAGGCGGCGCGTGATCTTGTCCTCTCCCTCAAATCGGCGGCGAATAAGGCGCGGCGGCGCATGGTGGCGGATCATCGCGATCTGTTCAGGCGACCGCTGACGCCTGCGGAGATTGACCGGTTCGCGGGGATTGTCATCGATCCGCCGCGCGCAGGGGCGCGCGAGCAGGTGATGCAGCTCGCCGCATCGCGGGTGCCGGTGATCGCCTATATTTCGTGCAACCCTGCCAGTTTCGCGCGGGATGCCGCGCATCTGATCGCCGGCGGCTATCGGCTGGAGCGGGTTCGGCCGGTGGGGCAGTTCCGCTGGTCCACCCATGTGGAACTGGTCGGTATCTTCCGGCGCTGAGAGATTAGCCCCTCGCCGCGGGGGAGTGCGGCGAGGGGCCTTGCATCCTCTCCTCAAGGGGGAGGCCCAAGCCTCTACCCCAGCTTGATGACAGTTGCGCGACGGCGGACCGGAACCGCATCGACATAGAGGCTGGCCATCGGTTCATCCTCCACCTCCACCACGGCTTCGGATGTGAAGCCGTTGAAGCCGGTGCGCATCGCGGCGCCATAGGCGCCGAGCATCCCGATTTCGATATAGTCGCCCGCCTGCACGTCGTCCGGCAGCATGAAGGGGCCGACCATATGGTCCATGTCGTCGCAGGTGGGGCCATAGAAGGAGAAGCCGGTCAGTTCCGCCTCGCTCTCTTCCTCGCGCAGCAGGGCCACAGGGAAGCGCCAGCCGATATGCGCCGCGTCGAACAGCGCGCCATAGGCGCCGTCGTTGATATAGAGTTCCATGCCGCGGCGGCGTTCGACGCGCACGACGACCGAACTGTATTCGGCGGAAAGGGCGCGGCCGGGCTCGCACCATAGTTCGGCCGAATAGCTGATCGGCAGACTCTCGAAACCGCGATGGATCGCGTCGAAATAATTTTCGAGCGCGACCGGCTCCATGCCGGGATAAATGGACGGGAAGCCGCCGCCGACATCGATGATGTCGACCGTGACCGCCGCATCGACGATGGCCGCGCGCACGCGTTCGATGGCGTCGCTATAGGCCTGCGGGCTCATCGCCTGGCTGCCGACATGGAAGCAGATGCCCAGAGCATCGGCCGCCTGGCGGGTCGCCATCAGCAGTTCGCGGGTCTCGCCCAGTTCGGCGCCGAATTTGGACGCAAGGCTGAGTTCCGAATGTTCGGAGGAAACGCGCAGGCGCACGCATAGCTCAAGGTCGGTCGCATCATTCGTGGCGCGCATGATCTTCGCCAGCTCGTCCAGCGTGTCGAGCGAGAAGGTGCGCACGCCATGAACGTGATAGGCCTCTGCAATCGCTTCCTCGGCCTTGACCGGGTGCATGAAGCAAAGCTTGCCTTCGCCCTGCAGCGTCTCCGCCACCAGGCGCACCTCCGCGATGGACGCCACGTCGAAATGCGTGATGCCGGAAGCGAAGAGGGTGCGGATCAGATCGGGAGACGGATTCGCCTTGACTGCATAGAGCGAGCGCCCCGGAAACTTCTCAGAGAAGAATCGGGCGGCCCGGGCCGCAGCCTGGGGACGGATCAGCGTTACCGGTGCTGCCGGTTTGAGGGCGGTCGCTACCCCCAGCGCGCTATGATGCTTGTGCAACTCAAGGGACCTCCAGGGTAGTCGTTGGCAAAGAAGCTGCCTTGCGGTGGAAGTCCCATGGGGCAGCGGAAGGGCGATATATGCGGCAGGGGTCCCCCTGTAAAGCGCATGCGTAAATTTTGTTGCGCGGCCGGCTATGAAATGTGCGTCAGGAGAGACGGGACTTGAAATCCTGGTAGGAAAACTCGCGGATTTGCTTGAGTTCGTCGGTTTCCGAGTTCCACAGCCAGATGGCCGGCAGCGGCACGCCGTTGAATGTGTTGGTCTTTACCATCGAATAATGGGCCTGATCGAGGAAGGCGATCCGCCGCCCCGGAGTCGCGCCGCCGGGGACTCGATAGTCCCCTATGATGTCCCCGGCGAGGCAGGATGGACCGCCGAGTCGGGTGACCGGGCCGTCCGCTTCCTCATGCAGCATGGCCGGGCGGTAGGGCGCCTCGATCACGTCTGGCATGTGGCAGGTGGCGGAGATGTCGGTGATCGCCACGGGCATGCCGTTGTCGATCACGTCGAGGATTTCGCCGACCAATATGCCCGCGTCCAGCGCCATCGCCTCGCCCGGCTCGATATAGAGTTCGAGGGCTGTTTGCGCCTTTATCGCCCGGAGGAAGGCGATCAGGTCGTCGATCTGGTAATCCGCGCGCGTGACATGATGTCCGCCGCCGAAGTTCAGCCATTTGAGGCGGCCGACATGGGGCATGACGCGGGATTCGATGGCGGCCCAGGTACGCTGAAGCGGCAGGAAATCCTGTTCGCACAGATTGTGGATGTGGAGGCCGTCGACGCCCTCCAGATGTTCGGGGCGCAGCTGGTCGATGGGAAAGCCGAGGCGGCTGTGCGGTTGGGACGGGTCATATTTGGGCACCTCGCCCTCCGCATGGAGGGGGTTGAGGCGCAGGCCGATGTCGAAGTTCACACCGTTCATCCGGGCATCGTCGATGACCGGGCGCAGGCGGGCGATCTGGCCGGGGCTGTTGAAGATGACATGGTCCGAAATCCTGAGGATTTCGGCCAGATCTTCAGGCTTGTAGGCGGCGCAATAGGTGGCGACTTCGCCGCGATATTCTTCCCGGCCGAGGCGCGCTTCATATATGCCGGAGGCGCAGACACCGTCGAGATATTCGCCGATCACGCCCCCAAGCGACCACATGGAGAAGGCCTTGAGCGCGCCCAGTACCCTGATCCCCGCGCGGTCGCGGATGTCGCGCAGGACCGACAGGTTGCGGCGCACCGCGGCCTCGTCCACCACGAAGGCTGGCGAAGGGACGCGGCGCAGGTCGAAATGGGCGAAGGCGGCCGGATCGCCGGCTTTGGTTTCCATCGGTTCATCCACGCCGCCCTGAGCCTGTTGAGGTGCGGCTTACTTTGAAGAAAAGTAAGGGGCTTCGACAGGCTCAGCCCGAACGGCGTCAGGAACGAAGCTTTTTTAGAAATCCAGTTTAGAAATCCAGCGGCGCGGGCAGTTCCTTCACCTGCCAGGGCAGGCCGTGCCGGTTCAGCATGTCCATGAAGGGATCGGGATCGAACTGTTCGATGTTGAACACCCCTTCACCCCGCCATGCGCCGGTCAGCATCAGCGCCGCGCCGATCATCGCGGGGACGCCGGTGGTGTAGCTGACCGCCTGGTTGCCGGTTTCGGCATAGGCGTCCTCATGGTCGCAGACATTATAGACATAGACCGTCTTCTGGCTTCCATCCTTGAGGCCGGTCGCGATGTCGCCGATATTGGTCTTGCCCCTGGTTGTCGAACCCAGGCTGGACGGTTCGGGCAGCACGGCCTTCAGGAACTGGAGCGGGATGATTTCCTGCCCATTGTACATCACGGGATCGATGCGCGTCATGCCGACATTCTGGAGCACTTCCAGATGCTTGAGATAAGCGTCGCCAAAGGTCATCCAGAAACGGATGCGCTTGATTTCGGGGTAGAATTTGGCGAGCGATTCCAGTTCCTCATGATACATGAGATACATGTTCTTCTGCCCCACCTGGTCGAAATCGAAGACCTGCTTGTGTTTCAGCGCCGGGCCCTCCACCCACTTGCCGCCTTCCCAGTGACGCGAGGGCGCGGTGACTTCGCGGATGTTGATTTCCGGGTTGAAGTTGGTGGCGAAATGCTGGCCATGGTCGCCGCCATTGCAGTCGAGTATGTCGAGCGTGTCGATCCGGTCGAGCAGATGCTTCCTGATATAGCTGGCGAAGACGCTGGTGACGCCGGGGTCGAAGCCCGAACCCAGCAGCGCCATGATGCCGGCTTCCTTGAAGCGCTCCTGATAGGCCCATTGCCAGCTATATTCGAACTTCGCCGTGTCGCGCGGTTCGTAATTGGCGGTGTCCAGATAGTCGGTTTTGGTCGCGAGGCAGGCGTCCATGATCGCCAGGTCCTGATAGGGCAGGGCAAGGTTCACGACCAGTTTCGGCTGCACCCTTTCGATGAGGGCGACGGTTTCGGCGACATTGTCGGCGTCGACCTGCGCCACGTCGATGGTGACGCCGGTGCGGGCCTTCACCGATTCGGCCACCTTCTCGCAGGAGACGATGCGGCGGCTGGCGAGTGTGATATGGCTGAAAATGTCAGAGTTCATCGCCATTTTGTGAACCGCGACAGACCCGACGCCACCCGCACCAATGACCAGAACCTTGCTCAATTCAACTGCTCCATAGCTGTGCCGCGCGATCCGCGCGAAAGCGCCCATATAGGGAGTTGGCGTTACAGCGCAAAGTCAGTCTGTCGAGAGGGAGCCCGGGCAGCCCCCCTCCCGCACGCCATGGGCTGAATATCGACCGGTCCTAGAAACTCGCCCCATCCACCTTGCTGATCCTGAGCGCGTCGAGATCGACGGAGGGAACGCAGCGCAGATTGATGGCCTGCATGGCCGAGCCATCGGGGCCCTGGCCCTGTGCGAAGGCCTGCGTGCCGCAGTCGGTGCAGAATTGGTGCGTGATCCTGTGCCTGTAGAATTGATAGTCGCTCAGCTTGTCCGCGCCGCTGTCGAGGGTGAACTGGTCCGCGGGGACGAAGGTCAGCATGAAGCCCTTGCGGCGGCAGTGGGAGCAGTTGCAGGTCATCGCCTCGCCGGGCGCATCGGCGGCTACGGTGAAGGTGACGGCGCCGCAATGGCAGCTTCCGGTGTAGGGCATTGGAATCTCCTTTTTTGGAGAGCCTAGAGGCATTGGGACTGGAAGGGAATTGGGGGAATCGGGCGATTTTCCGCCATAGGCCCTTCCCCTTCAGGTTCAGGCGCGGCGCGCGTCAGTTCACCAACCGTCTTAATCCCTCCACCGTATCCGCCTCATGCGCAGGCTTGTCCTTCCGGATGCGCGCGATCCGGGGGAAGCGCATGGCCAGCCCCGATTTATGCCGCTTGCTTTCGTGGATGCTGTCGAAGGCGACCTCCAGCACCAGCGACTTCTCCACCTCCCGCACCGGGCCGAAGCGGTTGACCGTGTTGGTCCGCACGAAGCGGTCGAGCCATTTCAGCTCCTCGTCGGTGAAGCCGCTATAGGCTTTGCCGACGGGCAGCAGTTCGCCGTCCGCCGTCCAGCAGCCGAAGGTATAGTCGGAATAGAAGGAGGAGCGTTTGCCATGGCCCCGTTGCGCGTACATCATCACGCAGTCGGCGGTCAGCGGATCGCGTTTCCATTTATACCAGAGCGCGGCCTTGCGCCCCGCGACATAGGGGCTGTCGCGGCGCTTGAGCATCACGCCCTCGATCGCGGCGTCGCGGGCGCCGGCGCGTATTTCCGCCAGGCTGTCGAAATCGGGTGCTTCGATGAGGGCCGAGATGTCGAAGCGGTGCGGGTCCAGCTGGGGCACGGTGGCTTCCAGGCGGAGGCGGCGCTGTTCCCAGGAGAGCGGCCGAAGGTCCTCCTCCGCGTCGAGCAATATGTCGTAGAGGCGGACGAAGGCGGGATAATCGTCCATCATCTTCGCCGTCACCGCCTTGCGGCCGAGGCGTTGCTGGAGGGCGTTGAAGCTGGCAGCCTCTCCGCCCTGAAACTCCCCTTTCACGAGCAGTTCTCCGTCCAGCACCGCATGATGGCGGAAGGCTTCGGCTATGTCGGGGAAGCTGCCGGTGATGTCGTCTCCGGCGCGGCTGTAGAGGCGGGTCTGCGCGCCCGTGCCGACGATCTGGATGCGGATGCCGTCCCATTTCCATTCGGCGGCATAGTCGGAAAGGTCGACGCTTTCGGCCTCCAGCGGATGGGCGAGCATGAAGGGGCGGAAGAAGGGCGTGCCGGCGGGATCCGGGCGGTCCGACCTGCCCTCCGCCCAGGCGAACAGGTCGGCATAGGGTGGGGCCAGAGCGTGCCAGCATTCCTCGACATCGTCGACGTCGAGCCCGAAGGCCTGGGCGAAGCCGGTCTTGGCGAGCCGGGCGGAGATGCCGACGCGCAGGCCGCCGGTTGCGAGCTTCAGCAGGGCGAAGCGGCCGGAGGCGTCGAGATGGTCCATCATCCTGGCCAGGGTCGTCGGGGCGGCGGCGCGGCTGGTGGCGTGGAGGCGGTCGACTATGGCGGAAAGGGTGAGGGAGCCGTCGTCCACCTCCGGCGGCTGGTCCTCCGCCTTGGGCCAGAGGAGGGCCACGGTTTCGGCGAGGTCGCCCACATAGTCCCGGCTCATTTCGAAAAGGACCGGATCGACGCGGGCGCGGGTCATTTCCGCTATGGTGGAAGCCTTGACCGCTTTCAGGTCGAGATTGCCGGTGAGGGCGGCGAGCGCCCAGCCCCGGTCCGGGTCGGGGGCGCTGCGCATGTAGCTGGCGATAAGGTCCAGCTTGCCGTTGCGGGAGCGGGTGTAGACGAGGCCGTCGAGAAGCCGGGAGAAGGCACGCATCAGCCTTCATCCTCGTCTTCGCGGCCCACCAGGGCAAGGGCGCGGGCGCGCATCTGGTGGGTCATGCACCAGTGGAGCAGGGCTTCCTCCCGCCCGTGGGTGATCCAGGTTTCCGACGGGGCCACCTCGCGGATGGTGTCGGTCAGCTCGTCCCAGTCGGCATGGTCGGAGATGATGAGGGGGAGTTCGACATTGCGCTGGCGGGCGCGCTGGCGGACGCGCATCCAGCCCGACGCCATGGCGGTGATCGGGTCGGGCAAGCGGCGGCTCCAGCGGTCGTTGAGGGCGGATGGGGGCGAGACGACGATGCGGCCGCGCATGTCCCCGGCGGGGAGGCCGGTCGCCGGGCGCAGCTCTCCCAGGGCGACGCCGAATTGTTCGTAGAGCGCGCACATCCTCTCCAGCGCGCCATGGATGTGGATGGGGTCGTGATGGCCCCTGGCGCGCAGTTCGCAGATCAGGCGCTGCGCCTTGCCCAGGGCGTAGGCGCCGACCAGGACGCAGCGGTTGGGATGGGCGTGCAGGGCGGCGAGCAGGCGGTCGACCTCGCTGCCCGTGTCGGGATGGCGGAAGACCGGCAGGCCGAATGTGGCTTCGGTGACGAAAATGTCGCAGGGGACGGGTTCGAAGGCTTTGCAGGTGGGATCGGGGCGGCGCTTGTAGTCGCCGGTGACGACCACTCGCTCGCCAGCGTGGGACAGCAGGATCTGGGCGGAACCGAGGACATGGCCGGCGGGCACATAGCTGATCGTGACGCCGTTCATGCGGATTTCTTCGCCATAGGGCACCGCCGTGCCCGACGCGGTGCCGTAGCGCAGGGCCATGATCGCCAGCGTTTCCTCCGTCGCCCAGACATGGCCGTGGCCGCCGCGCGCATGATCGGCATGGCCATGGGTGACGAGCGCGCGTTCCCGCGGGACGGAGGGATCGATCCAGGCATCGGCCGGGCGGACATAGATGCCGGTGGGGTGGGGTTCGATCCAGTGAGGCATTGCTGTGGAAGAAGGTGGAATGCGCCGCTTGGTTCCGCAAGGGCCTTCATATTGCCGTAACCCGATCGTCATGGGTACGACATGCCGTTGCCCTATGCGCCGCCGGACGACCGGCAGCGAGGAGGCGCGGCAAATGGCATCTACGGCTCACCAGAATGTTACCCGCGCGGTGCACCGGCATCGGCATCTGTCGAAACAGGGCCTGCTGGAGCGGGCCTTTACCTTTGCGTTCCGGGGCCTTGTCTATGCGCAGATCTGGGAAGATCCGGAGGTCGACATGGAAGCGCTGGCGATCGGGCCGGACAGCCATGTCGTCACCATCGCTTCGGGCGGGTGCAATGTGCTGAGCTATCTGACGGCCGATCCGGCGAAGATCACGGCGGTCGACCTCAACACCGCGCATGTCGCGCTCAACCGGCTGAAGCTGGCGGCGGCGCAGGCATTGCCGGACCATCGGGCCTTCCATCGCTTCTTCGCCAGGGCGGATTGCAAGGAGAATGTGGCGGCCTATCGCACCTTCGTGGCGCCGGTGCTGGACGACGCCACGCGGCGCTATTGGGAGGGGCGGGACTTCATCGGGCGGCGGCGGATCGGCGGCTTTGCGCGGGGGATTTATAGGCATGGGCTGCTGGGGCGCTTCATCGGCGCGGCGCATCTGCTGGCGCGGTTGCATGGCGTCGATCCGCGGCGGATGCTGGATGCGAAATCGCGGGAGGAGCAGCGGGCGATCTTCGAAACGGAGCTGGCGCCGGTGTTCGACAGCGCCTTCATGCGGTGGCTGACGAGCCAGCCGGCTTCGCTCTTCGGCCTGGGCATCCCGCCCGCGCAATATGAGGCGCTGGCCGGGGACGCGCGGATGGACGGCGTGCTGAAGGCGCGGCTGGAAAAGCTGGCCTGCGGCTTCGACCTCAAGGACAATTATTTCGCGGTGCAGGCTTTCGGGCGCGGTTATGCCGGGGGCGAGGGGCCATTGCCGCCCTATTTGCAGGCCGCGAACCATGCGGCCGTGGTGGAACGCGCCGGGCGGGTGGATGTCCGGCATGTGAACTTCACCGACTTCCTGGCGTCGCAGGAGGCGGGGTCCGTCGATCGCTACATCCTGCTCGACGCGCAAGACTGGATGGACGATGCGCAGTTGAACGCGCTCTGGGCCCAGATCACGCGAACGGCGAAACGGGGTGCGCGGGTGCTGTTCCGGACGGCGGGCGAACCGAGCATCCTGCCGGGGCGGGTCGACGATACGCTGCTGTCGCGCTGGGACTATCGGGCGGAGGAATCGCGGGAATATACGGCGCGGGACCGGTCGGCCATTTATGGCGGCGTCCACCTCTATGTGCTGGGGAGCGCGTGATGACGGGCGGGCATGGCGGGCTGATGGACAGCGTCTATCGGCATCAGCGGCACATTTACGATCTGTCGCGGAAATTCTACCTGCTGGGGCGGGATGGGCTTATTGCCGATCTGGCGCCGCCGCGCGGTGGGGCGGTGCTGGAGATCGGCTGCGGCACGGGACGCAATCTGATCGCCGTGGGCAAGGCCTGGCCGGAGGCGCGGCTCTATGGCGTCGATATTTCCGAGGCGATGCTGGGGACGGCGCGCAAAGCCGTGGCGAAGGCGGGCCTGGGGGATCGCGTGGTGCTGGCGCAGGGGGATGCCTGTGCGTTCGATGCAGGGCCGCTGTTCGGGCGGGAACGGTTCGAGCGGGTGTTCATCAGCTATGCGCTGTCCATGATCCCGGACTGGGAAGCGGCTTTGGGGCAGGCGGCGGGTTGCGTCGCGCATGGCGGCAAGCTGGAGATTGTCGACTTCGGGCAGCAGGATGGTCTGCCGGGCTTGTGGAAGCGGGCGCTGTTCGGGTGGCTGGCGCGCTTTCATGTGTCGCCGCGGGCGGAATTCAGGCAGACGATCGGCAGGGTGGCGGCGGACATGGGGGGCTTTGCGCATAGCCGGAGCCTGTATCGGGGCTATGCGGTCAGGGGTGGGTTGATCCGGCTGTGAGTTTTCGGCCGGTTCCCGGATCGGGGTTGCGAATTCCGGCCTGGCCGCTGGAAATTGCCGCTGATGTTGTGCCGACCCATCCCAGCCCCCGCCTTTGGGAGGGGGAATGAGGGCAGCGCCTCCAGCGGAATTCGCGCAGGCGCCGGTCAGGCCGCTTTCTTGAATTCCAGTTCGAGCCGGTCCCAGATTTCCACCAGAGCATCGACCAGTTCGCGCATCATTTCTTCGGTATGCGCCGGTCCGGGCGTGAAGCGCAGGCGTTCCGTGCCGCGCGGGACGGTGGGATAGTTGATGGGCTGCACATAGGCGCCATATTCCGCCAGCAATATGTCGCTGATCCGCTTGGCCTTCACCGGGTCGCCCACCATCAGGGGGACGATGTGCGTCACCGACGGCATCACCGGCAGGCCGGCTTCCGCCATCAGGCGCTTCAGGGTCGCGGCGGACGCCTGCTGGCCCTCGCGTTCCTCGCTCGACTGCTTGAGGTGACGGACGCTGGCCAGCACGCCGGCGACCAGCACAGGGGAGAGGGAGGTGGTGAAGATGAAGCCGGGCGCATAGCTGCGGATCACGTCGACGATCATCTGGTCGGCGGCGATGTAGCCGCCCATCACGCCGAACGCCTTGCCCAGCGTGCCTTCGATGATGGTCACGCGATCGGCGACCTCGTCCCGTTCGGAAATGCCGCCGCCGCGCGCGCCGTACATGCCGACTGCATGAACCTCGTCCAGATAGGTGAGGGCGTTATATTCGTCGGCCAGGTCGCAGATCGCGGCGATGGGGGCGATGTCGCCGTCCATCGAATAGACGCTTTCGAAGGCGATCAGCTTGGGCGCTTCCGGGTCTTCGGCGGCCAGCAGTTCGCGCAGATGATCGACGTCATTGTGGCGGAAGACGCGCTTCTCGCAGCCCGAATTGCGGATGCCCGCGATCATCGAGGCATGGTTCAGCTCGTCGGAGAAGATGATGCAGCCGGGCAGGATCTTGGCGAGGGTCGAGAGCGTCGCTTCGTTCGAGACATAGCCCGAGGTGAAGAGCAGCGCGCCTTCTTTGCCGTGCAGATCGGCCAGTTCGGCCTCCAGATCGACATGATAATGGGTGTTGCCGCCGATATTGCGGGTGCCGCCGGAGCCTGCGCCGACATCGTGCAGCGCCTCTTCCATCGCGGCGACGACCTTGGGATGCTGGCCCATGGCGAGATAGTCGTTGGAGCACCAGACGGTGATGGGCTTGGGCCCGTTATGACCGTGGAAGCAGCGGGCGTTGGGGAAGGCGCCCTTGTTGCGCAGGATGTCGATGAACACGCGATAGCGGCCTTCGCTATGGAGCCGGTCGATCGCCTGCGTGAAGATGTGCTTGTAGTTCACTTGAACGCCCTGTCCCTATTCCCGCATCCCCTCTTTGAGGGGCATTTATCCGCTGTTTTGGCCTATTACCAGTGATAAACGCTCGCAGCCTTAGGGAGAATTACCTATCACACTGATAGAAGGACTTGCGATTGGACCAAAGGTCCACCCCTTCAAAGTCCTTCGATCCGTTGCAAGCCATAGCCTTCCAGCGCTGGGCGGAGTGGCTCCACGCTCTCGTCCAGGCGAGTGAAGACCGCGGTTCCGGACTGCGGTTCGGACGGCCATGGCTGCCCCTGGGTGAGATAGGCGATGCGGCGCGCAATTCCTTCACCGCCGTGCACGGATCTGAGCGGACGGGGCGAAGCGGCGGCCAGTTCGGCCTCCACCAGCGGAAAATGCGTGCAGGCGAGGACCACTATGTCCATCCGATCGCCGCCCGGCTGGTCGAACAGGCCGGCCAGCGCGTCCCGCGCAATGGCGGGATCGAGCGGTTCGCCGCGCAGTTTCGCCTCGGCAAGCTGGACGAGCGCGGCCGACCCATGGCGCAGGACCGTGCAGTCGGCGCCATGTTCGGCCGCGAGCCTGTCGACATAGGGCTGGCGCACCGTGGCGTCGGTGCCGAGCACGCCGAATACCCGGCTTTGCGAGAGCAGGGCGGCAGGCTTGATTGCCGGTACCGTGCCGACAACGGGGATGTCGAGCGCGGCGCGGACCGCCGGCAGGGCGATGGTGGAGGCGGTGTTGCAGGCGATGACGGCGAGGCGCGGGCGGTAGCGCTCCACCAGCCGCCCGAGCAGGGCGGGCACGCGGGCGGCGATCTCCGCCTCGCTCTTGGTGCCATAGGGGAAGCCCGCGCTGTCCGCGGCATAGACGACCGGCGCGTTGGGCAGGGCGCTTCGTGCCGGGCCAAGGATGGAAAGCCCGCCGACGCCGGAGTCGAAGAAAAGAAGGGGGGCATGGGGTGCGACTGTCATCGGGCAGACATGTCGCGGCATGGGGCGGGCCTGTCAACTTCCCTCAAGAGCCCTCCCCTTGAGAGGAAGGGCTTGATGGCGGGAACCCCCATCCCCGATATTCCGACCCATATTTCGTCACCTTCGCCATTGCCCGGTTCGCCGGGAACGCTATGGTCGCGCCGCAACCAATTTGGCGAGATCATGACTCCTCCCTGGCTACTTCCCGCATTCGTCCTGCTGATCGGTTATCTGCTGGGTTCCATCCCGTTCGGGCTGCTGCTGACGCGCCTCACCGGGGCGGGCGACCTGCGCAAGATCGGGTCGGGGAATATCGGCGCGACCAATGTGCTGCGGACGGGGCGAAAGGGGCTGGCGGCGGCGACGCTGCTGCTCGATCTGCTGAAGGGCGCGGCGGCGGTGCTGGTCGGCGCGGCGCTGGTCGATGGTGGCGGGCCGATGGCCGGGGCCATGGCCTTTATCGGACATTGCTATCCGGTCTGGCTGCGCTTTGCCGGGGGCAAGGGCGTGGCGACCATGATGGGCGTGGTGACGGCGCTGTACTGGCCGGCGGGGATCGTCTTCGCGGCCGTGTGGCTGGGGGCGCTGTTCGGGACCAGATGGTCGTCGGTCGGCGGCATGTCCGCGGCGGTAAGCGCGCCTGTCGCCATGTGGTGCTTCGGCCGGATCGAGCTGGTCCCCGTTGCGCTGGCGCTCGCGTTGATCGTGCTGTGGCGGCACAGGGAGAATATCGCGCGGCTCGCCAGGGGAACCGAGCCGAAGGTGGGCGCTTCGAAAAAGGCGGCGGCCGGGGAATGAGCGAGCAGGAGCGGTTCAACCGCCTGCGCCTGATCCGTTCGCCGCGCATCGGCCCTGTCACCTTCCGCCAGTTGATGGCGCGTTTCGGCACGGCGGGCGAGGCCTTGCGCGCGGTGCCCGATCTGGCGGCGCGCGGCGGCGGCAAGGCCAGCATCGTGGACGCGAAGATCGTCGAGCAGGAGATCGCGCGCAGCCGGGCGGCTGGCGCCCGCTACCTGATCATGGGCGATGCCGATTACCCCTTCCTGCTGGAGCAGATGGAAGGCGCGCCGCCGGCCCTGATCGTGCGCGGGGACGTATCGCTGGCGGCGCGGGATTGCGTGGCGATGGTGGGGGCGCGCAACGCCTCCGCCGCGGCGTGCCGCTTCGCCCGGATGCTGGCGCAGGATCTGGGACAGCATGGGGCGGTCGTGGTGTCGGGGCTGGCGCGGGGGATCGATACGGCCGCGCATCAGGGCGCGCTGGAGAGCGGCACCATCGCCGTCATCGCCTGCGGCATCGACATCGCCTTCCCGCCCGAAAATGCGGAATTGCAGGAGCGGCTGGCCGAGGAAGGGCTGCTGGTCACGGAGCATCCGCCGGGCACGCAGCCGCTGGCCCGGCAGTTCCCGGCGCGCAACAGGATCATCGCCGGGCTGGCGCGGGGGACCGTCGTCGTGGAAGCCGCGCCCAGGTCCGGTTCGCTGATCACGGCGCGGCTGGCGGGGGAGGCGGGACGGGAGGTGATGGCGGTGCCCGGCTCTCCGCTCGATCCCCGCGCCCAGGGGTGCAACCAGTTGATCCGGGAGGGCGCGGTGCTGGTCCAGAGCGCCGCCGACGTGATCGAGGCGATCGGCGCCATCGACCCGCGCATGGTTCGGCAGCCCGGCGGCCACTTCGCGGGCGAGCCGCCGTCCGGCGACGTGGCCGAGTGGGAGCGGGCGTCGGTCGTCGCGCTGCTGGGACCGGCGCCCGTGCCGGTGGATGAACTGATAAGGCTGTCGGGCCTTGGCCCCGCCGTGGTGCAGACCGTGCTGCTGGAACTGGAACTCGCCGCCCGGCTGGAGCGGCATGCGGGTGGGAAGGTCAGCCTGTCGTGACGGGGCGTCCCGACCGTGCGGAATGCCGCCTGCATCGCTGCGGCTTGACGGGGGGCGGAAACAGCTTTCAGACTCGCGCGTGTACGTGAGAGACAATTTGAACCGGGGCATGAATGCAGCTTGTCATCGTTGAATCGCCGGCCAAGGCGAAGACCATCGAAAAATATCTGGGCGGCGATTTCCATGTGCTGGCCAGCTATGGGCATATCCGCGACCTGCCGCCCAAGGACGGGTCGGTGGACCCCGACAACGGCTTTGCCATGAGTTGGGAAAATTATGGCGACAAGGGCAAGCAGCTCAAGGCCATAGCCGACGAAGCCAAGAAGGCGACCCGGCTGATTCTGGCGACCGACCCCGATCGCGAGGGGGAGGCGATAAGCTGGCATGTGCAGGAGGTGCTGCGCGCCAGGAAGGCGCTGCCGCAGAAGGTGGACCGCGTGACCTTCAACGCGATCACCAAGCAGGCGGTGACCGACGCGATGGCCCAGCCGCGCGCGCTGGACGAGGATCTGATCGACGCCTATCGGGCGCGGCGGGCGCTGGATTATCTGGTGGGCTTCACCCTGTCGCCGGTGCTGTGGCGCAAGCTGCCCGGCGCCAAGTCGGCGGGGCGGGTGCAGTCCGTGGCCTTGCGGCTGGTCGTGGACCGGGAGCGCGAGATCGAAAGCTTCGTGCCGCAGGAATATTGGTCGGTCGCGGCCGAGATGGAACAGGGCGGACAGGGTTTCGTCGCGCGGCTGGTGCGCTGGCGCGGCGAGAAGATCGAGCGGCTGACCATCGGCAGGGAAGGCGACGCCATGGCCGCGAAGGCGGACGTGGAGGCCGGGCGCTTCACCGTCGAGAAGGTCGAGACCAAGCCGGTTTCGCGCAACCCTCCGCCGCCGTTCACGACCTCGACCTTGCAGCAGGAGGCGGCGCGCAAGCTGGGCTTTTCGGCCAGCCATACGATGCGGATCGCGCAGCAGCTCTATGAGGATGGCGCGATCACCTATATGCGGACCGACGGCGTGCAGATGGACGGCAGCGCCATTTCCGCCGCGCGCAAGGCGATCGCGGAGCGCTATGACGGCGGCTATCTGCCCGAAAAGCCGCGCCAGTACCAGACCAAGGCGAAGAATGCGCAGGAAGCGCATGAGGCCATTCGTCCGACCGAGTTTTCGCGCGACAAGGTGGGGTCGGGCGACCATGCGCGGCTGTACGACCTGATCTTCAAGCGGGCGCTGGCGAGCCAGATGGCTTCGGCGCGGCTGGAGCGGACGACCGTCGATCTGGTCGATGCGACCGGGCAGCATGGGTTGCGCGCCACCGGACAGGTGGTGATCTTTCCGGGGTTCCTGGCGCTCTATGAGGAAGGGCGCGACGATGCGGAAGACGATGATTCGAGGCTGTTGCCGCGCTTGGGCGTGGGCGACGCTCCCGCCAAGAAGAGGGTGACGGCGGAGCAGCATTTCACCCAGCCGCCGCCGCGCTATTCGGAAGCATCGCTGGTCAAGAAGCTGGAGGAACTGGGGATCGGGCGGCCTTCCACCTATGCCTCGACTTTGCAGGTGCTGAAGGACCGCGACTATGTGCGGATCGAGAAGAACCGCTTCTTCGCGGAGGAGAGCGGGCGGCTGGTGACGGCCTTTCTGGAGCGTTTCTTCGAGCGGTACGTGTCCTACGACTTCACGGCGGGGCTGGAGGAGGAGCTGGACGATATTTCCGGCGGGCGGGCCCAGTGGCAGGCGGTGCTGGAAGCCTTCTGGCGCGACTTCAAGCCCAAGACCGCCGAGGTGATGGAGCAGAAGCCTTCCGACATCACGGCCGAGCTGGACAAATTCCTGGAGCCGATGCTGTTCCCGCCCAAGGCGGACGGGTCCAATCCGCGTGCCTGCCCGATGTGCGGCGATGGGCAATTGTCGCTGCGCGGCGGGCGGTTCGGCGCGTTCATCGCCTGCTCCAACTATCCGGAGTGCAAATATACGCGCAAGTTCGGGCAGCCGGGCGGTGACAAGGATGGCGAGGACAAGGGACCGGAGGTGCTGGGCCAGCATCCCGAGACCGGGCAGGATATTGTCCGGAAATCCGGGCGGTTCGGGCCCTATATCGAGATGGGCGAGGGCAAGGAGGCGAAGCGCGGCTCCATTCCCAAGGATCTGCCCGATGGTGAGTTGACGCTGGACTGGGCGGTGAAGCTGCTGAGCCTGCCGCGCGAGATCGGGCTGCATCCGGAGACGGGGAAGCCCATCGTGGCGAATATCGGGCGGTTCGGGCCCTATCTGCTGCATGACGGCAAATATGGGCGGCTGTCCTCCACCGCGGAGATTTTCGAGGTGGGGATGAACAGCGCCGTGGCCAAGCTGGCCGATGCGGCGAACAAGGGCGGGCGTGGCGCTTCGTCGCGGGAGCCGCTGAAGGTGCTGGGCAAGCATCCGCGCACTGAGGCCGAGATCAAGCTGATGGCGGGGCGCTATGGTCCCTATGTGACCGATGGCACGACCAATGCGACGCTGCCCAAGACCATCGAGCAGGATGCCCTGACGCTGGAGGAGGCTGCGCAACTGATCGATGCGCGGGCTGCGGCGGCGCCTGCGAAGAAGGGGAAGAAGGCGCCGGCGAAAAAAGCTGGAGCTAAGAAGCCTGCCGCCAAGAAGGCGCCTGCGAAGAAGAAGGTGGCGGCAGCGGAATAACACTGCTCCCGTTCGCCCTGTTTAAACGAGTCACTTGCCTCGTTCAAATGTCGAAGGGCTGCGCTTTCTTCGAAGAGAAGTGGAGGGCTTCGACAGGCTCAGCCCGAACGGGAGAGAGGGTGAATTTACTCCACCCAATCCAGGCCGATGTCGCGGTAGATGAAGCGGTCGTCCTCCCAATCTTCCTTCACCTTGACGTGGAGGTAGAGATGGACCTTGACCCCCAGCAGGCTGGCCAGTTCGGCGCGGGCCTTTGAGCCGATTTCCTTGAGGCGCTGGCCGCCCTTGCCCAGCACGATGGCGCGCTGGCTGGAGCGGCCGACGAGGATCTGCTGGTGGATTTCGACCGATCCGTCCTCGCGCTCGCTATATTTTTCCGTGTCGACGGCGGCGGCATAGGGGAGTTCGGCGTGGAGCTGGTGATAGAGCTGTTCGCGCGTGATCTCCGCCGCCAGCATGCGGTCGGTGGCGTCGGAGACCTGATCCTCCGGGAAGTGCCAGGGGCCTTCGGGCATGGCCCTGGCGAAGGCGGTCTTGAGTTCGGGAAGGCCGTCGCCGGTCGCCGCGCTGACGAAGAAGGTCTCCGCTATGTCGAGCTGTTCGTAGAGCCGCTGGGTGTGGACCAGCAGCTTTTCCTTGATGGCGATGTCGACCTTGTTGAGGATCAGCCATTTCCTCTCCGGCCGGGCGGCGAGGGCGCTGACGATCGGTTCCATCTTGGCGCCGAGGCCCGCCTTGCCGTCGACGACCAGCGCGATCAGGTCGGCCCCTTGCGCGCCGCCCCATGCGGCCTGCACCATGGCGCGGTCAAGGCGGCGCTTGGGGGCGAAGATGCCGGGGGTGTCGACCAGCACCATCTGCGCGTCGCCCTCGATCGCCACGCCCATGACGCGGGTGCGGGTGGTCTGCGCCTTGGGGCTGGTGATCGCCACCTTCTGGCCTACCAGCGCGTTGACCAGAGTGGATTTGCCGGCGTTCGGGGCGCCGACTATGGCGATGACGCCGCAATGTTGCTGAACTTCTGAACCTTCCAAATTTAACTCCGTTCGCCCTGAGCCTGTCGAAGGGCTTTACTTTTCCTGGTTCGAGCGCGCCAAGGTGGAGATGAGTTTCCAATCCTCGCGGATGAGCGCAAGTTTCTTGGCCCGGCTCCAGCCCTTGATTTGGCGCTCTGCTTCCAGCGCCTCCATACGGGTTCCGAACTCTTGCGACCAGACCAGTTTTATCGGGCGGCGGTTTTGGGTGTGGCCGGGGATTGCGCCTGCCTCATGTTGGGCGATGCGAGTTTCGAGATTGTCAGTGTGGCCTGTGTAGAAGCTGCGGTCGGCGCAGTGGAGCATGTAGGTCCAGAAGGGCAATGTCGTTCCAGAAGAAAGAAAAGCCCTTCGACAGGCTCAGGGCGAACGGGGTGGGGTTGTGTGCCAGTTGCGGGCGTGGGGCGGTTAAGCGGTGAGTTGGTCCAGCAATGCCTTCGCCGCTGCGGTTTCCGCTTCCTGCTTGGAACCGCCCGTCGCGCTTGCTTCGCCTGCGCCCTTGATGCTGACCGTGACGGTGAATTTCAGGGCGTGGTGGGGGCCGGAGCGGTCGGTCATCGCATATTCCGGCGGTTTGCGCTTGTTGGCGGCGGCCCATTCCTGAAGCGCGGACTTGGGGTGTTTGGGCGCGCTGGACTGGGTGTCGACGCGGTCGGCCCAAAGACGGCGGACGAGGGCGCGGGCCTCCTTCAGGCCGCCCTCCAGATAGAGCGCGCCGATCAGCGCCTCCATGACGTCGCCCAGCACATTGTCGCTGTCGGCGGCGCCGTCGTCGCGGGCCTGCTTGCCGAGCACCAGATGAGCCGGAACCCCGGCGCTGCGGGCGACTTCGGCGCAGGTCTCCCCGGAAACCAGCGCGTTGAAGCGGCGGGAAAGCTTGCCTTCGGGTTCGCCCGAAAAGCGGTCGTAGAGCCATTCCGCGATCAGCAGGCCCAGGATGCGGTCGCCCAGGAATTCCAGCCGTTCATAATTCACCGCATGGGCGCTGCCATGGGTCAGCGCCTGGTTGAAGGCGGCCGGGTCCTTCGGCGCGCGGCCGATCAGGGCGCTCAGCCAGCCTTCGGTGTCGGGTTTCGTCAAAAGCCTTCCCCGATGCGGCTCCAGCGCGCGGCGGACACCCATGTCCAGGGCAGCAGCCAGTTGGCGCTGCCGTCGGTCGAGAAGACGGAGATCATCGCCTTGCCGACCAGATTTTCCTCAGGAACAAGGCCGATGCCGCCGCCGTCGACCGCCGGGAAGCGGCTGTCCGCGCTGCGGTCGCGATTGTCGCCCATCATGAAGAGATGGCCTTCGGGCACCACCACCGTGTCGCGGTCGTCGGCCGCGCCGTCCGGCACCAGGTCGAGGACATTGTAGCTTTTGCCGCCCGGCAGCGTCTCCCGATATTGGGGGTAGCGGCACTGGCGGCCGCCGGGTACGGCCTCCTCGAATTTGGGGCGGTAGCAGGGGGACGGACTGCCTTCCTTCGCCGCCGCATCCTCCATATTGGGCGTCACCGGTATGACGAGGTCGGCCACCTTCTGCTTCGGAATGGCCTGACCGTTCAGATAGACGGTGCCCCCGCGCACGGAGATCATGTCGCCGGGCAGGCCGATGACGCGCTTGATATAGTCGTTCTTCTGGTTTGGCGGTGCCTTGAACACCACCACGTCGCCGCGCTGCGGCGTCGAGGCGAAGATGCGGCCGGGGATCAGCGGTATGCCGAAGGGCAGCGAATAGCGCGAATAGCCATAGGGCCATTTCGCCACCAGCAGATAATCCCCGATCAGCAGGCGCGGCTGCATCGATTCCGACGGGATGTTGAAGGGCGACACGATGAAGCTGCGAAGGACGAAGACGAACACCGCCAGCTTTGCGAGAAACCAGAGGAAATCCCGCGTTTCGGATTTTGCGCTCATGCTTGGTCGTCTTTTCCTTCAATTCGCCCTGAAAACAGGCCGTCGCGGCTTTTGCGGGTTAGTAAAGCCGCCGTCAAGCGGGCTAGAGACCAACGGGTTGTCACTTCATGCTGCCCCGCAGCCCGATTTTTCCCCTCGAACGGTGCAATAGCGGAACGACTTGGCTAGGATGGGCAAGAATCGACAGGTGCAGCGTCGGTATCGATCAACGGCAAAACAAGAGGATATATCCCAATGTCCAGCCCTGCACTGGCAGCGCTCGCGGCTCTTCCCCAGGCCGATCTCAAGTCCATCTTCACCACCGATCCCGACCGGCTGAGCAAGTTCACCCTGCGCCAGGGGCCCGTGCGCTTCGACTGGTCGAAAACGCATCTGACCGACGAGCTGTTCGAGGGATTCCTGGCGCTGGCCGAGGAAAAGGGCTTTGCCGCGCAGCGGGATGCCCTGTTCGCGGGCGAGGCGGTGAACAACACCGAGGGCCGTGCCGCCGAGCATCCCGCCGAGCGGGGCGAGGGCAATGCCGACAGCGTGGCGCGGGCCAAGATGTTCCATGCGCGGATGCGGGCGTTGATCGACGCCATAGAGGGCGAGGCGCTGGGGCCGATCCGGCATATATTGCATATCGGCATTGGCGGGTCGGCGCTGGGGCCCGACCTGATCGTCGATGCATTGGGCGGCGACGGAGCGCGCTATGACGTCGCCATCGTGTCCAATGTCGACGGCACGGCGCTGGAGCGGGCGATTTCCCGCTTCGATCCCGAAGCGACGCTGATCGCGGTGGCATCCAAGACCTTCACCACGACGGAAACCATGCTGAACGCGGCGAGCGCGATCAACTGGATGGTCGAGGCGGGGGTGGAAGACCCCTATGGCCGGGTGATCGCGCTGACCGCATCGCCTGACAAGGCGATCGAATGGGGCGTGGATGAAACGCGCGTGCTGCCCTTCGCGGAGAGCGTAGGCGGGCGTTATTCGCTCTGGTCCTCGATCGGATTTCCGGCGGCGCTGGCGCTGGGATGGGATGCGTTCGAGAGCCTGCTGGAAGGCGCGGCGGCGATGGACCGGCATTTCCGGCTGAGCGACCCCAGGCAGAACGCGCCGCTGATCGCCGCTTTTGTCGACCAATATTATGCGCGGGTGCTGGGATGCCAGACGCGGGCGCTGTTCGCCTATGACGAAAGGCTGCGGCTGCTGCCCTCCTATCTCCAGCAACTGGAGATGGAGAGCAACGGCAAGAGCGTGACGCGCGACGGCAAGTCCGTCGATGGACCGACGGCGGCGATCACCTGGGGCGGCGTCGGCACGGACGCGCAGCATGCCGTGTTCCAGCTGCTGCATCAGGGGACGATCCTGACGCCGGTGGAGTTCATCGCCTCCATCGAGCCGGGCCATGCGCTCGATCCGGCGCATCATCGGGCCTTGCTGGTGAACTGCTTCGCGCAGGGCGCGGCTTTGCTGCGGGGCAAGGAAAATGAGGCCGATCCGGCGCGGGCCTATCCGGGGAACCGGCCTTCGACCACCATATTGCTGGACGACGTGACGCCGGAGGTTCTGGGGGCGCTGATCGCTTTCTACGAGCATCGGACCTTTGCCAATGCGGTGCTGATGGGGATCAATCCGTTCGATCAGTTCGGTGTCGAACTGGGCAAGGAAATCGCCAGGTCCATCGAGGCGGAGGGGCCGAAGGGGTTCGATCCTTCGACCATGGCTTTGATCGATCTGGCTTTGGGCGGGGTTTGACGAATGAATCCCTCCCGATTGTGGGAGGGGGTGGCATTGGAAGGCGCGCTTTGCTCGCGCCCACCCCCGGCCCCTCCCGCCTGCGGGAGGGGAGAAAGAAGATTCTGGTTTGTAACTCTGCTGGGGACGCTCCATATGCGGGCGCAATCTAGCGGAGGGATGGATGAGCAATTACGACTTCGACCTTTTCGTCATCGGGGCGGGATCCGGCGGCGTGCGGGCTTCGCGCGTGGCGGCGGCGCATGGCGCGAAGGTGGCGGTGGCCGAGGAATATCGGGTCGGCGGCACCTGCGTCATTCGCGGCTGCGTGCCCAAGAAGCTGCTCATCTATGGCGCGCATTTTGCCGAGGATCTGAAGGATGCGCGGCGCTTCGGCTGGAATGTGCCCGATTGCGGCTTCGAATGGACGACGCTGCGCGACAATGTGCTGGCCGATGTCGACCGGCTGGAGGGCCTCTACAAGAATACGCTGGACAGCCATGAGGTCGAACTGATCCCCGAGCGGGCGACGATCACCGGGCCGCATGGCGTGAAGCTGGCCAGCGGGCGCGAGGTCACGGCCAGATATATCCTCGTCTCGACCGGCGCCTGGCCCATCGTTCCCGATATCGAGGGGGCGGAGCATGGCGTGACGTCCAATGAACTGTTCCACCTGGAGGAATGCCCGAAGCGGATCGTGATTGTCGGCGGCGGCTATATCGCCAATGAATTTGCGGGCATCTTCCACCAGTTCGGCAGCCATGTGACGATCGTCAACCGGTCCAACACCCTGCTGCGCGGCTATGACGAGCAGATCCGCGACCGGCTGCTCCAGATTTCGACGATGAAGGGGATCAATTTCCGCTTCAACGCCGAGATGGAGAAGATCGAGAAGAATGAGGACGGCACGCTGTGCGTCCGGTTCAGGAGCGGCGATCCGATCGCCTGCGACCTGCTGGTCTTCGCGACCGGGCGCAAGCCGCATGTCGATGGACTGGGGCTGGAGAATGCCGGGGTCGAACTGAGCGACAAGGGCGCGATCAAGGTCGATGAATATAGCCGCACGAGCTGCGAGAGCATCTATGCGGTGGGCGACGTCACCGACCGGATGCAGCTCACCCCGGTCGCGATCCGCGAAGGGCATGCCTTTGCGGATACGGTGTTCGGGGACAATCCGCGCACGGTCGATTATGATTGCGTGCCCTCCGCCGTGTTCAGCCATCCGCCGCTGGCGGGCGTGGGGCTGACCGAGGCGCAGGCGAAGAACAAATATGGGACGGTGAAGGTCTATACCTCCGACTTCCGGCCGATGAAGAATGTGCTGGCCGGGCGGGACGAGCGGGCGCTCTACAAGATGGTGGTGGACGCGACGACCAATCGCGTGGTCGGGCTGCACATGATCGGGCCGGATGCGCCGGAAATCCTTCAGGCGGCGGCGATTGCGGTGAAGGCCGGCCTCACCAAGCAGGAGTTCGACGACACCGTCGCCCTGCATCCGAGCATGGCCGAGGAGCTGGTGCTGTTGAAATAAGGCTCAGGCGCCGGCCGCGAAGGTGAGGACGAGAGCGTCGCGCCAGGCGGGTTGCGCCGGGTCGACCGCATGGATTTCGGTGACGCCGTGCATGATGCGGTGGTCGTCGATCAGCACCGCGTCGCCGGGGCGGGCAAGGGTGAATTCGCCCAATGCGCCGCCCTCCGGCGTGCCGATTCGGGTGACGCCTTCGCGGACGTTGCGGCGTTCGACCAGCATGACGAAGACCCAGTCGACGCCGTCGCGGTGCATGCCCTCCGGCGTGGGGCGGCCCAGTTCCCCGGTGCGGGCCTCTATGCGGAACTGGTGGAGTTCGACATGCTGCCGTCCGGCCAGGGGGAAGCTGCGCGCGCAGAAGGCGAAGATCGCCTGCATCGCGCTATTGTCGATGGTGCCCTGCTCGACGGGATCGAACCAGCGCTGCACATCGCCATTCAGGGGATTATAGTCGCGGCTCTGGAAATGCGGCTGGTGCCGTTGGCGCGTGAAGACGCCCTGTTCGCAGGCGAAGGTCGCATGGCGGCGGCGGCGATAGCGCCCTCCGTCCGCCATATAGAGATCGGGGCCGAGATCGTCCCAGCTTCGCGCGAGCGCGTTCCAGCCGGCGGAGGGGAGCCGTTCGAACAGGTCTGCCCCGGACAGGCGGGCATAGCCGGCTTCCGCCAGTTCGTGCCGGAGGGGCGTGTCCATGAGAATGTCCGTGTCGCTCATCCGTCCTTCCTATCCGGAGAGACAGACGAGCGACAGGGCCAGTTCCCGCAAGCAGGATATGGATCGGGCGCCCATATCGGGCGGCCCTATCAGGCTATGGTGGGGACGATCCCGCCCTCCGCCCGGATCGCCGCGCCGTTGGTGACGGCGGCGAGCGGGCTGGCGAGATAGGCGACCATCGACCCGATCTCGTCCGCCTCGATCAGCCGGCGGACGAGGGAGAGCGGGCGCAGCGTCCGGAAGAATTCCGCTTCGCGTTCGGCCTCGGGCGCGTCCTTGTTTTCGACCACCGACTGGATGAAGTCGACGATCCCTTCCGAACGGGTGGGGCCGGGCAACACCGAATTCACCGTCACGCCGGTGCCGCGCGTCTGTTCGGCCAGACCGCGGGCGATGGCGAGCTGGGCGGTCTTGGTCATGCCGTAGTGGATCATCTCGCCGGGGATCACCAGCGCGCTTTCGCTGGCGATGAAGATGATGCGGCCCCAGTTCTTCGCGATCATGCGTGGGAAATAATGACGGGCGAGGCGGGCGCCGCTGACGACGTTGACCTCGAAGAAATGATGCCAGTCCTCGTCGGAGATTTCGGTGAAGGGCTTGGCTTCGTAGATGCCGAGATTGTTGACGAGGATGTCGACGTCCGGAGCGGCTTCGATGAGCGTGGCCGCGCCCTGCGCCGTCGCGGGATCGGCCAGGATCGGGCGGACCCTGCCGGACTGGGCAAGCTGCGCGGCCGCATCGTCGAGCTTGGCCTGATTGCGGCCGGCGATCACGACCTCCACACCTTCTTCGGCAAGGCGCCTGGCGATGGCAAAGCCGATCCCGGCGGTCGATCCGGTGACGAGCGCGGTCCTGCCGTTGAGTTTCAGATCCATGGGGCAACTCCTGTTCTGCGTGAGTGAACGCAGAAATAGGAGAAGGGATCATTGATGATTAGAATGATCGTCGTCACTATAGAAGTGATTTCAGATCATGAGCGATGCATGGACAACCGCTTCGGGGATATAGAGACGTTTCTGGCGGTGGCGCAGGAGGGCAGCCTTGCCTCCGCCGCCAGGGCCTTGCGGCTGACGCCGTCCGCCGTCAGCCGCAGCATCGCCCGGCTGGAGCAGCGGCTGGGCGTCACCCTGCTGCGGCGGACCACGCGGTCGCTGGCGCTGACGATGGAAGGGGCCGCCTATCGCGACCGGATGTCGGCGCTGATGGCGGAAATGACCGATGTCGAAAGCAGGCTGGGGCAGGAGGAGCAGGGACCGCGAGGGCTGTTGCGGGTGAATGCCTCCGTATCCTTCGGCATCCACTGCCTGTTGCCGATCCTGCCCCGCTTTCTGGCCCGGCATCCGGCCGTGACGGTCGATCTGGCGTTATCCGATGCGGTGGTGGACCTGGTCGAGGAGAGGGCCGACATCGCCATCCGGATCGGGCCGCTGCGCGATACGCGGCTGCGCGCCAAGAAGCTGGGGCGCAGCCGCATGGTGCTGGTCGCCAGTCCCGCCTATCTGGCTGCGCGGGGCATGCCGCTCAGGCCGGACGATCTGGACGGGCATGACTGCCTGCAGTTCAGCTTTCGTCGATCGGTGGACAGCTGGGCCTTCCGGATCGGCGGGCGGACGGTGCAGCGTCCGGTGCAGGGGCGTTTCTTCGGCAATTCGGGCGAGGTCGTGCGGCAGATGGCGATCGCGGGCGGCGGCATAGCGCGGCACGGGCGCTTTCACGTCGCCGCCGACGTGCGGGAAGGGCGGCTGGTCGAGGTGCTGGGCGATTTCAGCACGGGGGAGGGCGAGGATATTCACGCGCTCTATTCCGCGCAGGACCGGCTGGCGGCGCGGGTGCGGGCTTTTCTCGATTTTCTGGAGGGGGAACTGGAATTGCCGGATTAGCCCAGCGGTCCGGGCGCAGCGAGGAAAGCGGTGTGCCTAGCCGATCCAATAGGGCACGATCTGGCGATTGTCGGGATCGACGCGGATCGGGCGGTCCGCGGGCGGGAAGGCGCGTTGGTCGCAGCTCTGGCGGGGGCAGAGGCGGCAGGTGATGCCGATCGGGGTTGCCGCGCCCTCCACCTCCAGTTGCAGGCCGTCGGCATAGACGAAATTGGCGGCATGCGCGATTTCGCAGCCCAGCACGACGGCGAAGCGGCGCGGCGTGCGGCTGTAGCTGCCGGAGGGTTTAACCAGACCCTTCGCCATGGACACATAGCGGACGCCGTCGGGCGTTTCGCCCAGTTGCACGTTGATCCGGTCGGGGACGGCGACCGCTTCATGGACGTTCCATAAGGGGCAGGCGCCGCCGAAGCGGGCGAATTGCAGGCGGGTGGCGCTGTGGCGCTTGGTGATGTTGCCCGCCATGTCGACGCGGCAGAAGAAGAAGGGGATGCCCCGCAGGCCGGGCCTTTGCAGCGTCGAGAGGCGGTGGCAGGCCTGTTCGAAGCTGACGCCGAAGCGGCGCGCGAGACGGTCTATGTCATGGCGGACTTCGCGGGCGGCTTCGCGGAAGGGGGCATAGGGCATCAGCAGCGCCCCCGCCGCATAATTGGCGAGGCCGATGGCGAGCAGCCGGTCCGCGCCGGGCACGGGCAGCGCCGCCCTGTTGACCACGTCCGCGATCACGGCCTGCCCCTCCAGCATCATCAACTGGTGGGCGAGCATGAATTTGCGGCTTTCGGTGGGCAGGGCGGCGTTCACGAACAGGCGCTTTTCGCTGCTGGTATAGGAGCGGAGCGCGGAATCCGGCGTTTCCGCGATCAGCGTTTCGATGCCGTGGCGGCGGGCCAGCGCCTCCACCAGCATGCCTTCGTCCAGCGTCTGGCCGGCGGTGAAGCTGGCGGCCATGTCCTCCGCCAGGCAGTCAAGGACATGGACGTAATTGCCCGCTTCGTGGAACCAGTCGCGCGCCGCTTCCCAGGGCAGGCGGGCCTGCACCGCATGATCGTTGGCTATGGCCTCCTCGATCATGTTGATGCGTTCATTGGCGCGCATATGGGCATTGTAGAGGTCGACATAGCGCGCCGCGAATTCGGGAAAATGCAGGTGCAGCTTCTCGATCCGTTCCGGCTCCATCGGCACGCCGGGCAGTTCGGGATGGGCGAGGGCGAAGGTGAAGGCGCCCAGAAGCTGTTCCTCCTCCCGGCTGTCGAAGCTGGCCCAGTCGGTGGGAAAGGCGCTGGCGACGGCCGCCTTGACCTTGGCCGTCAGGGGGCGGTCGTCATTCTCAAGCTGGCTGAGATAGGATACCGATATGCCAAGGGCCTGGGCCATGGTCGCCTGGTCCATGCGATGGTCGAGACGGAGTTGGCGCAGGCGCGGTCCTGCGAAGATTCGATTGCCACGAGCCATGGATCGTCCATAATTTGCAAAATCGCGATTTGCAAATTGGCAAAATTGCATTTGCGAAAATGCGGAAAGATTGGGAAGGGGCGGACATAGACGTCCGCGACAAGCCGGAGAAAAGCCTGATATGTCGAAGCTCGCCATCATCGAACAGCTCGAAGCCAAGCGGGAGGCCGCGCGTCTGGGCGGCGGACAGCGCCGCATCGACGCGCAGCATGCCAAGGGCAAGCTGACCGCGCGGGAGCGGCTGGACGTGTTGCTGGACGAGGACAGCTTCGAGGAGCTGGACATGTATGTCGAGCACAACTGCATCGACTTCGGCATGGACGGGCAGCATATACCCGGCGACGGCGTCGTCACCGGATCGGGCACCATCAACGGCCGGCTGGTCTATGTCTTCAGCCAGGACTTCACCGTCTATGGCGGCGCGGTGTCGGAACGGCACGCGATGAAGATCTGCAAGATCATGGACATGGCGCTGAAGGTGGGCGCTCCCGTGATCGGCCTCAATGACTCGGGCGGCGCGCGCATCCAGGAAGGCGTGGCTTCGCTGGCGGGCTATGCCGAGATTTTCCAGCGCAATGTGCTGGCGTCGGGCGTGGTGCCGCAGATCAGCGTGATCATGGGGCCGTGCGCGGGCGGCGCGGTCTATTCGCCGGCGATGACCGACTTCATCTTCATGGTGAAGGATTCGAGCTTCATGTTCGTGACCGGCCCGGACGTGGTGAAGACCGTCACCAACGAGGTCGTGACGCAGGAGGAACTGGGCGGGGCGGTGACGCATACCACCAAATCGGGCGTGGCCGACCTTGCGTTCGAGAACGACATCGAGGCGCTGCTGGCGGTGCGCGATTTCGTGGACTTCCTGCCGGCGTCCAACAAGGAGCCGGTGCCGGAGCGGCCGAGCGCCGATCCGTGGGACCGGATCGAGGACAGCCTGGACACTTTGGTCCCCGCCAATGCGAACCAGCCCTATGACATGCATGAGCTGATCCGCAAGGTGGTGGACGAGGGCGACTTCTTCGAGGTGCAGCCCGCCCATGCGGGCAACATCATCTGCGGCTTCGGCCGGGTCGAGGGCAAGACGGTGGGCGTCATCGCGAACCAGCCGATGGTGCTTGCCGGGGTGCTGGACATCAACTCGTCCAAGAAGGCCGGGCGCTTCGTGCGCTTCTGCGATGCGTTCGAGATTCCGATCGTGACCTTCGTCGACGTGCCCGGCTTCCTTCCCGGGACGGCGCAGGAGCATTCAGGCATCATCAAGCATGGTGCGAAGCTGCTGTTCGCCTATGCCGAGGCGACCGTGCCGAAGATCACCGTGATCACGCGCAAGGCCTATGGCGGGGCCTATGACGTCATGTCCTCCAAGCATCTGCGGGGCGACCTCAACTATGCCTGGCCCACCGCCGAAATCGCGGTGATGGGGGCCAAGGGCGCGGTGGAGATCATCTTCCGGGGCAAGACGCCCGAAGAGATCGCGGAAAAGACCAAGGAATATGAGGACCGCTTCGCCAACCCCTTCGTGGCGGCGGGCAAGGGCTTCATCGACGAGGTGATCCAGCCGCATTCGACCCGGAAGCGGATCGCCCTGGGGCTGCGCAAGCTGCGGAACAAGGCGTTGGAGAACCCCTGGAAGAAGCACGACAATATTCCGCTCTAAGGTGAATCCGTCATCCCCGCGCGGGCGGGGAACCCTCTCCGGACATCATATCCGGGGAGAGGGCGGGAGATGGATTCCCGCCGTCGCGGGAATGACGAAGTTGGGAATGACGTTATGAAACTCGGCCGTCTCAATCATATCGGCGTGGCGACGCCCTCGCTGGAAGCATCGATTGCCTATTATCGAGACGTCATGGGCGCGACCATCGCGCATGAGCCGTTCGACCTGCCGGCGCAGGGGGTGAAGGTCTGCTTCGTGGATACGCCGGGCGAGAACGGCACCGCCGGCACGCAGATCGAGCTGATCGAACCCTTGGGCGAGAACAGCCCGATCCATGGCTTCATCGCCAAGAACCCGGCGGGCGGGCAGCATCATATGTGCTATGAAGTGCCCGACATTCATGAAGCCAAGGCGTGGTTCGAGGGGCTGGGCAAGAAGGTGCTGGGCGAGCCCCGCATCGGGGCGCATGGGACGCTGATCTTCTTCGTCCATCCCAGGGACATGAATGGGGTGCTGACCGAAATCATGGAAACGCCCAAGGAAGGCGCGCATTGATATGACAGAGAAGCCGACGCTGGACCAGTGGGCCGCCGCCGCCGCCAAGGAGGTGAAGGGCAAGGACCTGAACTGGGAAACCCCGGAAGGGATCACGGTCAAGCCGCTCTACACGGCGGAGGATGTCACCCCGGATAAAGTTGGCGATCCGGGCCTGCCCGGCTTCGCGCCGTTCACGCGGGGCGTGCGCGCATCCATGTATGCGGGGCGTCCCTGGACCATCCGGCAATATGCGGGCTTTTCGACCGCGGAGGAATCCAACGCTTTCTATCGCCGCAATCTGGCGGCGGGACAGAAGGGGCTGAGCGTCGCTTTCGACCTCGCCACCCATCGCGGCTATGACAGCGACCATCCGCGTGTCGTGGGTGACGTCGGCAAGGCGGGCGTGGCGATCGACACGATCGAGGACATGAAGATCCTGTTCGACGGCATTCCGCTCGACCAGATGTCGGTTTCCATGACCATGAACGGCGCGGTGATCCCGATCCTCGCCTTCTTCATCGTCGCGGGCGAGGAGCAGGGGGTCGAGCGCAGGCTGCTCGACGGGACCATCCAGAACGACATCCTTAAGGAGTTCATGGTCCGCAACACCTATATCTACCCGCCCGAACCCTCGATGCGGATCATCAGCGACATTTTCGGCTATACCAGCCGGGAGATGCCCAAGTTCAACAGCATCTCCATCTCCGGCTATCATATGCAGGAGGCCGGGGCGACGCAGGTGCAGGAACTGGCCTTCACCATCGCGGACGGCGCGGAATATGTGCGCTATGGCGTGGCGTCGGGCCTGGACATCGACAAGTTCGCCGGGCGTTTGAGCTTCTTCTTCGCCATCGGCATGAACTTCTTCATGGAGATCGCCAAGCTGCGCGCTGCCCGCGTGCTCTGGCATCGGGTGATGACGAAGCTTGGCGCCAAGGATGAGCGCTCCAAGATGCTGCGCACCCATTGCCAGACGTCGGGCGTGTCGCTGACCGAGCAGGACCCCTATAACAATGTCATGCGCACCACCATCGAGGCGATGGCGGCGATGCTGGGCGGCACGCAGTCGCTGCACACCAATGCGCTGGACGAGGCAATCGCGCTCCCAACCGATTTCTCCGCCCGTATCGCGCGCAACACGCAGATCGTCATCCAGGAAGAGACGGGCATGTGCAATGTCGTCGATCCGCTGGGCGGCAGCTATTATATCGAGGCGCTGACCCAGCAACTGGTCGACGCCGCGCAGGAGATCATCGACCGCGTCGAGGCCGAAGGCGGCATGGCCAAGGCGGTGGCCGCCGGCTGGCCCAAGGCGATGATCGAGACCGCCGCCGCCGCCCGTCAGGCGCGGGTCGATCGGGGCGAGGACGTGATCGTCGGCGTGAACAAATATCGTCTGGCGAACGAGGACCTGCTCGAGACGCTGGAAGTCGACAACAGCAAGGTCCGTGAAGCGCAGATCGCCCGCATCAACAAGGTGAAGGCGGAGCGTGACGAGGCCGCCTGTCAGGCCGCGCTGGATGCGCTGCGCCGGGCGGCTGCGGGCGAGCAGTCGATCGAGAACAACCTTCTCGCCCATGCGGTCGAAGCGGCGCGTGCCCGCGCTACGCTGGGCGAAATCTCCTCCGCCATGGAGGACAGCTTCAACCGATACGGCACGGTGCCGACGCCGGTGAAGGGCGTCTATTCCAAGCCCTATGCACGGGATGCCCGCTGGCAACAGGTTCTTGACGGGGTGCAGGCCGTCGAGCGGCGCCTCGGTCGCAAGCCGAAGATCCTTATCGCCAAGATGGGGCAGGACGGCCACGACCGGGGCGCCAACGTGATCGCGTCCGCGTTCGGGGACATGGGTTTCGACATCGTGTCGGGCCCGCTGTTCCAGACGCCGGAGGAAACGGTGGTGCTGGCGCTCGACAGCGGCGCGGACGTGGTCGGCGCCTCGTCGCTGGCCGCCGGGCACAAGACGCTTATTCCCGAACTCATCAGGCAGCTTCGGGAACAGGGCCGCAACGACGTCAAGGTGGTGGCGGGTGGGGTCATTCCGCCGCAGGATTACGACTTCCTCCGTGACGCAGGCGTCCAAGGGATTTATGGACCGGGCTCCAACGTCGTGGAATGCGCCGCCGATGTGCTGCGCCTCCTCGGCCACAACATGCCCCCGGCGGGGCTGGAGGAAGCCGCATAATGACTAAGACGCCTCGCACTGACTGGACCCGCGACGAAATCGCCGCGCTGTTCGACCTGCCCTTCAACGACCTGATGTTCGAGGCGCAGTCGATCCATCGTGCGAACTTCCCGCGCAATGAGGTGCAGCTTTCGACCCTGCTGTCGATCAAGACGGGCGGTTGTCCGGAGGATTGCGGCTATTGCAGCCAGTCGACCGAGGCGGAAAGCGGCCTCAAGGCCACCAAGCTGATGGACGTGCAGGCGGTGCTTCAGGCGGCGGCGCAGGCGAAGGACCATGGTTCGGGCCGTTTCTGCATGGGCGCGGCGTGGCGCAATCCCAAGGAACGGGACATGCCCAAGCTCATCGAAATGGTGAAGGGCGTTCGCCAGATGGGCATGGAAACCTGCATGACGCTGGGCATGCTGTCGGCTGGTCAGGCCAAGCAGTTGGCCGATGCGGGGCTGGATTATTACAACCACAATATCGACACCTCGCCGGAAAATTACGCCAACGTCATCACCACCCGGACCTTCGCGGACCGGATCGAGACGCTGGAAAATGTCCGGGACGCGGGCATCAATGTGTGCTGCGGCGGAATCGTCGGCATGGGGGAGACGCGATCGGATCGCATCGGCTTCCTGCATGCGCTCGCCACCATGCCGCATCCCGAAAGCGTGCCGATCAACGCGCTGGTGCCGGTCGAGGGCACGGTGCTGGGCGATATGCTGAAGGACACGCCGCTCGCGAAGATCGATGAGGTGGAGTTCGTCCGCACGGTCGCCGTGGCGCGGATCGTCATGCCGCAGTCGATGGTGCGGCTTTCCGCCGGGCGCGAGAGCATGAGCGAGGCTTGTCAGGCGCTCTGCTTCATGGCGGGGGCGAACAGCATCTTCACCGGCGACAAGCTGCTGACCGCGGCCAATGCCGGGGACGACAAGGATAGCGCGTTGCTCGGGAAGCTCGGGCTGACGCCGATGATGGCTCAGCCGCATGGGCATCTGGAGGCGGCTGAGTGAAATTCGGCCGAATGATGGCGGTGATCGTCGTTGTGCTGGCCGTGATCTTCTGGGGTTTGTTCTCGTCGGGCGCCTTCATGCACGGCGATTAGCATCAACCACCACCTCCGTTCGCCCTGAGCTTGTCGAAGGGCTGCACTTCTCTTCGAAAGGGAAGGAGGGGGCTTCGACAAGCTCAGCCCGAACGGGGTGAGAGGAACTGAATAAGGACTGGGGCAAGGACAGATAATGGCAATCACCAAGATCCTGATCGCGAACCGTGGCGAAATTGCGTGCCGCGTCATCCGCACCGCGCGGAAGATGGGCATCAAGACCGTTGCGGTCTATTCCGATGCGGATGCGCGCAGCCCCCATGTGCTGATGGCGGACGAGGCCGTGCATCTGGGCCCGCCGCCTGCCGCCCAGTCCTATCTGCTGGCCGACAAGATCATCGAGGCGTGCAGGGCGACCGGCGCCGACGCGGTTCACCCCGGCTACGGCTTCCTCTCCGAGCGGGAGAGCTTCCGCAAGGCGCTGGACGAGGCGGGCATCGTCTTCGTCGGTCCTCCCGCCAACGCAATCGCCGCCATGGGCGACAAGATCGAATCGAAGAAGCTCGCCAAGGCGGCCGGCGTCAATGTGGTCCCCGGCTATGTCGGCGTGATCGAGGATACCGAACATGCCGTCCGCATCTCGAACGAGATCGGCTATCCGGTGATGATGAAGGCATCGGCCGGCGGCGGCGGCAAGGGGATGCGCCTTGCCTATTCCGAGCAGGACGTTCGCGAAGGCTTCGAGGCGACCAAGCGCGAGGGGCTGAACAGCTTCGGCGATGACCGCGTGTTCATCGAGAAGTTCATCGAAAGTCCGCGCCATATCGAAATCCAGATATTGGGCGATCAGCACGGCAACATCGTCTATCTCAATGAGCGCGAATGTTCGATCCAGCGCCGCCACCAGAAGGTGGTGGAGGAAGCGCCGTCGCCCTTCGTGTCTCCCGAAATGCGCAGGAAGATGGGCGAGCAGTGCGTCGCCCTGGCGCGGGCGGTCGGCTATTTCAGCGCAGGCACGGTCGAGTTGATCGTGTCGGGCGCGGACAAGACGGGCGACGGTTTCTACTTCCTGGAGATGAACACCCGTCTGCAGGTGGAGCATCCGGTTACGGAAGAGATCACTGGCCTCGATCTGGTCGAGCAGATGATCCGCGTCGCCAATGGCGAGGAACTGGGCTTCGCCCAGGAAGATGTGAAGATCAACGGCTGGGCGATCGAGAACCGCGTCTATGCCGAGGACCCCTATCGCGGCTTCCTGCCCTCCACGGGCCGCCTGATCCGTTACAATCCGCCCGAAACCGGCGCTGATGAAACGGGGGCGCTGGTGCGCGTCGACGACGGCGTGGTCGAGGGCGGCGAGGTCAGCATGTTCTACGACCCGATGATCGCCAAGCTGATCACCTGGGCGCCGACCCGGCTGGAAGCCATAGACAAGCAGATCGCGGCGCTCGACCAGTTCGAGATCGAGGGGCCGGGGCATAATATCGATTTCGTCTCCGCGCTGATGCAGCATGCGCGATTCCGTTCGGGCAACATCACCACCGGCTTCATCGCGGAGGAATATCCGGAGGGCTTCACCGGCGCGCCGGCTTCGGAGACGCTGCTGAAGCGTCTGTCGGCCATCGGCGCCTTTGCAGCCATGGCGCAGGCGGACCGGGCGCGCCGCATCGACGGGCAGCTTGGCAAGCGCCTCGCTCCGCCGACCGACTGGCAGGTGAAGGTCGGCGATGCGGTCCATGATGTCGTGATCAATGGCGATGACGTCACGGTGGATGGCGAAGCCATCGAACTGGCGCTGGAATATACGCCCGGCGACCGGCTGATCGAGGCGGAGTTCGGTGAGGAGCAACTGGCGGTGAAGATCGCGCCGGTGCGTTCGGGCTTCGTGCTGACCGCCCATGGCGCCAGCCACAAGCTGCGCATCCTGCCGGCCCATGCGGCGGTGCATGCCAGGCATATGATCGAGAAAATTCCGCCAGACCTGTCGCGCTTCCTGATCTGCCCGATGCCGGGCCTGCTGGTGGCGCTGAATGTGAAGGAAGGCGACAAGGTCGAGATCGGCCAGCCGTTGGCCGTGATCGAGGCGATGAAGATGGAGAATATCCTGCGCGCGCAGAAGGCGGGCGTGGTGAAGAGCGTGTCCGCCGTGCAAGGGGAAAGCCTGCCGGTCGACGCGATCATTCTGGAACTGGAATAAGCGCTTGCCTGGGGCGAGGTCGGGGAACTGCCTTCCCGACCTTGCCATGGGACCGGTTCTTGAGCGGGCTGCTTTGAAATTGAATCGGATCGCCGTTCCAGATTCCTTGTTTTTCCGTGATTCTGGACCGGCGGTCGGTTCCGATCGCCTGGAAATCGCTCTGGAGCAGATTCCGATCCGGTTGCATCGGCTCGACTGCTCCAAGTTTTTGTTTTGTCGTGTTTTCCAAGTCAGCAGATGATTCCATCTGCTTGGAAAACTCTCTAGCATGCCGCCATGCATCTGAATCATGATTCCGCTTCGGCCGCCGCCGACATCATCGGTTTCGACGATTTTCTGAAGGTCGACATCCGCGTCGGCACGATCCTTTCGGCGGAGCCATATCCGGAGGCGCGCAAGCCAGCCTATAAGCTGGTGATCGATTTCGGTCCGGGCATCGGCCAGAAGAGATCGAGCGCGCAGATCACGGAACATTATGCGGTGGAGGACCTGCCGGGCCGACAGGTTGCGGCCGTCGTCAATTTTCCGCCGCGGCAGATCGGGAAGTTCCTGTCCGAGGTGCTGACGCTTGGCTTTGCCGATGAGGCCGGGGCCGTGGTGCTGTTTGCGCCGGATCGGGCAGTGCCGAATGGGGCGCGGCTGTTTTGAAGGGAGCGGGTCTGGATGAAGGGGAGCGGGCCTGCGGTCCGCGCGATCCCCTGGATCGCAACCCCCTCACCCAGCTACGACTAAGGCAGCAAGCTGCCAAGTCTGCGCAGCCCTCTCCCTTGAGGGAGAGGGATAAAGCGGGTGTCCGCTTCCGACGCATATCGCGTCCATTCGCACGTCGCGCTTGCCGGAGTTCGGCACTTCATTAGAACGTAGGCGAACAATCAGTCAGGCAAGCGGGGGCGGAATGGGTGGAAGTGCGGTCGGCACCGACTATGTGATGGATGCGAAGCGTGACCGGCTGGTCATCACCGCTTCGGCGCTCGGCACATTGTTCGAATGGTATGACTTCTACATCTACGGCGTCCTCGCCCCGATCATCGGGCGTACATTCTTCCCGACGGACAATCCGACCGTGGAACTCCTCTATTCGCTGGCAGGTTTCGCCATCGGTTTCGGGTTCAGGCCGCTCGGCGCGGCGTTGTTCGGCTATCTGGGCGACAGGCTGGGGCGCAAATATACCTTTCTGGCGACCATCGTGCTGATGGGAGCGGCGACGGCGGGCGTCGGGCTGACCCCGTCCGCCGCGAGCATCGGCATCGCCGCGCCGGTCATCCTGATCCTGTTGCGGATCGCGCAGGGACTGGCGCTGGGCGGGGAATATGGCGGGGCGGCGATCTATGTCGCGGAACATGCGCCGCCGGGGCGGAGGGGTTTCTTCACCAGCTTCATCCAGGCGGGGGTGATCGGCGGCTTCATCCTGTCGCTGATCGTCGTGGTCGGCACGCAATGGATCGTCGGCAAGGCGGTGTGGGACGATTGGGGCTGGCGCCTGCCCTTCATCTTCTCGCTGGCGTTGCTGGCGATTTCGCTCTGGATGCGGCTGATGCTGCGCGAAAGCCCGATCTTCGCGGCGATGAAGGCGGCGGGCGAGCAATCGCGCAATCCGCTGAAGGAGGCGTTCACCTATCCCGGCAACAAGCGGCGGATGCTGGTGGCGATGATCGGCATCGCGGCGGGCTTCACCGTCATCGCTTATACGGTGATGTTCCAGGCGCTCTATTTCCTGCAGAACGGCCTGCATGTCGCGCCGGGCATCGCGCAGTTGCTGGTGGGCGGCAGCGCCTTTGCGGGCGTGGCGGCCTTCATCTTCTTCGGCTGGCTGTCCGACCGGGTGGGGCGGAAGAAGCCCATCGTCATCGGCTATGCGCTGGTGCTGCTGCTGCTCATGCCGCTCTATCAGTTCATGGGGAGCGTGGCGAACCCGGCCCTCTACCGGGCGGCGGAGCGCGCGCCGGTGATCGTCAGCGGCCCCGATTGCAGCTTCGATCCCTTCGCCAAGGTGCAGCCGACCGTCTGCGGCAAGCTGCTCGACCATTTTTCCAAGCGCGGCATCGCCTATGAAAAGCGGGAGGCGGCGACGCCTTCGGTCAGCGTCGGTTCCGTGGCGGTCGCGGATCTGAGCGCGGAAGGGCTGGATGCGGCGCTGGATGCGGCGGGATATGAATCGGCCCCCGTCACGCCGGACTGGCCGCGCGCCTTGTTGCTGTTCCTGGCGCTGCTGCTGCTCTGGACGCTGTCGGGGGCGACCTATGGTCCCGTCGCGGCGCTGCTGTCGGAATATTTTCCGGCGCGGATACGCTATAGCTCGCTGTCGATCCCCTATCATATCGGGACCGGCTATTTCGGCGGGTTCCTGCCGCTGGTCAGCCAATATATAGTAGCGCGGACGGGCGATCCCTATGCGGGGCTGTGGTACACCATCGCGGTGGTGGCGGTCGCCCTGCTGACCTGCATCGTCGCCCTGCCGGAGACGCGCGGGGCCGCGATGGATGCCTGATCCCTCGACGCTTGCGTCGCGGAGCGCTATCGGACAGGCGATGGCTGATTTTTCCGCACCTTTGCGTCTGCGTCTGGATGGAGGCGCTTTGCTCGCCAACTGGCGCTGGTTGAAGCGGCAGGGCGGCGCGGCGGCATGCGGGGCGGCGATCAAGGCCAATGGCTATGGGCTGGGCAGCGCGGAGGTGATGCGGCGCTTGCTGGCTGCGGGATGCCGGGACTTCTTCGTGTCCAACTGGGCCGAGGCGATGGCGCTGGAGCCTTTGATCGGCGAGGGCGTGTCGCTTTCCGTGCTGCATGGCGTGCGGGAGGAGGACATGGCGGTGGCGCTCGCCTCCCGCGCAAGGCCGGTGCTGTGCACGGAAGGGCAGATTGCGCGCTGGAAGGAGGCGGGCGGCGGGCTTTGCGACGTCATGGTCGATACCGGCATGAACCGCCTGGGGCTGGATTGGCGGGGCGATGTTTCGGCGCAGGTCGCGGGGCTGGAGGTGGCGACATTGCTCAGCCATCTGGCTTCCGCCGATGAGGATGTGCCGCTCAGTCAAGTGCAGTTGGAACGGTTTTCGGCGCTGCGGGGCGGAGTCAGTGCGGCGCGTTACAGCCTGGCGAACAGTGCCGGGATTTGCCTGGGCGCTGCCTATGCCTTCGACATGACGCGGCCGGGCATTGCGCTTTACGGCGGCTTGCCGCGCACGGAAGCGGCGGGGCGGATCGGGCAGGTCGTCTTTCCGGAGGCTCAGATACTGCAACGCCGCCGCGTCCGGGCTGGCGACACGATCGGTTATAATGCGACCCATCGCGCAGCGGCGGACATGGAGATCGCCGTGGTGAATCTGGGCTATGCCGACGGTTATTTGCGCGGCTTTTCCGGGCGGGGGTCCATGGCTGTCGGGGACCGGCACCTGCCGGTGGTGGGACGGGTCTCAATGGATTTGACCGCTGTCGACGTGTCGGGTCTGCCCGAGGTCGCGGAGGGGGATTGGCTGGGCGTCGACTATGCGCTGGCGGAGGCGGCGGCGGTTTCCGGGCTGTCGCAATATGAGTTGCTGACAGGGCTGGGCGCGCGTTTCGACCGCATCTGGCGCTGACAGCAGAAGGCCGCCGATCCGGATTGGGATCGGCGGCCCTTTCGTTGCTTTACCGCCTGCTTAGCGCTCGACGCACATGGCGACGCCCATGCCGCCGCCGATGCAGAGGGTCGCGAGGCCCTTCCTGGCGTCGCGCTTCTGCATCTCGTAGAGCAGGGTGGTGAGGACGCGGGCGCCCGAAGCGCCGATCGGGTGGCCGATGGCGATCGCGCCGCCGTTCACATTGACCTTTGACGGGTCCCAACCCAGTTCCTGACCGACCGCCAGCGCCTGCGCGGCGAAGGCTTCATTGGCTTCGATCAGGTCGAGATCGGCCAGCGACCAGCCCGCCTTGGCCAGCGCCTGACGGCTCGCCGGAGCCGGGCCGATGCCCATGATCGACGGATCGACGCCGCAGGTCGCGAAGCCGGCGATGCGCGCCAGCACGGTCGCGTTGCGCCTGGCGGCCTCATCGGCGCTCATCAGGACGAGGGCGGCGGCGCCGTCGTTGATGCCGCTGGCATTGGCGGCGGTGACGGTGCCGTCCTTCTTGAAGGCCGGGCGCAGGCCCTGCATCGCCTCCAGCGTGGCGCCGGCGCGGATATATTCGTCAGCGTCGACGACGGTGTCGCCCTTTCGGCCCTTGATCGTCACGGGAACGATCTCGTCCTTGAAGCGGCCCGATGCGCGGGCGGCTTCGGCCTTGTTCTGGCTGCCGACGGCGAATTCATCCTGCGCCTCGCGGCTGATCTGGTACTTCTCGGCCAGATTTTCCGCCGTGATGCCCATGTGATAATTGTTGAAGGCGTCGGTCAGGCCATCATGCGTCATCGTGTCGATGAAGGAAATCGGCCCCATCTTCGCGCCGCCGCGCAGATATTGCGCATGGGGCGCCATCGACATGCTTTCCTGACCGCCCGCGACCATGATGCGGGCGTCGCCCGCGCGGATCGCCTGAGCCGCCAGAGCGACCGCGCGCAGGCCAGAGCCGCAAAGCTGGTTGAGGCCGATGGCGGTGCGCTCCACCGGAATGCCGGCGTTGACGGCGGCCTGACGGGCGGGGTTCTGGCCCTGCGCCGCGGTCAGGACCTGGCCCAATATGACTTCGTCCACTTCCTCCGGCGCGACGCCGGCCTGGGCGAGAGCGGCGACGATGGCGGTGCGGCCCAGCTCATGCGCGGGGGTCGACCCGAAGGCGCCCATGAAGCTGCCGACGGCGGTACGCTTGGCAGCGGTGATGACGATGTCTGACAAAGCCTTGATCCTCAGTTCCGGGGTGATTGTTTTCGCAGGCGCACATATCATCATCCGCCATGACTGGAAAGCCATTGGGACAAAGGCTCCCACAGCATCGCCCGTCCGTTGCCGCCCACGATCATGCCGACATGGCCAAGGCTCAAGGTCGTGTTCTCGCCCATTTCCGGGGCGGCGGCGGCGGGAACGATGCGGTCCGTTGCGGAACGGATTGAAAGCGTTGGACAAGTCAGCCGGCGGGGATCGACCGTTCGTCCGTCGATATGCCATTCCCCCCGTCCGCTCGCATTTGCGGCATAGAATTGTTCGAAAAGGTCACGCCCCGCAGCATAGCTGAGCGGTGGGCCGCCATTGGCCCAATCCTCGACCGCCAGAAAGGCATGCTCTTCGTCGGAACCCGGCTCCATGCCGGCAAAGGCCGCATATTTGCGAATCGTCCGGGCGGGGTCCATCGCCCAGAAGCCCGATTGCAGCACCTCCATCGGGACATAGTCCAACCGTTGGCACATGGGCCTGGAACTGCGCCAGAGCGCGCCGATCTGTTCCCGGTCTGCCGCAGGGAACCCGTCGAAGTTCCAGGGCGCGGCAATCGTCGCCAACGCCCTTGCGGGTTGCAGCGCCGCAGCGCCGATGGCCAGATTTCCGCCGAGGCAATATCCCACCAATATGGGTGGCCGGGCCAGGGCTGCCAGCATCGGCAGCAGGCGGTCCGTCACATGCCGGTCGAGCCCCAGCGCGCCGTCGTCCGCCGCGGGCGTGCCCCAGTCGACCAGATAGGCGTCATGTCCTGCTGCACGCATGTGGCGCAGCATGGACCGGCTGCCGGACAGGTCCAGCACTTGCGGCGGGTTGATCAGCGAGGGCACGAAAACCACGGGATGACGGCCATTTTCCGTCCCATATCGGAGCAGCCTGGCGCTGCCTTCGCGAGCCACGACGGGAACGGCGGGGGGCGGGGCGGGGCGAATAGCCTCCTGATATTTCCGCAAACCCCGGAACGCCCGTTTGCGCAGTTCGGGATCATCCTCCGTCTCGCGCCATAAAATATTGAGAAAAAGGGGCAGGGGCCGCGGCCCATGTTGCGGCGCGGCATTCCCTTGTGCTAATGCGGAAAATGCAGGTGTGGGAGAGGTATCCATGGCCAAATCTAAGACCGCGAACGAATCCGAACCGGTCGTCATCAAGAAGTACGCTAACAGGCGGCTCTATAACACAGAAACGTCGAGCTACATCACGCTGGATCTTTTGTCGCAGATGACTCGTGAGGGGCGCGAGTTCGTCGTCGTCGATGCGAAGACCGGAGAGGACATCACGCATAATGTCCTGACCCAAATCATCATGGAGGAGGAGCAGCGGGGCAAGAACATGCTGCCCGTCAACTTCCTGCGTCAGTTGATCGCCATGTACGGCGATTCCATGCAGTCCATGGTGCCGCAATATCTGGAAGCGTCGATGGACGCCTTTCGCAAGAACCAGCAGCAGTTCCAGGAAGCCATGAAGGGCGCCTTTGGGGGCGGCCCGCTGGCCGAGATCGCCAAGCGCAACATGCAGATGTTCGAGGCGGCGGCGAGCGCCTTTGGCACGGGGATGCCGGGGATGCCCGGAATAGCTGGCATGGCGGCGCCGACATCTTCGCCCACGCCGTCCGCTACCGAAGAGGCGAAGGACGATGAGATCGCGGAACTCAAGGCCCAGCTTGCCGCGCTCAACGCGAAGATCGACAAGCTTTCCTGATTTCCGTCATCCCAGCGTAAGCTGGGATCTCAGGCGGTACGACACAGCCTGGCCTTACGAGATCCCAGCTTTCGCTGGGATGACGATATTGTCGATGTTCGCCCTTTACTTGGGCTGGTTGCTCATTGGGGCGACGGCCCTTTGGGGTCGACAGGGGCGGCGCGCTTGGCCTATGGCGCGCCATCCACTCGAATTTTAAGGTCGATCCCGTGAAGCACGCCCTTTCCGTTACCCGCGAACAGGATTTCGCCGCCTGGTATCAGGCCGTCATTTCCGAGGCCGACATGGCCGAGGAAAGCGGTGTGCGCGGGTGCATGGTCATCCGTCCATGGGGTTACGGCATCTGGGAACGGATGCAGAAGCTGCTGGACGAGCGCATCAAGGCGACCGGCCATGAGAATTGCTATTTCCCGCTGTTCATTCCGCTTTCCTATTTCGAGAAGGAGGCGGAGCATGTCGACGGCTTTGCCAAGGAAATGGCGGTCGTCACGCATCATCGGCTGATCCAGAAGGACGGGAAGATGATCCCCGATCCCGAAGCGAAGCTGGAGGAGCCGTTGGTGGTTCGTCCGACTTCGGAGACGGTGATCGGCGCGGCCTTCTCCCGCTGGGTGCAAAGCTGGCGCGACCTGCCGGTGCTGATCAACCAGTGGGCGAATGTCGTGCGTTGGGAAATGCGCACGCGGATGTTCCTGCGCACGGCGGAGTTTCTGTGGCAGGAGGGGCATACCGCTCACGCCAGCGTCGATGAGGCGATGGAAGAGACGCTCAAGATGCTGGAAGTCTATCGCGGCTTTGCCGAGGATTGCGTGGCGCTGCCGGTGATCGCGGGCGAAAAGCCGGAGAATGAGCGCTTTCCGGGGGCCGTCGCGACCTATTCCATCGAGGCGATGATGCAGGATGGGAAGGCGTTGCAGGCAGGCACGTCGCATTTCCTGGGGACCACCTTCTCGCAGGCGCAGAATATCAAGTTCCAGAATGCCGAGGGGCAGCAGGAACTGGCGCAGACGACCAGTTGGGGCGTGTCGACGCGGATGATCGGCGGGCTGATCATGGTGCATGGCGATGATGACGGGCTGCGCGTGCCGCCTCGGGTTGCGCCTTATCAGGTGGTCGTCGTGCCGATGCTGCGCGATACGGATGAGGATGCGGCGATCCTGGATTATTGCGGCGAGCTGGTGGCGGAGCTGAACAGGCAGGATGTGTTCCGGGAGCCGGTGCGCGCCTTGCTGGACCGGCGGCCGGCCAAGGCGGCGAACAAGCGCTGGGGCTGGGTCAAGAAGGGGGCGCCGGTCGTGATCGAGGTTGGCGGGCGCGACGTGGCCGGGGGCAATGTGTCCATAATCCGGCGTGATCGGCTTTATCGTGAGGACGGGAAGCTCGATAGCCGGATTGTGGCGAAGGCGGACTTCCTTGGCGCGGCTACGGGGATGCTGGAGGATATTCAGCAGGCTTTGTTCGCGGACGCGCAGGCGCGGCTGCTGGGGAATATCGACAGGTCGGTGACGTCGCTGGATGGGCTGAAGGCTTATTTCGGGGCTAGCAAGAAGCCGGGTTGGGCGCTGGTGCAGTGGGCCAAGCCGACTGGGGCTGCGCTCGACAAGGTCATCGAGTGGCTGAAGGGCGAGAAGCTGACGCTACGCAATGTGCCGACGGATGCGGAAGCGGCTGATGGGCTGTGCGTGTTCACCGGCGAGAAGGCGGTGGAGCGAGTGTTGGTGGGGCGTTCTTACTGAGCCTTTAAAATTCCCTCCCGTTTACGGTCAAACAAGGCACATGACTCGTTTGAAGGGTTGGGCTGTATCGACATTCAGTTCGATATGGGAGGGTTCCAACATAATTGACGTCATGCTGAACTTGTTTCAGCATCCATCGTGCCTCCAGGCGCCGTTCTCCTGTGGGGAGAAATGGATGCTGAAACAAGTTCAGCATGACGATTTGGAATGAGGGCTAATGCCTATCGTTCGAGATAGCTGAATGCCGATACCGCGAAGGGGAGGGCATGTCACAGCGCTCTCCTCACAATCTCTTCCCCGACCCCTCCCGCAAGCGGAAGGGGAGCTATAAGGGCAATTACAGCACATATTTGCTGAGGTCGGTGTTGCGCGCCACTGCGCTCAACTGCTTCTCCACATAGGCCGCATCGACCACCAGCGTTTCGCCCTGGCGGTCTTCCGCGTCGAAGCTCACATCCTCCAGCAGCTTTTCCATAACCGTCTGGAGGCGGCGGGCGCCGATATTTTCGACCTCGCTGTTCACCTCCGCCGCGATCTTCGCGACGGCGCGGATGCCGTCGGGCGTCAGGTCGATGGTCACGCCCTCGGTCGCCAGCAGCGCGCGATATTGCGCAACAAGGCTCGCCTTGGTGTCGGAGAGGATCGAGACGAAATCATCCTCGGTCAGCGCCTTCAGTTCAACGCGGATCGGCAGGCGGCCCTGCAATTCCGGCAGCAGGTCGCTGGGCTTCGCCACATGGAAGGCGCCCGATGCGATGAACAATATATGGTCCGTCTTGAGCGGGCCATATTTGGTCGAGACCGTCGTGCCCTCGATCAGCGGCAGCAGGTCGCGCTGCACGCCTTCGCGGCTGACGGAGCCGCCGCGCACGTCGCTCACCGCGATCTTGTCGATCTCGTCGAGGAAGACGATGCCGTTCTGCTCCGCGCTGGAGATGGCGACGCGGGCGACATCGTCCTGGTCCAGCCTCTTGTCCTGCTCCTCCTCGACCAGCTTGTCCCAGGCTTCCGCGACGCGCAGCTTGCGGCGCTTCTTCTGCTGTTGACCGAAGGCCTTGGACATCATGTCGCTGAGGTTGATCATGCCGATCTGGCCGCCCATGCCGGGGATTTCCATCGGCATGGAGGGGCTGTCGGTGACTTCCACCTCAACCTCGACATCGTTCATCTGGTTGTTCTCGATCCGCTGACGGAAGGAGAGGCGGGTCGCCTCGCTCGCTTCCTTGCCGGTGAGCGCGTCGAGCAGGCGGGCCATGGCGGCTTCGGATGCGGCTTCGCGCACGGCTTCGCGGCGGCGGTCGCGTTCCAGACGGACGGCTTCCTCGACCAGATCGCGGACGATCTGCTCCACGTCGCGGCCGACATAGCCGACTTCGGTGAATTTGGTCGCTTCCACCTTGACGAAGGGCGCGTCGGCCAGCTTGGCGAGACGGCGGCTGATCTCCGTCTTGCCGCAGCCGGTGGGGCCGATCATCAGGATGTTCTTCGGCGTCACCTCGTCGCGCAGGTCGGCGGAAAGCCGCTGCCTGCGCCAACGATTCCGCAGGGCGACGGCGACCGCGCGCTTGGCGTCGGCCTGGCCGATGATGTGGGCGTCGAGGGCGGAGACGATGGCTTTGGGTGTCAGATTGTCGTTCATGGGATCTCTAAAAATCCGTTCGTCCTGTTTTCATGAGCCGCCTGGCTCATTCAAATCTCAAAGGGCGTTGCTTCTGAAGAAAGGAGGGGGCTTCGGCAGGCTCAGCCCGAACGGGGTTCAAGCTACAGATTCCAGCTCTTCGACCACGAGCTGGTCATTGGTGTAGACGCAGATGTCCGCCGCCACCTTCATCGCCTTGCGGGCCAGGGTTTCGGCATCTTCCTCATATTCCACCAGCGCCCGCGCCGCGGCGAGGGCGAAGTTGCCGCCCGAACCGATGGCCGCGACGCCGCCTACCGGCTCCAGCACGTCGCCATTGCCGGTCAGGATCAGCGTCACTTCCCTGTCCGCGACGATCATCATCGCTTCCAGGTTGCGGAGATATTTGTCGGTCCGCCAGTCCTTGGCGAGTTCCACGGCGGCGCGCATCAACTGGCCGTTGTGGCGCTCCAGCTTGGCCTCCAGCCGTTCGAACAGGGTGAAGGCGTCCGCCGTGGCGCCGGCGAAGCCGCCGATGACCGATCCGTCGTGGAGACGGCGGACCTTGCGGGCGTTGGGCTTCATCACCGTCTGGCCCATGGAGACCTGGCCGTCGCCGGCCACGATCACCTTCCCGTTCTTGCGTACCGACATGATGGTCGTGCCATGCCAGACCGGCATGGAATGGGAGCGTTGGTCGTTCATGGCCGGCATATGGGAGCGATGGTGACGGCGCGCAAGCATCCGCTGCATAAGCGCCGGATCGTGTCATTTTCTGGACAGATTTATTTCAATTCGTTCAGGAACCAATCTGGCGCAATTGACATTGTGCAACGCAGCAACAATCATTCGGGCATGTTGCAGAGAGGCAGGATCATGACCCTCAAGGCCAGAGCCCAGGAAAAGGTCGAACGTGCGGGAATATCGAACTATTCCTTCGACCAGGACGTGCTGGTGATGTGCGGCGTGCGCTATACGATCGCCGCCTGCGATTGTGGCGAGCCGGAATGCGACGGCGTCCGCCTGGAGAAGGATGCAGCCGTTGCCGGCCGCATCCTCCAGTAACCGGCGGTCCCGCCGGATCAGTTGATGGCTTTTTCCCCGGCGCGGCCGACGGATTCGATGTCCCGGCCCGCACCCTTCACGGTGTTGCAGGCGGCCAAAGAGGTGAGAAGCAGCCCAGCAATGACCAGGGCGACGGTTTGACGCATGAATATGCACTCCTTCTGAAAGCGTATCGACTATAACGCGGATGAAGCGGATAAGTCCATTTTCGGAAAATAGCTTGTTCGATATGCTTGACAGGGCGCGCGGTGGATGCCAATGGCCGCCTCCTCCTTACAGGGGGCGCGTAGCTCAGCGGTAGAGCACACCCTTCACACGGGTGGGGTCACAGGTTCAATCCCTGTCGCGCCCACCATGATCCGGGCGATCATGGCGGAGAAATATTATTTCCCAACATTGATCTTTTCATCTGCTTGGCGCTAATTCTCTGCGCCATGTGATGCGGCGGTTTCGCCGCGAGGCAAGGGATGAAAATGTCGCCATATCTGAAAAGCGGCGCGGCTGTCGGCGCGCTGTTGCTTTCCGTGATGTCCGCCCAGGCGCAGGAAAAGCTGACCCTGGAGCGGGTGTTCGCCAGTCCGGACCTTTCCGGCCCGCAACCAAGGGCATTGAAGCTGTCGCCCGACGGCAAGCTGGTGACGCTGCTGAAGCCACGGACGGACGAGAAGGAACGGCTCGACCTTTGGGCGGTGGATACGTCCACGGGCGCGGAGCGGATGCTGGTCGATTCGAAGAAGACAGGCAGCGGCGCGGCGCTTTCCGAGGCGGAGAAGATGCAGCGGGAGCGGGATCGTTCCGTCGCGGGCAGCACCGGCATCGTCAGCTACGACTGGGCGCCGGACGGCAAGTCCATCCTCGTGCCGGTCGACGGCGACCTTTATCTGGCCGCGCTGGACGGGAAGGTCACGCGTCTCACCGACACGCCCGATGGCGAGTTGAACGGCGTGGTCAGCCCCAAGGGCGGCTATGTGTCCTTCGTGCGCGGCGGCAATTTCTTCGTTCAGCCGATGGGCGGCGCGGAGAAGCAGTTGACCCAGGGCGCCAGCGACACGGTGAGCTGGGGCGTGGCGGAGTTCGTCGCGCAGGAGGAAATGGACCGGCGCACCGGCTATTGGTGGTCGCCCGACGACAGGCTGATCGCGGTTGCGCGCGTGGACGAAAGCCCGGTCGGCATCGTCACGCGCACGGCCATCGGCGGCGAGGGCACCAAGGTCTATGAGCAGCGCTATCCAGCGGCCGGAACGCCCAATGCGCTGATCGAGCTGTATGTGATGAAGCCGGAGGGCGGGGAGCCCGTCAAGGTCGATCTCGGCACGGAGAAGGATGTTTATCTCGCCCGCGTCGACTGGTCCAAGGATGGCAGAACACTTTACGTCCAGCGCGAGAGCCGGGACCAGAAGACGCTCGACCTGCTCGCCGTCGATCCGGCGACCGGCAGGGCGCGGGTGATCCTGACCGAAAGGGCGAAGAGCTGGATCAACCTCAGCAACAATTTCACGCCGCTCAAGGATGGTAGCTTCCTCTGGTGGTCGGAAAAGACCGGCCATGGACATCTCTACCATGTGCGGGGCGGCCGGTGGACGCCGCTCACCAGCGGTGAATGGGAAGTGCGCGATGTGGTGAGCGTGGATGAGGGCAAGGGCCTCGTCTATTTCACCGGCAACAGGGAAACGCCGCTGGAGCAGCAGCTTTATGCCGCGCCGCTCGCCAAGGCGGGGCCGCTGCGGCAGCTGACCTCGGCGGGCTGGTGGAACGACGCCGTGATGGACGGCGCGGCGAGCCGCATCGTGGTCGCGCGCAGCAATAGCGACCAGCCCAGGCAGGTCTATCTGGCCGATAGCGGGGGCAAGCAGTTGAACTGGCTGTCGGAGAATGCGGTTCGGGGCAGCCACCCCTATGCGCCCTATTGGGCCAGCCATGTGAAGACCCGGTTCGGCACGATCAAGGCGGCGGACGGTTCGACGCTCTACACCCGGATCATGACGCCGCCGCTGGAGGCGGGGAAGCGCTATCCGGTCTTCATGCTCCATTATGGCGGGCCCGGCGCCGGACGGCAGGTCACCAATTCATGGGGATCGCCCATCTACCAATATCTGGTGGACAGGGGCTGGATCGTCTTTGCCGTCGACAATCGGGGCACGCCCGATCGCGGCAAGGCGTTCGAGGACCAGATCTACCATGCCATGGGTACGGTCGAGGTGGAGGATCAGCTTGCGGGCGTGAACTGGCTCAAGACCCAGCCCTATGTCGATCCCAAGCGGATCGCGACCTATGGCTGGTCCTATGGCGGCTATATGTCGCTCAAGCTGCTGGAGAAGGCGCCGGGGGTGTTCTCGGCAGCGGTAGCGGGCGCGCCGGTCACGAAATGGGAACTGTACGACACCCATTATACCGAGCGCTATCTGGGCCGGCCGCAGGAGAAGTCCAGCGCCTATCCCGGTTCCGGCGCGGTGGATGAGGCGGTGAAGATCAGGGACCCGCTGCTGCTGATCCACGGCATGTCGGACGATAATGTGGTGTTCGACAATTCGACCGCGCTGGTGGCGAAGATGCAGGGCGCCGCCGTGCCGTTCGAGATGATGGTCTATCCGGGCCAGACGCACCGCGTCGGCGGGCCGGGGATCAGCGTGCATCTGTGGCGGACCATCGAGGATTTCCTGGCGCGGCATGGGACGGGGCCTCAATCTCGATAATCCTGAACCCTGTCCTTCGTTCGCTCCAAGCCTGTCGAAGGGCTTTCTCTGAGAAGAAAGTGAAGGGCTTCGACAGGCTCAGCCCGAACGGAGGGAGGGCGTAAGGAAAGGGGGCAGGGCAAGGTCCGCCATGCAAGCCAAGCTTTGACGCAATAAACGGCTTGTCACTGGACAAACGGCGCAATGCCGCTATGGCGCCCACTCCGCAATTTTGCATGGAGTGGAGTGTTAAGTCATGGGCTACAAGGTCGTCGTCGTTGGTGCCACCGGTAATGTGGGCCGCGAGATGCTGACCATTCTCGCCGAGCGCGAGTTCCCTATTGACGAGATCGCGGCGGTCGCCTCGCCCCGGTCGCAGGGCACCGAAATCGATTTCGGTGACACCGGCAAGACGCTCAAATGCAAGAATATCGAGCATTTCGACTTCACCGGCTGGGACATCGCCCTGTTCGCCGCAGGCTCCGGCCCGACGGCGGAATATGCGCCCAAGGCGGCGGCGGCGGGCTGCGTCGTGATCGACAATTCGTCGCTCTACCGCATGGACCCGGACGTGCCGCTGATCGTGCCGGAAGTGAATCCGGATGCGATCGACGGATACAAGAAGAAGAACATCATCGCGAACCCCAACTGCTCGACCGCGCAGATGGTGGTCGCCTTGAAGCCGCTGCATGACGCCGCCACGATCAAGCGCGTCGTCGTCGCCACCTACCAGTCGGTTTCCGGCGCGGGCAAGGCGGGCATGGACGAGCTGTTCGAGCAGTCGCGCAACATCTTCGTCGGCGATCCGGCCGAACCGAAGAAGTTCACCAAGCAGATCGCCTTCAACGTGATCCCGCATATCGACGTCTTCCTGGACGACGGCTCGACCAAGGAAGAGTGGAAGATGGTCGCGGAAACCAAGAAGATCCTCGATCCCAAGGTGAAGGTCACGGCGACCTGCGTGCGCGTGCCGGTGTTCGTCGGGCATTCCGAGGCGATCAATCTCGAGTTCGAGAATGAGATTTCGGCGGAGCAGGCCCAGAATATCCTGCGTGAAGCGCCCGGCGTGATGCTGGTCGACAAGCGCGAGGACGGCGGTTACGTCACCCCCGTCGAGTGCGTGGGCGACTATGCCACCTTCATCAGCCGCGTGCGTGAGGATTCGACCATCGACAATGGCCTGAACCTCTGGTGCGTCAGCGACAATCTGCGCAAGGGCGCGGCTCTGAACGCGGTGCAGATCGCGGAACTGCTGGGCCGCCGTCACCTGAAGAAGGGCTGAGGCCCTTCCCATGATCTCCGGCGCTGCTGTCTGGAAAGCCGTTCCAGCCGCGCAGCGCCGGATGATCGTTCTGCTGGTCGCGGCCATTGTCGCCGCGAATGTCGATCAGCCCTATCCCGAACTGGCGCCGCTCCAGCATGGGCCGACGGCGCTGCTCATCCTTGTCTCGCCCTGGCTGTTGCGCCGATGGCCGCTGTCGAACGGATCGGTGGCGTGCGTCCTGCTGTTCCTGTTGCTGCATACGCTGGGCGGGCGGTACATCTATTCCTATGTACCTTATGACATCTGGGCGCGGGCGATCAGCGGCCATGATATTTCCGGCACTTTCGGCTTGGCGCGCAACGGCTATGACCGGCTGGTGCATTTCGCCTTCGGCCCCCTCCTGACCGCACCCTTCGCGGAAGCGGCGCGGCGTCATGGCGTCATGCGGACGGGCTGGAGCCTTGTTTTCGCCTTTGTCTCCGTTGGGTTCGTGGGCGCTGTCTACGAGATTTTCGAATGGCTGCTGAGCGTGGTGGCCGCCGGCCAGACGGCGGACTGGTATAATGGCCAGCAGGGCGACATGTGGGACCCGCAAAAGGACATGGCGGCCGCGCAGATCGGGAGCGTCCTCGCACTTGTCTGGCTTCTCTCTACTCGACAAGGAGAGGGCAAGGCCATATCGCCGCACGCGCATTCATCCAAGGAGTAGCCCGCTCATGTCCGGCCCCACGTCCGACCTGCCCATCGAGAAGCTGGAGATCAAGGGGTTGGGCGGGCTTCCCCTTGCCGTGCATGTGGTGGGGGAGGGCCGCGATCTGGTTCTGATCCATGGTTATTTCTCCAATGCCTACACCAACTGGATACGTTACGGCCATGCCGCGAAGCTGGTGGAGGCGGGATTCCGCCTCATCCTGCCCGACCTTCGGGGGCATGGCGAAAGCGGCAAGCCCCATGATGCCGCCGCTTATCCGCCCGACGCGCTGACCGAGGACGGGCTGGCGCTGGTCGAGCAGCTTGGCCTGACCGACTATGATCTGGGCGGCTATTCGCTGGGCGCGCGGACGACGGTGCGGATGCTGGCGCGGGGCGCGACGCCGCGCAGGGTGATCCTGGCCGGCATGGGGCTGCGCGGTCTGGTCCAGACGCTCGACAATGGCGGCTATTATCGCAATGTCCTCACCAACCTCGGCACGTTCGAGCGGGGGACGTCGGAATGGATGACGGAAGCCTTTCTGAAGACCACCAAGGGCGATCCGGTCGCGATGCTGCACATCCTCAACACCTTCGTCGATACGCCCAGGGAGGTCATCGCCGGGTTCCAGCAGCCCATAGAGGTGATTTGCGGAGCCGATGACCGGGACAATGGCGTCGCGCAGGAACTGGCGGAACTGCTGCCCCACGGCCGCTATGTCGAAGTTCCGGGGAACCACATGAATGCGGTGACGCGGAAGGAGCTGGGGCAGGCGATGGTGGATTTCCTGACGGATTGAGCCATGCACATGCTCCTGCCCATGCAGGAGCATGGCAAGCTTCAGCGGAACGGCGGCTCGTTGAAGGCGCGCAGTTTGCGGCTGTGGAGCTTCGGCCCCTCCTGCCGCAGCAGTTCGCAGGTCATAAGGCCCACGCGCAGGTGCCCCGCAATGGCTTCCTCATAGAAGCGATTGGCCTGTCCCGGCAATTTCAGTTCGCCATGGATCGGCTTGTCCGAAACGCAGAGCAGCGTTCCATAGGGCACGCGGAAGCGATAGCCCTGCGCGGCGATGGTGGCCGACTCCATGTCGATGCCGACGGCGCGGGACAGGCTGAACCGCAGCGCCGAACTGGAATAGCGCAGTTCCCAGTTGCGGTCGTCGGTCGTCACGACCGTGCCCGTGCGCAGGCGGCGCTTGAAATCCTCCCGATCGTCGCCGCCCAGCACGGCCTCCGCCGCCTTCGCCAGCGCCACCTGTACTTCCGCGATGGCGGGTACCGGGATTTCGGGCGGCAGCATTTCATCCAGAACATGATCGTCGCGCAGATAGGCGTGGGCCAGCACATAGTCGCCTATCCGTTGGCTCGGGCGCAGGCCGCCGCAATGGCCGATCATCAGCCAGGCTTCCGGCCGCACGACGGCCAGATGATCGCAGATCGTCTTGGCGTTGGAGGGCCCGACGCCGATGTTGACCAGCGTGATCCCACTGCGGTCCGGAGCGATCAGGTGATAGGCGGGCATCTGATGCCTGCGCCAGGCGCTGTCCGCGATCATCTGCGCCGGGTCGGCGGTTTCCGGCGTTACATAGACCCCACCGGCCCCTGACAGCGCGGTGTAGCGGCTGCCCTCCCGCTGCAATTCGGCGCAGGCCCATGCCACGAACTCGTCGACATAGCGGTGATAATTGGTGAACAGGATGTAGCGCTGCACATGCTCTGCCGGGGTGCCGGTGTAATGCTTCAGGCGGGCCAGTGAAAAATCGGTGCGAAGCCCGTCGAACAGCGCGAGCGGCCTTTCGCCCTCCGCATCCTGCATGAACAGGCCGTCCGCGATCTCGTCCCCGATTTCCGCCAGTTCGGTGGCCGGGAAGTGGCGGGCCAGTTCGGTCGGCGGGGTGCCATCGAGCGCGCTCATGTCCAGCCCGTCCAGAACATAGGGGAAGGGAATGGGCTGGTCGCTGATGCCGGTTTCCACCATCACGCCATAGTCGCGGACGAGAAGGTCGACCTGTTCGGCCAGATAGTCACCGAACATGGCGGGGCGGGTGACGGTGGTCACATAGCGTCCGGGCTTGGACAGCCGCGCGAAGGAGCGGCCGGGGGGCGGCGCGTCCGACTCGCCATGATGGGTGATCCGCAATTCCGGATAGCAGAAACGCCGGTCGGTCCTGGCTTCCGGTGGCGGTACGCTGCCGTCGCGGGCGTAGGCGCGCATCGCCTCGCGAAGATTTTCGATGGAGTTCCGATAGATGTCGTCGAGTTCAGCGACGATCGCACTTCCGATGCTTCTTGTCATCGAGCCTTGGTAACGCACTTATATGACCGAAGGAAGATGCGCGCCCGGATAGCGGGCGCGCATCCCCCGGAAATCAGATCTGGTCGAGCAGATATTCGGCTGACGACACCTTGAAATCACCCGGCGCCTCGACATTCAGCTCCGTAACGACGCCGTCCTTGACGATCATGGAGAAGCGCTGCCCGCGCGTGCCCATGCCGAACTTGCTGCCGTCCATGGTAAGGCCGACGGCCTGCGCGAAGTCGCCATTGCCGTCGGCCAGCATCGTCACCTTGCCGTCGGCGCTGGCGGACTTGCCCCAGGCGCCCATGACGAAGGCGTCGTTGACCGCGGTGCAGGCGATTTCATCCACGCCCTTGCCCTTCAGTTCCTCCGCCTTATCGACGAAGCCGGGCAGATGGCGCGCGGAGCAGGTGGGGGTGAAGGCCCCCGGCACGGAGAAGAGCGCGACGGTGCGGCCCGCGAAGAAATCGTCCGAAGCAACCTGCTCGGGACCGTTTTCGGTCATCTTGACGAAAGTGGTGCTGGGGATGCGTTCGCCCTTCGAAATGGTCATCGTCTGCCTCCTGGCCTTGTTGGGGTTCGCGGCACGTTGGCCCTGCCGCCCTGTCTGTCAAGGGGGAGCCATGGAATATGGCGCGCTGCCCCGCCCAAGCGACGGCCCGCCATTGGCAAAGGCGACAAGGGGCGTATAGTCGCGCCATGACCACAGCACGCTCCTATGCCGGACAGTTCCTGCTTGCCCTGCCGGGAATGGAAGACATGCGGTTCGATCATTCCGTCATCGCCATGTGCGTGCATGACGAGAATGGATCGCTGGGGATCGCGGTCAGTGATGAGATCGACGGGGTCAGCCTGCACGACCTGCTGGAGAGCTTCGACATCGAACCCGGCGATGTTCCGGATTCTCCCGTGCTGCGCGGCGGGCCGGTCGAACCCCGGCGCGGCTTCGTCCTGCATTCCCTGGACTGGAGCGGTCATGACATGGTCGCCGTGGGCGAAGGATGGGGCCTGTCCGGCTCGCTGGAGATACTGAAGGCGATTGCGGAAGGGAAGGGGCCGAGTCGCTATCTGGTCGCGCTTGGCTATGCCGGGTGGGGCGCGGGGCAACTGGATGAGGAAATGAACGGGGAAAGCTGGTTTCCGACCGACTGCACCCCTGAGCTTCTGTTCGACGTGCCGGCGGCGCGGAAATGGTCGGCCGCCTATGCCGCGGCCGGAGTCGATGCCTCCCATCTGGTCAGCGGCGCGGGATCGGCCTGACCGGCCTTTCGGAACGTTGCCGTAAGCATGGCTGCATTGAGGGCTTGTTGCCTTGGCGTAACTGAACCGTTTACGGTAAATTCCGGCTAACCTTCGCCGTTGAGAGTCCGGCAACCGGATGCGCGCACCCTGATCCGCGGGCAATTGGACGGGGGTTCAACTCATGAGGATATTGATCGCAGCGGCGCTTGCCGCGACGATGCCGCTTGCGCCGGCCACGGCGGCGACCTGCTGGAAGCAGACCGCCGTGGAAGCAGCGCAAATCCGCGATTTCGAGATGATGCTGATGGTATCTGCGCTGCGGTGCCGGGCGACGGGACATGACTTCCTTGCCAGCTATAACCGCTTCATCCGGGAAAAGCGCGAGACGCTGACGCAGGTGAATGACGAGCTGCGCGAGCATTTCCGCTCGGCCGCCGGGCCGGTCGGCGCGCTGGGGGCTTATGACAATTACGTCACGGGCCTCGCCAATGTCTATGGCGCGGGCGCGGATGGGCTGGGCTGCCGCGACCTCCAGTCGATCACGGACGCCGCCAACGCCCTGCCGCCCAGCCGGTCGGCCTTGTTGGAACTCGCCGATGCGGCGGCGATCAGCCCGCATCTGTCCGGCGCGCGGTGCGACATCGTCACGGCGGTGGCCGAGAAGGTGCGGAAAACGGACGAGTCCTCATCCGGCGGGCCGGTGAAGGTCGCGGTGCGCGGTCCTGCCGAATAAGACATAAAGAAAACTTTATATTGAGTTGCCTTGGATGGCGGCGATTGGTAAAGCCCAGCCCATCGTCGCCGTTCGTTCATTCGGGCGGCGGCCTCAATCTTAACGATATGGAGACAGGCTCGTGGCCACCGCACCCGCCACCCAGGCGCAGGATTATGTGATCCGCGACATCGGCCTTGCCGCTTTCGGCCGCAAGGAAATCGAAATCGCGGAAACCGAAATGCCGGGCCTGATGGCCCTGCGCGCCGAATTCGGCGCCGCCAAGCCGCTGAAGGGCGCGCGCATCACCGGATCGCTGCACATGACGATCCAGACCGCCGTGCTGATCGAGACGCTGGCGGAACTGGGCGCCGAAATCCGCTGGGCGTCGTGCAACATCTTCTCGACCCAGGATCATGCCGCCGCCGCCATCGCCGCGCGGGGCATCCCGGTGTTCGCCGTCAAGGGCGAGACGCTGGAGGAATATTGGGACTATGTCATCCGCATCTTCGACTGGGGCGATACGGTCTGCAACATGATCCTGGACGATGGTGGCGACGCCACCATGTTCGCGCTGTGGGGCGCCCGCGTCGAGGCCGGGGAAGAACTGTTCACCCCCGGCAACGAGGAAGAGGAAATCTTCGTCGCGACGCTGAAGCGCTTCCTGGCCGAGCGTCCGGGCTATCTGACCGAGACGGTCAAGGCCATCAAGGGCGTGTCGGAAGAGACCACGACCGGCGTCCACCGCCTCTATGAACTGGCGAAGAAGGGCAAGCTGCCCTTCCCGGCGATCAACGTCAACGACAGCGTCACCAAGTCGAAGTTCGACAATCTCTATGGCTGCAAGGAATCGCTGGTCGACGCCATCCGTCGCGCCACCGACGTCATGCTGGCCGGCAAGGTCGCCGTGGTCGCCGGCTTCGGTGACGTGGGCAAGGGTTCGGCCGCTTCGCTCCGCAATGGCGGTGCGCGCGTGCTGGTGACCGAGATCGATCCGATCTGCGCGTTGCAGGCGGCAATGGAGGGCTATGAAGTCGTCACCATGGAAGAGGCGGCCACCCGCGCCGACATCTTCGTCACCGCGACCGGCAATGAGGACGTCATCACCGTCGACCATATGCGCGCCATGAAGAACATGGCGATCGTGTGCAATATCGGCCATTTCGACAGCGAGATCCAGATCGCGGGCCTCAACAACATGAAGTGGACCGAGATCAAGCCGCAGGTCGACGAGGTCGAGTTCCCCGACGGCAAGAAGATCATCGTGCTGGCGAAGGGCCGGCTGGTGAACCTGGGCTGTGCCACCGGCCATCCGAGCTTTGTCATGTCATCGTCCTTCACCAACCAGGTGCTGGCGCAGATCGAGCTTTGGACCAAGTCGGATGAGTATAAGAACGACGTCTATGTGCTGCCCAAGCATCTGGACGAGAAGGTGGCGGCGCTCCACCTGGAGAAGCTGGGCGTGAAGCTGTCGAAGCTGACGCCCAAGCAGGCCGCCTATATCGGCGTGACCCAGGAAGGGCCATTCAAGCCGGATCATTACCGCTACTGAGCGGGATGGGAAGGGGAGGCATCGAGCCTCCCCTTTTTTTTGGGCTTGGGCGGTACGTGCGTTTGTGCCGGGTCAGGTTCCCGCGAGCCGGTCGTGCAGTTCCATTCCCTTTTGCAGAGAGCCAGGCACTCAGCCCTGTTGCTGTCGGGTCTGGACCGGATCACCCAATATCCGTCTCTTTCGGCTTGCCGTGGAGCGCTTCTCTTCGAGAAAGAAGCGGGGCTTCGACAGGCGCAAGCTGAACGGGTGGGAGAGCGACTCCGTCCTTCCGGGTGGAAGGAGGGCGCTGCTCACCCCGCGGTGCATGGCCTGCGGTCGAATATCGGGCCGGCCGCGCGGTTATGCAGGCCCGCTGGCGAGGGCTGCCCTGACCGCTTCGATCGCCGCCTGCGCCTTGCCCCCTTCCGGACCCCCGCCCTGGGCCATGTCGGGACGGCCTCCGCCGCCCTTGCCGCCCAAGGCTTCGACGCCTGCGCGGACCAGGTCCACGGCGCTGATCGTGTTCACAAGGTCGTCGGTGACGCCGACGGCAATGCTGGCGCGGCCATCGACTACCGCCAGGACGGCGGAGACGCCGCTGCCGAGCGTTGCCTTGTTCTGATCGACCAATCCGCGCAGTTCCTTGGGATCGAGCCCCTCGATCACCTGACCGATGAAGTTGACCGAGCCGACCTTCTCCGGACCGGCCGCCTGTGCGGAACCCCCGCCGCCCAGCGCCAGCGCCTTCTTCGCTTCGGCGAGTTCGCGTTCCAGCTTGCGGCTCTGTTCGACCAGAGCGGCGATGCGGGCAGGAACTTCCTCCGGCGTCGTCTTGAGCGCGGCGGCGGACTGGCGCAGCCGGTCTTCGCGATCGGAGAGCCAGAGGCGCGCGGCTTCGCCGGTCAGCGCTTCGATGCGGCGGACGCCAGACGAAACGGCGCTTTCCGAAATGATCTTGAAGATCGCGATGTCGCCGGTTGCGCGGACATGGGTGCCGCCGCACAATTCGACCGAATAGCTGTTCGCATCGCCCTTGCCCATGGAGAGGACGCGGACCTCATCCCCATATTTCTCACCGAACAGGGCCATGGCGCCGGCGGCGATGGCGTCGTCCGGCGTCATCAGGCGCGTCGTCACCGCTTCATTGTGGCGGATCTGTTCGTTCACATCGGCTTCGATGGCGGCGATCTGGCTGTGGGTCAGCGCCTCGGGATGGGAGAAGTCGAAGCGCAGACGATCCGGTGCGACGAGGCTGCCCTTCTGCGTGACGTGGGCGCCGAGCTGGTTGCGGAGCGCGGCATGCAGCAAATGGGTGGCGCTGTGATTGGCGCGGATGCGGTCGCGGCGGCCGACGTCGACGCGGAGGTGAACCGTGTCGCCCAGCTTGACGCTGCCCGCGCCGACCTTCGCCCGGTGCGCATGGAGGCGGCCCAGCGGCTTCGCGGTGTCCTCGACATCCGCGACCAGGCCGGACTGCGCGCTGATCGTGCCCGCATCGCCCATCTGGCCGCCGCTTTCGCCGTAGAACGGCGTCTGGTTGGTGATGATCGTGACCGTCTCGCCAGCGCTCGCGCTGTCGAAGTTCACACCGTCCTTGACGATCGCCAGCACCTCGCCCTCGCCCTCGGTCGAGCTATAGCCGATGAACTCCGTATTGCCGGCCTTTTCGGCAATGTCGAACCAGATTTCGTCCGAGGCCTTTTCGCCTGAGCCCTTCCACGCGGCGCGGGCGGCGGCCTTCTGTTCGGCCATCGCCTTGTCGAAGCCTTCGCGGTCGACGCTGAGGCCGCGCGAGCGCAGCGCGTCTTCGGTCAGGTCATAGGGGAAGCCATAGGTGTCGTAGAGCTTGAACGCGGTCTCCCCAGGCAGCGTGCCGCCTTCCGACAGGTCGCCGGTCGCTTCGTCGAGCAGCTTCAGCCCCTTTTCCAGCGTCTGGCGGAACCGGGTTTCCTCGCGCAGGAGGGTTTCCTCGATCAGCGGCTGGGCGCGGACCAGTTCCTGATAGGCGCCGCCCATTTCGGAGACGAGGCTGCCGACCAGACGGTGCATCAACGGCTCCTTGGCGCCGATGATATGGGCGTGGCGCATGGCGCGGCGCATGATGCGGCGCAGCACATAGCCGCGGCCTTCATTGGCGGGCAGCACGCCGTCCGCGATCAGGAAGCTGGTGGAGCGGAGGTGATCCGCGATGACGCGGTGGCTGGCCTTATACTCGCCATCGGTGGCGGTTTTCGTCAGCGCGCCCGATTCCTCTATCAGCGCCTTGAAGGTATCGGTGTCGTAATTGTCGTGGACGCCTTGCAGGACCGCCGCGATGCGTTCCAGACCCATGCCGGTGTCGATGCTGGGCTTGGGAAGTTCGGAGACGATCTCGTTCGCTTCCTGCTCATATTGCATGAAGACGAGGTTCCAGATCTCGACGAAACGGTCGCCATCTTCCTCCGGGCTTCCGGGAGGACCGCCCCAGATATGGTCGCCATGGTCGTAGAAGATTTCCGAGCAGGGACCGCAGGGGCCGCTGTCGCCCATGGCCCAGAAATTATCCTTGGTGGGGATGCGGATGATCCGCTCCTCCGGCAGGCCGGCGATCTTCTTCCACAGGTCGAAGGCTTCGTCGTCGGTGTGATAGACCGTCGCCGTCAGCTTTTCGGGCGAAAGGCCCCATTCCTTCGTCAGCAGGGTCCAGGCATGGGTGATCGCCTGTTCCTTGAAATAATCCCCGAAGCTGAAATTGCCCAGCATTTCGAAGAAGGTATGGTGGCGCGCGGTATAGCCGACATTGTCGAGGTCGTTATGCTTGCCGCCGGCGCGGACCGACTTCTGGCTGCTCGTCGCCTTGGTATAGGGGCGGGATTCAAGGCCGGTGAAGACATTCTTGAACGGCACCATGCCCGCATTGACGAACATCAGCGTCGGGTCGTTGTGCGGCACGAGAGGCGCGGACGGAACGATGGTGTGGCCGTTGGCCCCGAAATAGTCGAGGAAGGAGCGGCGAATGTCGTTGGTCGATGTCATGCGGGCGATTTAGTGGGAAGCGCTCCAACGCACAAGCGGGGCTTTTCGTCGTTCATGGGAATATCGGCCGATGGGGTTTCCCGCTGAGACAGGCGGGCCGGAAAAGCGGACGGGGCCGCCCGCCTCGGCCCAAGGACGCGATTTTTCTTTCCACCCGTCCGCCCGCCCGGCGAAGTCAGGCGGTCGGCCGCTTCTGAAATGATTCATGCCCCCCGACCGCGACATCCTCGGCCTCTATCCGCGCGACCTGCGCGGCGGGCGGGCCTTGTCGCGCCAGCAGGACGAACCGCTCCACCGCATCCCGCGGTCCTTCCACCAGCGCCTCCACGCTGCCGTCCATGCGGTTGCGTACCCAGCCTGTCAGGTTGAGACCCCGGGCCGTTTCGACGGCCCAATTGCGGTAGAACACGCCCTGCACCCGGCCGAGGATCGTCAGGTGGCGGGCGAGGATGGTCATCAGTGCACCCGCTTGATCCAGGTCTGGCCGTCGCGGCTCTCCACCTTGAAATTATTGATCGAGCGGACAAGGTCGGACAGCCGCTTGAACCCATAGTTGCGCGTGTCGAAACTGGAGCGGTTCCCGGCGAGCTGGCCCACTTCGCTGAGGCGGGCGAAGCCCTGATCGTCGCGTTTGACGGCATTATAGGCGTCGATCAACAGCTTGACGAGATCGGGCGCGACTTCGGGCGCGTCGGGGGAGGCGGGTTCCGCCGCCGACTCCTCCAGTTCGGCGGGCGCCGTTCTTGCGCTGGCGAGCGCCCCGACGTCGATGAAGCGGGTGCAGGCGCTGCGGAAGGCCTGCGGCGTCTTGTCCGTTCCGAAGCCATAGACCGGCAGGCCTTCCTGCCGGATGCGGGTGACGAGCGGCGTGAAATCGCTGTCGCTCGACATCAGGCCGAAGCCGGTGACCCGGCCCGACGCCATCAGGTCCATGGCGTCGATCGTCATCTTCATGTCGGTGGCGTTCTTGCCCCGGGTGAGGTCGAACTGCTGCTGCGTTTCGATGGCCTGCGTCACGGCCTGCCGCGCCCATCCCTTGAGCGCAGGCTTGCTCCAATTGCCATAGGCGCGCCGGATATTGACGGTGCCCAGTTCCGCCAGGACCGTCAGCACCGGGTCGAAATGGTCGGCGGAGACATTGTCGGCATCGATCAGCAGGGCGATATTGCCGCTGGGGACCGGCGCGGTCATCAGACTTCCAGCGCCGCCGGGCTGAACTGGCCGCTCGCCTCGTCCAGCAGGTGGAGCTGGCCGTCGGCAATGGCGAAGAAGGCGCCGATCAGCCTGATCTCGCCGCTCCGTTCCTTCGTGCGGACGCAGGGGAAGGTGCGCAGATTGGCCAGGCTGACCTTGACGCCTTCCTGCTCCATGGCGCGTTCGGCGTCGCGGCCGTCATCCGCGCCAAAGCGTTCGACCACCTTTTCCCGCGCTTCGTCCAGCAGTTCGATCCAGTTGTGGATGAAGCCGCCCTCGCCGGGAGGCGCGTCTTTCAGCGAATGGCTGAGCGCCGCCTTGCAGCCGCCGCATTTGCCATGGCCCATGACGACGATCTCGCCCACCTTGAGCACCTGGACCGCGAATTCCAGCGCCGCGGAGACGCCGTGGCGGCCGGGATTGGTTTCGAAGGGGGGCACCAGCGCCGCGACATTGCGGACCACGAAGATCTCGCCGGGGCTGGTGTCGAATATCTGTGCGGGATCGACTCGGCTGTCGGAACAGGCGATGACCATGACGCGGGGGCTCTGCCCCTCGCTCAGTTCATCCCATCGCTCCCGCTGCTGGGTCCAACCGGTGTTGCGGAAGCGGCGATAGCCGGCGAGCATATCAGCGAAATCGGTCATGCGCCGGTCTGTGCCGAACAATGATGGGGCTGGCAAGAGCGCTCTCGCATCGCTATCTGGAGCGCATGACCGACATCGTCCCGATCCCCGCGCCCGCCACTCGTCCCGAGCGCGCCCGCAAGCCCGACTGGATTCGCGTGAAGGCGCCGACCAGCCCCGGCTATCACGAGACGCGCAAGCTGATGCGGACCAAGGGGCTGGCGACGGTGTGCGAGGAGGCGGCCTGCCCGAATATCGGGGAGTGCTGGACCAAGAAGCATGCGACCGTGATGATCCTGGGCGATGTCTGTACGCGGGCCTGCGCCTTCTGCAACGTCAAGACCGGCATGCCGCGCAAGGTCGATCCCAACGAGCCGCAGAATCTGGCCGATGCCTGCGCGGAAATGGGGCTGGAGCATATCGTCATCACCTCCGTCGACCGGGACGACCTGCCCGATGGCGGCGCGTCGCAGTTCGTGAAGGTGATCGAGGCGCTGCGCCGCACGACCCCGGACACGACCATCGAAATCCTGACGCCGGACTTCCGCAACAAGCATGAACGGGCGGTAGAGATGATCGTCGCGGCGCGGCCGGACGTCTATAACCATAATCTGGAGACGGTGCCGCGCCTCTATCCGACCATTCGCCCGGGCGCGCGCTATTATGCGTCGCTGCGGCTGCTGGAGACGGTGAAGAAGCTCGATCCGTCGATCTTCACCAAGTCGGGCATCATGCTGGGTCTGGGGGAGGAGCGGCTGGAGGTCCATCAGGTGATGGACGACATGCGCTCCGCCGACATCGATTTCCTGACCATGGGGCAATATCTCCAGCCGACGCCCAAGCACGCCAAGGTGATGGAGTTCGTCACTCCGGCGGCGTTCAACGCCTATGCGGCGATCGCGCGGGCCAAGGGCTTCCTGCAGGTGGCGTCGAGCCCGCTGACCCGCTCGAGCTATCATGCGGGCAAGGATTTCGCGGAAATGCGCGCGGCCCGCGAGGCGCAACTGGCGAAGGCCGGCCAATAAGCCGATGCCCAAGCATAACGAAACGAGGCCGCTTCCCTATACGCCCGAACAGATGTTCGACCTGGTGGCGAATGTGGAGGCCTATCCCGAATTCCTGCCCTGGGTCAGCGCGATCCGGGTGCGGTCCGACAGCGATTCGGAGATGGTCGCGGACATGATCGTCGGGTTCAAGGGGATCAAGGAGAGCTTCACGTCCCGCGTGCACAAGCATCGGCCGGACCATGTGCGGGTCGATTATCTGGATGGGCCCTTGAAGCATCTCCACAATGAATGGAGCTTTCGCGACGACGGCAAGGGCGGCGTTCTGGTGGATTTCGAGGTTGAGTTCGAATTCAAGAGCAAGCTGTTCGAGATGCTGGCCGGCCAGGTGTTCGACAAGGCGCTGCGCAAGATGATCGGCGCGTTCGAAACCCGCGCGGCGGAGCTTTATGGCGCGGGCGAGTCGGGCAGCAGCAGTTCGAGCGCGCACAGCGCCGCCTGAAGGCGGACGCCGCCCCGGCCCGTATCCCCGAAATAATGCATGTCGGCCACGATCTTGTCGGGGCTGGCGCCGCGTTCGGCGCGGGCGAAGACGACGGTGCCGACAGGTTTCTGCTCCGATCCGCCGCCGGGGCCGGCTATGCCGGTGATGGCGACGGCAACATTGGCGTGGCTCTTGTTCAGCGCACCCTGCGCCATGGCCCAGGCGGTGGCGATGGAAACCGCGCCGAAGGTTTCGATGACATCCTGCGATACTTTGAGAAGCTCGCTCTTCATGTCGTTGGAATAGGTCACGAAACCAGCTTCGAACACCTCGGACGATCCGGCGATTTCGGTCAGTGCGGCGGAAACAAGGCCGCCGGTGCAGCTTTCCGCCACGGCGATGGTGCGGCCGGCGCGACGGTTGGCGGCGACGACGCGCTCGGCCAGTTCGACAAGCGACGCGGGAAGGATGCTATCGGGCATGGCGATCAGATTAGCGCGGGGAGGGAGAGCGTGGCAACAGCCTGTGCGGCAATACCCTCCCGCCGACCGGCAAAGCCCAGCCGTTCGGTCGTGGTCGCCTTTATGCTGACCCGGTCGGGAGGAAGGTGCAGGATTTCCGCGATCCGGGCGCGCATGGCGTCCCTGTGCGGACCGATTTTCGGCGCCTCGCAGATCAGCGTCAGGTCGACATGCTCGATAAAGCCGTCCCGTTTTGCGACGCGCTCCGCCGCATATTCCAGGAAACGGGAGGAGGCGACTCCCCGCCATTGCGGGTCGGAGGGCGGGAAATGGCTGCCGATGTCGCCCTCCGCCAGTGCGCCCAGCAGCGCATCCACCAGCGCGTGGATCGCCACGTCCGCGTCGCTGTGCCCAGCGAGGCCCCGGTCGTGCGGAATGCGGACGCCGCAGAGCCAGAGCTCCTCATCGGGGGCCAGCCGGTGGACGTCATAACCCATGCCGGTCCGGACGCTGCGGGCAGCGCCCAGCCGGGCTTCGGCGCGGAGGAAATCTTCGGCATAGGTCAATTTTTCCAGCCTTTCATCGCCAGCGACCAGCGTGACGTCATGGCCCGAATGCCGCAATATCTGGGCATCGTCGGTTGCTTCCCGATTGCCGTCCCAGCTTCTGTGCGCGGCCAGCAGGGCATCGAAGCGGAAGGCCTGCGGCGTCTGGACCCGGAACAGGCCATCGCGGTCGACGACGTCCCCCGCCTTGTCATGGTCGCTCTTGTCATGTTCGCTTCTGACCAATGTGTCTGCGACCGGTAAGGCGGGAATGGCGCCGGGCGCACCCTCCAGCGCGGCGAGCAGCCGGTCGATCACCGTCGCGGGGAGAAAGGGACGCGCAGCGTCGTGCACCAATATGCGCGCCGCGCCGCCAGCGGACGCTATATGCTCAAGACCGGCGCGGACGGACCCCCGGCGGCTGTCGGCGCCCTGAACGATGGCGGAGACGGTGCGGCTTTCCAGTGCGGCGCGTGCATCCTCCTCCTGCCCCGCGCCGACGACCAGGACAAGGGAACCGATGGCGGGATGCCCGGCCAGCGCGTCGACGGCGTGGGCGAGGACCGGCTTGCCGCCGATGCGCCGGAATTGCTTGGGAATGTCGCCGCCCGCGCGGCTGCCCTGACCTGCTGCGACCAGCAAAGCGACGGTTCTGTCTGTCATGGCCGCGCCTGTATCGCAGTGCCGGGCCAACCGCCAGCCCCGCCTCGCTTGCCGATGATGCGGATTTCCGCTAAGGGCTGCCTGTTTTTTAGGCAGTGTTGGAATGATGCAGAGGCTTTCCCCGATTTCCATAGGTCCGGTGACGATTGACATGCCGGTCGTGCTGGCGCCGATGACGGGCGTGACGGACATGCCGTTCCGGACACTGGTCCGCCGCTATGGCTCCGGCCTCAACGTGACCGAGATGATCGCCACGGCGGCGATGATTCGCGAGACGCGCCAGTCGCTGCAGAAGGCGGCCTGGCATCCGCTGGAGGAGCCCGTATCGATGCAGTTGGCCGGCTGTTCGCCCACGGAAATGGCGGAGGCGGCCAAGCTGAACGCGGATCGCGGCGCGGCGATCATCGACATCAACATGGGCTGCCCGGTTAAAAAGGTCGTGAATGGCGATGCGGGCAGCGCGTTGATGCGCGACCTGCCGCTGGCCGCTTCGCTGATCGAGGCGACGGTGAAGGCCGTCGATGTGCCGGTCACGGTCAAGATGCGCACGGGTTGGGATCATGCCAGCCTGAACGCGCCCGAACTGGCCCGGATCGCGGAGGATCTGGGCGCGAAGCTGATCACCGTTCATGGCCGCACGCGCTGCCAGATGTACAAGGGGTCGGCCGACTGGGCCTTCGTGCGCAGCGTGAAGGATGCGGTGTCGCTGCCCGTCATCGTCAATGGCGACATCTGCTCCATCGACGATGCCGAGACGGCGCTGGAGCAGAGCGGCGCCGACGGCGTGATGATCGGGCGGGGCGCCTATGGGCGGCCCTGGCTGATCGGGCAGGTGATGCACTGGTTCCGCACCGGGGAACGGCTGGCCGATCCTGCGCTGGAGGAACAATATCGCGTGGTTACGGAACATTATCGCGCGATGCTGGAGCATTATGACAATCATACCGGCGTCAACATGGCCCGCAAGCATATCGGCTGGTACACCAAGGGGCTGCCGGGTTCGGCCGAGTTCCGCAATGCGGTGAACCAGGAGCCGGACGGCGATGTCGTGCTGGACATGCTGGCGCGCTTCTACGAACCGCTGATCGCCGACGAGGGGCCGGTCGAGACGCGCAAGGCGGCATGACGGCGGCCATGACGACCATCCCGTCGCTTCGACCGCAACAGGATGGGCCTTCGCTTTCCGAACTGATGACGGCGTTGCCGGTCGCGACCCTGGTGGTGCGGCCGGACAACAGCATCGCCGATGCGAATGTCCGCGCCGAAACGCTGCTCAACATGGCGCGATCGGCCATTGTCGGCAGCGACATAGCGCGGACCATCCGCATGGCGGAAATGGGCGCGCGCTTCGACATCTGGCACAGCAACAAGCCGATCGCCGCCTATGACATCCGCGTGCATGCGGGGCGCACGGCGGAAATGGAGGTCGACCTGATGATCGCGCCCATCGTCGATCATGAAGGCTGGCGCGTGGTATCGATCCACACCCAGAGCCAGGCGCGCAAGATCGGCCATCGCGGTACGGCGGGCGGCGCGCGATCGGCCATCGGCGCGGCGGCGATCCTGGCGCATGAGATCAAGAATCCGCTGTCGGGCATCAGGGGCGCGGCCCAGTTGCTGGAATCGGGCAATCACGGACGGGACGCCGCGCTGACGCAACTCATCTGCAATGAGGTGGACAGGATCGCCGCGCTGATCGACCGGATGCAGGACTTCACGACGGACCGGACCCTGGAGTGCCGCAGCGGCAACATCTATCCGCTGATCGACCGGGCGGCGAATATCGCCGCCGCCGGATTCGCAAAGGATATAAGGATCGTAAAGAGTTATGATCCATCCCTGCCATTCGCCAATATCAACGAGGATGCGCTGGTGCAGGTGATGATCAACCTGCTCAAAAACGCCGCGGAGGCGCTGGAGCACAGCAGGAAGCCCCGGATAAGGGTGGAGACGGCGTTTCGCCATGGCGTTTCCGTAGTGGTCGGCAAGGGGAAGGGCAGCGCGGTGCTGCCCATCGAAATCCTGGTGGTCGACAATGGGCCGGGCGTGCCGGAGCATATATTGGATCACCTGTTCAATCCCTTCATCACCGGCAGGCGGGACGGGACGGGGCTGGGGCTGGCGCTGGTGGACAAGCTGGTGCGCGACATGAACGGGTTCGTGCAATATTCGCGCGATCATGAGGCAGGGGAATCGACCTTCCGCATCCTGCTGCCGATGGGAACGGGTTGATGGCGGCGAGATGATGGCGGTGACGGGCTCGATTTTGGTGGTGGACGACGATCCGGCGATCTGCGTGGTCGTGGGGGAAGCGCTGCGGCGGCAGGGATACAGGGTCAAGACGGCCGCATCGATCCGGGAGCGGAGCGCCCTGCTGGAAAGCTTTTCGCCGGACGTCCTGATCACCGACGTCATGCTGCCGGACGGCGACGGGCTGGATGGGGTCGCGGAGATTCTGGAACGGCGCCCGGCGCTCAGCATCATCATCCTGTCGGCGCAGAACACATTGAATACGGCGATCCGCGCCACCGAAAAAGGCGCGTTCGAATATCTGCCCAAGCCCTTCGATCTCAATGAGCTGACGCGGGCCGTGTCGGATGCGCTGGGATCGGGGAAGGGGGCGGACGAGGAAGCGGCCGATGCCGGCCTGCCGCATGACGGATTGCCGCTGGTGGGTCGTTCCCCGGCGATGCAGGAGGTGTATCGGACCATCGCCCGGGTCCTTTCGAACGACCTCAGCATATTGGTGCTGGGCGAATCCGGGACCGGCAAGGAACTGGTGGCAGAGGCGATCCATAGCCTGGGGCAGAGGCGGACCAAGCCGTTCGTGCCGATCAACATGGCCGCCATCCCCCGCGAACTGATCGAGGCGGAACTGTTCGGTTATGAAAAAGGGGCCTTCACCGGCGCCCATGCCCGCACCGCAGGCAAGTTCGAGCAGGCGCAGGGCGGCACGCTGTTCCTGGACGAGATCGGGGACATGCCGATGGAAGCGCAGACGCGGCTGCTGCGCGTCCTTCAGTCTGGAGAGGTCACGACCGTCGGCGGCTCCAAATCGGTGAAGGTGAATGTCCGCATCATCGCGGCCACCAACAAGGATCTGCCCAGGCTGATCGAGGAGAACCGCTTCCGGCAGGACCTCTATTACCGGTTGAACGTGGTCCCCATTGCGCTTCCGGCGCTGCGCGAGCGGCGGGAGGACGTGATCCTGCTCGCCCGGCATTTCCTGGACCGCGCGGCGCAGGAGGGGCTGCCGCGCAAGTCGCTGTCCGACGATGCGGCGCAATTGCTGATGGCCTATCACTGGCCCGGCAATGTGCGCGAACTGCAGAATCTGATGCAGCGGCTGGCGGTTCTGAGCCGTGAGAACATGATCACCGCCGACATGCTGCGCAACAGCCTGCCGCTGGAAGCCGTGCCCGCCGATTATGCCGCCCCCGGCGACCTGCTGGGCCAGGCGGTGCGGGAATGGGCGAAGCGGCAACTGGGCATCGGCCTGACCCAGCCGAACCGCAGCCTGCATGACGACCTGCTGGCGGTGGTGGAGCCGATCCTGTTCCAGGAGACGCTGGCCAGCGTCGACGGAAACCAGATACGCGCCGCGGGACTGTTGGGCATCAACCGCAACACGCTGCGCAAGAAGCTGACCGACTATGGGCTCGATCCCTTGCAGCTTCGGATCGGCGATTAGAATATTCGGCGGGGAAGATCGGCCAAGCCGATGCGTTCGGATCGACCGTTCCGGGCGGCGGCGACGAACCGACCGCTCTTTTCGACCGGAAGCGCCATGCCCATCAATTACTGTGTTTGATCGGGCACATTAATGTTGTAACCAAGCCACTATGGAAGGCGCAGTGACTCTGCCGGCGCGGGGCCGGGCATGGAAAAGGCATTTCCCCCTTTTCCTGCGCCGCCGCCTTGCCGCGGTGGTGGAGGCGGTGACGCTTGTCCTGTTCCTGGGCATGGCGGGCATCACCTATTTCCTGCTGACGGGACAGGGGCAATCCTACACATTGCTGACCCCGCCCATCGTGGCGTTGCTGCTGGTCGCCAATCTGGTGCCGGCGATTGCGCTGCTGGTGCTGCTGGGACGGCGGGTGGCGAAGCGGCGCGCGGCCCAATCCGCCATAGGGAGCGACGGGCAGTTGCACGTCCGTCTGGTGGCGATATTCTCCATCGTCGCCAGCGTGCCCATGCTGCTGGTGGTGATCTTCGCCTCCCTGCTGTTCCAATATGGCGTGCAGTTCTGGTTTTCCGACAGTGCGCGGGGCATGCTGCAAAATGCGAGCGACCTGGCGCGTGGCTATTATGAGCAGAACCTGCGCGACGTGCGTGACGAAACCGTCACCATGGCGAGCGACCTGCGCGATTATCTGAGCCAGTCGAAAGTCTCCAGCCCGCGCTTTGCCGAAGGTTATATCTATCAGGTCGTCACGCGGAAGCTGAACCGTTCCGCGATCATCGAGATCGGCAAGGACGGCGTGGCGCGCACGGCGGCGACGGTCGATCCGGAAAGCCGGCCGGCGTCGGAGATGCTGACGCCCGACGTGGTGAAGCGGCTGGAAGCCGGCGAGGATGTGGTGGTCGCCGCCAAGCCCAACCAGATCGAGGCGGTGACGCTGCTCTATCCCAACGCGAAAATCTATCTCTACGCCACCCGCGATTCCGGTTCGACGGCGTTCAGCAATGTCGAGCGGGCGCAGAAGGTGTTGTCGGATTACGACATTTTCGCCGCACAGTCCCGCGCCTTGCAGTTGCGCTTCAACATATTGCTGTTCGTGGGATCGCTGCTGCTGGTGGGCGTGGCGGTCTATATCGCGCTGAAGGTCGCCGACTGGATGGTGCGGCCCGTGAACGAACTGGTCATGGCTGCCCGGCGGATCACGGCGGGCGACCTGTCCGCCCGCGTGACCAGCCCCCAGGCGCGGGATGAGATCGGCACATTGGCCGCCGCGTTCAACCGGATGACGCAGAGGCTGGAAGCGCAGACCGGCGCGCTGGTCGCGGCGAACAGCCAGCTCGATGAACGCCGCGCCTTCATCGAGGCGATCCTGTCGGGCGTGTCGGCCGGCGTGCTGTCGGTGGACCGCGACGGCATCATCCTGCTGCTCAACAGTTCGGCGGCCGCCATATTGGTGCGGGAGGGGGACGATCCGGTGGGCTGTCCGCTGACTGAAGTGTCGCCCGAACTGGCGGCGCTGATCGCTTCGGAGGAGGATGCGGGCATCGTCCAGATCCGCGCCCATGGCGACGTGCGGACGCTGGCGGTCAAGGTTTCGGAGGATGCGTCGCGCCACATCCTGACCTTCGACGACATCACGCAGCAGCTTTCCGACCAGCGGCGGGCGGCATGGTCCGACGTGGCGCGGCGGATCGCGCATGAGATCAAGAACCCGCTGACCCCGATCCAGCTTGCCGCCGAGCGGCTGCAACGCCGCTATGCCGAGGAGGTGACGAGCGACAAGGCCACCTTTACGCGCCTGACGGGCACCATCGTGCGGCAGGTGGGCGACCTGCGGCGGATCGTCGACGAATTCTCCTCCTTCGCGCGCATGCCCAAGCCGGTGTTCCGGCGCGAGCGGATCGACGACATCGCCCGCCACGCGCTGTTCCTGCACGAAGTCGCCCATCCCGATATTCGCTTCGAATATCATTCCATGGATGGCGATGCGGAAATGGTCTGCGACCGCCGGCAATTGGGCCAGGCGCTCACCAACATCGTCAAGAACGCCGTCGAGGCGATCGAGCCCAAGCCCGCCGCGGATGGCGACCATTGGCGCGGGCAGGTGTCCATGACGGTGGAGCATGACGGCGGCAACCTGCTGATCGCGGTGCAGGACAATGGCATCGGCCTGCCGCCGGAACGCGAACGCATATTGGAGCCTTATATGACCACCCGGACCAAGGGCACGGGCCTGGGCCTCGCCATCGTGAAGAAGATTGTCGAGGAGCATATGGGCGAAATCCGCTTCGACGACGCCGATGGCGGGGGCGCGCGCGTGACGTTGCGCTTCCCGGTGGCGGCGCTCGAGAAATTGGAAGAGGGGCAGGTCATCGCCTTGCCCCATGGAAAAACGACTGGAAAAGTGACAGCCAATGGCGCTTGATATTCTGATAGTCGACGATGAGGAGGACATTCGCGATCTGGTCGCGGGCGTCCTGGAGGATGAGGGCTTCACCACCCGCACCGCCGCCAACAGCGACAGCGCGATCGAGGCGCTGGACGCCCGGCGGCCTTCGCTGGTGTTGCTGGACGTGTGGTTGCAGGGATCGAAGCTGGACGGGCTGGAACTGCTGGACGAGATCAAGCGGCGGGATGCGACCATTCCGGTGCTCATGATCTCCGGCCATGGCAATATCGATACCGCCGTCGCCGCCATCCGGAAGGGAGCGGCGGACTTCATCGAAAAGCCGTTCGAGGCGGACCGGCTGCTGCATCTGGTGTCGCGGGCGACCGAGACGGAGCGGCTGCGGCGCGAAAATCAGGTGCTGCGCGCCCGTTTCGGGCAGGATGACGAACTGACCGGCACTTCGGCGGCGATCAATGCCGTTCGCGCCACGATCAAGAAGGTGGCGGGGACGGGCAGCCGGGTGCTGATTTCCGGGCCGGCGGGCGTCGGCAAGGAAGTCGCCGCGCGCATGCTGCATAGCTGGAGCGGGCGGGCTGACGCGCCCTTCATCATCGTCGCCGCCGCGCGGATGGACCCGGATCGTGTCGAGGAAGAACTGTTCGGCGTCGAGGACCCGAGCGGGCTGGTGCGTCCGGGCTATCTGGAGCAGGCGCATGGCGGCACGCTCTATCTCGACGAAATCGCGGACATGCCGCTTACGACGCAGGCGAAGATCCTGCGCGTGCTGACGGACCAGAGCTTCACTCGCGTCGGCGGGCAGCGGCAGGTAAAGGTGGATGTCCGCGTCATTTCCTCGACCGCGCTCAACCTGGCGACGGAGATCGAGGAGCGGCGTTTCCGCGAGGACCTCTTCTATCGGCTCAACGTCGTGCCCCTCATCATCCCGCCGCTGGCCGAGCGCCGGGATGACATTCCACCGCTGGTCGAGCATTATCTCGCTCGTTTCGCGGCGGAGCGCCGGGTGCCGCCGCCGGAGATCGCCAGCGACGCCATGGCCGCCTTGCAGGCCAATGAATGGCCGGGCAATGTCCGTCAGCTTCGCAACGTCATCGAGCGGACGATGATCCTGGCGCCGGGCGAGCGGATCGGGCGGATCGAACTGGACATGCTGCCGGCCGAACTGACGAGCAACGGCGGTTCGGAGGGGATGGGGCAGTCAGCGATCATGGGCGCGCCGCTCCGCGAGGCGCGGGAAAGCTTTGAGCGGGAATATCTGCGCATCCAGATCCGCCGCTTTTCGGGCAATATTTCCCGTACCGCCACCTTCATCGGCATGGAACGTTCGGCCCTGCACCGGAAGTTGAAGCTGCTGGGAATTACGGATGGCAAGGATGGTTGAGGTAAACTGAACGATCTTCAGCCAAACAGGGCATGGACGGCCCTTCGCAATTGCGGTAGGCTTGCCTCGCTTCCGACAGGCGGGGGCGGGCAAGACACTCTGCTTAAGGGTGCGAGAGCGGGTAACGTCCCGCCAATAAAGGACTGGTGAAGACCATGGCCGACAAAGTGAACAACCTTCAAGACATCTTCCTGAACAGCCTGCGCAAGAGCAAGACGCCCGTGACCATGTTCCTGGTCAAGGGTGTGAAGCTGCAGGGCATTATCACCTGGTTCGACAATTTTTCCGTGCTGCTGCGGCGGGACGGGCAGTCGCAGCTGGTCTACAAGCATGCGATTTCGACCGTCATGCCCGCGCAATCCATGGATCTGACCGAATTGCGGAAGGCCAGCGACGGCAATGGCAAGTCGAAGCTGCTCCAGGAAATCTTCCTGAGCGCGGTGCGCAAGTCCGGCAGCCCGGTGACGATGTTCCTGGTGAACGGCGTCATGTTGCAGGGCGAAATCGCCGCCTTCGACCTCTTCTGCATGCTGCTGGAGCGGGACGGCATGGTCCAGCTCGTCTACAAGCATGCGATTTCCACCGTGCAGCCGCTGCACGCGCTGGACCTCACCGGCGAGGGTGAGGGCGAGGATTGAACGCTTTTTCTTGTCCCCGCCCGGTTTCCGATGAAGCCGGCGGGGGCCGGAAGCGTTAAGCCACCATGGCTGTCTTCAACCGAGATTCCGATGACGAGGTGTCGCGCGGCGCGCGCGCCATTGTCGTGCGCGCCGATGTCCATGGTCCGGAACGTCGCGACAGCGATGCGCGGCTGGAGGAGGCGAGGGGCCTTGCCCTTGCCATCGGCATCGACGTGCGCGCGGCGCAGGCCTTTCGCGTGCGCGACCGCAAGCCCGCAACCCTGTTCGGCAGCGGTCAGGTGGACCAGATCGCGACGCTGGCGCGGGCCGAAGAGGCGGAACTGGTCATCGTCGACAATGCGCTCAGCCCCGTGCAGCAGAGCAATCTGGAAAAGGCGACCGAAACCAAGGTCATCGACCGGACCGGCCTGATCCTGGAGATATTCGGTGAGCGCGCCGCGACCAATGAGGGGCGCCTGCAGGTCGAATTGGCGCATCTGGATTACCAGGCTGGGCGGCTGGTGCGAAGCTGGACCCACCTTGAGCGGCAGCGCGGCGGCTTCGGTTTCCTGGGCGGTCCCGGCGAAACGCAGATCGAGGCTGACCGGCGGATGATCCGCGACCGGATGGCGAAGATCAGGCGGGAGCTGGATCAGGTGACGAAGACGCGCGGCCTGCACCGGGCGCGGCGGCAGCGGGCACCCTGGCCGGTGATCGCGCTGGTGGGCTATACCAATGCGGGCAAGTCCACGCTGTTCAACCGGCTGACCGGGGCTGACGTCATGGCGGAGGATTTGCTGTTCGCGACGCTCGATCCCACGATGCGGCAGATCGCCTTGCCGGGACTGGACAAGGCCATTCTTTCCGACACCGTCGGGTTCGTTTCGGACCTGCCGACGCAGTTGATCGCGGCGTTCCGCGCGACGTTGGAGGAAGTGCTGTCGGCCGATCTGATCGTCCACGTCCGCGACATAGCGCATCCAGACAGCGACGCCCAGCGCGACGACGTCATGGACGTGCTGGGCGAGCTTGGCGTCGCGGGGGAAGGGGCTCTGGAAGCGGGCGAGGGCGATGAACCGCCGCCGATCATCGAAGCGTGGAACAAGCTGGACCTGCTGGACGAGGATGCGGCGACGCTGGCGCGGGAGACGGCGGCGCGGCGGAACGATGTGGTGATCCTGTCCGCCCTGACCGGCGAGGGAGTCGATGACCTTCAGCGCGCCATCAGCACCCGGTTGACCGCCGGGGCGCAGGTCCATCACCTGCATGTGCCGCTGGCGGACGGTGCGGGGATGGCGTGGCTGCACGAACATGGCGAGGTGATCGGCAGCAGGGCGGAGGGCGAGGATATGCTGGTGGATGTCCGGCTGTCCGATTCCGCGCTGGCGCGGTTCCTCAAGCGCCGGGGAAATTAACCTTACTGGACGAAATGCTGGAACCGGGTTCCGGCCTGTCCAGGACCATGTCGCCTTATCAAGCCTGTCGCAACTGCCGCTTCGCCTGTTGCCACAGGCCTTCTTTCTCATCGAGCGGGAGCGTGGGAAAGTCCTCGCCGGCCAGTCCTTCCATGATGCGGAAACGCTTGTCGAACTTGCCATTGGCGGCGCGCAGGGCGACTTCCGGATCGACTTTCAGATGACGGGCGAGGTTGACCACGGCAAAGAGAAGGTCGCCCACTTCCTCCTCCCGTTCGGCCTGGGTAGTCGCCGCCTGCACCTCGCCCAATTCTTCTTCGATCTTGTCGATGACGCCGCCGATGTCGGGCCAGTCGAACCCCGTGCGGGCTGCGCGTTTCTGAAGCTTTTCGGCGCGGAGCAGGGCGGGCAGCGCTATGGCGACACCTGCCAGCGCGCTTGGATCGGGTTCCTTCTCGGCGCGCTCGGCGGCCTTGATGGCTTCCCATTGGGCATGGCCATCCGTGCGTCTGGTTCCTTCGCCAAAGACGTGGGGATGACGGCGGATCATCTTTTCCGTGATGCCGTCGATGACCTCCTGCAATGTGAAATGGCCGGCCTGTTCCGCCATGCGGCTATGGAAGGCGACCTGCAGCAGCAGATCGCCAAGTTCGTCCCGCAGGGCCGCCATATCGTCGCGCTCTATGGCGTCGGCGACTTCATAGGCTTCCTCGATCGTATAGGGCGCGATGCTGGCGAAGTCCTGTTCGACATCCCAGGGGCAACCGGTGTCGGGATCGCGCAGCCGTGCCATGACTTTGGCGAGCGGCATGATGTCGGCGGGACTCGCCTTGCTGTTGGATGACATGCAGGACTCTGGATCAAATGGGTGGGATTGGGAGGATGATAGGGTGCCGGATGGGCCAAGGCCAGCTTCCGGCAATGAATATCTGAGTTCGATAATAAGGATTATGTTAAATATGTGATGATCCTCGCATCCTCAATCTTCCACTATCCGGCTATGCTGCCGCGTATCGGGCATGCGGATATAGACGATCAGGGAGATGCCGATCATCACCGTCACATAGATGTAGAATGCCTGTTCTGCGCCGATCTGCTTGAACCAGAGCGCGACGAATTCCGCGGTGCCGCCGAACAAGGTGTTGGCCAGCGCATAAGGCAAAGCCACTCCCAATGCGCGGATATGGGCGGGAAACAATTCCGCCTTCACCACCGCGTTGATCGAAGTGTAGCCGGTCACGATCACCAGGCCGGCCATTACGAGCAGCCCCGCCGCCCACGGGTCCTTGGTGACGGCCAGCGTCGCGAAGATGGGATAGGTGCACAGGACGCCGAGCAGGCCGAAGCCGATCATCAGCGGCTTGCGCCCGATGCGGTCGGAAAGCGCCCCCGCGACAGGCTGAAGCAGCATGAAAAGAAAAAGCGTTATGCCATTGATTTGCGACGCTATTTCCCGACTGAGGCCGCTGGTGTTGACCAGGAATTTCTGCATGTAGATGGAATAGGCGTAAAAGGCGATCGTGCCGCCTGCCGTCAGCAGCATCACCGTCAGCGTCTCGCGCGGATGCCGGGTCACGAGTTCCATGAATCCGGATTTGGGGGCGCCCTCCGCCCTGGCCACGGCAAAGCTCTGGGTTTCGGCCAGGCCGCGCCGCAGCCAGAAGACGATGATCGCCAGCGCTCCGCCGATCAGGAACGGAATGCGCCAGCCCCAGGCATCCAGTTCGGCCTCGGTCAGCATGGCCTGGAGCGCCAGCAGGACGCAGATGGCGACAAGTTGCCCCGCGATCAGGGTCACATATTGGAAGCTGGAGAAAAAGCCGCGGCGGTTGCGCCCCGCCATTTCGGACAGATAGGTCGCGCTGGCGCCATATTCGCCGCCGATCGACAGTCCCTGCATCAGGCGCGCAAGCACCAGCAGCAAGGGCGCGGCGACGCCGACGCTATCATAAGAGGGCGTGACGGCGATCAGCAAGGAGCCGGCGCACATCAGGGCCACAGACAGCGTCAGGCCGCTTTTCCGGCCATGGCGATCGGCATAGACGCCCATCAACCAGGCGCCGATGGGTCGCATCAGAAAGCCCACGGCGAAAATCCCCGCAGCACTCAGCAATTGCGCCGTGCGGTCCTCGCTCGGGAAGAAATGCTGGGCGAAATAGAGGGTGAAGGCGGAATAGGCATACCAGTCATACCATTCGACCAGATTGCCGGTGGAGCCGCCAATGATGGCCTTCAGGCGCTGACGCTGATCGGGTGCCGCGGTCGATGACGTCATGGGGTCAGCACCATCTCTCCATTTTGCACGGACCAGCTTTTCAGGCGCGACAGCATGTTCATGCCGATCACATTGACCTCTCCGAAAGCCGGGGAAACGACGATGTCGAGATCGCTGGCCCGGATCGGGCCGACGACCAGCGTGGCGATGGTCGAGCGCTTGGCGTCGATCTTGCCGTTGGCGGTCATCATGCTGACGCCGGGCGCGTTCAGGTCGAAGTTCAGGCCGGAACCGCGGGCCGCCTCCACCGACAGGGCGGTGACGCTGGCGCCGCTGTCGATCAGAAAGCGCGTCGGGTTCCCGTTGACCATTCCCTCCACCCAATAATGACCGTCGGGCGCGACCGGGATTCGCAAGGCCTGTCCCTCCACATGCGCGGACGGCAAAGCCGCCGGCGCGGCATTGGTCGACGCGGCATTGGTCGACAATGAAGGGGATTCGTCCCCTGCCCCATATATGCGGCTGGAAAACAGACCGAACTTCTCGCCAGCCTTGAACAGCCCGAGGAGGACGGCGAAGATGACGATCCAGAGCATGGCCATGCGCATGAGCCCGCCCATCGGGGCGCGCCGGGCAATCAGGGCCGATCCGACCAGGACAAGCGCCAGCACATACCAGAGACTGGACATTGCCTGATCGCCATCCATCTCCTGCCCCGCCCCCTATGTCGCGCCCAGTTCGGCCACCAGTCCGTCATAGCCCGGTTCGACGCCTTCGGGGAGTGTCCGGCGGAGCGTCGCATAATCCATGCTCTGGTCCATATGGATCAATATGGCACGGCGGGGCCTTACGGCCTGCACGGCATCCAGGGTAAGCGCCAGATGCGTGTGCGTCGGATGCGGCTTTTCCCGCAGGGCATCGACAACCCAGATGTCCAGCCCATCGTACAGCGCCAGCATGTCAACCGTTATGTCATGGAAATCAGTAGCATATCCAATGGAATGACCATCATGTGTGAAGCGGAAGCCAGTGGAGAATATCTCGCCATGGGGCTGATCCGTGCAGGCGATGCCGATGTCCCCGATGCGCAGGCCGTCCGGCAGCGCATGGGGTTCGATCGTCGGATGATAACCGTGACGCCCTTCGAAGGCATAGCCGAAGCGTTCCCGGAGCAGGCGGAGCGTCTGGGGGCGCGCATAGCCGGGCACCGGCGTGCCGCGATGATGGTAAAGCTGACGGACATCGTCCAGCCCGTGGCTGTGGTCGGCATGGTCATGCGTCCACAATATGGCGTCGATCTGCACGACATCGGCCGCCAGCAACTGGGCGCGCATATCCGGTGATGTGTCGATCAGCAGCCGGGTCGTGGGGCTTTCGATCAGGATCGATGCCCGGGTGCGGCGGTTCTTCGGCTCCTGCGGGTCGCATGCGCCCCAGTCATTGCCGATCCGGGGAACGCCCGAAGAGGTGCCGCTGCCCAGGATGGTGAGCTTGAGGCTCATGCCGCCTTGCTGAACAGCTTGCGGAAATTGGCTGAGGTCGCCTCGGCCAGCTGCTCGACGCTCTCGCCCCGCAAATTCGCCAGGAAACGGGCAGTGTCCGCCACGAACGCCGGTTCGCAGGGCTTGCCGCGATGGGGAACCGGCGCGAGGAACGGGGAGTCGGTCTCGATCAGCAGGCTTTCGAGCGGCAGGCGCGCGGCCGTTTCCTGCAAATCCCTGGCGTTCCTGAAGGTCACGATACCCGAAATGCTGATAAGGAAACCCAGTTCCATCGCCGCATCGGCAAAGGCGCCGCTGGCGGTGAAACAGTGGATGACCCCGCCATAGGCGCCCTTCCCCATTTCATCGCGCATGATCGCGAGCGTGTCCTCCTCCGCATCGCGGGTGTGGACGACCAGCGGCAGGCCGGTTTCGCGGGAGGCGGCGATGTGGGCGCGGAAGCTGCGTTGCTGCCGCTCGCGGTCGCTATGGTCGTAATAATAATCGAGGCCGGTCTCGCCTATGCCCACGATACGCGGGTGGGAAGCGCGTGCGACGAGCTTCGCCGTATCGACATGCGGATGCTCGTCAGCCTCATGGGGGTGAATGCCGACGGTCGCCCAGACATCGGGTTCGCGCAACGCGGTGTCCAGCACATCGTCCCACTCGCTTTCCCGCGTGGCGATGTTGAGCATCAGGCCGACCCCGGCGCCACGCGCCCGTTCGAGCACATTCTGCTGATCCTCGATCAACCCTTTGTAATTCAAGTGGCAATGGCTGTCGATGAACATGTCCTTATGCCTCTTCGACGGGCAGTTCGAGCCGCGGGAAAAGCGGCTTGGGCGGGCTTAAGGTAAAGCCCGACGCGCGCAGTTGCGCATACCAGTCAGTGGCGATGGCGGCATAGCTGCGGCCATCCTCGGCTATCCCCATCTGCTGGAGCAGGGCGGAGGCGCTTGCCGGGATGACCGGCTGGACGATGATGGCGAGATCGGCGATGGCTTCGTAGAGGGTGGCGAGCACGGCCTCCATCCGGGCGGGATCTGTCTTGCGGAGCGTCCAGGGCGCCTGCGCGTCGATATAGGCGTTGCAGGCAAAGACCGCACGCATCCAGGCTTCGATGGCGGTCGATGGCGCGAGGTCGGCCATGGCGCCCTGGAAAGTCCGGGCCGCTTCTCCCACGGTTGCAAGAAGATCGCGGTCGACATCCTGCGCCGCCGGTTCGGGTAGACGGCCTTCGAGATTTTTCGCGATGAAGCTCAGCGTCCGCTGGGCGAGATTGCCGAAACTATTGGCGAGGTCGCTGTTCGAACGGGCGACGATCGCCTCCGCGCTGTAGCTGCCGTCATTGCCGAAGGTGACTTCCGACAGCAGGAAATAGCGAAGCTGGTCCACGCCGAAGCGCTCCGCCAGTTCCATCGGATCGGCCACATTGCCGAGCGACTTCGACATCTTCTCCCCCCGGTTGAGGAGGAAGCCGTGGCCGAACACCTGCTTGGGCAAAGGCAGATTCGCGCTCATCAGGAAAGCCGGCCAGTAAACGGTATGAAAACGCACGATATCCTTGCCGATGATGTGCGTGATGTCGCCCCCTTCGGACCAGTAACGGGCCATGCGTTCGGCATCGTCGGGATAGCCGCAGCCGGTGATGTAATTGGTGAGCGCGTCCACCCACACATACATGACATGACCGTCACTCCCCGGCACCTTCACACCCCAGTCGAAGCTGGTGCGCGACACGCTGAGGTCGGACAGTCCCCCCTCGACGAAGCGCATGATCTCATTGCGGCGGCTGTCGGGCTGGATGAAGTCAGGCTGGCTGGCGTAGAGGTCCAGCAGCTTCTGCTGATAGGCGGACAGGCGGAAGAACCAGCTTTCCTCCACCGTCCATTCCACCGGCGTGCCCTGGGGCGAGAGCTTCTGCCCGCCCTCCCCTTCGGTCAGTTCCTTTTCGTCGTAAAAGGCTTCGTCGCGCACCGAATACCAGCCTTCATACCGGCCGAGATAGAGGTCGCCATTGGCCTCCATCGCCTGCCAGATCGCCTGGCTGGCGCGATGGTGATCCGGCTCGCTGGTGCGGATGAAACGATCATAGCTGATATTCAGACCGTCGTTCATAGCCCTGAAATATCCAGACATTTCATCGGCAAGCGCGCGTGGCTCCATGTTCCGGCCGCGGGCGGTCTGGGCCATTTTCAGGCCATGTTCGTCCGTGCCGGTCTGGAAGAAGACGTCTCGGCCCATCATCCGCTGGAAACGGGCGATCGCATCGGTGGCGATCACTTCATAGGCGTGGCCGATATGCGGCCGGCCATTGGGGTAGCTGATGGCGGTCGTGATGGTATAGGGCTTGGACATGGGCCCTCCCTAGCGGGTGTTAGCCCTTGCGCAAAGCCGCTTTTCAGCGGGCAAGCGCCGCAACATGCCCCGCCAGTTCGAAAACCACCGCCCCCGGTTCGAGCGACAGGATGATGGCTCCGCCTGCAAGCTGACGGGCGGCTTCCCAATGGTCCAGCGCCTTGCCGAGATCATCCCCCTGCCGCTGGCGCGCCGCCGCCGCGATGAAGGCCGGGGCACGCTCCAGAAAGGCCTCATAACGGGGCCGTGCGCTTTTTGATGAAAGCATCTTGGCCAGGATCAGCCGATGGCGATTGCCGGGGTCGCCATCGGCGGCGATCGCCGCCAGCGAATGCTCGATGTCCGCTATGTTGAGGCCGGCATAGCGCAATGCCTTGCCCGGAGACCCCTCGCCTGCGCGGACCAGCGCCGTCAGTTCGTCCGCAGACAGGCCTGCGTCCGCCTTGTAGAGGATGCTCCGCATGGCATCCTCACCCAAGCTGTCGAAGCGCAGGGTGCGGCAGCGGGAGCGGATGGTGGGCAGCAGGCGGCCGGGCGCATGGCTGACCAGCAGGAACAGCATGTCGGCTGGCGGCTCTTCCAGATTCTTGAGCAGCGCATTGGCCGCGCCGCGCTCCAGATCGTCGGCGCTGTCGATGACGACGATCCGCCGCGAGGACATGGAGGGAGCCGACTGGATCAGGCGCTGCAGACCCCGGACCTGATCGACCGTGATGTTGCGCGCCGTGCCGCTTTCCCTTTCCAGGCAGAAAAGCTCCGCATAGTCGGGGTGGGCGTCGGCCTCGAACAGACGGCGGATCGGGTGGTCGTGCGGCACGTCCAGCCCGTCGGCCGCGATGGCCGGGCCCGCCGCCTCCGCCAGCAGGCGCAGCGCCATGGCGCGGGCGAAGCTTGCCTTGCCGATGCCGCGTGGGCCGGCCAATATCCAGCCATGGTGCAGGCGGCCGCTTCGCGCCGCGCCGATCAGGGTGCGGGCCTGTCCGTCATGGCCGAGCAGCGGCGTCATGGCAGCAGGTCCTGCAAGGCATGCAGCAGCCTTGCCGTCACGGCTTCGGCTTCGCCAGAGGCATCGACGGTCAGGAAGCGCGCCGGTTCCTGCTGCGCGAACCGATGGAAGGCCGTCGAGACGGCCCGGTGAAAGTCCCTGTCACGCCCACCGATCCTGTCCGCAGCATCCCCATCGCGGGATTGGGCGCGAGCGCTCGCCTCCTCCTCCGCCAGGGTGAGGAAGAGCGTCCGGTCGGGCAGGAAACCGTCGCTGCCGATCCGGTGAAGCGCCAATATGTCCGCGTCGGTCAGTGAACCCATGACCTGATAGGCGCGGCTGCTGTCCAGGAAGCGGTCGGAAAGCACCCATGCGCCGCGCTCCAGCGCCGGGCGGATCGTCTTTTCGACATGATCGGCACGGGCCGCGGCGAACAGCAGGGCTTCGGCGCGAGGGCTCCAGCGGTCCGCGCCGCCGGTCAGCAGGAGGGCGCGAATGGCCTCCGCCCCTTCGCTGCCGCCGGGTTCGCGGGTTTCCACCACTTCCAGGCCGCGCGCGCGCAGGGCCGCGGCAAGCGCGCTCAACTGCGTCGACTTGCCCGCGCCCTCCCCGCCTTCCAGAGAGATGAAGCGCCCCCCTGTCGTCCGGGCGTCGGTCACCCGAAGAACGACTTCAGCCCGTTCCACAGGCGGCCGAAAATGCCGGCTTCGGAGACATCCTCGCCGGCGACCAGCGGCAGGATCTGCGGCGGGGTATCGGGGGTCGAGACGATCAGTTGCGCGATCCTCTGCCCCTTGGCGATGGGCGCCTTGATCGGGCCGGTATAGGCGACCTTGACCGAGATGTTGGACGATGCGGCGCGAGGCAGGGTCACGGCCATGTCCTGCGGCGCCACCAGCGGCACGCTGGTCGCGCTGCCCAGCTGCACTTCGGCGGTCTCGACGGTCTGGCCCTTCCTGAACAGCGGCTGCGCCTTCCATGCGCGGAAGCCCCAGTCCATGAAGCGCACGGATTCAGCAATCCGCTGATTGAAGCTGGTGAGGCCCGCGACGACCATGACCAGACGACGCCCCTCCTGCTCGGCCGATCCGGTGAAGCCGAAACCCGCTTCCTGGGTATGCCCGGTCTTGAGCCCGTCGGCCCCGGCCACCTTGCCCAATATGGGATTGCGGTTGCCCTGCTCGATATCCGCGCCGCCCATCGTCTTGCCCCAGGTGAAGCTGCGCGTGGCGTAGAATTTCTTGTAGAGGTTGGGCGTTTCCTCGATCGTCGCTTCGGCCAGCGTCGCCAGGTCGGCGGCGGTGACATAGGTGACGCCTTCGTCCGGCCAGCCATTGCTGGTGCCGAAATTGCTGTTCTTGAGGCCCAGACGCTTCGCCTCCTGATTCATCAGCGCGACGAAGGCCTGCTCGGTCCCGGCAATGCCCTCCGCCAGCACTACGCAGGCGTCATTGCCGGAAAGGGTGACGATGCCGTGCAGCAGATTTTCCACCGACACCTGCTCGCCCGGCGACAGGAACATGGTCGAACCGGCCTGCGGGCCATGCCATTGCTGCCAGGTTTCCGGGCGGACGGTGAATTTCTGGTCGAGCTTCAGGTCGCCCTTCTGGATCAGGCGGAAAGCGACATGGGCCGTCATCATCTTCGCCATGGAGGCAGGTGGCATCCGCGTGTCGCCACCCTTGTTATAGAGCACCGCGCCTGACGACAGGTCCTTCATATAGGCGATCGGCGCTTCGCTGCTATAGGGCGGCGCGGCGGCGGTCAGCGGCGTGGAGAGCAACCCGACGAACAGGAGGGCGGCGATGGACTTCTTCATGCAGGATTGCCTTCGGACTGGTGGATTCTTCGAGTGCCTAGCGCATTCATTAGCCATGGCAGGACCAATAGCAAAGCGCTCTATTGCTTCACCGCGTCGGCGAGCAGGCCGACCGACAATGCGTAGAAATTCGAACAATTATAGTCGAGGATCGCCCGGTAGTTGCTGGTGAGCAGATAAGCCGTCTTGCCCGGCCCATCGGGTTCCAGCAGCGTCGCCATCACCCGGTCGGCGGGCCAGCCGCCACCGCTGGGCTCGATCCCCATGCGCCGCCATTCGGCCATGCTGAGCCAGCGGCTGTGGCGGTTGAACACGCGCGGGCAGCGGGCGGGGCTGGTGCGGGCGGCAAGGCCGGAGCGGTCGAGACCGGCGGGCACGGACACCGCAATGCCCCACGGCTGGCCCCGACGCCATCCGGCATGGACGAAATAATTGGCGATGGAGGCGAGCGCATCGGCTTCGCTGTTCCAGATGTCGACCCGTCCGTCGCCGTCGCCGTCCTTGCCCAACCGCAAATAGACGCTGGGCAGGAACTGGGGATAACCGGTCGCGCCCGCCCAACTGCCCACCAGGCGGCTGCGCGGCACGCCATTGTCCAGCATCTTGAGCGTCGCCAGCAGTTCCGGTTCGAACAATGTCCTGCGGCGCCCCTCATAGGAAAGGGTCGCGAGTGAGCGGATCAGGTCGAAATCGCCGGTATAGGCGCCGTAATTTGTCTCATGGCCGTAAATGGCGACCATGACCTCCTCCGGCACGCCGGTCTCCGCCTCGATCCGGGCGAGCCGGGCGCGGTTGGCGAGATAGGCCGTGCGGCCCCGGCCGATGCGCGCCGCGTCGACATGCTGGCGGCGATATGGCTCGAAATTGGGAATGGGGGCGTAGGCGCCGCCGCCAGGCTGGTTCTGGTCGAGCTGAACCACGCGGGGATTGGGGGTCAGGCCCGGGAAAACGCTGTCCAGAGTCGTATCCCGGATGCCCATGGTCCGCGCCTTCGGGCGGAGGGATTCCAGATAGGCGCGAAAGGCGACATCCTCCTGCGCGCTGACGCTGTCCGCCGTCAGACCGCCCGCCATGACGGCGGCGAGCCCCAGCAACAGAGACATGATCGACGAACGCATTGAAGAATCTCCTTAAGCCCTTTTGTTGCACAGGGATGGCGTGGCGTGAATCCCCTTAATGGCGCACGGCGCCATTCGGGCGATGAAACCGCCTTCCCGCCATTTTACGCTTGGCAAGGCCGCCGGGTTCGCTAGAGCGGGTTTCGATCTGACTGAATCGGATCGCTGCGCTGTTTTCCGCGATTTCCCGACCAGCGATCGGTTCGATCGGCTGGAATCGCTTCCGGAAGCGTGGCGACGGACAGGTGGCCGAGTGGTTTAAGGCAGCGGTCTTGAAAACCGCCGTGGGTTCACGCTCACCGTGGGTTCGAATCCCACCCTGTCCGCCATCCAATTTGATCCCCGTTAAAGCGCGGCGGTTTTCTTCATGCTAGAAGCGGTCGACAATCATCGGAGGTGACGATGTCTGCCGATAGCGATGCGCGCTACATGTTCCGGCGCGCAAGAGAAGAAGCCGCGAAAGCCGATGCTGCCGAAAGGCGCAGCGCTTCGTCGCAGGAGGTTGCGGTCCATCGCGAACTTGCGCTGCGCTACAAGGTCAGGGCCCTTGCCATGTCCTGTCCCGATCAGGTCCTTCATGATGCGATGGAGCGGGAGCCCTGATCGGCTTCATGCCCATTATCATGGCCTATCAGCCATCAGGCTGGCGGGAACTTTTGTCGTCGCAATGCATTGCAAATAAAAAAGCGCTCCCGGGCAAGGGAAAGCCGGGAGCGCGATTTGTTTGCTGTCGGGCATCCAAATCCTCCCCAGATTAGCAGGTGCAGATGTTCTTGGCAATCTACCCAAAGGTAGACCGCTGCTTTCCGTAGCGTCAATTCTGTGAGCGGGGGCAGACTGCCCTGGGGCAAAAAGCCCAATTGAAAATCCGCAGGATATGACGACATTTCTGCGACAGGCAGAATGGCATGACGATGAGCGACACGGACAGGATATCAACGATGCAACCGGCGGCGGAAATGGAAGGTCACTGGAAGCGGCTTTCTCCAATGGAGACCGGCCCCTTCGGCCGTTGTCCCCGATGCGGCGAGGGACATATCTTCCGCGGCTTCCTTACGGTGCGCGATCATTGCGAGATTTGCGGGCTGAATTATGATTTTGCCGATCCGGCGGACGGGCCGGCCGTATTCGTGCAGCTATTCGCCTGCGTTCCGGGCGTGGTCTTCATCATCATGCTGGAGATTTTGGCGCAGCCGGGCCTTTGGGTGCATCTGGCTGTCGGTGTCCCGGTGCTGATCCTGACGACAGTGCTTCCGTTGCGACCGATCAAGGGTTGGCTGATCGCCGCCCAATATGTGAACAAGGCGCAGGAAGCGGGTACAGCCCAATTATGGGCGAAACTGCATGGGAACGGGGCCGGCGATTAGGCTGTATCGGCATTCAGCCATATCGCGCGATTGCCCGGGATTATTCCCTTCGTCCTGCTGAAGCCGGTTCAGCATGCCCATTGTTGAAACGACGGGCTTGTTCCGGAGCGCGCTGCGTCAAATCGGGCGCAGGTCGCGCGCTCCGGTTTCCTGCTGTCGCATTCTTCCAAGCAGAAAGCCGCCATTTGCAGACCGCCATGGGCTGAATCCCCACACAGCCTAGCTGAGCGCGCCGTGGCAATGCTTGTATTTCTGGCCCGAGCCGCAGGGGCATGGCGCATTGCGGCTGATGTCCAGATTGGCGAACTCCCCGCCCTGTCCGCCCGCCGGCGGACGCGGCAGGGTGGTCGTGATCCCGCTGATCTGCCCGCCGTCGATGTCGCCGCTATTATCCTCGCCCGAAAAGGGGTCGATATGGGTGGTGATGAAGTCGGGCAGCACCGGCAGGTCGAATTCCGGCAGAGGCTCCTCCATGCGGAACTGGACGCGGGCGATGGAGCCGGTCACATCCTCGCGGATATTGCCCAGCATGCGTTCGAACAGGGCGAAGGCTTCCTGCTTATATTCGTTGATCGGCGTCTTTTGCGCATAGGCGCGCAGATGGACGACCTGACGGAGCGCGTCGAGAGTCGACAGATGCTCCTTCCAGTGATGGTCGAGGCTCTGGAGCAGGATCGACTTCTCGATCATGTGCCAGTTTTCTGGATCGAGTTCCTTGACCTTGTCGGCCACCGCCTCGTCGGCCAGGGCCCTCAGCCGTTCCTCGATCATTTCCGGATCGACATGGTCCTCAGCCAGCCAGCCGTCGAAATCGGGTTCCAGGTTCAGCACTTCGGCCGTGCGGGCCTTCAGCCGCTCCATGTCCCACTGTTCGGGGTAGGTGCCCGGCGGGCAGGACGCGCCGACCAGATCATTGACCGTCTCATGCCGCATGTCGGTGACGACATCGTCCACCGTCTCCGCATCCATGATGTCGCTGCGCTGCTCGTAAATGACCTTGCGCTGGTCGTTCATGACGTCGTCATATTCGACGACCTGCTTGCGGATGTCGTAGTTGCGCGCCTCGACCTTCTTCTGCGCGGTCTCGATCGCCTTGCTGAGCCATTTCGAGGGCGGCAGCGCCTCGCCATCTTCCAGATTGGAGCGGATCATCTTCGCGAACATCGTGTCCGGGCCGAAGATGCGCATCAGGTCGTCGTCGAGGCTGAGATAAAAGCGCGACAGGCCGGGGTCGCCCTGACGGCCCGAGCGGCCGCGAAGCTGATTATCGATGCGGCGGCTTTCATGGCGTTCCGTGCCCAGCACGAACAGGCCGCCGGCGGCGAGCACTTCCTGCTTCTCCGCCTCGATCTCGGCATCGATGCGGGCGATGGCGGCTTCGCGCTCCGGGCCTTCCGGCATGTCCCGCAGCTCGTCCTCGACGCGGAATTCCAGGTTGCCGCCCAATTTGATGTCGGTGCCGCGCCCCGCCATGTTGGTGGCGATGGTGACGGCGCCCTTGCGGCCCGCCTGCGCCACGATATGCGCTTCGCTTTCATGGAAGCGGGCGTTGAGGACGGCGTGCTTCACCCCCTCCTGCGTCAGGAATTCGGACAGCATTTCCGACTTTTCGATCGACACGGTGCCGACGAGGACCGGCTGGCCCTGCTCCGCATGGACCTTGATGGTCCTGGCGATGCCGCGGAACTTGTCCTCCAGATTCTTGTAGAAGCTGTCTTCCTCATCGACACGCTGCACCGGCCGGTTGGTCGGGATGGTGACGACGTTCATCTTGTAGATTTCGTAGAATTCGGTCGCTTCGGTCGCGGCCGTGCCCGTCATGCCGCCCAGCTTGGGGTACATGCGGAAATAATTCTGGAAGGTGATGGAGGCGAGCGTCTGGTTCTCCGGCTCGATATTCACGCCTTCCTTGGCTTCCACTGCCTGGTGCAGGCCGTCCGACCAGCGGCGGCCGTCCATCATGCGGCCGGTGAATTCATCGATGATGATGACCTTGCCGTCCTTGACGATGTAATCGATGTCGCGGCGGAACATGACGTTCGCGCGCAACGCCTGATTGACGTGATGGACGACGGCGGTGTTCTCGAAATCATAGAGGTTGGCGCCTTGCAGCAGCCCGGCCTCCTCCAGCATGCGCTCGATCTTCTCGGTGCCGTCCTCCGTCAGGGTGACGGTGCGCTGCTTCTCGTCCTTCTCATAGTCGCTGTCGTCCAGCCGCTTCACGATGGCGTCGACGGCGACATAGAGTTCCGACTTGTCGTCGGTGGGGCCGGAGATGATCAGCGGTGTGCGCGCTTCGTCGATCAGGATCGAGTCCACCTCGTCGACGATGGCGAAGTTGAACGGCCGCTGCACCATCGATGCGCGGTCATATTTCATATTGTCGCGCAGATAGTCGAAGCCGAGTTCGTTGTTCGTCGCATAGGTGATGTCGGCGTTATAGGCCTCGCGCCGCTGGTCTTCCGACAGGTTCGGCACGATAACGCCGGTGGTAAGGCCCAGGAAGCGATAGACCTGCCCCATCCATTCGCAGTCACGGCTGGCCAGATAGTCGTTCACGGTGACGACGTGGACGCCCTTCCCCTCCAGCGCGTTCAGATAGGTGGCGAGCGTCGCGACCAGCGTCTTGCCCTCGCCAGTACGCATTTCCGCGATCTCGCCGCGATGAAGCACGATGCCGCCCACCATCTGCACGTCATAATGGCGCTGGCCCAGCGTCCGCCTGGCGGCCTCGCGCACCGTGGCGAAAGCTTCGGGCAGCAGGTCGTCCAGCGTCTCGCCCTGCGCCAGCCGTTCCCGGAACCGCAGGGTCTGCGCCGTCAGTTCCTCGTCCGTCATGGCCGAGATGGTGGGTTCGAAAGAGGCGATCTGTTCGACGGTCTTGCCCAGCGACTTCACGTAGCGGTCGTTGGAGGAGCCGAAAATAGACTTGGCGAGTGCGCCGAACATGCAAGTTCCTGACAAAAGGGGACGCGCACGCCTTTGGGGCGATGCACGCGGACATGCGCGGCGATTTAGGGCGCGCACGGGCGTTAGTCAATCAGAGCGGGTATGTCGCGAGGGCGTAATAATGAGCGATCAAGCGGATTTTTCCGTGCCGGACATGGGCGGAAGCAGGATATGGGCGGATCGCGGCGTCCAGTGACGGCGCCGGTGCCGAAGCCTGAGGAATGAGAGCGATTTGACGATGATCTCCAGCCCTGCCCGCGTGGAACCGCGCGGCGCGACCTTGCCTGTGGCGGCGACGGCCGCGGCTTTGCTGTGGTTCGGGATCACGGCGCTTGCGACGCCGTTCGATCATGATGAGAGCCAATATATAGCAGGCGCATGGTTCAGCTCGCGCCTGCTGATCTATCGCGACTTCCTGTACCTGCAACCGCCGCTTCATGCCTGGCTGTTCGCGCCCCTGGCCCTCGGTTTCCCGGGCAGGATGCTGGTCGCCATGCGGCTCGCCACGGCGGCCTGCGCCCTGATCACCCTGCTGCTGCTCCATTTCGCGCAACGGCGCGCGGGCATATCGCGCGCCAGCGCGGCCCTTGCGACTGCCTTCATCGCCGCGACCGCCGCCTTTCAGTTCACCGCGAGCGTGACCCGCAACGACATGCTGCCCACCATGCTGGCCACATTGGCGATGCTTCTTTCGGTGATTGCGCTGCAAGCCGGTGGGCGACGCCATTGGTTCGGAGCGGGGCTGTTCTTCGGGCTGGCCGTCGCCGCCAAGCTCAATTTCATCCCATTGGGGGCGGCGGTCGGCGGCTTTGCATTGCTCGCCCGCCCGCGCCATGCCGCCTGGCTGGCCCTTGGCGCGCTGGCGGGGCTTGCGCCCATGCTCGTCGCCTGCGCCCTTGCGCCGGCCGCCTTTTTCTATGGAGTCGTCACCTTTGCGGCAAGCGGCCCCTTTGCCTGGTATGCAGCCAATGGGGCGGGCGACGAACTGTCATGGGGCGAGAAGTTCGGGGATCTCGCCAAATATCTTTGGCGGGGGCCGGCGCTGCTCAGCCTGGCAGCCATCATCGCCCATGGATGGGCAAGTCGCGGCCGGGCCGGTCCGCCCGAAAGGCGCCTTGCCTGTTGGATGATCGGCGGCGGACTGATCGGGGCCGCGCTGCCGACGCCGTCCCAGCTTCAATATGTGATGCCGTTGCTGCCACCGCTGGGCCTGGCGCTCGGCTTCATGCTGGACGACGCACGGGCCTGGCCCCGTCGCGCCCGTCCGGTCCTGATCGCATCGCTCTGCCTGTCCGCCGTGCCGGGGCTGCTGCCGGCGACCCGCCATGTCATCGCCATGGCGGGTCATGGATCGCCGATATTGGCGGCGAGCGACCATGCGCGCTGGGCCGGCGCGCAGGTGCGCAGGCTGACCGGCGACGACGAGATCGTCACCCTTTCGCCCCAGCAACTGGTCGACAGCGGGCTCAACATCGACCGGCGGTTCGCGCCGGGGCCCTTCGTGTACCGGACGGGATGGACGATGGAGGGCGCGGAAGCCCGGCGCATCCATGCCATGATACCGGCGACCCTGGCCGATCTGGACCGCGATCCGCCCGAGGCGATCCTGGTCGGATATGAAATGGGGACTCGCAAACTGCCGCTGCGGCCCGACGACAGCCTGATCGCCTATGCGAAGCGGCGCGCCTACCGGATGCTGGCCATGCCGGACGGCGTCGGAAAGCTCTATATCCGCCCATCTCGCCGTTGACGGGCGGGCATATTGCGCTAAGCGACGGGCATGACTGAACGCTCCCCCCTCGCCCCCGCCGCTTTCCCCGACCTTCCGCCCGTGGCAGGCGTCACGGCTCGCGTAGCGCGGGCGCGATACAAGAATTGGGATCGCTGCGACCTCACCTATGTCGAGCTGAGCGAAGGCACGGCGGTCGCGGGCGTCACGACGCAGAGCAAATGCCCTTCCCCGGAAGTCGAATGGTGCCGGGACGCCATTCCGCTCGGTTCCGCACGGGCTCTGGTGGTGAATGCCGGCAATGCCAATGCCTTCACCGGGCACCGGGGCCGCGCGGCGGTGGAGGCGATTGCCGCCAAGGTCGCGAACCATCTGGACTGCCAGCCGTCGGACATCTTCATCTCCTCCACCGGGGTGATCGGCGTTCCGCTGCCGGTGGACAAGGCAGAGGCGGGGCTGGAAGCCGCATTTGCCGCCGCGCCCTGCGGCTGGGAGGATGCGGCGACCACCATCGGCACGACCGACACCTATGCCAAGGGCGCCCGCGCCTCCGCCATGATCGGCGGCACGCGGGTCGAGCTTGTCGGGATCATCAAGGGGTCCGGCATGATCGCGCCGGACATGGCGACGATGCTGGGCTATATCTTCACCGACGCGGCCATCGATCCCAAGCTGTTGCAGCAGATGCTGTCCGCCGCCAACCGGACGAGCTTTTCCTGCATCACCGTCGACAGCGACACCTCCACCAGCGATACGGTGCTGGCCTTCGCCACCGGCAAGGCGGGCAATGCGCCTCTCGCCTCCATGGAGGATGCCGGGGCGGACGCCTTCGCCGCGGCCTTGGACGATCTCTGCCGCCAGCTTGCGCATCTGGTGGTGCGCGACGGGGAAGGCGCGACGAAATTCGTCGAGATCGCCGTCGAGGGCGCGGAAAGCGACGCCAGCGCGCATCGCATCGCCCTTTCCATCGCCAACTCGCCGCTGGTGAAGACCGCCATTGCGGGCGAGGACGCCAATTGGGGCCGCGTGGTCATGGCGATCGGCAAGGCCGGAGAGCCTGCGGATCGCGACAGGCTTTCCATCCGTTTCGGCGCGACCCAGGTGGCGTCGGGCGGTCTGGCGGTCGAGGGCTATGACGAGGCGCCGGTGGCCGCGCATCTCAAGGGGCAGGACATAGCGATCGGCGTCGATCTGGGGCTGGGCGACGGCCGGGCGACGGTTTGGACCTGCGACCTGACCCATGGCTATATTTCGATCAACGCGGATTATCGCAGTTGAGAAAAGGACGGCCCTGATGCCGACGGAATTGCATGAACCGGTCGTGGCGCTGATGCGCGAGGTGGGGCGGGACGTGGTCATGCCGCGCTACCGCAACCTCGCCAGCCATGAGATCAGCGAGAAGGCGGCCGACGATTTCGTCACCATCGCTGACAGGGAAAGCGAAATCCGGCTGGCGGAAGGATTGGCGGCGATCCTGCCGGAAGCCGGCATCATCGGGGAGGAAGCCTGCGCCGCCGACCCCGCCATATTGGACCGCGCCGGCGAAGGGCTGAACTGGATCATCGACCCGATCGACGGGACCGGGAATTTCGCCGCCGGAAGGCCGCCCTTCGGCATCATCGTCGCGCTGGCGGACGCAGGAACGATCCTGGCCGGGTGGATATTGGACCCACTGACCGGACGCCTGTGCCACGCCATATTGGGCGCCGGCAGCCATATCGACGGGGAGCAGGTCTATGCGCGGGAGAGCGGCGAACCGCTGCCGATCGCGGCGCTTGCCGTCTATTTCATGACGGAGGAGGAGCGCGCCGACGTCAGGCGCCGGTCGGAGGCCATTTTCCGGCTGGTGGATATTCCCCGCTGCGCCGCCGAGCAATATCCGCGCCTGGTGCTGGGACAGAATGACCTGTCGGTCTTTGCCCGCACCCTGCCCTGGGATCATGCGGCGGGAACGCTGTTCGTGAACGAAGCGGGCGGCCTGTGCCAGCGGCTGGACGGATCGCCTTATGTCGTGGGCGATTTGCGGCGCGGGCTGCTGGGGGCTTCATCCCCGCGCCTCTGGGATCTGGCGGCGGACCGGTTGTTCCGCTGAAGAAGGGAAGGATGGACATGCTGACGATCTGGGGACGCCTGAACTCGCATAATGTGAAGAAGGTCGCCTGGTTCGCCGGTGAAATCGGCCTGCCCTATGTCCAGCACGATGTCGGCGGTCAGTTCGGGATGAGCGACGCCTATGTCGCGATGAACCCCAACCGGCTGGTCCCGACGATCCGGGACGGCGACATGGTGCTGTGGGAATCCAATGCGATCCTGCGCTATCTGGCGGCACGCCATGCCCCGGAAGGCATGTGGCCCACCGATCCGGCGATACGGGCCCAGGGCGACAAATGGATGGACTGGCAGTTCAGCTTTGCCGATGCGCAGCGAGGCGCCTTTCTGAACCTCGTCCGCAGGAAAGTGGAAGATCGCGATATGGAGGCGGTGGCTGAGTCGGCGCGGCAATCGGGAGAGGCGATGCTGATCCTCGACCGTGCCCTGGCTGGGCAGCGCTGGCTGTCGGGCGAAAGCTTCGGCGTCGCGGACGTGCCGATGGGCGTCTATGCGCACAGCTTCTTCACGCTGGACATGGAACGGCCGGACGTGCCCCATGTGCGGGACTGGTATGACAGGCTGCGCGAAAGACCCGCCTATGCCGGGACGGTCATGATCCCGCTGACTTGAGGCAAAATGCCCCTGCCTTTGCAGGGGCATTTTGCGGGAAGGCTATCAAAGAACGCTTTCGATCCAGCCCTTGAGTGCGCTCTTGGGCGCGGCGCCGACCTTGGTGGCGGCGGCTTCACCATTTTTGAAGAGGATCATCGTCGGAATGCCGCGCACGCCATAGCGGCCGGGCGCATCGGGATTTTCGTCGATATTGATCTTCGCGATGGTGACCTTGTCAGCCAGCTCGTCCGAAATCTCTTCCAGCGCGGGGCCGATCATCTTGCACGGACCGCACCATTCCGCCCAGAAATCGACGAGCACGGGCTTGTCCGCGTTGATGACGTCCTGCTGGAAGCTGAGGTCGGTGACTGCCTTGGTAGCCATTTTGGGTATCTCCTTCGGTTGCCGGATATTTAGGATGGCGACGCATCCGCCTCAACGGTCGGAAGCGGCAAATTCTCCTGCGCGGGCGGAAAGCCGGGCTTGTGCCGCTCCAGCAGTTCCGGCGGCAGGGTGATCAGCCTCGGCGCGGATGTGTAGAGCAGGCCGGCCTCTATCCTGCGGCCCGGAAAAATCACCTGGAGCGCGGCGGCATAGGCGGCCATCTGCCGCACATGGGCCAATGGCACCTCCTCCACCACCAGCGGCGATATGCGGCCGGTCTTGAAATCGACCAGTTGCACCGCATCGTCACCGATGCGCAGCCGGTCGACCGTGCCGGCGATCACCGCCTCGCCCACCACGGCGGCGATGGGCGCTTCCGCCAGCGCATCGGGGCCGAACAGCGGGGCAAATCGCGGGTCTTCGATCACCCGCAATGCCTGTTCCATGACGTCATGCCGCCGCGCCGGATCGCCAAGGCCCTGTTGCGCCAGCCAGTTGTCGGCGCGGGAGCGGCGGGCATCCGGCGGCACATCGGCCAGCCTTTCGAACAGCCGGTGCAGCCAGCGGCCGCGTTCGGCCGCGTCCCGCATCGCGGGGGTCGGCGGCGGATAGGGCACATCGTCCTCCACCGCAGCGGAGGGCGCCAGAGGACGCGGAGGGCGCGCCTCGGCAGGGGCGCGGCGGCGGAGCCAATCCGGTTCGTCATGCGCCGTCCGGTTTTCCGCAACAGCCGTCTCCAGGGGTCTGGCGGGCAGGATTTCGCTTCCGCGCCAGCTCCGCCGCGCGCCCCAGAGCGGATCGGCCTCCCATTCCGCGTCCAGCGAAATGAGCGCCGCTTCAACGGCGGCATACCAGCTTTCGGGCTTGACCTCGCCCCTGGCGCGGGGACCGAGCGAGCCGGCGACGACCAGCCTTTCCTCCGCCCGGGTCAGGGCGACATAGAGCAGGCGCCAATGTTCGGCGCGCTCAACGGCGCTGGCCTCCTCGGCCACCTGGCCGATCGCCCCCTGCCTCTCCCCCTTGCGCGGCGCGATGATCGGCAAGCCGTTCCACTCCAGCGAATCGGCGCGATTGCCTGCGTCCGGATCGAGGCATGCGTCGGCCAGGATGACGATGGGCGCCTGCAGTCCCTTCGCCCCGTGCACCGTCAACAGGCGGAGCGAGTCGCCCTGCGCGGCGGCATCGCGCACGATCTCCACCTCGCCCCTGTCGAACCAGTCGATGAAGCGCTGGAGCGAGGGATGATCGTCATTCTCGAAGGCGAGCGCGGCGTTCAGCAATTCCTCTATCGGATCGGCCGCTTCCGACCCCAGACGCTCGATCAGGCGGCGGCGGCCATCCACCGGGCCGGACAGTATCGCCTCCAGATAACGATAGGGGGTGGTGAAGTCCGCCTGCGCCAGCAACTGCCGCAAGGGGTGCAGCAGTGCATCGTCCAACGTCGCTGTCAGATGCTGCCACAACCCCAAGCGGCGGCCGATGAGACGGGTCATCAGTTCATCCTGCGTCCAGCCGATCAGCGGCGACACCAGCAGCGCGGCCAGGTTCAGGTCATCCTCCGGCTGCACGGCGAAACGCAGCGCCGCGAGCAGGTCGCGCACGGCGAGCGGCGTGTTCAGGCGCAGGCGGTCGATGCCCGCCACCGCCACCTTCTCCTCATAGAGGCGCGCGACGATCAGCCGCGCCAGTTCGGACCGGCGGCGGACCAGGATCATGATGTCGCCCGCCGTCACGGGGCGGCCCCGGCTCTCCAGCATCAGCCCGTCATCGATCCACTGCCTGATCTGGCGCGCGATGGTCTGGGCCAGCACCCGCTCCTGATCGGCGGCCCAATCCTCCTCCCCCTCCGCATCGTCGGACAGGCCGGCGACGACGGGTTTCCAGAGCAGCACTTCTCCCGGAAAGCGGTTGGCGCTGATGTGCCGGACTTCGCCCGGCTCCAGGCCGAAGCGTTCGGCGCGCAGGGTCGCTATGGTGCGGTCGACCACATCCAGCACGGCCGGCGTCGAGCGGAAGCTGTGCTGAAGCGACAGGTCGTGGAATATATGGCTTGCGTCCTCCGCATGGCGTTGGAAGACGATCTGCGCGGCGCGGAAGGCTTCGGGGCTCGTCCCCTGAAATCCGAAGATCGCCTGCTTGAAGTCGCCCACCGTGAAGATGGTGCGCACCCTGTCGCCCTTGGCGCCCTCGCCCGCGAAGAACTCCGCCGCCAGCGCGCCGACGATCTGCCATTGGCTGACATTGGTATCCTGCGCCTCGTCCACCAATATATGGTCGATTTGCTGGTCGAGCTTGTAGCGAATCCAGTCGGCAATGCCCGGCTGGGACAGAAGTTGCGCCGTATCGGCGATCAGGTCGTCGAAATCCACGGCTCCTGCAAGGCGCTTGGCTTCCGCATAGGCCCGCGCATAGACGCGGCCGGCATGCAAAGCCCTAGCGAGCAGGGCGGCATAGGCTGCGCGAGTCCGAAGGCCCAGCAGCCCGGAACAGCATTCGTGCATCCGCGCAATCGCATCGCCATAGCCGTCCACCGAAGGCGCCCAGCCCCTGGCGGTCGAGATCGGCTCGCCGTCCGCCTTTGCCCAGACCGCGTGGAGATCGGCCAGCGCAGCGGCCCGCCCCGCTGGATCGAGAGCCCGCCAGCGCGCGATCCTGTCGCAGCGTTCCAGCGCCCGTCCAGTGCCCCAGTCCGCATTGGCCTGCGCGATCCAGATGAGCGTGCGCATATCGAACAGCTCGTCCGCGCATCGTTCGGCAATATGCGCGTCGATGTCACCTTCTGGCAGGTCCAGTTCCCACAGCAGCCAGGGCGCGATGTCCTCCGGCAAGGCGTCCAGCGCGTCCAGCCGGGCCGCGCAGCGCAGCAGAAAATTCTCGGCCCCGCCCTCCCCCAGGCGCAGGCTCAGCGCCTGCAACGCCTCCATCAGGGCCTCGTCCCCCTGCTCCTGCGCGACCACCACCATGTCGGCCAGCGTCTGCCGCGCCAGCGTCGCCTGCTCGCGCTGGTCGAGCGGACGGAAACCGGGGGGCAGGCCGGCCTCCAAAGGGAAGGCCGTCAGCAACTGCTGGCAGAAGCCGTGGATCGTCTGGATGCGCAGCCCGCCGCCGGTTGATTCCAGCACCTCGGCAAAAAGGCGGCGGGCGCGGTCGCGGGCCTCCGGTCCGGACTCCTCGCCCAGCGCATCCAGATCGTGGAAAAGGTCGGCCTCGTCCATCAGCACCCAGGCGGCGAGTCGATCGTGCACGCGATCCGCCATTTCCGCCGCGCCCGCCTTGGTGAAGGTGAGGCAGAGGATATTTTCCGGCCGCACCCCCTGAAGCAGCAGGCGGAAGACGCGGGCGGTCAGCACATGGGTCTTGCCCGTGCCCGCCGATGCGGACAGCCACACATGCGCATCGGGCGCGGCGGCCTGCGCCTGCGCGCCCGCCAGCGGTTGCAGGGCGTTGTGCTTTCTAGCCATCGTCCCGGCCATACCATTCCTCCAGCCGCATGAGCTGGTCATAATCGCCATAATTGGCGACTTCCGGGTTCACCTGCGCATCGAAGGGCGCCGATCCGTTGAGCCAGGCGGCGGCGATTTCCTCGAACTGCGCATGAACCTGGGAGGTGAAGTCGGCGGTGACGATCTTGTCCCGCTTGCCCAGCGGGTCGACCGGGCTTTCGCGATAGCCGAATGCGTCGCCCTTCTTCGCGAGCGACCAATATTCGAAACTGCCCGCCACGGGTGCGGAATCGGTGCCGGGAAAGCCGCCATGCTCCGCGATCAGGCCCAGCAGGCCGAGTTGCAGCGCATAGCCCGCCTTCACCTGCCGCGCGCTGGGCGGCTTGCCGGTCTTGTAGTCGACTATGCCCAGCCTCCCGTCCGGCAGCAGGTCGATGCGGTCGGCCTTTCCGGTCAGCGTCACCCCGGCAATCTCCGCCCGGCCTTCCGTTTCCACCGAAAGGATCTTCCGCCCGGCGGCAAGATCGCTCGCCACCTCCGCCGCGATCCATCGTATCGCTTCGATAAGGCGCGGTTGCCAGAGCGCCTTGAGCAAGGGATGGACGTCCGGCCGGTCGAACATCGCCCGCGCACGCGCTTCCAGATCGGCCAGATCGCCGTCGCCCTCCTCCGCCCATCGCTGGAGGATCTCATGCACGGCCGTGCCGCGCCAGGCGGGTCCGGCATCGGCGTCCACCGGGTCGAGCCGCGCCAGTCGCAGGATGCGCTTGGCGTAGAAGGCGTAGGGATCGGCCTTCAGCCGGTCGACATCGGTGACCGGAATGACCTTCGGACGCACTGACGAAGGCGGCGCCGGCGCGGGACGTCGGGCGGGCCTGTGCTCCTCCGCATGGTCGATCGCCTGCGCCAGAGCGGCATAGCGGTCGGCGCTCTTCCATTGCGGCCCCGCCATGGCCTTCAGCCGCAGCCAGAAGCGGGAGGCGACCGCCGGACCGCCCGCGCCGCGCCGGGCGCGCGTGATCAGCACCTGCGGCGCGCCAAGGGCGCTGGCGAAATCATGGGCGGCAAGGCCGATGCGGCTTTCCAGCCCGGGCAGCCCGATTTCCCGGCGGATGCGCGGGGCAAGCCATGGATCGGGGGCGGGCAGCCCCGGCCATGTGCCCTCGTTGAGGCCGCCCAATATCATGAGGTCGGTCTGCACCAGCCGCGCTTCGATCAGGCCGAGGATGCTGATCCGGGGGTGGCCGCCCTGCGGCGGGCGAACCGAAAGGCCGCCCAGAAGATGGTCGAACAGGGCAGGCAGCGCGCGTATGTCGGCCTGACGCGGCCCTTCGCTCGCCGCCTCCTCCATCTCCGCGAAAAGGTCGGCGGCGGCATGACCCTGATGCCCGGCCCAGACCGCATCATGGGAGAGACGGCCGGCATGTTCCCGGATGGCCGCCAACTGGCCGGCAAGGTCCGGCGCGGCCATGAAGGCCTGCTCCAGCGGTTCCAGCAGCGCGCGGGCTTCGCCCCACCACTGCCGCGTGCGGGCGCGCAAGGCGCTTTGCCGGTCTTCGCCCTCCCGTTCGGCCAGCAACAGGTCGATCCCATGGATGCCCGCCCGCGGCCTTGGTCCGCGCAGCAACAGGTCGAGCCCGCGCACGCCCTCCAGCCAGGCAAGCCGCCCTTCCCCCCGCATGACGAGCGGATGCTTGAGCAGGGTCAGCAGCGCGACGGGGGCAAAGCGCTCCGCCAGCGCCTCGGCCATGGCGATCAGCAGCGTTCCGGGCGGCAGGCGCGACAGCGGCTGCCCCGCCGAATCGTCCGCCTCCATGCCCCAGCGGCGCAGATGCGCGGATACGCGGGTCGCCAATTGCCGGTCAGGCGTCACCAGCGCGGCGGTGCGGCCCGGCGTCTCGACCGCTTCGCGCAGGGCGATGGCGATCGCCTGCGCCTCTTCGCCCGGCGTCGCGACTTCCAGCGCCTCCACCCCGGCGAGCGAACGGTCTGCGGTCCTGAGGTCGCGCCAGCGGCTCGTCAGGCGCGGCGGCAGCATGGCGTTGGAGATGTTGCGCCCCCGGACGGCGCGGGCGTCATGCTCGCTGCCCCAGCGCCAGAGCGCCACATCGTCGCGCGTGACGCTCATCCGGTCGAGCAGGCGTTTCAGGGCATATTGGGGATGGGTCTCATGCCCGGCAGGTGCGCGGCCGGTCAGAGGGTCGGCATCGAAGGGGCCGATGGCGTCCCAGGCATCGCCGTCCATCTCCTGATCCAGACCGGCAAAGACCACCGCCCCCTGCGGCAGCATCGCGATCCGCCGGAGCAGCATGGCCACTGCCGGCGCCGTGGTGGACATGCCCGCCGCGATGACGAAGCCCTCCGGCGGCGCCTTGGTCCAGCGCTCCGTCATGCGGTCCAGCAGGCGATTGCGGCGGTCCGCGAGGTCGATGCACCCCAGCCGCGCCAGCTCCTGCGGCCATTGCGCCAGCAACAGGCCGAACAGCCTTAGCGAGGTCTGCCAATGCTGCGACAGATCGTCCGACAGGCTGAGTTCCGCCAGCGCGCGCATGGGAACGCGCTCCACCTGCATCTGGTCGAGGACCGCGCCCAGCGCCTGGGCCAGCTTCAACGCCTGGCCCGCATCGACGGGGTGCGCCGATGCCTGTTGCACCATGCGCGCCAGGATCATCTGGCGGCGCATCGGCGCGATGGCGGGCGCCATGGGGTCATCCTCCCCCAACGGATCGAGCGCGCCGCCCACCTGTTCGCCCAGATCGGGATCGCCCAGCGCGACGAGGCGCGGCAACAGCAGGCCGCCGCCCGATTTTCGGACGAAGGCATCGCTGACCGACCGGATGGCGCGGTTGTTGGGCAGCAGGATCATGCCCTGCGCCAGCCGCATCGGATCATCGCCATGCCGGGCGAGGATGCCCGTCACCAGCGCGTCGGAAAAGGCGCGGTGCGCGGGTATGTTGAACAGCGCCGGGCGGGTGCGTTCACCCATGGGCCAACATCGACTCCACGACCGGAATGGCCTGCGGCGTGCCGACATCGAACCAAAGCCCCTGATGCGAGACGCCGTAGAGACGGCCCGTTTCTATCGCCCGGTTCCAGAAGACATTGGTGGAAAAGACATCCGACGGGGGATTGACCAGCAGCGCGGGCGACATGATCTGGACGCCGGTGAAGACGAACGGCGCGACATGGGCGGTCTTGCGCCGTGTCAGCCGTCCGTTCGCGTCCATGTGAAAATCGCCCGGCCCCCGATGGCAATGGGCGCGTGCGAGCGGCACCAGCAGCAGCAGCGCGTCCATCCGGTCCGGGTTCCAGATCCTGCGCATCATGCCCAGCGTTTCCTGCGGGCCATCGATCCACAGATTATCGCTGTTGGCGCAGAAGAAGGGCGCGTCGCCCAACTGCTCCCTGGCGTGGATCAGCCCGCCGCCCGTTTCCAGCAGCTTCCTGCGTTCGTCCGAAATCGCGATCTGCATGCCTTCATTATGCGCGGCCAGATGCGCCTCGACTGTGTCCGCCAGATAGTGGACATTGACGACCACCTTCCGGATGCCGCCAGCCGCCAGCCGGTCCAGCGCATGGTCCATCAGCGGCTTGCCGGCCACCTTGACCAGCGGCTTGGGGCGGGTGGCCGTCAACGGCCGCATGCGCTTGCCCAGTCCAGCCGCCATCAGCATCGCGGTGTCGATCATGCCGGGGCGTAATCCTCTAGCGCGTGGTGCCGCTTCCCGGCAGGGATATTGGCCGCGAACCATGCCCCCACGGGCGCCAGCGCCGGGTGGGCGAGGTCGCGTTCCAGCAAGTCCCACATGCGGGGCAGATACGAGAGGTAACGCGGCTTTCCGTCGCGCTTCCACAGGCGGGTGAAGATGCCGATGATCTTCGCGTTGCGCTGCGCGCCCAGCACGGCATAGGCGGCGTCGAAGTCAGCCGGGGGATGGGCGATGGCGCGATAATGGTCGAGCATCGCCGCCTCCAGCGCGGGCGGCACGTCCCGGCGCGCATCCTGCAGCAGCGAGACGAGGTCATAGGCCGGATGCCCCGCCAGCGCATCCTGGAAGTCGAGCAGGCCCAGGCCATGCGACGCCGCCCGGTCGATCAGCATGATATTTTCCGCATGATAATCGCGCAGCACCGTGACGACCGGGCTGGACGACCGCTCGACCATCGGCAGCACGGCGTCCCATGCCGCGACATAGCCCGCCTCATCCACCGGCAGGCCAATGGCGGGACAATACCATTCGGTCAGCAATCCCGCTTCCCGCTGATAGACGGCGCGGTCATAGGGCGGCACGTCGGCCGCCGGCAGGCGATGCAGCGCCGCCAGCAGGTCCACGGCGCGGCGATACACATCCCCTTCGGAGTCCGGCACGTCGTCGACATGCTCCTTGACGCGCAGATCGCCGAAATCCTCGATCAGGACCAGCCCTTCCTCCAGATCGCGCGCCAATATCCGGGGCGCGGCAAAACCATTCTCCGTCAGATGCTCGGCAATGGCGATAAAGGGCCTCGGGTCCTCATGCGGCGGGGGCGCGTCCATCAGCACGGCGCGGCGGGGCCCGTCGATCACCCGGAAATAACGCCGGAAGGATGCATCGCCGGCGAGCGGCACGATGGCGGCCTGCCCCCATCCCGCCTGCGCGAGAAAGGCGGGTGCGGCGGCGGGCGGGATCATATCTGTGACCATCGCTCCGTCCAAGCGTCCGGCACGTCCGCTGTCAAGCGCCGAGCGCCGTCGGGTTCCATCGCGATGTGGAAGCGCAGGGCATCCGGCCATGCGCCCTCGCCCATCCGGTCGGGCCATTCGACGATCAGCAGACTGTCCGTCAGATAGTCGTCGAGCGCCAGTTCCCCAGCCTCTTCAGGCCCGTCGAGCCGGTAGAGATCGACATGGGCGACGGGCAGCTTCACATCGGGAATGTCATAGGGCTGGACGATGGCGAAGCTGGGGCTTGGCGCTTCCTCCTCAAGCCCCAGTCCTTCCAATATCCCACGGGCAAGCGTCGTCTTGCCCGCGCCCAGCCCGCCTTCCAGCGCAATGACGTCGCCGATGCGGGCCAGCGCGGCCAGCCGATGCCCGAATGCCAGCATGTCGGCCTCCCCGGCCAGCACGATCTCATCCTCAGCCACGGGGCAGCTCGATCACGACCATGGTCCCCTGCCCCGGCTCCGACACCAGTTCCAGCGTCCCGCCATGCGCCTGCGCCAATTGTCTGGCGAGTGGCAGGCCGATGCCTGCCTTGCTGCCGTTGCGCGCCTGCTCGGTCCGGGAAGACGCGTCGAAGATCGTCGCCTGTCGCCTGGCGCTGATGCCCGGGCCATTGTCCGATACGACGAGGCGTGCGGAGTCGCTCGTCCCATCGCCGTGCAGCAGCACCCGGCCGCCCCGGTTGCAATAGCGCACGGCATTTTCCAGCAGATGATCCAGCGCCTGACCGATCCGCCGCTTGTCGCCCTGCACCGTGCCAAGGCTCGATTGGAGCGACATGGCAAGGTCGATCCCCTTGCCCGTCGCGTCCGCCTTGATCCGCGCCACGGCGTCCCGCGCTTCCGCCGCCAGATCGACATCTGCCTTTTCGATGGGTAGCATCCCCGCCTCGCCCTGCGTCAGGTCCAGCACATTGTCGATCAGCATGGAAAGGCGGTTGGTGCTTTGCAGGATGCCGTCGACATATTCCCGGGCGGAAGTGCTCAGTTCGCCCGCATAGCCCGCGCTCATCATCTCCGCGAAACCGGCGATGGTGGTGAGCGGCGTGCGCAGTTCGTAGCTCATATTGGTGACGAAGGCGGTCTTCACCTTGTCGGCCTGCTCCAGCGCGTCGTTGCGGTCGCGCAGCACCTGTTCCACGCGGCGGCTGTCCGTGACGTCGAGCATGGTGAACAGCGCATTGCCGTCGGGCAGCGGGATCGCCGCGAATTCGAAGATGCGTCCGTCCGCAAAGCCGACATGGCCGACGCGCTGCTTGCGCTCCACCGTGGCGGCGCGCACCAGTTCGCGGACGAGGTTCGCCTGCTGCGGCTTGGCGAGGCGCGACTGGACGGCGCGCATCAGTTCGTCGATCCGGGGATGCCTGGCCAGCAAATCCTCCGGCACGTCCCAGATCGACCGGAAACGGCTGTTCCAAAGGTGCAGGCGTCCGTCCGAGGAAAAGACGCCGATCGATTCGAACAGATTGTCGAAGGTCGCGGTACGGACGCGGAGCAGGGTGTCGCGGGCGCTGGACAACTGGACCTGCTCCGTCCGGTCCTCGAAGATCAGCAGCAGCCCGCCGTCGGGCAGCGGCTGCGCATAGACGCGCAAATGGGTGCCGTCCGCCAGCAGCCAATTTTCCTCCCGCGGGTCGGGCGAGAGGAACCAGTCGCGCCGTTCCGCGCGCCACGCCGGAAAATCCCTGTTCTCGGGCAATCTTCGTGCTTCACGCATCTGGTCCAGAACCCGCTCGAACGGCGGATTGTCGGCCAGCCGCTCCTGATCCAGCCCGAACAGGCTCATGAAGGGCTGGTTCCAGAAGCGCAGCGCCCGGTCCGACCCGAAACGCGCCACGCCCGCGGACAGGCGATCCAGCAGGTCACGCTGCGCCGCCTCCAGCCGCCGATGTTCGACGCGCGCCTGTTCCAGCTCATTCTGGTCCATGGCGAAACCGGCGACGCCTGCCCCGCCGAGGGGAACATCGACCACGCGCATGGTCCGCCTCTCGCCGTCGATGGTCGCGGGAACCATGCGCTCCACCGGCGCGCCGTCGGCAAGGGTCTGCGCGGCAGCCGCCTGCGGCGTCAATCCGCCGACCGTCTCGACCAGTTCGGTGCCGTTGGCGATGACCTCTCGAGCGTTCTCTCCGTCCACAGCACGGACATAGGCCGTGTTGACCAGGCTGAGCCGCATGTCCGCCGTTCGGTGCCACATGGGAAAGGGCGCCGCTTCCACCAGGCCTGCCAGCGCTTCCAGCGCTTCCCGAAGCTGTTCCACCCTGCCCTTCAGGGTCTGGATTTCCGACTGGCTGTCGGTCGCGTCGAATATCCAGAGGACAACGCCGCCGCTTTCGGCCAGCACCGGCCCGGCGGGCGCGCCCCGAACCAGCAGCAGGCGAGACGAATCGACGCCCCGCACCGGCAGCGCGAAGCTGCGCCCCGCGCGCTGGGCCGCCTCGATCTCCCGAGCCAGCGCGGCGGCATCATCGGGTTCCAGGCCGCCGTCGGGCGCGGTCAGTTCGGACACGAAAGTCGGCACCCGATCCTTGCCCAGCCATTTGGCGAGGCGGTCTGCCGCCTCCAGCCGCCCGTCGGGATGAATGACGATGGGCGCCGCCGGCGCGGAGGCGAGCAGGACCGACAGCCGGTCGAGCTTTCCCTGCGCCTGCATGCCTTCGCGGCGCCGGCGCTGGCCGCTCGACAGCGCCCAGACCGCCGCACCGAGCCAGAGGGCCAGGACGACGCCCAGAATCACGGCAGCAAGAGGGGTCAACGCCATTAAACCTGCTTCGCCCTCATCGCCGAATGTCTGCCCCCGTCCTTGGTTCTGAGGGGACTAACCCAAGTCAGATGCAGGGTGAAGCACCGAGATGGAAAGAATCATGCTTTGCGGTGAAATCATTGTCGGGGAACATCGCGGAAGGGATCGCGGCGGTGTCGGAAGATCGCCCACACGGGCGAGCAGCCTCTATCGAGGCGCTTTACACCAAAAAAAAGGCCGATCCCGAAGGACCGGCCTGAAAGTTTTAGGAGAGGATGCCTGAAAGGCCCCTCCTATGTGCAGTGCAGCACGTCATTTTGCAAGTGCGAAAAACATGCCCATCGTTGCAATGATTGCAATTCCTTGGCCATATTCGCGCTGCATCGCCGGGCTCAGCGCGTCAGCTTCTTGTAGGCAAGCCGTGTCGGACGATCCGCCGCATCGCCCAGACGGCGCCGCTTGTCCTCCTCATACATTTCGAAATTGCCCTCGAACCATTCGACATGGCTGTCGCCTTCGAACGCCAGAATGTGAGTCGCCAGACGGTCGAGGAAGAAGCGGTCGTGGCTGATGACCACGGCGCAGCCCGCGAAATTCTCGATCGCCTCTTCCAGCGCCGCCAACGTTTCGACGTCAAGGTCGTTGGTCGGTTCGTCGAGCAGCAGCACGTTGCCGCCCTTCTTCAGCATCTTGGCGATGTGCACGCGGTTGCGCTCACCGCCGGACAGCTTGCCGACATTCTTCTGCTGGTCCTGCCCCTTGAAGTTGAAGGCGCCCACATAGGCGCGCGTCGACATGTCGTGGCCGTTGACCTTCACATAATCGAGGCCGTCGGAGACCTCTTCCCACACATTCTTCGACGGGTCGAGATGATCGCGGCTCTGGTCGACATAGCCGAGGCGGACCGTCGAACCGATGTCGATCTCACCCGAATCAGGCTGCTCCTGCCCGGTGATGATCTTGAAAAGGGTGGACTTGCCCGCGCCGTTCGGCCCGATCACGCCAACGATGCCGCCCGGCGGCAGCATGAAGGAGAGATTCTCGAACAGCAGCTTGTCGCCATAAGCCTTCGAGATATTCTTCGCCTCGATCACCTTGCCACCCAGACGCTCGGGCACCTGGATGACGATCTGCGCCTTGCCGGGGGTACGGTTCTCCTGGCTGGCGACCAGTTCCTCGAACTTCTTGATGCGCGCCTTGGACTTGGTCTGGCGGCCCTTCGTGCCGGCCCTGATCCATTCCAGTTCATCGTTGATCGCCTTTTGTCGGCCGGTCGCCTCCCGGTCTTCCTGCTCCAGACGCTTGGACTTCTTCTCCAGATAGGTGGAGTAGTTGCCCTCATAAGGGAAATATTTGCCGCGATCGAGTTCGAGAATCCAACCGACCACATTGTCGAGGAAATAGCGGTCGTGAGTGATCATCAGCACCGCGCCCGCATATTCCTTCAGGTGGTTTTCCAGCCATTCGACGCTCTCGGCATCCAGATGGTTGGTCGGTTCGTCGAGCAGCAGGATGTCCGGCTTCTGGATCAGCAGGCGGGTGAGCGCGATGCGGCGCTTCTCACCGCCCGACAGGCTGTCGACCGGCCAGTCCGAAGGCGGGCAGCGCAGCGCTTCCATCGCGATCTCAAGCTGGTTGTCGAGCGTCCAGCCGTCCACGGCGTCGATCTGCTCCTGCAACGTGCCCATTTCCTCCATCAGCGCGTCGAAATCGACGTCCTCCGGCGGATCGGCCATGATCATGCTGATCTCGTTGAAGCGGTCCAGCTTGTCCGCGATCTCCCGCGCGCCGTCCTTGACGTTTTCCAAGACCGTCTTGTTCGGGTCGAGTTGAGGCTCCTGCGGCAGGTAGCCGACCGAGATATTCTCGCCCGGCCACGCCTCGCCGCTGAAATCCGTGTCGATGCCGGCCATGATCTTCATCAGGGTCGACTTGCCCGCGCCGTTGGGGCCGACGATGCCGATCTTCGCGCCGCGATAGAATTGCAGGTTGATCTGGTTGAGCACCGGCTTGGCGGCGCCGGGAAAGCTCTTGGTCATGCTCTTCATGACGAAGGCGTATTGGGAGGAGGCGGACATGGCTTGAAGCAGCTCCGAAAGGACAATCGTTGGAAATTGGCGCCGGGTTAGCGGAGGCGGAACGCGTTGGCAAATGGGGGATGTCCCGCTAAGCCCTGATCCATGCAGAAAATCCGATCGGGCACGCTTGCCGCCCTTTTCCTCGGCAGCATATCCACCCCCGTCCTTCCTCTTGCCGCGGCGCCGGCCGGGCTGGAGGCGATTCGCGCGTCGGCCCTGACGGACGAGGTCGCGATGGACTTCACCGAAGGCCTGACCACCGAGGTCGGCCCCCGCCCCGCCGGCACCCCGCAGGAAGCGCGGGCCCGCGATTGGGCCGTGGCGAAGCTCAGGAGCCTTGGCTTCTCCAACGTCCGGGCCGAACCCTACACCATGCCCGTATGGCTGCGCGGCCATGACGAGGCCCGCGTGATCGCCCCCTTCCCGCAGACCCTGGTTCTCGCCGCCCTCGGCAACAGCGCCGCCACCCCGGACAAGGGGATCGAGGGAGAGGTCGTCTATTTCCCCACGCTGGCCGATCTGGAGGCCGCGCCCGAAGGCAGCCTGAAGGGCAGGATCGCCTTTGTCAGCCATGCCATGCACGCGACGCAGGACGGCAGTTCCTATGGCTATTTCGGCGCGACCCGCCGCCAGGGTCCCAGCATCGCCTCTAAAAAGGGCGCCATCGCCATCCTGATCCGCTCGATCGGCACCGACAATCATCGCCAGCCCCATACAGGCGTCCAGATGTGGGCGGATGGCGTGAAACCCATTCCCGCCGCCGCGCTCAGCGTGCCCGATGCCGAACAGCTTGTCCGGATTGTTTCCCGCGGGCAGCCGGTGCGGCTTCACCTCACACTCAGTTCGAAGATGCTGAAGGACCAGCCCTCGGGCAATGTCCTGGCCGAAATCCCCGGCAGCGATCCCAAGGCGGGCGTGGTCGTCGCCGCATGCCATCTCGATAGCTGGGATCAGGGCACGGGGGCGATAGACGATGGCGCAGGCTGCGGCATCGTGGCCGCTGCGGCGCTTCAGGCGGCCAAGGCCGGGCCGCTCCGCCGCACCATCCGCGTGCTGATGGCCGGTGCGGAGGAAGTGGGCGGCAATGGCGGCCGCGCCTATTACGACGCCCATGGCAGGGAAGCACATGCCATGGCGATGGAATCGGACTTCGGGGCAGATCGCGTCTGGCGGGTGGATTTCAAGCTGCCGCAGGGCCATGATGCGCTTGCCCGGCGGGTCGTGGCCGGGCTGGCGCCGCTCGGCATCGGGGCCAGCCGATTGCCAGCGGGCGGAGGTTCCGACATCGAACCGCTGGTGAAGGCCGGCGTTCCGGTGATCGATCTCCAGCAGGACGGCACCCGGTATTTCGACATTCATCACACGCCGGACGACACGCTGGACAAGATCGATTCCGCGCAGCTTCGCCAGAATGTCGCCGCCTGGGCAGTTGCACTTTTCGAAATCGCAAATGCGCCGGAATCGCTAGGCGTTAACTGAACTTTTATTGTAGACAACACCCTGTCGCGTGATTCTGTCGCTTCACCGACGCAGAAAAGCATTGATTTGTGCAGCGCACACGTTAATGCGGGTCGCTCGCGTAAGTCACGATTTTGGTGTGACGACGCGGCAAAATGCTATGGGAGCCGTACACAATGAAGAAGATCGCTGTTGTTTTCGCTTCGGCCGGCCTGATGGCCCTCGCCGCTTGCGGTGAGAAGCCGGCCAACGAGACCGCGAACGCTTCGAACGCTGTTGTTGAGAACGTTGTCGAAAACGCCACCAACGCTGCCGACAACGCCGCGAACGCTGCCGACAACGCCGCCAACGCTGCGAACGTCGCCGGCAACGCCGCGAACGCCGAATAATCTTCGCTCCAGCGAGATTTTCGAAAGGGCGGATCGTCTTGGTACGATCCGCCCTTTTTCTATGCGGGCGGGATTGGGGCCAAAAGCGCGATTGACGTGCGGCCTGCTTCGCCGCTAAGGCCCGCGAGCGCCGGGGAGTAGCGCAGTCTGGTAGCGCGCCTGCTTTGGGAGCAGGATGTCGCAGGTTCGAATCCTGTCTCCCCGACCATTACCCTGGATACCGGGCTCTTCCGGCAGGCCGAGCGACGGCCTGTTCAGCGAAACAGCAGCCACAGGATAATGATGATGGGAATGGGCACGCCCAGCAACCACAGCAAAATGCCCTTGCCCATCCTGTCGATCCTCCATCGCCTGCTATTGCTTTCGCAGGCTCAACGAGCAGGGAAGCCAGGAGGTTCCGCCGATGCCGCGCCCTTGCCAAAGCGGCCGGGAGCAACCCGGCAGCGGGCGGTGGCGACAGGCGTTGGCAACAGGTGAAGGCCACCGCCGCCGGTCCTTTGATCCGGCAGCGATGGCCCGCCACGGCGGCCCTGGAGCCGCAGGCAAATGTCAGAGCGCGTAGTCGATCTGTGCCCAGAACTTCCTGGTGTCGGCGTCGCCGGTGTAGCTGGCGATCCCCTTGCGATCATAATCCGCATATTTGACGAGCGCGCTCAGATGCCTGTTCAGCTTCAGCGTCACCTGCGCATCATATTCGTCGCCATAATGGATCGACAGCCGGTCGCTGCTGAACCGGTGGTAGATGAAGGAAGCGACCAGCGGTCCGGCCTTGCCCACCTTAGGCACGGTATAGGCAACGCCGGCATAATAATCCTGAATGCCGGTACCGGGCGTGGTCAGGAACTTGTCGGCCCAACCGTTGAACTTGTGCAGCGTGGCAAAGGGCGTCTGGAAGGCGAAACCGCCCGCAATGCCGGTCGCGCCCGCATCCGATCCCAGCAATTCATAGCCCGCCGTCAGCTTGAAGGCGGCAATGTCCAGCCCCAGTTCCGCCGTGACGAAATCCGCCGAATAATCGACAGGATTGGTCGCATGGTCGCTCTGCCGCGCATAGCTGGCGAGGTAGCTGAGCTTCACCTTCTTCGCCAGCGGCTGCGCACCGGTGAAGCGCACGCCATAGGTCTGGCTGCTGTTGCGCCTCAGCGCGGCCACCGCCTCATCCTCGTCCACCAGATAGGCGAAGCCGGTCAGAGTCCCGAGCTTGGTCTTGTAGGAGATGTTGGCGAAGACATCGTCGCCCTTGATGTCCGTCGGCCGGTTGGCCGAACCGAACTTGCCGCCGTCCATGCCCCAGATCGTCCGCGCCGCTATCGCGTAGCTGAGGTCGACCTTCAGGTTCTTGATCCCCATATATTCGATGCGCACGGCATCGAAGGTCTGCTCATTCTGCCGCCAGGCGACGGAGCCGACGAAACGCTGATCGTCCAGGTTGATCCGCTGACGGCCCATGGTCACGACCAGTGGCTTTGTGCGGTACTGGATCTGCACCCGGTTGGCCTCGACCGTCTCCGGATCGGCCACGATGGGATAGAGCGTCTTTCCGTTGACGCCGCTATTATAGTCCTCATCGATCGCCAGCGTGCCTTCGGCTTCGGCCAGGAAGGCCCAGGGACCCTTCGAAACCTCCCCGCCCGCGCGCAGCCGCATCGTCACGGAATGGGCATCGCGGCTGCTGCTGAGCGGCGCCGGGCCCGCCTGATCGACCGTTTCGTACCGCAGGCGGGCCTCCACGATCGGCTTGAAAACGACATCCTGCGCCAGCGCCGGCGCCGCGATCGCGGACAGTCCCATTATTGGGGCCGACGCCGAAAACAGGAAAGAAACCTTCTTCATAAATCCCCCTTCATTTGCTCCCGATGGCCTTTCCGGGCCTGTTCAGGGCATCCTCTCCAAACCGGATTTCAGGCGGCAAGCGTCGCCGGATTGCGGTAGCGCTCGTGCAGGAAGTGGATGACGGCGGAACGCGCTTCGGCATATTGGGCCGTGTCGATAGCCTCCAGCCGGTTCCGGGGACGGGCCAGCGCCACGGCAAGGTCCTCCCCGATCCGCGCCGCCGGGCCGTTGGTCATCATGACGACCCGGTCAGCCAGCAGCACCGCTTCGTCGACATCATGGGTGATCATCAGCACGGTGTTGTTCAGCCGCGCCTGCAAATCCATGACCACGTCCTGAAGCGCCGCCCGTGTCAGCGCGTCGAGCGCGCCGAAAGGTTCGTCCATCAGCAGGACGCGTGGGTTCATGGCGATGGCGCGGGCGATGCCGACGCGCTGCTTCATGCCGCCCGACAGTTCGCCCGGCCGCTTGCCCGCAGCATGGGCCATCTGGACCAGTTCCAGATTGTGCATGACCCAGTCCCTGCGTTCGGCCCTGTTCCTGCCGCCCGCCGTCTTGTCGACGGCCAGACGCACATTCTCCTCGACCGTCAGCCAGGGCAGCAGGCTATGGTCCTGAAAGACGACCGCCCGGTCCGGCCCCGGCGCGTCGACCAGTTCGCCGTCGAGGAAGATCGCGCCCCGCGTCGGCTCGACCAGCCCGGCGACGGCATTGAGCAGCGTCGACTTGCCGCAGCCTGAATGGCCGATCAGCGCCACGAACTGGCCCTTTTCAACCTCCAGATCGATCCCGTCGAGCGCGCAGAAGCGCCCTGCCCTGGTCGGAAATTCGACGGTGACGCCCTCAAGCGCGAGATAGCTGCGCTGTTTCATGAAAATGCTCTCCCCTGTCAGCCTGCGCGGCCGATGATGCGGCCCGCAAAGGCGACGATGCGGTCCAGCGCGAAGCCCACCATGCCGATCCAGATCAGCGCGACGATGGTGTCGGTCAGCAGCGAACTGTTGTAGCTGTCCCAGATGAAGAAGCCGACGCCGGTGCCGCCCTGCACCATCTCGGCCGCGACGATGGCCAGCCAGCTCATGCCGACGCCGATGCGAAGACCGGTGAACATGTGCGGCACGGTGGCGGGCAGCATGATGCGCACGAAATATTCGATCGGATTGAGCGCCAGCACCTTGGCGACGTTGCGATAGGCGGCCGGAATGGTCTGCACCCCTGCCGCCGTATTCAATATGATCGGCCAGATCGCCGTGATGAAGATCAGGAAGATGGCGGAGGGCTGCGCCTGCTGGAAGATGGCGAGGCTGATCGGCAGCCATGCCAGCGGCGGCACGGTGCGCAGCACCTGGAACAGCGGGTCGAGCGCGCGGAAGGCGAAGACGCTCTGCCCGATCAGGATGCCCAGCGCCACGCCGATCACCGCCGCGATGCTGTAGCCGATCAGCACGCGGCTGAGGCTGGTCAGCACATGGCCGGCAATGCCGACGTCGCCGCCGTCCTGGATGCTGAAATGGGTGAGGCCGATCTCCACGCCCTTGAACGGATGTATGATGACGTCATGGCTTTCCTGCCAGACGGCGAGCGGACTGGGGAAAGTCGCGCTCGGCGATCCGCAGAGCAACTGCCAGAAGGCCAGCAGCCCCGCGATCATCACCATGGTCGGCAGCATGCTGGCCGCCACGGATCGCGCTACGCGGATCAGCGGATGCACGGGCGCTGCCACCGGCTCGAAACTGCGGCGGGCGATGGCTTGCTCGGGATAGGGCAGGATGACCCCCAATTCGGTGCTGGCCCCGCCGGTGGAAGCCGACGGCCCACTCATCCTGCCGGGCGATGGCGATGCCATGCTGATCTCCTTCATCATACGCGCTTGATCGCCAGGCTGGCGAGATAGGCCTTGGGGTTGGCGGGATCGAAGGTCTTGCCGTCGAAGAATTTCTCGACGCCGCGGCTGTCGCTGGCCGGACCCTTGCCGCCCAGCATCGCGGCGGCCTTGCGCCAGATGTCGGACCGGTTGACCTTCGCGATCACGCCCTTGCTATCCAACGACATGGGCAGCTTGCCCCAGCGCTGGTTCTCCGTGAGGAACCAGAGATCGTGGCTCTTGTAGGGGAAGGAGGCGTAACCCGCGAAAAACTTCATCCTGAACGCCGCGTTCGGGAATTTCCGTCCGTCGCCCATGGTGAAATTGCCCTGCAGGCGGTCGGCAATGTCGGTGATCGGGCACTTCAGATAATCGCGCCCCGCAATCGTCCCGGCCAGTCGCGCGATATTGCCCGGATTGTCCGCCCATCGCTGCGCCTCGATGATCGCCGCCGTGATCGCCAGCGCCGCCCTGGGATATTTCGCCACCCAGTCGGACCGCATGGCGAAGCTCTTTTCGGGGTGGTTCATCCACATCTGGCCGGTCGAAACGGCGGTGTAGCCCAGTTGCTGCGCGACGAGCTGGTCGTTCCACGGCTCGCCCACGCAGAAGGCGTCCATCGTGTCGGCCTTCATGTTCGCCACCATCTGCGGCGGCGGCACGGTGATCAGTTCGACATCCTTATCCGGATCGATCCCGCCGGCCGCCAGCCAGTAGCGCAACCACATGTCATGCGTGCCGCCGGGGAAAGTCATCGCCATGGAGATCTTCTTGCCGGCCGCCTTGCGCTGGGCGATCACGCCTTTCATCTTTCCGGCGTTGAGGTCCGCCCTGGCCCCCAGATATTCCTTGGATACGGAGATCGCCTGGCCGTTGACATTGAGGCGGGCGAGGATGCTCATCGGCGTCGCCTTGCCGATCGCGCCCAGCGTCAGCAGATAGGGCATGGGCGTCAGGATATGCGCTCCGTCGATGCCGCCGCCCGCGCTTCCCAGCACCAGATTGTCGCGGGTCGCGCCCCAGCTCGCCTGCTTCGCCACCTGCACGTCGGGCATGCCATATTTGGCGAAGAAGCCCAGTTCCCTGGCGATGATCAGCGGCGCCGCATCGGTCAGCGCGATGAAGCCCAGCTTGGCGCCCGTGACTTCCGGCCCCGCACCCGCCGCGAACGCCCCCGATGGAAATGCCTGCTGCACCGCAGCGAGCAGCGCCGCCGTACCGCTCCTCTTCAGCAGCCCGCGCCGGCTGACGCCATGCTGATTATCCCCCTCTGCCATTCCCTGATGTCCTTTCCTTGTTGCCCGTGACCGCCGGAAGCAGCGCGCAACCGGCCATCGCCGGAAGCGATCCAGCGCACGAAAATCGATGCCGAAAGCCGCCCGGCAGCATCCATGCCGCCAGCGAAAACCCAATAAAAAAGCCGCCGGAACGAAGGTCATCGGACCTTGTCCAGGCGGCGTCATTGCCATGTCGGTCTTTTCATCAACCGAAGCTGAACCCTGACCGTCATCGGCAGGCCCAACCTATGTGCCGAAGCGCCCCTGCTTCGACGGATGGAAAGCTGTCACCGATTTATCCGAGTCGCAAGCAAAATTTTTGCATTGCACAAACTATAACCGCCAAGCGCTTTGCCGGATCGGACGGCAGGCGTCATGAACCCTGCACGTTCGCGCAAGATATGTCCGGCCAAGCAGATCGACGGTGTGAAGAAATTGGTGGGCCCGGCATCTCCTTAAAATAACAAATAACCATTTAAAACTATTACATATTATTCATCTCCTTGCCGACGGTACCCCAATGGATACCCCTATCACCACGTGACTGGCTTTAATGCTTTTTTTCATTATGCTTCACTCTTCTCCATTCAGTAAGTACAGCATGGCCAACAAATGGACCTTATACAGGAGTGAAGTAATTGAGCATGAGGGTGATGAAGGCCGATTAGTTACGAGCAAAGGCACGGAGGAAAATATCCCGTACCTCATTCACATCGGAATCAATAACTTCAGCGCGATAGATTTCGGTTGCCCCAGACAGCAAGAAATCCTCGACTTTTGATATGCAAAGACCTCTCAATGCCTGGGCTAATCTTAGCGGGTTGCCTTCGCGTAATGAACCACAGCTCATGGCTTTGGCGAAATAATGGGCGAGTATCTTGTTGGTAACTGACTGTACTCGGGCATGATAAATTTGACCAATCTCCGGAAATCGGGCTCCCTCGCCTACGACCAATCGGTATAAGGATAAGGCATCTGCCGACGTTACCGTTTTCAGGAAATTAAAGCAAAAGCGTTCGACCGCCGTGGCGACATCCTCAGAGGGATCAAGTATCAAGCAAAGCCGTTTGTGATACTCGGAGGTTGCTTGGTCCAGGACGGCGGTAAACAGCTCTTCTTTCGAAGGAAAATAACGCCACAAGGTGCTCTTTGAGCCACCGAGCGTTGCAGCTATTCCTGACATGGTAGTCCGGGCATAGCCATCCTGCAGAAAGGATCGGCGAGCCACGGCAATGATGAACTGCCGTCGATCGGACTGACGCTCTTCCCTTCGAGAAGGCACCCCCTTAATCTTGGACGGCATAACCACAACTACAAGTTCGCCCTGGGATCAGAAAGGATAGGTCGCGGGTAGTGGGATAATCAATACAAAATCGCGCCCGTAAAGCTTTGTCCTCGAAACCTTATTTTCTGCGAATTTTTGACAATCTAGCTCTCACAGATTGCGAGCAGCGTTTTCTTGATCAGTGTCTTGGTATGGCTGGTGATTGGCGACGGGGCATCGGCACCAGCCGCCAGCTCTTCGGCCAGCGCAAGGTCCTTTTCGCCGATGCCGGCCTGGCTGGCGAAAAAGGCGCGACGGGCGGCGTCTCCCGGATTATTGCGAAAATCGATGAAACCCGCCATGGGCGGGGTGAGATTGCCGTTGCGCTTCATCACGGTCAGCAGCTTGTCCATCGGCACGCCGGACGCCTCCGCCACATTGGCGACTTCGACACCTAGCATGATACCACACCAAGATACGAGATTGTTGCAGATCTTGAGGGCCATCGCCGATCCGAGCGGGCCGATATGCATCGTGTTCGTCGAAAAGGCGTCCAGTACAATCTGGACGCGCGCGGCGACGGCTTCATCGCCACCCGTCATGCAAAAGACGAACGGGCCGTTCTTGGTCATTTCAGTGCGCGTAACTGGCGCATCGATGACATCGACACCCACGGTGGCAGCTCGTTCGGCTATCTGCTGTGCAGTTTTGGGCTTGATCGTGCTGTGGATGAGCAGGCTCGCCCCCCGCTTCATTACAGGCAGCAGCGCATCAACACATTCCAGCACCTGCGTGTCGTCCCGGACACAAATCCCGACGGCGTCGGCGTCCTCGCCTACCTCCGCTATGGAGGCGGCGAGCTTCGCGCGGCCCTCGAATTTCGCCAGCGCATCGGGAAACACATCGTAAACAGTCAGGTCGAGCGGCAATTTGGCCAACTCCCGCGCCTGATCGCCGCCCATGCTGCCGAGGCCGATGAACCCAATTTTCCTGATACTATCTGTCATGAAATATCCCTCAGGCTTCGTCCAAGTTCGCGAATGAGCTAATCACTCCGAACGTCTTTCGTAAATCCCCGACGGGGTCCGCCTGACCGCCAAACTATTGCGGGAGCGCCAAGGCCGACAGGTCACGCCTAGCTTTTCGGCCCGAAACGAAAGGTGGCGCCGATGCCCCATGTGAAGGGATCGCCAATATAGTCGATCGCCGTGCCCAGTGTCGGCAACTGATCGGCGAATGCGCGGGTCACATATTTCTTGCCGCCGATGTTGCGGCCGAATACCGACAACTCAAGATTGGGATCTTCGATCTGCAGGGCGATACGCCCATTAAAGAGCCCGTATCCCGAAATGGTGTTGATCCGGTTGGCGATGGCGACCGCATCACGATAAGCCTGCGGACGACGCGGATCGGCGGTGAACAGACCGAAATTCTGTCGACCGATATAGGCGTAGTTCGCGTGGATCGAGAGTTCCCCGACCGAAGTGACGAGTTTCTGGGTCACCGAGATGCCGAACTGCTTTTTGGGCATCTGCGGCAGAGCCTCGCCGCTGCGGACGACCGAACAGCGGACTGAACCCACAGCGGTGCCAGCGGCGCAATCGGACACATTGGCGCCGGCGACGGGAACGAACTGCTGCTGCTCAACGAAGGTACCGGCGACATATTTGCCGTCGAGCAAGGCAAGATTGCCGGAGACCAGCATTCCTCCCCAAGGAACAGCGCTTATTTCGAGTTCGCCGCCATAGACACGCGCGTCACCCGAGTTGCGGAGGAATTGCGTGGTTGTACAAGCGAGCGCACCCGGTGGAGTGATGCAGTCGGAAGCATTGCGCTGCACCTCAGACTGCCAGGAATGGAAAGCCGCGGCATTGATACGCAAACGGTTATCCGATGTACTGAACTTGACGCCGAGTTCAACGTCCCTGACCTTCTCCGGCTTGAACGGCGGCGTCGCGGCCGAACCATTACGCATGTTGAAGCCGCCGGCCTTCGATGCGGCGCTCGTTTTCACATAAGCAAACAGGCCGTCGGTGATCTCCACATCGATGCCTGCCGTCCAGGCGGGATAATCATATTTGACCGAACGCGGTAGGCTGCAAGGCGCAATGAAATCCGGATTTGAGAGCAGTTCAGGCGCGCAGCTATTAGCGGCCAGATTCGTTCTGTTCAGCAGAACAACCTCTCGCTTATCCCATGTCCAACGGACGCCTCCTGTAAGACGGATCGTGTCGGTCAGACGGTAATAGCCCTGGCCGAACAGGCCGACCGAGATATTCTTCACTGTGCCGTAATTCAGGCTGAAACCGAAATTGGGTGCCGGGGCTGCGGGGGTAAAGGAGCCGAACGTCTGCGCCACCGACGATTCACGGCCGCTTTCTGTCGAATAATAGCCGCCGAGAATATAACTGAACCGATCGCCAAGCTCTCCGGACAACTGAAGTTCCTGGGAATATTGATCGGACTTGTAGGCACTTTCGGCCGCCAGAATCTGAGCAGGCGTACCATCGAGTTCGTTCAGACCTATTGCGTTGCTGTAGCGATAGGCAGAGATGGATTTCACCGTAACAGAACCGATTTCGCCATCTATCGTGAGATTGCCGCCATAAGCTTCCAGCCTGTTATAGGCACTCCGGCTGCCTGCGGTCAGAAACCCATAATTGGACCCGACCGGCGGATTGGTGCTGAATGGAACGCCATAGGCATTATACCAATGGGCGTTGTTGTGCAGATATGCCGCAAGAGGGGTTGCGGCGTTGATCGCGCCGATTGCCGCGCTGGCGCCCGGATTGACCCCAGCGAGGCCGACGAACTGACCATGATCCTTGATGATATTGTAGTCGCCGCTGAGCGTCGCGGACCAGCTGCTGCCGGCGGGCGCCCAACGCAATTTAGCACGGGCATAATGGCTGTTACGGTCCTTCAATTCGCTGTTCGAGGTCACATTGCGGGCGTAGCCGTCGTGATCCACGAAATCATAGACGAAGCGCGCCGCCAATTCATCGCCCACCAATGGTACGTTGAGCACCGCGTCGATATTGCGATAATCATAGTTGCCGCCTTGAATGCGGAACTGTCCTTCGAAATCGCCCGTAGGATTGACCGTGACGATGTTGAGCGCGCCGCCGGTGGTGTTGCGACCGAACAACGTGCCCTGGGGGCCGCGCAGGACCTCGACCCGCTGGAGGTCGATGAGATCGGCCGAACCCTGCGAAGGACGCGGAATATAGACCCCGTCAACATAGGTCGCGACCGAAGGGTCGTTGGCGACGCCCGGGTTCAATGCCGGCATGCCGCGAATGGAGATATAGACGAAACCCGAACCGCCCGGGGCGCCGGTCGCGATCGACAGGCTGGGCGCGGTGCGCTGCAGACCAGCCACATCGCCGACCTGCGCCTGTTTAATCATTTCAGTCGAAAGAGCGGTGACGGCGACCGGCGTCGTCTGGATATTTTCCTCGGTCCGCCGGGCGGTGACCACGATGTCCTCTATTCCCACAGAACCGGTCTGATCCGCCGCCACCGCCGGCGCAGCGGCCGTGACAAAAACCGACAAGCTCGCCAAGGCGCTTGTCCGAAACCATTTCTCTGAAGCCATATTATCCCCTCCCAGAGCCATTGCATACGGGCAGGACGTTTTTCTATCTCTACCCATCCCCATCGACCGCTAGCATTGGCAAGGAGCCCGGAAAACCGGCTTCCGCGCCATGTCCTGTCTGCGATCAAACCAATGTCCGCTTCGCGATGCTTTGGAATTTTTCGACCGTCGGGTCATGAACATGATGACGGTTTCGCGATGGGATGTCCGGTTTGCGCAATATGATGAGCATCGACCTGTTTTGGATGAGGCCCCATAACATCGCTTATAAAAAGGGTCGACAGTAGGCTTTGAAAAGGGGGAGCGGACAATGGCGATGGCGAGCGAACGATCCAAGATTCAGCCGACTGGCACCATTCTCCCATGCCAACCGCTAACAACCGCCTATTTCCATGTCGAGGACAGCATCATTGCCAACGGCATTCGGGCCGACATCCGACATTTTGCCTGGGATCGCAGTTGTGACGCAATATTCGAGCCGAACAGTCACTATCTCGACTATTCGCTTGGCCCGCGCGCGCGCGGCTCACGCCTGTTCCCCGACGGGCGTCGTCATGCGCCGCCCTTTGGCGAAGTGTCCTATCTGCCCAAGGGGAGCCAATTTGCGGCGCGCTGCGAACCCAGCGAATATCGCATTTTCTGTTTGACGTTTGAAAGCCACGCAGCAGATCAACTCTTCGAGAATGACACGCTACCTTCCTCATTGCCCCCCTGTTTCGATGTGAAGGCACCGTGGATACTGAACGGTATGTCTCGGCTTGCACACGAGGTGCGCCATCCCGGCTTCGCTCCCGCCATCATGGTCGAGACCATTGCGTTGTCACTGGTCATCGACCTCTGTCGACACCTTCAAATTCCACACAAATCCGATGTTGAAACCGATCAACGCATGGCGGACTGGCACCTGCGCCGTCTTCAGGAACGGATCGAGGCGGAACTGGCGGGACCATTGTCGATCGTCGACCTTGCGACAGAATGCGGTGTCAGCTCACGGCATCTGGCGCGGATCTTCAAGAACACGGTCGGAAAGACGCTCGGCAGCTACATTGCCGATGCGCGGATTGCGCGGGCCAAACGGGAATTGGCGCAGGATGGCGCTCTCATCAAGGTCATCGCGGGCAATTGCGGCTTCCAAAGCGTTGCAGCCTTCAGTGCCGCCTTCCGGAAGGCGACAGGCCTCAGCCCGCGGGCATTCCGGAAGGATATATTATACAGCTAGACAGCACCAGAGCAGGGGCCGACGCTATCGACCCCGCTCCAGATTCCCGTTTCAGGCACTCACTCCCCATATCGGTGAGCGTGAGAGCGTTGGGAATATTCAGCCCCATTGCAGGTGGAGGTCCGGCACATGCAGGATATTGCCTACATAATATGGCACCCGGAAACCGTCCTTGATCCGGAATTCCGGTATGGCCTTGACGAATTCCTCGACCGCGATCTGCAGTTCCAGCCGTGCCAGGTGCATCCCCAGGCATTTGTGGATGCCACTGCCCAGCGACATGTGCGGCGCCTTGCGATCGAAGCGGATCGCCTGGGGATCTTCATAGAAAGCCGGGTCGCGTCCCACCACGGGGGAACTAAACGCCACATAATCGCCGGGCATTATTTTCTGCCCATGAATCTCGATGACCTTGGTTGCGATACGGAAGGCCGTAACCGGCGCGAAGGCGCGCAGGAATTCTTCGACTGCCAGGACGATCAGCGATGGATCAGCGCGCAGCTCGTTCTGTTTGTCCGGGTGCGACGCCAGATAGTTGAAGATGTTGCCGAGCAGGGACGTAACCGTGTCGAGGCCACCAATGTACAGATTGAAGCAATGGCCGAACACCTCGTCATCATTCCACAAACGGCCATCGACCTCGAAGGTCAGCACCTTGCTGATATAGTCGTCGCGCGGCTGCTGGCGGCGTGCCTCAATCTCTTCCAGCAGATAATCCTTCACGCAGCGTACGGCGTTACCGCGCACTTGCCAGTCGTTGGAATGGAGCATTTCCTTTTCCCATTTAAGGAATTGCGTCATTCTTTCCTGCGGAAGGCCCAGCAGATCGAGGACGATGAAGATCGGGAATTTTTCCGAAAACTCATCGATGAAATCGCATTGGCCGCGATCCTTGAAGGCATCGATCAAGGCCTGCGCTCGCTCGCGCACCTGTTCCTTCATCGCGAACATCTTCTGGGGTGCGAAATGACTGTTCAGCGCCTTGCGATAGCCGGTGTGGATTGGCGGGTCGGCCTCGGTCGGAATGACTAGCCAGTTCTCGCCGATATTCTGCGCCCATTTGCCCATGCCATTCTTGGTGAAATTGTCGGCATCGCGCAGCATCGCCTGTACATCCTCGGCATTTTTGAGCAGCCAGCCAGGTTGATCGCCCGGGAAGATGTTGGTGACATAGGTGATCGGCGGCAGCTCCGCATGCATCGCGGGGATCAGCACTTCCTGCGGGTTGTCATAGATCACCGTCCGCGAAAAGAGCGGCAGCGCCATCGCCAGTTCGGGCGGCACGTGATCCGGCAGGGATTGTTGTGCGACTTGGGTCATCATAGTCTCCGAAGCAAAAAGAGATAAATTCCACCCCTGCCAAAGACAGGTGCGATCGTGGCCGTCCGTCTGAGACTGACGAGCATGCGGACGATCCGCAATGACAGGAGACGATGCACATGAGTGAGGCAGACGTGCTGGATCTGGAACAGGCGATCCGGGACAATTACCGGCTGTGGAATGAAGGGAAGCGCGACGAACTCGATCGCCTTTTCCGGGCGTTGGGGCCAGAGGGGTTTACGATCGAATATGTCGGATCGCCCCCCGTGGACGGCGACGCCGCGATGGCCGACATGTGGGCGGAGTATGGCGGAAAATGCACGACAGAACCGCTGGAAGTGATCGTCAACGGATCCGAGGGCGCCGCCTATGTCGCCAACCGCCTGCAAACCAAGGAGGGCATCGTGACGCTGCCAAGCCTCGAAACCTACAAGGTCGCCGACGGCCGGCTGACGATCCGCTATTTTCATCGAACCGCCCATTAACCTTCCATGTTCCGACGTGCAGGCGCTGGACACGGCTCAGTCCTTCGCCTGCATGAAGGCCAGCAGGTCGGCATAATGGGGTTGGTGGACGAGGCCGCCGCCCGAAATCGAGATATTTTCGCCCGTGATGTAGCGCGCTTCGTCAGAAGCCAGGAAGGCGACCAACGCCGCGATATCATCCGGCGTTCCGAATTCCGGCGTCAGTATATGCCGCTGGATGATTTCCTTGAGCCCCGGCACGGTCTTTTCGAGGGCTTCGGTCAGCACGACACCCGGCGCGATGCTGTTGCAGCGGATATTCTGCCGCCCATGCTGGGTCGCCACATATTTGGTGAGTCCGATGATCGCTGCCTTCGACGAACCATAGGCGATCCGCGCCAGATCTCCCGCACTGCCCGAATTGGAGGCAGTGTTGATGATCGAACCGCCGCCGCCCGCGACCATATGCGGGATGGCATATTTGCATCCGAGCAGATAGCCGGTGAGATTGACGTCGAGAATTTCGCGCCAGATGCCGATCGGGATATCGACGGCTGTGGTATCCTGCGGGCTTTTGTCCGGATCGGTCATTGCCGCGTTGTTGTGCAATATGTCCAGCCTGCCGAAATGGTCTACGGTGCGATCGACCATCGCCTTTACCGATTGCGGATCGGCAGCATCGAACTGTACCGGCAGTGCCTTGTCGCCCAGCGGTTCCGCCGCGCGAACGGCGGCAGCTTCGAACAGGTCGGCGATCACGACGCGCGCGCCCTCCGCGACCAGACGTCGGGCGACCGCGGTACCGATACCGCCGCCGCCGCCCGTGACGATCCCTACCCTGTCTACCAACCTCGTCATCATGCGCCCGTCCCCGGTGATGGCTGGCGAGAGAGAGCTGCATGGATTGCAGATTGTCCCGCCAGCCGCTTATCGATCAAAATTTAAACGTTGTTTCAACGCCATAGGTAGCCGGCTGGCCAACATAGGCGGCTGTGATTCCCAATGTCCGATAGAGATCGGGGAAGCGGCGCAGCAGATATTTCTTGTTCGTGATGTTACGGCCATAGACCGCCACTTCGACATTGGGATTTTCAAGCTGGAACGCGATACGCCCGTTGAAAATGCCATAGCCAGGTACGAAGCCGAGGCGGTTTTCCGTCTCGTAGGCCGCCTTTGTCGCCGCCGACGCCTGATCCGCCGCCCGGACCGCATCGAAATGCTGACCCCCGACATAGGAATAGGCGCCAGTGACGGCGAGCGTGCCGCCGCCGACAGGAATCTTCTGCGTGGCGCTGACGTTAAGCTGCTTCTTGGGCAATTGCAGCAGCGGCAAGCCGCTCAGATCGACGACGCAGCCGTTGGCGACCCCGGCGCTGTTGGTGCAGCCGCTGCCGGCCACCACCTGGATTTCGCTGAAGCTGCCCTTCGCATATTTGCCATCCTGCAGCGAGCCGTTGACGCTGAGCGTCATGCCTTCCCAGGGCACGGCGGTGATTTCATTTTCTATGCCCCAGATACGGACCTTGCCGTTGTTCTGGATATATTGGGTAACACCGATACCGGTCACGAAGCTGTTGACGATCGCCTGATTGTCATCCTTCCAGGTATGGAAGACCGCCGAGTTGAAGCGCAAGCGTCGGTCGAAGAGATCGACCTTCAGACCGGCCTCCACATCCTTCACCTTTTCAGGAGAGAAGGCAGGCAGGCCGCCTGCACGCAGGTTCCAGCCGCCAGCCTTGGCCGCGCCGCGGGTCGCGGCATAAAGGAAGAGATTGTCGCTCGCCTGCCAGTCAAGACCCAGGTTCCAGGCCGGATAGTTGAACTTGGCATTCTGCTCCTGATTGCAGGTGGTGGCTGTCACGGGGCTCGTTGGCGTGACGGTGCAGTTGATGCCGGTCGGCGTGCCCGCCACGGCGACGTTATAGGGCAGACCATATACCTGTGCATTGTGCAGCACGCTGTTGCGGGTGTCCCAAGTATAACGGAAGCCGCCGACCGCACGCAGCTTTGGGGTCAGTTCATAGTAGGCCTGCGCGAACAAACCGAAGGTCTTGTTGGTGACGTCGGCGTTGGAATCGCGGATGAGTCCGCCAAAAATCTGCGAGCGACTGAATTCATAGCCGCTTTCCTTGCCGGCATAAGCGCCCGTGATGAAGCTGAGGCTGTCGGTGATATTCCCGGAAAGCTGGAATTCCTGAGAAATATAATAGGATCCAGACCCTGCAAAGGTCGCCAGCAACGGGACGGCCGTACCGTCCGTATCATTCTGGCCATAGTTCATCGAATGGCGATAGCCCGTGATCGACTTGAAGTTCAGCCCGCCCAGTTCGACGTTGAGCGTACCGGAAAACCCATATACTTCCAGCGTATTGAATGGCTTCACACCGTAGAGAGCCTGCGCTTCCGGAGTCAGCGCACCGATCGTGGCCGGGGTCGATGTCCCGGTCGCGGTGTTGCCCCACCAATGATCCTTGGTCAGCAGACCGGCCGTGAGGCCCGGCTGAAAGGCGGCGGGGACGATCGCCGGATTGAAGGCCCAGAGCGCGATCTGCTGACCATGGTTGGACTGGCGGTTCCAGTCGCCCGAAAGCGTCAGGTCCCAGCCATTGCCTTCATATTTAAGCTTGCCGCGTAAGAATTTGCTGTTGTTGTCGGAAAAGTCGCGGTGGGTGGCGAGATTGTCGCCATAGCCGTCCCGCTCGTTGATCGCGCCGCTCAGGCGGATCGCGAGCCCCTCTGCGAGCGGCACATTGATATTGGCCTGCGCACCTAGCGTACTGTAATTGCCAAACTCCGCCTTGAAGGTGCCGCTGAGCTGGTCGTTTGGATCGTTGGTGACGATGTTGATCGCGCCGCCGGTCGTATTGCGGCCGAAGAGCGTACCCTGCGGCCCGCGCAGAACCTCCAGCCGCTGCACGTCCTGAATGTCGGTCATGCCCGTCGAGGGCCGTGGGATGTAGATCCCGTCAATATAAGTGGCGACCGCCGGATCGTTGGCGAGAATGGGCTGGAGATTGCCCTGACCGCGGATGGCGACGAAGACGATGCCGTCGCCGCCCGCGGAACCGCGGCCGATGACCAAGCCCGGCGCGGTGCGCTGAAGATCGACGACATTTTCCACCTTGGCCGTCGTCAAAGCTTCGGGGGTGAGCGCCGTGACAGCGATCGGTGTCGTCTGAAGACTTTCTTCAGTGCGGCGCGCAGTGACGACGATATCCTGAATACCTTCGCTCGCACCCGATTGCGGCTGCTGCGCATAAGCGGGCTGCGCCATGGCGGCGACGAGCGCACCCATGCCGATCGCACCCTGAGTGACGGCCTTCTTGCTCATATCTTCCTCCCCATCATTGTATCTTGCCTCGATTTGCACATATGAGCCCGTCTAGCTTGGAGCCGATCTGCTCCATAGTGGCCGGTCCACGGTTGACTGTGCGGCGATAGAATTTGGCCGCTCATCGACATTTTCCTGCTTGCCCGATCAGTGGACCTGCGCTGATGTTGACCGGAAAGCCTTGGGCGTTTGACCCGTCGCGGATCGGAAAGCGGCGGAAAAGGCCGACGTGCTGTTGAAGCCGCATCGCCAGCTGATTTCCTTGATGCGGGCGCCATCGCTGCGCAGCAGTTCCTTTGCCAGGGCGATCCGGCTGCGCGCGACAAATTCACCCAGGCTGACGCCGGTCCCTTCCTTGAAAACGCGGGCGACATGACGCACGCTCATGTTGCAGTCGCGCGCGATATCGGCGACGCCAAGAGGCGCGGAGAGATTTTCCAACACATAGTCGATAATGTTTTGGACCTGGCGTGGGCTACGCGAATGCTGGCTGCCCCGTTCGCGCGAACCCATGTGCCGGGCCAGTTCGACCGCAAGCCCCATGAGCATCGATTCGACGAGCGTCTGGCTGGCAAATCCGGGCGTCCGCAATTCCGCAGCCAGTCCCGCAAAGAGTCGGCGCATGGAGATATTTTGAATGTCTGCGCACGGCTCTACCTTGTTCAGCGGCTGCTCCCCGTCGAACAATTCCTCCAGAAATTCTTCCCCAAGCGCCACGCAGACGAGATGCCGCTCCTGAAGCGCCGGCTCGCCGAAATATTGGCGGTGCGGCGGCATGTAGAGGATGTCCCCCGACGCGGCGCGCCGGTCCGGGCGGCCCATGCTGACCATGCTGCGCCGCGGCTGACCGTCGAGCGAATAATCCAGATAATGTTTCTCTGGACTAAAGACGCCGCTGCTAGGCTGGACCCAATCGAAATGCCGCACATCCACATGCGCGTCGCGAACTCTCGCCGCCGCTTCGATGTAGAAATTCTGGACGCCAGCTCTACCCTGACCGGTCCAATCGCTCTCCGGACGAAACATCTCTACCTCTGCCAGGTTCTATTCTCTCGATGCCCCGAATAGGCGCACCAATGCGCTTTTACTTCTATCTTCGGATAGGTGGTCAAGGCTCCATGCGCGGGCACATCCCTGCCTGTGCTCGATCGAGGCGCGGCATGGGAACAGGGGCGACAGGTTTCGCCATGCACCCGGTTCGATATTCAAAAACAGGAGGCGCTCAATGTCCATCGCACCGCTCTTGCAGCCGGGGACGTCATGAGAGCGCTGTCGGACAAACCAGCGGCCATCGGCCATTATCCCTGGTATGTGCTAGGTATATTGACGCTGGCGCAGACCTGCCATGGCATTGATCGCGCCATCATCGGGCTGGTGCTGGCGCCGGTCGGGCATGAATTTGCACTCTCGGATGGGCAATTGGGAATATTGGCCGGATTTGCCTATGGCATATTCTTTGCCCTTGCAGCCCTCCCCTTCGGCATAGCCGTAGATAGCTGGAACCGACGCAACCTGATGGCGGCCGCGTTGACGCTGTGGAGCGGTGCGACCGCCCTGTGTAGCCTGGCGACAGGGTTCTGGACATTGCTCATAGGCCGCGCCGCCGTAGGGACCGCCGAAGCGGGCGGATCACCGACCGGCATGTCGCTGCTGAGCGATTATTTCGGCGAAGACCGGCGCGCGACCGCCATCGGTATCTGGTATCTGAGTTCGGGAATCGGCCTCGCCATCGCGTTCATCGTAGGCGGCGCGATCGTGCAGAGCGCCGGATGGCGCTGGGCGTTCGTGGCCGCCGGCGTGCCGGGACTGGTGCTGGCGCCGCTGCTGCTGCTCACGGTAAGGGAACCCGTGCGCGGCGCACATGACGGGCCGGCCCCGCAGCAGGAAGAAACGCTGAGACTGGGGCAACGCATCCGCCTGCTCGCCGCGCAGCCCGGACTGCTGTATTGCATCTTCGCCATCGTCCTGATCGCGGCGGGCATTTACGGCATGAGCACATGGCTCACCACTTTCCTGATCCGGGTCCACGGCATGCCCATTGCGAAGGCGGGCATCCTCATCGCCATCGCCTATGGCGGCCTCGGTTCGCTGGGCGGATTCCTCGCGGGCTGGGTGATCGACCTCGTCAATCGGCGGCGGGGTGGCTTTGATCCGGCAAGGACATCCCTGTTCGGCGCGGTGATACCCTTGCTGACGGCTGTGACCGGGGTCGGTACGGTCCTGTTCCACGACGTCGATCTGATGCTGGCGCTGCTGATGGCTTGCGGCTTCCTCAGTGCGTCCTATAATGGCCCAATTTACGCCGTCATCGTGACAATCGCCGGACCGCGCCTGCGGGGCCTTGCGGTATCGCTGGTGCAGCTGGGCGCGAACCTGATCGGCGTAGGCGCGGGCACTTATCTGATCGGTGCGGTCAGCGACTTTGTCGGAGGCACGGCCGGTGTCGCTTGGGGGATCGGCACTGCAATGCTGTTCACATTCGCTGGGGGCATATTGCTGCTGCTGGCCTCGCGCGCGATCCGGCGTCGGGGTAGCGGCGAAGCATAAGAAAAGGGCGGCCCGGTCTTTCGACCAGACCGCCCTTCATTATGCGCACCCTGTCATTTCGCGGCGTTGCGTTCCTTGCGTCGGGCCTTGGCTGCTTCGATCCCCCGAAACACGGTAGTCGTATTGCCCGCCCCGGCATAGAACAGCACGAACAGCGGCAGGAAATCCAGCTCCTCATCAGTGAATTCCTCATTGATGAGGGCGCCGTTCATCTGGATTTCGACCAGATCTGCGCGGCCCAGCATAGCCGTGGCGCCCAGCACCAGCAGGCGCTTCTCCCGCATCGAGAAGATGTCGCTCGCCCACAGATTGGCGAACTGATTACCGACGATTTCTTGGTTGAAGGATGATTCCCGATACGGGAGGGTCATTTCCGACGATCCCGGTCCGTAGACCTTGTCGAAGACTTCCAGCCCCTTCTGCCACTGCGCTTCGTCGATGCTCATGCCTTTTCTCCCATTACATTTTCCAAGCCCACGACCGTCTGATCGGTTCGGCGCGTCAATTCGACCAAGGGCAGCGCGATGCCGTAGCTGCGCGCCAGATCGATGGCGGCGTCCAGATCCTTGACCATCAGGCTGCGGGTATATTCGCGCACCGCCGCTTCCTGCTCGCTGGACGACGGATCGTCGCGCACCGCCAGCATCAACGGGCCGCCCACGCTGTCCGAACTGGCGTCGATCACATGCGCAAGCTGGCGGACATCCACCCCGGCATTGCGGCACAATACCGACGCTTCATAGCCGGCGCGCAGGCAGCCGAAGACGATGACGTTGCGGGCGATCTTCGCGGCCATGCCCGCGCCTGGGCCACCCATATGCGCCACCAGCTTGGCAAAGCCGTCCAGAACCGGACGCACCTTTGCGATTGTTTCATCCGTACCGCCGACGAGGCAAACGAGGCCATGCTCGCGGGATTTGGGGCCACCCGTCACGCCGCAATCGACCAGTTCCACGCCCGCCGCGTCGGTCAGGACGCGAATGGCGTCCAGATCCTCGATCGAGACGGTCGCGACCAGCACCACGATCATGCCCGGCCGCGCGCGCGCAAGCACGCCGTCGGGGCCTGACAGCACATCGATCGTCTGTTTTGCGTTGACGACGGCGATGATGACGACGTCGGACTGCGCGGCCAGCTCCGCCGGGCTAGCGACGACGGGCGGCACGCCCTCCAGCGCGTCAGCAGCATCGGCGCGAATGTCATAGACCGCAGCCAATTGCTGTGTCCGCGCGAGGCATATGGCGACGCCCGCGCCGATCTGCCCCAGGCCGATAACCCCTGCTCTTCCCATCCTCATCTTCCTTTCTGCCGCTTGCTCGCGGTCCTGTCATAGCCAGGCCGCAAGGATGGCATGGCCGGGGCCGCGGCGTCATCCCATCCGGCGCTTCGTGGCCGAACGTCGACAGCTTTCCCGTCCTTCACGATGCATTTGCCTCCAGCGGCAGATTTTTCGCAGCCAGGCTATAATGGATAACCGCGATCAGGAGCACAGATGCCGACAATTGCATACTCAGTTGCAGGCCGCTTGCCGATGCCGAGAGACAAGCGGCTGGCAGCGATGCCTTGCCCGAGACGAGGCAGTCTGCGGCATAATTGCCCTTATAGAGAAAGACAGCGAGGCGATCGCTGAGATAGCCCAGCACAACCGATCCCAACCCCAGCCCGGCGACGGTCTGGCCGAAGGAGTGAAGCGCGGCGGCGGACGCCCGCATACGGGGTTCAACCAGTGACTGCGTGATGGTCATGATCGCGGGCGTGAACGCATAGAGCAAGGTCGTCGCGACGAAGAGAAAGGCGACCAGCCACCACCAGTCGGATTGATGGATCGCCAGCAGATAGAATGGCAGAGCCAGCCCCACCGCGATCGCGGGCGCCCAGCCGCCCCAGCGTATATCCCGCCGGATCAGCCGGCCGATCAGATAACCGCCGCTGACTTGTCCCACCATCGTCGCGAGACTGAACGACAGCGCGAACACCAGACCCGCCTGCGCCAGCGGGAGATCGAAGCGGCGAACCAACAAGGGAATGAGGAACAGGTTGGTGCCGAACCCCACCAGCCCGACGAAGCCGCTGCCAAAGGTCAGGTGCAGGAAGGAAGGCGAACGGGCGAGCCGCCGAAGCACCATGGCGAAGGGGGGCGTATCCGCACTCTGCCCGGCATCCTTCCGTTCAGGTTCGGGAATGGTCGCAAGCAGTAGCAGCGCCAGCAACAGGCCGGGCGCGCCAACCGCCACGAGCGCAAGCCGCCAACCAAATGCCTGCGCCACCGCGCCGCCCGCAATCGCAGCGATGGCGCCGCCCAGGGGCACCCCCATCGCAATCAGCGAAAAGACCACCGCCCGGCGCCCGGCATCGAACCGATCGGAAATCATCGAAACGAGCGCCGGTGTGAAGCCGGCTTCGCCGACGCCGACGCCCATGCGGCAGAGCAGGAGCTGGACATAGCTTGCCGCCGCACCGGACAACGCCGTCATCAGCGACCAGAGCATCGTCACCATGGCAATGATCCGCACCCGGCTGTAGCGTTCGGCGAGTCGCGCCAGCGGGATACCCAGCACGGCATAGAAGATCGAGAAGGCGAGCCCACCGAGCATACCGAGTTGGAGATCGCTCAGGCGCAGGTCGTGACGAATCGCCTCGCCAACTACGGCGATGATCGTGCGATCGATGAAATTGAACATGTAGATCGCGCCCAGCAGCAGCAGGAACCATTTGTCGTGGAGCCGAAACCCGCCTGCGCCCTTCATTGCCTCTCCCCCCACCATCCGGCAGCTTTCATTTTCCATATGGGACAGATAGAACAGATTCTTTTCGATGTGTATCGATTTTCCCTTGAAACCATCTTGGGACTGCGCCAACAGATCGTCATCTTCGACAAAGGAATCTCAGCATATGAAGACGATCATCATCGCGCTCGCCGCTCTGGGCCTGACCGCACCTGCTTTTGCCCAGGCGCCTGCGGTGGATCGCAACGAGACGATCTACTCCGCAGACGGCACCAAGATCGGCAAGGTCGATCGCGTGCTGACGGCTGCCGACGGCGCCGTATCTGCCATTCGCGTTATCTATCGCGGCAAGTTCATCGCCATCCCCGCCGCCACGCTGAGCGCGGGTGAGAAGGGCGTGACGACCAGCCTGTCGAATGCCGAACTGAAGAAGCTGTAATCTCTTGCTCCACGGTCTTGCGGCACCGTGGGGCATGGACCAGTGCCGTTCCTGCGCTTAAAGCAGACGCATGAGGGCAGACCAGCAACCGCTTGCACGGATTTCGCGGCGCGGCCGACCGCCGCAATGCGAAGGGCCTGCGCTTGACCGCGCGAGGCTGGTCGCAACGTTGCTGGACATGGCCCGGTCGGGCGGGATCGACGCGCTCAATATCCGCCCGGTCGCACAGCGTCTGGGCGTGTCGCCACGCCTGCTCTACCACCATGTCCGCGACAAAGAGGCGATGCTCGCCCTGCTGACCGACGAGATATTGCGCGGCCGGATGCCCGATTTGTCGGCGCCCGACTGGGAAAGCCGCCTGCGCAGCATCGCCCGCGCGGTCCATATGGCCTACAGGGATTTTCCCGGGTCCGCCGCCTTTATCCTGTCGCGCAGCGCCAATCGGCTGGAGTTGCCCAATGCCTTGGCGATCCGGCGCGCCATCTTCACCGCGTTGGAAGAGGCCGGGCTGTCGCGCCGACAAAGCGAAGAGGTGCTCGTGATCTTCTCGGTCATCGTGCTGGGCAATGTCGTCGTGGCGGAAAGCCTGGACGACAATGACGACCGGCTGGCGATGCAGCGCAATGTCGTGGAAGCCGCCCTCACCCGCGCGACCGACATGCTGCTGACCGCGATCCGTGCCATCGCGGAAGCGGCCTGAGCTCCAGCCTCGGATTCAGCCGAGCTCGGCGATGGACCGGATGGGGCGGTCGATCCCGTCCCATGTGCAATGGGCGGCGTGCATCCGGTGGAGCGACGCCTCCATCGCGGGCGAAATCTCCATGAGTTCGACATAGCCGCCATTGCCTGCGCGGGTATCGAACAGCGCGAAACGTTCGCCCGACGGCATCTGGCCGCTGAAGGCCATGGCATAGCCTTCGCTGGACAGCCGCTCCACGCCGTCATCATAGGGGATGCGCAGCATGACATGATGATAGCCCTCGCCATGACGGTCGAGCATTTCGGTGAAGACCGAAGGCCCGTCATTGGTCTGCTGGAGCAGTTCGATCAGCAGTCCGCCGGAAAAGCCGAACGCGACCTTCAGCGCCACCTGCGTCGGCGCGCCGCGATAGATCTGGCCCGGCAGCACGGGCACGTCGAAGACGAAAAACGGCCCCGCGCCCATGACCCGTGTCCAGTGATCCAAGGCGCGCTCCATGTCGCGGACCACCTGACACAATTCCAGTATAGAGCCCTTGGGCTGCATCATGCATCTCCCCAGGTCGCGGCGTGGGTCCGCAGGTCATGCTGACGCGCGCGGTCGCGCAACTGCTGCCCCCGCGCGGCTAGATCGACGCGGGGAACCCTCGCGTCCACCTCGCGGTCGATGGCCGCCAGATCGACGACGCGCACGTCGCGGATGAAGCAGGCAGGATCGGCGCCGTCGGGTACGCCCTGCCAGCGCAGCAGCACCCAGCCTTCTTCGAGGCCTGCCGTATCGATCCAGTTGGCGATGCCCGGATCGACGCCCGCCACCACATAGCTGATCATGCCATCGGCCGCTGGCGTGACCTGAGCGCTGTTGAGGCTGACCAGGCGCAGCATCGGATCGGGGGAGATGGTCCACGGATCGGCAATCTGGATGCCGGTATAATAGCTGCCCGCCGGATCGATCGTCACCAGCAACCCCTGCCCTTCTCCAAGGGCGAAACGCCCGCCAGCCAGATAGCCCCAGCCCCCGTCGCGGCCATTGGGTCCGATGAGCCGGTTGGGTTCGGGATGACCGAGAAAATCATTCTTGAACCCCGACCAGAAGGCGACCCAGGCTGGCAGGTCGGCGACGACGGTCCGGGCGATCTCCTCCTCGTCGCGCGGGCGGTGGCCGGATGGCGGATCGACGCGACGGACGCTGACCTGTGCCGGCACCTGCCGCCAGTCGCGCTGACTGTCGCGGATATAGACCTGAATCCGCGCGCCCGGCTCGGTCCGTAAATGGGTCGCGCCGCCCTCCTGCGGGCCGACCGTCACAGTCACCTGCCCGTCGGCATCGCAGAACGGCAGAAGTTGCTGAAGCGTCAGCGCTCCCAGATTGCGGCCAAGTCCCGCATGATGCGCCGGCTCCACCTCGGCAACGATGCTGAACTGCGGTGGATCGGCGGAAAAGCGGATGTCGACAGCATAGTGCCCATCGCCATCGATCGGAATTTCGCGGTTGAAATTGTCGGGATTGTCTATCGCCACCGCCGCGCCCGGATAGATGTGGCCGAACCAGCGCCGCGGGGCGTTGCTGATATTCCAGACGACCCTGGGATCGGCGGGATCGCCATTGGCTTCGCGCATGGCCAGTCCCAGCACCCACTGATCCAGCGCCCGATCCAGCCCCAGCCGTCCATCGAGCGTGCCCGCGAGCGAGTCGGCGAGCAGCATGAGGCGCGCTTCTTCGCGTGCGGCACGGATGTCGGCCCGTTCGAGGAGGCGCAGCGCCAGCTTTTCCGCCGCTGCCTGATCGTCGGTCCAGAGAGGGTTGACGGTCATGAAATCGTCCCCACCCGGCCGCCTTCGGTGAAGATGGTGCTGCCGGTCGTATAGCTGGAGCCGTCTCCCGCCAGCAATACCGCCGCGCCGACCGCTTCGTCCGCTGCACCGAAGCGCTTGATCGCGTTGCGCTCGGCAAGACCCAGCCCCTTGTGGATGGCGGCCTCCTGCCCGTCCGGGCTCATCGATCCGACGCACAGGCAGTTGATCCTGGTGTGTGGCGCCTGCGTCTTGGCCAGCTCGCGCACCAGGAAAAGCAGCGCCGCCTTCGACACGCCATAGGCGACGGCGGGCGGAATCGGCGTGAAGCCGCCGCAGCTCTGGACCGAAATGATGCTGCCCTTGCCATGCGCCTTCATATCGGCCTCTGTCAGTTCGGTCAGACGCCAGGTCGCCATGACGTTGACGTCCATCGCCGTCTTCCAGACGTCGTCCGTGTTCGCCCAGAGCCCGCCGTCTGCGGCATAGACCACGCCCGCCGCCGCATTGTTGAACACGATATGGATGGGACCGAAGGCGGCGCGCGCGCCCGCCACCAGCCGTTCAAGATCGGCCTTCTCGCCCGCGTCGGCGGCGATGGCGATCGCCCGGCCGCCGTCGGCCGCGTTAATCTCTGCCGCGATACGGTCGAGCCGATCCTGCGAGCGGGCGGAGAGGACCACATTGGCGCCCAATTCAGCATAGGCCTTGGCGATATGTTCGCCCACGCCCGGCCCTACCCCGGTCAGGATGGCGGTGCGCCCATCGAGGCGGAAACGGTCGAGAACACTCATGCTGGATACTCCAGAAGATCGGGGTCAGGCGCGGTCGAACAGATGGCCGTAGCGCGTATAATAGCCGGCGAGCCGCTCGTGCACCTCGTCCGGATCGATGCCGAACTGGCCGGGGCTGTGCCTGTGCTTGCCGAGGCGGCTGGCGGCGGGGTTATCGGCCAGAAAAGCGGCGATGCGCGCGCGATGCGTCTCGGTGAAGGGCAGGCCGAAGCGGTCGTAGATGCGTCCGATTGTCGCCATCGGATCGGCGACGATATCCCGATGGGCGAGGTCGATAATGCGGCCCTCGATCGCGGAATCGCTTGCGCGCGCTTGCGTCGCCCGCGCCATCGCCGCGCACCAGGTGTCGACCACCGACCGGCCGATCGCCTGAAGATCATTGGCGCCGCCCACAGCCGCCAGGAAGCCGGCGATCATGCTCGATAGCGACGAGAGGGTCAGCACCGGATCGCGATGCGTCCACACCAGCATCGCGCCCGGATAGGCCTCCACCAGACCCGGCAGGTCCATGAGATGCTGCGGCGATTTCAGCGTCCAGCGGCCCCTGGGGCCTTTCCACTGGAAATGCTGGAGCATCCGCTTGTGGGTGCGATATTGCCCTTCCGGCACAATGTCCTGCAGCCATCGGGCGAAGGCAGGAACCCCCAGTTCGGCCGGGAAATTTGTGCTGGCGAAATGCAGCATCATGCCATGATTGCACTCGCCCGGCTGGGTGCAGTCCATCCGCTGGATGTCAGCCAGTTGCGGCGCATGTTTCAACCAGTTTTCATAGACGGCCTGCACCTGCGCGATGCGCGGATCGCTGTCGAAACTGGATATTTCCGGGGCCGGCCAGGGGATATACCATTCCCATTCGCGCGGCGCCCGGGCCGCCGGATCGAGGCAAAGCAGATCGTAGGTAATCGTTGTTCCGGTGCGCGGCAGGCCGCAGACGATCAGCGGGTCGCCCACATCCTGCGCGACGATGTCCGGATGCAGCCGTTCGTCTTCGGCGAAGCGCAGCCGGGTCGCGAGCAGGCCGACGATTTTGTGATGCGCGGTCTCGCGCAACTGGGCGGGCGGGTCCATCGCCTCGACTGCATCGACCAGACGGCGAAAGCCGGTCATGAAGGACATATCCGGCCCGAAGTCCGACAGTCCGGTCACGGCGCGCGCTTCCGCGATCAGTGCATCGGCGGAAAGCGGCGCGCGCTCTGCGACAGCGCTTTTCATGAATGCCCTTCGACCGGCCGCTGCCGCATGACTCACCTCTCCATTTTATTATTCCACACTGTATATTTATTGATTGAGGCATCGGTCAAGCGGGCAATTCGCTTTTACACGCAGCGGCCCGGTTTTAGGCCGTCTTGTCTTCCACCGGCGTCAGATTCTTCATGAAGGCTACGAAATCCGGTCCGAGTTCGGGGATAGGCAGCCCCAGCTTTTCAGCCAGATACAGGGTCATGAAATTGTCGTTGAGCGATTTGTTGGTCCCGGGGATATTGCCGATGCCGACCTGCCGGTCGAAGGCGCCCACGGCGACCAGCGCCATACGGAGCGCCGCAACGATGTCATAATAATCGAGATGCCCGGCCTTCTGGCCGCTTGCCGCTTCCCAGATGGCGATCGTCTCGTCCTTGGTCGGCAGGCCTTCCAGCCGGGTGATGCCGAAGCGACGGCCGAACAGATCGTCGAAATAGAGCCACCAGGCGAGGTCAAGCTCGGCAGGTCCCAGCGCCGCGAGTTCCCAGTCGATCAGCGCGTTGACCTGACCATCGGCGGAAAACATCACGTTCGATGGTGTGGGATCGCCCCACAGCACATTCACCCCCGCATCGGCCGGCATGTTGGCGCGCACATAGGCCATGGCTGCATCCACGATGGGCATGGCGCGGCCCCGGCCGGCCGCCTTGTGCCACGCTTCGAGGGCACCGACATATTGATCAAGCCCTGGCTGCCCATTTTCAGGCTGGGCGAGAAATTCAAAGCCATCGCGCCAGTCGATCTTCGCCAGGCTGGCAAAGGCGTTGATGGCGTTCGTGAAGCTTTGCCGTCGCTGCGCGGGGCTCATCTCGACCAGCCAGCCCTCCAGATTATAGTTGGGCTTCTGCTTGGCGCATTCCCCATCGACCTTACCCATCACGAGGAAAGGCAGGCCGAGAATATCCGGATCGAGATGCATGCCGATCCAGGGCGGCACGGGCAGGTCGCCGCGCGCATCGAGCGCCGCCATCATCTTGCCCTGCAGCGCCAGGCTGCTGCCGAACACCACTTCCAGATCCATCGGCTGACGGCGGACCACGAGCGTCTGGCTCTGGGGACCAGCTGGATCGACATAGTCGACGTCGACGAAGAAGATGTCGGCCGAAAAGCCAGCGCCCAGCGTCACATCGAGCGGGCGAACGCGGATGTCGCGCCATTCGGGCTTTTCGCCCGCCAGCCAGTCCTGCAGCTGGACGGTGATTCGATCGGGGGTCAGCAATTCCATGATTACAGCCCCTTCGCTGCCAGGGCGCGCTTCAGTTCGATGGTGAGCGGCCCCATATCCTTGGGCGACGAACCATGGAGCAGAATTTCATCGGCGCCGGCGTCCAGATAGGCCATTAACTGGTCGGCGCACTGGGCTGCGGTCCCCACCGCGGCGCCTTCATCCAGCCATTGCTGCGGAATGAGGCGGCTCACATCGACCAGTTCCTGCCGTGTATAGGCCTGATCCGCCGGCTTGCCGTTGAGGCCGGCGATTTTGGGATGGGCGCGGATATCCTCCAGCACCTTCTTGTCCCATCCATTGATGTCGACGATCAGGTCGCCAAAGCCGGGCAGTTCGAAATAAGTGATGGCGCGGCCGCCGACGACGGCCTCCTCCTCCTCCTTGGGCAGGTCCGGGGCGACGATGATATTGTGATAGATGCGCACGGACATGGGATCACGGCCGGCCTTTTCGGCCGCGTCGCGGACAATCTTCGCGCTGTTCTTCACCCCCTGCGCCGACACGAAGGGATGCAGCAGCACGCCGTCGCAATGTTCGCCGGCAAATTCCAGGCTCTTGGGACCGATCGCGGTAAAGATGATCGGCGGCGGCGTGCCGCCATGACGATCGGTGAGGCTGATGGCGGGGAATTTGCCCAGCACGCCCTCATAATTGATCTTCTCGCCCGCCCAGAGACGCCGACAGATCGAGATCAGATCGGCCAGCCGTTCCATGGTGATCGGCGGCGAACCGAGCATTTTCATATAGGCCGGCACGGCCCGCGCGAACATCAGGCGGAACCGATCCCCGCTCATCGCCTGCATCATGTCGGCAACGCTGGCGGTGACGAGCGGATGGCGCATCGTCGCATACATGGTGCCGGTGATGCGAATCTTCGACGTGGCCTCGGCCACCGCGCCCGCCAGCACCGCCGGCTCCTTGAGCGCATAGCGTTCGGAAATCCACACGCAACCAAGGCCGATGCGCTCCGCTTCCTTCGCTTCGTCGATGCCGCGACGCGGATCGTTCACGCGGCCGGGCAGGATATAGGTGCCGAACTTATCGAAAAGTGCCCGTGCGCCCGGTTCCACCGCTTCCGTCATTCCCTTGTCCTCTCAAATATATGCCACTGCATTGCCGTTGGGAGGAGCATTGGCAACCTGTCAAACGGCAGGTCCGGGATGCACCTCGACATAGAGGCGGGTGAGCTTGAGCGCCGCGATTTTCCACTGTCCGTCCCGACGCACATAGCGTTCGGTATAATGGCCGAAACCGGTGATCGACTGGCCGCCGGGGATAGGGCATTTGCCCGGCGCCCAGACCACCCGGTCCTGCATCGCCGTGATCATGTCCGCCTCATCGCCGCGCAGGTCGATCTCCGACGAGTGGATCTGATGCGCCGACCGCGCATCGATGACCGCAGAGCGCACCTGCTCCAATATGGCGGCATGTCCGCTCATCGGCGGGTTGCCGGTATCCTCCTCGACATCCAGCACCGCATCGGGCGTGAACAGGGAGAGAAAGCCGTCCCAGTCCTTCGTGTCGAGAAAGCGGCAATAGCGCGCCTTCACGTTGCGGATCGCCTCATAGTCGAGCAGCCTGGCCAGATCGTCGCTCATTTAATCCTCCATCACCAGATGATACGCGTGTGCGCGCGGAGCGTACGTTCGCGGATCGCTTGCGCGCGCGCATCCGGTGTCACCAGCACGGTGTCAGCGGGTAGATGGCTGCGCACGTCGGCCAGCTTGACCTTCTTCGTCGTCGGCGTGGGCCGCTCGTCGGTGTTGAACCAGCGCCCCTGCACCGCGCCGCTGGCATAGCCCGACGTGTCGAGCCAGTTGTGGACGCCCGGGTCGCGCGCGGAAATGACGGCGCGGAAATAGCCGTCGCCGTCGAGCACGGCCTGCGCCGCGTTGAGACTGGACTGGTTATGATACCAGTCGGTCGTCTCATAAAGTTCGTTGGTCAGGATCAGCGACCAGTAGTCGACTTCCTTCGGGATCTGCACCTCGGTAATCAGCGCCTCGTCATCAGCCAGCTCGTAGGCGCCCTCATAATAGGACTGCCGGGCAAGACCGGTCATCTGCGAGAAGTCGACGACTTTCAGCATATTGATCAGCCCTTCGTCGCGCAACTTCTGCACCTTGTCGGGAAAGGCCAGAGCGCAGACGGTCGCCGTGGCCGGAATCTCGGCGAAACGGTGCGCCAGTTGCGCCAGCGTGGGGCGCCCCTTGGCGGCGCGATCGGCGTCCAAACGCACGATGCCGAAGCGCGGCTCGCGCTCGACGCCCCAGTCGCAGGCGACGATCCGCACCATCAGCTTCTCGGTCGCGGGTTTCAGTTCCCACCAGTCGCCCTCATAGCCGGTAGGCCGGGTCGGCGAGAGGATGACATCGAAGGTTCCGTCGGCACCGATATGCAGGTCGTTGAAATCATTTGCATCCTGCGCGGGATGATGCTGCCCGGTGCGCAGCGTGTCCGGGCCGAGCTGCGCCAGGATCATCATCCGCGTCGTGCCGCGATCCCCCCGGATGCGATAGGTCCCGCCCTTTTCGATCAACGCCGCCTTGTAGATGGTGTCCGCATTGGGCTGAAAGATATTCTGGCAGATATTGAGTTCGGGCACGAAGATCGGGTGACTGCGATCATGCATGATCGCGTCATTGGTCGTGCGCAGCACGCCCGACAGCAACAGCCGCATCGATTCCTGCATGACGCGGGGATCGCTGCGCAGCCTTTCCGGGATACGATCGCGCATCAACTGGCCCAGTGGACGAAGCTGGTCGAGCAGATCTTCCCATTCGAAAATGCCGTTGTCGCTCATCTCATTCTCCACCATAGTCTTCCGGTTGACGACGGAGGCACCGGCGATCCCGCCCGGCAGCAGAAGCCCGGCGAGGACGGTCGGCACGCCCGCGCAGATTTCCCGCCTAGTCTGTGGCAAGCAATTGCCTCAGCGCAGTACGCCGCTCCGCGTCGACGCCTGCCGCCTCGAAATACCCTTCAATCCCGCCCCATCGCGTCGCGACCATATCGAGCGCGCTCAGAAGGAAATCATCCTGTACGCCGATCAGGATGGCCACCATGTCGTCGGGCGGCACGAAGCCGAAGGTCTTTTGCAGATCGCGCTTGAGATGACCCGACACGCGCAGATTCTGGCCGAATATATCGGATTTGCGATAATCCTCCATGATCACGGGACGCGGCACGGCGAGCAGGTCGAGGAACAGGGCGACGACGACGCCGGTTCGATCCTTGCCGGCGGTACAATGGACCAGCATCGGCGTGTCCTGCGCCAGCAGCGCATCGACCATCCGCGACAGATGCGGCAGAAAGGCCTGCGGCATGAGACCGTAATTATGCGACATAACCTCGATGGCGCGCGCGGCGGTCGGCTCGCGACCGAGCGACAGCCACATGTCCTCCCCCTGCGCGCGCAGGTCGGTGTTCATGTCGAGGTCGAGAATCCGGCAGTCCGGGCCGCACCAGCCATGCGGCGCCGCGTCCCTTTCGATCGTCGATCGGAGGTCCGCCACCGAGCGGAAGCCCAGCTCCGACAGCTCCGCATGATGATCCTCGAAGAAACTCGCCGGCCCTTCGGAGCGGAACAGGATGCCGGACCGGACCTGCCCTCCACCCGCGGTCGGCAGGCCGCCTATGTCGCGGAAATTGAGGCGGGACAGGGCGATGGTCATGCAGTCAGTCCTTCAACGGGCGGATAGGTAGGGATGACGGCACGCATCTGCGCCAAAAGGTCGGGCGCCATCCAGACATGCTCGACATAATGGCCCAGCGTCGCGCGCTCGTCGGTGTAGATATAGCGCAGCGCGTCGCCCAGCGCGCCTTCGAACACGACCGGGTGCCGCATGAGGTCGAGCGAAGCGACATGGGCGTCCCAATGGGCAAGCGGTCCGTCGATCCGGGTCGCGACATGATGAAAGCGAATGGCCAGATCGTCGCCCTCGGGCAGAAAATCGCTGAACAAGGGGGCCGTGTCGCCCACCGGCTCGATCAGTTCGACCTCGACGCCGCCGACCACCGCCAGCGCGATCTTGAGCACCGGCTTGCCGGTCGGATCTTCGCCGGGCTGGATGTTCGATAATTCGAAGAAGCCGGGCGTGCCATAAGCGTCCTTGAGCGCGGCCATCGCCGCGTCGAGATCGTTGGTGACATAGGCGACCTGGCAATGCTGGCTGTTGGGCCGGGCGAACATGCATATCTCCTGCTAATATCGACAGTCAGGCCGTAAAAGCCCGGCGCGGCACCTGCCGTTTGGTCAGTTGGCGGACATCTTGCCGCCGTCCACGACCAGCGTGTCGCCGGTGTGGTAGGCCGCCATATCGCTCGCGAGATAGACGACCGCGCCTTCCAGATCGGACGGCTTGCCCGCCCGCCCGAGCGGGGCCTTCGCTGCGACCACGTCTGCGATCATCCTGCCGACCTCCGGATCGGCAAATGTCATTTCGGTTTCGATGAAACCCGGCGCGATGACGTTGCAGCGCACGCCGATCGGACCGAGTTCGGCCGCCAGCGCCTTGCCAAGGGCGTTGAGCGCGCCCTTGGCGATGCCGTAATGCGCCATGGTCGGCACGCCCTGGAAGATCGAGCCGCTGCCGCAGATGATCAGCGAACCGCCCGGGTCGCCGGCTTCCGCGCGCGCCTTCATGTGCCGCGCACCCTCCCGCAGGGTGAAGACGGCGCCATCGAGATTGACGTCGATCAGCTTGCGATAGGTGGCGACGTCCATGTCGGTGAACGGCACCCGGCTGGCGACGCCGGCATTGGCGACCACCGTGTCGACCCGGCCCATGGCATCGAGCGCGCGGGCGAAGCCGGCGACGATCGCGGGCTCGCTGGACACATCGACGACATCGGCGAAGACCCGCACCCCATGCGCGCGCAATGCGGCCGCCGCCTCTTCATTCTTGTCGGCGCGCCGTCCCCAGAGGACGACGTCGCTGCCGGCACGGGCAAGACCGCGGGCAAAGCCGAAACCCAGCCCCGAATTGGCGCCCGTGATCAGCGCCACCTTGCCGCTCAGATCGAACAGATTTTCCGGCACGTCCATTCTCCCGATGGCCGCTCGAACGGCGGCGGCGCTTTGGCGCAACATTGCTGGCGACCGGGCCGATGAACAAGCGGCCCCAGTTTCGCGATCGTGCCAATGCCATCGCGAAACGGCCCTGGCTTCAATGCATCACGCCCTCTCGGAATTGCCGCGGCGTCAGTCCGGTCGCCTTGCGGAAGGCCGCCGAAAAGGCGGCCGCGCTGTCGAAGCCGCAATCCCAGGCGATGACCTTGATCGCCGGACCGGCCTGACGCAGCAACTGCTTCGCCCGGCCGATCTTGCGGTCGGCGACGTAGCGGGTGAGCGTCTGTCCCGTGGCGATCTTGAACTGGCGGAAGAAATGGCGGGTGGAAAGGCCGCATTCGGCCGCCAGTTCGGCGACGGACGGGGGTTTCCCCGGCTGTTCGACGCGATCCTCGATGCGTTGAAGCTGGGTTCGGGACATGCCGCCTCCTCCCGTTCCGCCATCGCGCGCCGAACCACGCAGATAGCGCTGCAATTCGATCGCAGCCTGAAGCCATATCGCCTGCGTTAGCATCTCGCTGCAAAAGCCGGGTTGCGCAATCTCGCCGGCGATACGCCGCAGCGCCTCGCGCACAGTCGGACTGCGCACGTCGAGCGAAGCCTGCAATGCGTCGCTCGACAGGTCCGGCCCGTCATGATCGAAGCCCATCCCGTCGAAGCCGCAGCATATGGATGTCTGCTCACCCTCGCCCCACTCGGTATGCAGTTCGCTTCGCGCCGGAACGAACAGCACGTCGCCCAGGGCGCTGGCCCTGCCCTGTTCCATCCCGCCATAACCGCCGCAAGGACGACCCGGGCGAGGGGATAGCGCAAGATCGAGAAAGCTGCGCGGCGACGAAAAGACCCCGCCCTGCTGGCCGCGGAAGCGATAATGATGCAATTCCATCACCACGCCGGGCAGCGCGATCCGACCCCGGACCGTGCATTCCATGGCCGGCGTGACGGGCAGATCATAGACGTGGGAAACAGCGTGCATCCAACCTCTCCGAACAGTTTCGCCTGCCGCGACGCCATCGCTGCCTAGCATGGCGCTTTTGCGGAGTATTTGGCGCGGCGGCGATGGCTGCGCACCTTGCGGAAGAAAGGGTCCGCGCTTTTAGATGGCGCATCGAAAAGAGGAGAGCGACATGGGCAGTGCCGGGCAGGAAGAGGCCGCGCGCCGGAACATCATCGACATTACCGACCTGCATCACCCCGTGCTGACCGATGTCCAGAAGCAGGTGATCGCCGGGGCCGAGGCGGCGGCGGACCAGATCGTCCTGAAGCCGGAGGTCATCCTGGCCGCAGCGCAGGCGCAGACCGGGCTGTCGGATTTCGGCGCGGAGGATTTTCGCGAACGGCTGGCCGTCTGGTGCCAGGCGGTGGACGAGGATGCCAACGCCTCTGCGGTCACGCGCGCCAATCTGTTCCAGATGATGATCCGCTTTGCCGCGACGCGCCTGCGAATCGAGGACATAGTGAAGCGCCACCCGGAGATATTGGACATTCAGATCGACCGGCCGATCATCGTCGCGGGCCTTCCCCGATCGGGCACGACGCATCTGCTCGGCCTGCTGTCGGCAGACCGCCGCTTCCGCTCGTTGCCCTGGTGGGAAGCGATCGCGCCGGTTCCCGCCCCGGACGAAACCCCGACGGAAGAGGATAGCAATCCGCGCTGGACCAAGGCCGAACAGGGCTGGCGGATGATGGAATCCATCCTGCCCTATATGGCGATCATGCACGAATTTTCGCCCGATCATATCAGCGAGGATATCGAGCTTCAGGCGGTCGATTTCTCCTCCTATCTGATCGAGTGGCTGGCGCGTGTGCCGCGCTGGCGGGACTATTATCTGAGCCACGACCAGTCGGGCACCTATGCCTATCTGAAGAAGGGCCTCCAGGTCCTGACCTTCCTGAACGGACCGAACCGCTGGGTCATCAAATGCCCCCAGCATATGGAGCAGTTGCCCGCCCTCTATAAGACCTTTCCCGACGCCACCTTCGTCCTGACCCATCGCGATCCGGTCGGGTCGATCCGGTCCCAGCTCACCATGTACAGCTATGCGGCGCGCATGTTCCGCAAGACGATCGATATTCAGGAGCCGCTCGGCTACTGGCCCGACCGCTATGAAAAGCTGCTCCGCGCCTGCGTGCGGGATCGCGACATCCTGCCCCCCGACCAGACGATCGACGTCTATTTTCATGACTGGATCAAAAATCCCGATCCGATTCTGAAAGAGATTTATCGCATTGCCGGCATCCCGCTGACCGATGAGGCTCTGGCCGACCTGCACGACTATCTGGCCGAACATGGCGAGCAGGCCAAGGGCAAGATCGTTTACGATTTGGAGCGCGATTTCCGTGTGACCGGCGAGGAGTTGCGCCGCCCTTTCGCTTTCTATTTCGATCGGTTCCCGGTGCAGGTCGAGGTGAAATAGCCCATCTCACAACCTGCCTTTCGACAGGATGGAAATCCGCGCACCCTGATTAGCAGGGGCATTACTTTCGATTCCACCAGAGGAATGCCATGCCCGAATTGAATGTCATTACCCGTGACGGCGCACAGCAGACGATCAATGCATCCGCCGATACCTCGGTAATGGAAGCCATAAGAGATTCCGGTTTCGATGAGTTGCTGGCGCTGTGTGGCGGCTGCTGTTCCTGCGCGACATGCCATGTCTATGTCGACCCGGCCTTCGCTCAATCCCTGCCCCCGGTATCGGACGACGAAAGCGATCTGCTGGATGGATCGCCGCACCGCAACGACTATTCACGCCTGTCCTGTCAGGTCATGATGACGGAAGCCCTGTCGGGCCTTACGATCACCATCGCTCCTGAAGACTGAGCACAACACCAATCCTGAATGTATGAGAGAGGACTATCGTGGCCTGGAAAGAAGATATTCGTGAACAGCTGGACGTGTCGGATTCGACCGTACTGACCGACAAGCAGAAGCAGATGGTCAAGCATTGGACCGACCTGCAGGAAACCCTGAACGCCGGCGATTTTGACGGCATGGATCGGTTTTTCCATCCCGATTTCCGGTACGGCAACCCCAACCGGCCGGATCTGGGCACCTATGAAGAGTGGAAGACCTCGCCGGTCGCGCTCTACAAGACCTTCTTCCCCGCCGCCTACAAGACCATCGACGCGGTGGGCAAGGGCGACGACGAGATCTGGATCTACGCCACCCACTACTGCAAGCATGTCGGCGGTCCCTATATGGGCGTGCAGCCGACCGGCAACGAGTTTCAGGTTAACTGGTTCTCGATCGTCAAGTTCAAGGACGACAAGATCGTCAGCATCTTCAGCATTTCCGACGTGCTGACCATGCTGAAAGACATCGGCGTGGTGGAAGTCCCCCAGCCGGTCGATCCCTACAAGTAAACGGATGTGCTACTGTTCTTCTTCCGCTCCGGTCAGGCGACCGGCGGAAGGAGGGCAGCGAGCAGGAAGGCGGCCAGCCTGTCCGCATGTTCGGCGGCATGGACATCATCCACTTCCCGCCCAGCCCCCAGCCGTTCCTGCATCGGCACGGCGCAGAAATAATAGCCGACCCCCTGCACCAGCAGCGCCATCAATGCGGCCGTCGACAAGCCATGAACCGGCCGCTGGAGCCGCACCGCGTCGAGCAGGCCGTCGAGCCGTTTCTGGAACGGCAGCACGAAATGTTCGACGATATGATCCAGCCGCCAGGTCGAACGGCAACCTTCCACATTGGTCAGCGACACGATATCGCCATTGTTCGTCGCCCAGAGGCAGAAACGCTGGATCAGATGGCGCAGCCGAACTTCCGGATCGGCCGGTTCGTCAAAGGCGGCTTCGACGAAGGGCGAGGCCTGCGCCATCCGCCAGTCGACCGCGCGTACCCACAAATCTTCCTTCCGGCCAAAACGGACATTCAGGAGATTGTGACTGACCCCCAGCCGCTTCGACAGATCACGCAGCGTCGTACCCTCATAGCCGCGTTCCGCGAAGGTCGCGAAGGCCAGACCCAGTAACTTGTCCTCGTCCACGGCTTGGGCGGCATTGAGCGCGGGGCGACCGCGTGTGCGCTGGGGGCGATCGAGCATCAGCAAATCCATAGCGAAAAGACGTTGACATATAAATTGTCATCCGTCAATTTAATGGAAAGGAGAGTGGATAGCGCTATGAGTCTCGATTCTGATCTTTGGTGGGCTGTCGCACGGTCCGAGGAAGTGACCTCTCAAAAGCCCCTGTCCGTCGACATCGGCGATCAGCCAGTCGTGCTGTGGCGCGACAATCAGGGTATCGCCCGCGCGCTGGAGGATCGCTGCCCGCATCGTCGCGCGCCTCTGTCGCTCGGCTGCATCCGGGACAATGGCCAGATCCAGTGCGGCTATCATGGCTGGAGCTATGACGGCGAGACGGGGCGCCTCAAAGAAATCCCGAACATGAAGGATCAGCAGAAATTCCCGCCGATCTACAAGGCCAATGCCTTTGCGGTGACCGAACAGGCCGGCTTCGTGCGGGTCTGCCTCAATCCCAAGGCGCAGGCACCGCTCAGCGCCGACCCGAAATATACCTATGTCGGCACTGTCAACGTCAGTTGCAGCCATCAGGAATATCTGAACGCTCTCTATGATGACCCCAGCCTGATCCTGTCGATCCGCGGCGTCCGCTTCAGCCCCTATCTGATGTCGGAATTGCACGAGGAAAACGGCCTGCTGGTGATGGAGCGCAACTGCCAATGGCATCCGCTGCACTGGCCGTCCCATTTCGTGGCCGAATTCCCGCTCACCCTGCTGACGCGCACCCATCCGCTGACCGGCGAAACGCAACTGACACTGCGCGACGACCAATTCAACGATCTGCTCCACGCCGTCCTATCGCCCGTGCCCTCGGCGCGGGGGGTGACAGCCGTCCGCTGGCGGGCCGAACTGGGCGTGCGCCGTCCAGGCGTGCGCGGCGCCGTGCTGCGCGGTATCAATCCGCTGTCGGTGCTCGCGTCGGTCGACGGATCGAAATTGCGCGCCACCAAGCCCACCGTCTCGCTGCACGGCGAGGATTTGCGCAAGGTGATGCTGGAAACCACGCCCGCGCCCCACGATCAGACCGTAGCGGCCTGAAGGAGGATTTGAAGATGCTCGAAACCGCCGATCGTCCCGTCTCGCACGACGATATTTCCGCCGCGCCATCGGGTGGCAGCCCGATCGCGCTGAATGCCATCAACCGCTGGGTGCCGCATAATCTGGTGATGCGCGACAGCTGGTTTCCGGTAGCGCATGATTATTCCGTGACCGGCAAGCCCGTCCGTCGCGCCGTCTATTCACACCCCATCTTCCTGTGGCGCGACAATGGCGTCGCCGTGGCGAGCGAGTTCCATCCCAATGAGCGAATCGCCCGCGACAAGAGCGAGTTCACCAACGCCCAGGGCCGCTATCCGGTTATGGAACATTATGGCGTCGTCTGGGTATGGTTCGGCAATCCGCTGGCCGCCGATCCCCGCCATTTGCCCAGCCTGCCCTTCCTCCCGCCCAAGGGGGGGCTGCCGCGCCACATGACCGCGACCGTCCGTTTCGAAAGCTCAGCGCCGATCAGCCTGGAAAATCTGATCGACCTGACCCATGCCGACTTCCTGCACGCCGATGTCGTCGGCGACGAACGGTCGGACAGCGAGACAGTGGAAACCTTCTACGACAGCGAGACCGTCACGATGGTCCGCACCTGCGTCAACAAGTCGGTCGCGCCGGTGATGAAGTTTTTCAGCGGCATCAAGCAGCCGACCCAGAATGTGCGGCAGGTGATCCGCATCTATCTGCGTTCGCACTGCGCCATCGCCTATGGCCGGTTCAGCCCCGGCGACGATGTGCCGCTGTTCCACCCCTGCACGCCTGAAACGCGGGACCGCACGCGGATGGAAATGGTCATGAACACGTCCAACGCGGGACTGATGTTCCGTCATGTCATGCCCAAGGCAGGCTACAAGGTGTCGCGGCAGGACAGCTACATGACGTCCCCGCAAAGCCCGCGCTACATGCGCCATACCGACCGCAAGGACCTGCACAGCAAGTTCGACCAGGCTGGGCAGCGCTATCGCATGGCGATGATGGAGCTTGCGGACCGGCAGGCGAATGGCGATTTCGCCTATCGTGACAATGTCAGCGCCGATTGCAGCGACATCATTGGCCTGCGCAAGGAACTGTTCCAGTTCTGATCTGATCTCTCCCCATGGGCGGACGGCAGCGTCCGCTCTTTTTTCTTTTCGGAGACGCCATGTCCACGCTCGTCAATGCCGTCGGCGGCGAACGCCGCTGGTGGGCCGTCATGCCTACCCTGCCAGCCCCCGCCATGGCGGGTATCGGCCAGCAGATGGAACAGGCGGGTTTCGAGGGCTGCTTTTCGCTGCAGATTTACGGGCCGCCCTTCGTGCCGATGGCCGCCACCGCCGCACTGACAAACAGCCTGAAGGTCGGCACGGGCGTCGCCATCGCGGGAACGCGCAGTCCGGTGGAGACCGCCTATGCGGCGATGGACGTCGATCGCATTTCCAATGGCCGTTTCGTGCTGGGGCTGGGCTCCAGCATCAAGAGCTGCGTCACGGGCATGTATGGGGAGCCGGAACGCAAGCTGCTGTCGCACCTGCGCGAAAGCGTCAAGGTCATCCGCTACGTCATCGCCAACGCGCATAAGGGGCTCGATCCGGTCGCAGGGGAATATTTCTCCGCCGATTTCGAGGAAATGATGCTGACCGCCCCGCCGGTGCGGGAGGAAATCCCGATCTGGATCGCAGCGCTGCAGGACAAGATGACCGCGCTGGCGCTGGAGGTCGGCGACGGCCTGATGGTCCATGCCCTCTGGTCGGCAGCCTATACCAAGAGCCGCCTGCCTTTCATCACCGACACGCTGGCCCAATATGGCCGCAAGCGCGGGGATATCGAAATCAACGCCTGGCCGTGGATCGCGGTCAATGACGACAAGCAGAGGGCGATCGACGACAGCCGCGCCACCGTTGCGGCCTATTCGGGCTACAAGGAATATGAGCCCTTCTTCGAGGCGATCGGCTTCGGCGATCAGGCCCGCGCCTGCCAGCTCAGCCTGGGCGAGCATGGCGATATCGGCAAGGTCATCGGCAATGTTTCCGACGATATGGTCGAAGCCTTCGTGACCTGCGGGCCGGTGGACGAAGTGCTCGAAAAGATCGAGCCGTTCTGGGATGTTGTGGATTCGCTTTGCCCGATGACGCCCTATCGGGACCTGACCATGGAGCAGTTGACCGACTATAATGCGGGCCTGTTCAAGCTGGTGGCGACCGCCCGGACGCGGGCGGGCATGGTTGCCGAACCGGCGTAGCAGCCCACAGCCATCTCAGAAATTGAAACGGCAGAAGCCGGGATCAGGGATAACCCGATCCCGGCTTCTGCCGTTTCGCCTCATTCAAAAAGGGTCAGGCCGGCACCAGTGACTCGGCCATGGCTTTGCCCGCGATGAATCCGGTCACCATGGCCGGGCCGACATTGCAGCCGTGGGCCGGCGACTTGCCGCGCCAAATGGAATTGGCGTCGAGTCCTGCGGCGAACAATCCCTCCACCGGCGCGCCATCGGTGCCGATCACGCGGCACTGCGCGTCGATCTTGAGGCCCACGGTCGTCGACCCGTCGCCCGGATGGATTTTGATGGCATAGAAGGGCGCGGTTTCCACCCGGCCCAGGCACGGGTTGGGCTTGTGCTTGGGATCGCCGATCTCGATGTCGATCTGCGTGTCGCCCTTGCCGAAATCCGGATCCTTGCCGGTCTCGGCATAGCGGTTCATCTTCGCTACCGTCGCCAACAGGCCATCGGCATCGACCCCGATCTTGCCGGCCAGTTCGCGCAGGCTGGGCGCTTCCGTGACATAGCCCGCCGCGATCAGCTTTTTCAGGCCGCCACCGCCGGGATAGACCATGCCCATGCCATATTTCTTGATGAAGGCGGCGTCGCCGATGATGTGGGCGGGCACGGTGCCGCTCTTGTGCATGGCCTCCACGAAATGGACCGAAGCCTCGTTCCCGAACCGCTCGCCCTTGGCATCGACCGCGATGCAGCCGGGCTTCGACATGTCGATCAGATGGGCGTAGCGCGCGACATAGCCGTCTGGCCGCGTCATCTTCGACACGACGGCCCAGACGGCATTGACCAGATTGTCGCCGTCCAGCGAAGCCCCGGCCTCCAGCCCCATATTCATCCCGTCGCCGGTATTTTCATAGGGGAGGATCGAGACATGCTCCTCGGCATATGGAATATACGCCTTGCGCAACTGCTCGCTGGCCGAAAAACCGCCGGACGCCAGAAGAACACCCACCCTTGCGTCAATTTCCTCACCATTGACGCGCACGCCGGTCACCCGGCCGGCCTTCACCAGCAGCCGGTCGACGGCCGCATCCTTGCGGAGCGTGACGCCGGCATCGATCGCCGACCGGATCAGCCGCGCCGCCAGCGCATTGCCCATGGTCAGCCGCGTGCCGCGCGGATAGCGACGAACCTTATCCAGGCCGAATTTCGCGGCCAGCTTGCCGAAATGGAACAGCGACTTGGGTGAGGGCATTTCGGCCAGATAGGGGAGATCGAACAGATCGATCATGAAGCCGCCCGGCGCGTTGAACTCTTCGCGCGCTGGACGAAGATCGGCGAAATGATCGCCCAGCTTCTTGCCGTCATATTCCTGCGGCGAAAGCAGGCGGCCATGATCGGCCGCGCCGGGGACTTCCGGATACCAGTCGCTGCTGGGCGGCGAGAGCAGGAAATGCACCTGGCTGTTCTGGTCCAGCCATTCCACCATCTCCGGACCGGCATCGAGATAAGCGTCGATCAGCGCGGGATCGGCCGTCGGTCCGATGACGTCCAGCACATATTGGCGCGCCACGGCGCGACTGTCTTGGACACCGGCCGCCCTGGCCTGCGGGCTGTCGGGGATCCAGATGCCGCCGCCCGAAACCGATGTCGTACCGCCGAAATGTTCGGCCTTTTCCAGCACGAGAACCGACAGCCCGGCAGACGCGGCCCTGATCGCCGCCGTCATCCCGGCCGCGCCCGATCCGACCACCACAACATCATATTGGACCATCACGTCCTCCCGATCCTTCTTTCGATATCCTGGGGGAAAAAGCGCAGCCGTCCGCGACTTTCCCCCGGCAGGTTTCAGATTTTGGGCATGATTTCCTCGGCCACCCACTGGAGCCGATCGAGATATTCGGTCAGCCCGGATATCCCCGGCGGCAGCGGAACGATGGTTTCATTGACCCCCAACTCCTTCAGCCAGCCCACCTGATCGATGACCTTTTGCGCATCCCGCGTTCCGGGCGCGCGCGGGTCGTCCATGATCTCATGATGGGCGCCGACATTGAGCATTTCCAGCGCAAAGAACAGGTCGATCGGCCGCCCGTCATATTCCGGCTGCGAACGGATGAAATCGAGGCATTCGGGGAATTTTTCCGGTGGAGTGCGGAAGGGCGACCAGCCATCGCCGAATTTCGCAACCCGCCTGAGCACCGGTTCGGCGTCGCCCCCAAGCCAGATCGGCAAGCGCGGCTGCTGCACCGGCTTGGGCGCGAAACCGACATTCCTGAACTGAACGAATTCGCCTTCGAATTCGGGCTTTTCCGACGTCCACAATTCGATGATCGCGGCGATATACTCATCGGCCATGCGTCCGCGCTGGTGGAAATCGACATTCAGCATGTCGAACTCTTCCTTCAGCCAGCCGACCCCGAACAGGGCCGTGGCCCGTCCGCCGCTCAGCCAGTCGAGGGTCGACCAGGCCTTGGCCTGGACGATCGGACTCTGCAGCGGCAGGATCGACACCGAAGAACTTAATTTCATCGTCTTGGTGCGGCCGGCCAGAAAGGAGAGGGCAACCGTGCCATGGACATAATGGTCGCCCGACAGGCCAATATGCTCCTGCGGAATGATGAAATGTTCACCCAACATGCACTTGTTGAAGCCCAGTCGATCGGCCGTCGCCATCGCCTGTCCGATGTCGTCCCCGGTCAGGCTATATTCCCAAGCTTGCGTCATAGCCGCGACATGCATGCTGTTGGGCACGCCCACGTTCAGTTTCATCGACCGATCCTCCCTGATTTCCAGATTGGCTGGCAGAATGGCCGGGATCGTTTCGACCACACCTTCCCTTGGGAAGGATAGCGCAGGTCAAGATTTCAGTCTTGCCCTGCCCAAAACATATTATGAAGCGCGCGCCCTCCAACTCTGGATTAAGGCCTCTGCCGCTGTCGGGCAACCAATGCGACGGCCATTCGGATACTTCCGTCGGCGCAAGAAGATATAAGGAATTGATCGCATTCACATCGGACAGACAGGTCATGCCTCGCGCGGCCATCGCCGACGCCACCGCCATGCGAATCTTGTCACCCTGGGTCGTCATCAGGGTCGTGCAACGCCCAACGACGATGTCCGGGGGCTCGCAACGGTCTCCGCCATCGATCAAGATGGCGGTTATCAGCCCGCATAATGCCGTGCGATGCTATCATTATCGACCGCCATGCTCAATTCCTGCATCAGCTTGGCGGTTGGGCCCTTGACCGCCGTGCCGCCAACGAGCGGAGACACGGCGATGAGGGGTGCCTTCGTCTGTTTGATCGCCGAGCCTATGCCGGGCACCGCGAGCAACGGATCGATACTGAGAAATGGGTTGGATGGAGCGAACAATATCGCGTCGGCCGACTCGATAGCATCAAAGACGCCGGGGGCTGGAACGGCGTGCGTCGCGCCCTCGAACATGATGTGCCGCACGGCCGGCGCGCAACGCTGTTCGACGAAATAGCGTTGAAACTCCAGCCGTCCCTGGGCCGTATCCAATATCGTGGCTACCGCCTGGTCGCTCATGGGCAGTATCCGAGTGGCGATGCCCCATTGGTCGGCAAATCGCGCCGTGATCTGCGACAGACATCGCCCTCCGCGTCACGGCATGGGTCCGCGCCACATGGAGCGCCAAGTCGCCGTCGCCGAGCTGAAACCAGTCCTCCCCGCCTAATTCGCGAAGGGCCGCCATGAAGCTCCAGCTTTCGCCTTATCCAGCACCAGTTGCGCCAACCGCGCATCCTTGCGCGTGATATTGGCCAGGCGCCGCGCCTCTTCACGGGCTCTACGTCAGCCAGGGACATAAACCGCCCTATGCCTTGGACACGATCTTTTGCGTCACGACCAGGAGGTCGCCGGCGCGGGGTTCGACACGGCACCGGTCCAACGCCACATGCAGGATGTCCGCCAGATCATCGCCCGGTTTGACCTTCCCAATTCCGGTCAACGGTACGATTTCGATCATCGAATACACCTCAAGCCTCGGGCGGGATCAAATCTCCTGTGATACGGATGCCCGCGCCGTCAACCTTATAGGTCTTGTTCATGAAAATGAGGATCGACGTGAGTGCTTCAGCGGCCGCCGAGTTTACAAGCGCGCCGCCGTGGAGTCCCCTCAATCCCATGGCATCGGCCAGCGCCACGATGCGACTCCGGGCATCCTTGTCGTCGCCGAAGACCAGCACGTCGCAGCCGACATCGATGTCTTTGGCCAGCTTGTGCGCGGCGACATTGTGGAACGCGGACACGAGTGTCACGCCCTCTCCCAGCACCGCCTGCGCCTTTTGGGCGGCGGAGCCTTCATCGGGCAACTGGACCCGCATCACCTTGGGCGGAACGAGGGGAACGGTCGTATCCACGACCAACTTGCCAACGACATGCGGTGCGATGTCGCGAAGCGTCGCCTCCTGCGCGCCAAAGGGCACCGTCACGATGATGATGTCCGCATTCGCGACGACATCCACATTGGCGCCAGCCCGCAGGCCATGCCCCAATTCCGCGGCGGCCTTTTCCGCGCTTTCGGCGTTGCGCGATCCGATCGTCACGGGATAGCCGGCACGCGCCAGCCGCCAGGCGATCGCAGCGCCCAGATTACCGGTGCCGCCGACGACGGCAATGGCGGGAAGAGTCATATATTGTCCTTCAATGGAACTGGCGAACGATGTGGCAGATCGTTCACGATGGTTCAGCCAAGACGGCGCGACGAGGTCGCACCGGCTCGTAAAGCGTGGTGCGTTGGCGCACAGGTCGCCCGACAGATGCCGCCAGGGCCTGCATTTCCCTGGGGCCGAATTCCTGCCCGTTGACGCCGCCGGCAGCCCTGGTGATCGATTCATCCATCAGCGTACCGCCCATGTCATTGGCGCCCGCCTTCAGAATCGCCGCGGCTCCCTCCGGCCCCATCTTCACCCAGGACACCTGGATATTGGGGATCACCGGATGCAGCACGATGCGCGCCACGGCGTGCATCAGCACCGCTTCGCGATAGCTCGGCCCCGATCGCGCCAGCCCTTTGCGCCATATCGGCGATTCCATATGGACGAAGGGCAGCGGCACGAATTCGGTGAAGCCGCCCGTCTCCTCCTGCAATCCGCGAATGCGCAGCAGATGGCGCGCCCAATGCTTATATTCCTCGACATGGCCGAACATGATCGTGGCCGTGCTGCGCAGGCCCACCCCATGGGCCACGCGCATCACCTCGATCCATTCGTCCGCTGTCACCTTGTCCGGGCAGATGATATCGCGAACTTCGGGGTCCAGTATCTCCGCCGCCGTACCGGGCAGCGTGGACAGCCCCGCTTCCTTAAGCCGCGCCAGATAATCCTCCAGCGGCAGGCCGAGCGTGCGGGCGCCATGCGTCACTTCGAGCGGCGAAAAGGCATGGATATGGATATCCGGCGCGGCCTCGCGCACCGTCTTGAGGACATTGAGATAGGTATGCCCGTCATAATCGGGATGAATCCCGCCCTGCAGGCAGACTTCGGTCGCACCGCGATCCCAGGCTTCGGCCGCACGGCGTCCGACCTCTTCCATATCGAGCCTGTAGGCCGGACCGCGCATGGCCTTGGTGCTGCCCTTGGAAAAGGCGCAGAAGCCGCATTTATAGAGGCAGATATTGGTATAGTTGATGTTGCGGTTGACCGCATAGGTCAGCGTGTCGCCCACGGCCTGCCGCCGCAACCGGTCGGCCCGGTCGACGATGGCGGCGAAATCATCCTGTTCGGCATCGAACAGGGTCACAATGTCCGATTCGCTCAGCCGTTCACCCTCCTCCGCAGCGTCAAGGATGGACAGGATCGATCGGGAGGCGAGAACCGGCTCCATCACCATGATGTCGGGCGCGGGATCGCCATGTCCCGCGGACCATTCGTCCACCTTGGGCAAGCCCCGCCCGTCGATGGCGCGCAGGATCTGGGTGGCGATGGCTGGCGCAGCCCAATTCCGCGCGGCAAGGGCATGACGCGGGCCGATGGCGAGCCGCTGCATCAATATGTGGCCTGCGGCTTTGGTAGCGTCCTCCAATATCTCCAGATGCGGCCAGGGCGCCTCCGGGTTCACATGATCGGGCGTCACGGGGGACACCCCGCCCCAGTCATTGACGCCGGCCCGGATCAGCGGCGTCAGATCGACGCGATCGTGGAGATTGGGCGGCGCCTGGATCGTCATCTCAGGCCCCAGGATGATCCGCGCGGCGGCGATGGCCCAGAGATGATCGTCGAGCGACGGTTCGGCATGATCCGCCATGCGCGTTCCCGGCTTTGCCCGGAAATTCTGGATGATGACTTCCTGAATATGCCCGTAGCGGCGATGCAGATCGCGAATGGCGACCAGCGCCTCCACCTGATCGTCGCGGGTTTCGCCGATACCGATCAGCAGGCCGGTCGTGAACGGCACGCGCGCGCGTCCCGCATCTTCGATGGCAGCCAATCGCAGGGCCGGTTGCTTGTCGGGCGAGCCGAAATGCGGGGCGCCGCGCACGCACAAACGATTCGAGCTGCTTTCCAGCATGATTCCCATGGAGGCGGCATGAGGCCGTAACTGCGCATAGTCCTCGCTGTTCATCAGACCGGGATTGAGATGCGGCAGCAAGCCCGTCTCGCGGAACACCAGTTCCGCCATTTCGGCCAGATAGGACAGGGTCGAGTCATGCCCAAGCCCCGCGAGCGCTTCGCGCGCAGCGGCATAGCGGGCCTCCGGCCGATCGCCGAGCGTGAAGAGGGCTTCCCGGCAACCGGCGCCCGCGCCCGCGCGGGCGATGGCCAGAACCTCGTCTCTGCCAAGATAGGCATCACCCGCGCGGGCCGGCGTGGTGGCGAAGGTGCAATAGTGGCACACGTCGCGGCACAATTTGGTGAGGGGAATGAAAACCTTGCGGGAATAGGTCACGCGATGGCCATGCGCCGCCACCGTCATCGCCTCCGCCGTCGCCATCATGTCGTCAAGCGACCGGGATCGCAGCACCGTCGCTATGCCCGCCGCTTCGTCTTCGCTGAGATGCAGTAGATCCAGTGTCACATCATACTCCGCGCTTGGGCAAGCCCGCGAATGGTTTCTAGCGGCGCGGCGTGCCCGGGCAAGGCCGCGATGAAGGTCGAGACGCCCATCGCCTCCATGCGCCGCAACATGTCCACCGCCGCATCGACCGGTCCCGCCAGCGTATCGAAGTCCGCCAGAAACTCGGTCAAACCCAATTCCTCCATCAGGGCCACATTCCTGCCGCCCACGACCACATGCTCGGTCGGATCATAGCGCGCGTGCAAGGCGTCGATCTTGCCGCGAAACTGCGTCGGGACACGCGCCAGGGTTTCGGGCGTGCGGAAGGCCATGCCGTTGACGACGATGAACGCCTTGAGATCGTCTATGGCCTCGGCCCGGGTGGGGCGGATCGAGGCGAAGGAAACGACCCAGATATCGATCGACAGGGGATCGCGGCCCGCCGCCTGCGCCGCGGCCCGGACGGTGTCGATCCGGTCCTTCAGCGCGTCGAGATGGCGTTCGCCCGCGAACAATATGACGCCGTCGGCCTGTTCGCCCGCCAGCGCCAGCGCCTTGGGACCGAAAGCGGAATAATAGATCGGAATCGGGCGGGCGAAACGAAGCGGCGTGATCTGCGCGCCGTTCATCTGCGTCGGCCGTCCGGCGAACAGGTCCCGCAACACAGCCAGTTCCGTGCGGATCTCTCGCTGCGTCGCGGGCGACCGGCCGATCGCCATGACCGTGCTACCGCCAGTCGCCAGGCCTAGCGCCACGCGCCCGCCAGAGAGATCGTCGATAGTGCTGAGGGCGGAGGCCGTCACCAGCGGATGCCGCATGAAAGGCGAGGTAACCAGCGGCGCCAAAGTCGCCTTCGGCGCGTCAAGCGCAGCGAGCGTCAGCGACACATAGAGTTCGTGCCAACCCGCCGGCGAATCGCCCACGCTGATCAGCTCAAAACCGAGATCGGCGGCAAGACGGACCTCTTCGCGAAATCCGTCCAGCCGGTCCCCCCACATGCTGCATATGCCCAGCTTCATGGTCATCCTCTCCGGAACTTCCTACGCCCTGCCGTCTCGCTGCAAACCTGTCCTTGTAGAGGGGGGAGGCGGCCAGGTCGCTCACCCCTCCCCTCTCACGGGCGCGTCAGAACGTATATTTGGCCGTGATGCCCCACGTCCGCGGATCGCCGGCATAGACCGAACTGGTTGGGAAGGACGGCAGAAGAACGCTGGAAGCCGAGAAATATTTCTCGTTGAAGAGGTTCTTCACATAAATGCCCAGATCAAGGCCCGTGCCGCCTATTCCACGCCAGTCCAGACGCGCGTTGGCGAGTTGGTAACCCGGCAGCTTTTCGCCATTCTGACCGCCAAAATCGTCGGTCATGAACAGGTCGGCGTTGACCACCACATCGCCGTCAGCCGGGCGAATCGGCAGGGTCCAGCTCACGCTGGCCGTGCCGGAGAAACTGGGCGAATATTTGTTGATCTGGCCCTCGCCCAGCACGATGGTCGAAGGCAGTCCTGCGGGAACGGTCAGGCTTTCCACCTTCACATTGGTATAGGCGGCATTGAAACCGACGGTGAGGCTGCGCACGGGGCTGATGGACGCCTCCAGTTCGACGCCCCAGATCCGCAGATCGGCGACATTGGCGGCCAGGGAGCCGTTGGTCGGCGAATCCGGCGTGCCGTTCGGGACAGTCGTCTGCGTATTCAGGAACTGAAGCGCATTCTTATATTTGCTGTAATAGGCGGCCAGATTCAGGCGCCCACGTGCGGACCCGACATGATAGTCATATTTGGAGCCGATCTCCACGTCGGTGATTGTTTCCTCCCCCGTCTTCTGGAAGGGACGAAGGTCTGCGCAGACGCCTCCGGTCGCCACGCAGGCCGGATTCGTGCCGCCCGTGGTAAAGGGCGTTTCGAACAGCGGCGTGTTCACATTGACGCCCCGATAGCCCCGCCGCGACACGATATAGAGTAGCCAGTCCGGGGTCGCCTTATAGTCGAGGCCGATGGTCCAGCTCGGCTCCTCGCCCTTGTTGGATACGGTGCCGACGCCGTCGGCCAGACCCAGGGCGGCCGTGCTGAGGCAGGTGGATTCGTCGACATAGGTCGTGCCGATGGTGCCGCCGCAGGCCGACACCTTGTCCCAGCTGTAGCGCGCGCCGAGATTGAGCTTCAGCTTGTCGGTGAATTCATACCCGATCTGACCATAGACCGCCCAGTTCTTGTTGCGGACGTGGGCTGTCACCGCAGGCGCCGGGACTCCGCCCACCGAAAATGCCGTGAACTGCGATCCACTGGGGCCGTCGGGCTTATCATTATTATAGAAGGCGCCGACGATGAAGTTGAACGAGCCAAAATCGCCCAGCAACTGGGTTTCATTCGTCAGATATTGCCGATCCAGCACGGAAGACGCCGTGAACAGGGTAAACGGCACGGCCGAGGGCGCGGGAGATGGCAGACCCGTGGGAATTTGCAGTTGCGGCAGCCCGCCGGTGTTGATCAACTGATAGCTGTAATTCTTCCGGTAGCCGAAAATGTTGCGTAGCGTCAGATCGCCGAAGCTGAAGGAGGTATCATTGGTGATCGACGTGGTCTTGCGATAGGCCGCGCCGCCGTTGATGCCGCCGTCGAACGACCCGCGGCGATTGGCTTTCTGTGCCTGCAAAGCCGCCTGCACCTGTGGTTCGACGACGCCCAGACCCAGCACCGCAAAGGGGAAATTCTCGCGCAGCAAATAGAGACCGCCAGCGAGTTCGTCGCCTTTGAAATATTCATAGATGGTGGTGCTCTTGAGGCCCTCGAACGGCTCGACCAGCAGCGAGAGACGGTAGGCGTCCTGATGGATATTGTCGAATCCCGGACCGCCGTCGAAGGCGATCGTTCGGGGGTCCTGACGACGGATCTGGCCTGCAGCGCGGAAAGCGACCTTGTCCTCGATGATCGGGATATTCACCGCGCCTTCCAGTTCGCGATAATCGAAGCGTCCATAGGTGCCCTCAACATAGCCTTCGAAGGCGTAGCTCGGCTTCTGGCTGCCGATCACGACCGCGCCGCCCAAAGTGTTGCGGCCGAACAGCGTGCCCTGCGGCCCCTTGAGCACCTGAATGCTGCCAATGTCATAGGTCGGGACGTTCGAGCCGACCGACGGCAAAGGGGTGTCGTTGAGATAGATGACGACGCCGGGCGTCACCTCGCCCAGGGGCAACTGGCCGATGCCGCGCAGGGTCAGCGCGACATTGTCCTTGCCCCCTTCGGACGAGAAGGTGAAGCCGGGCGCGATCGTCTTGACGTCGCTTACCGTCTGGACGGTGCTGCGTTCCAGCGCCTCTGATGAAAAAGCGGAAATGGAAACCGAAACGTCCTGCAGTCGTTCTTCCCGGCGGCGAGCCGTGACAACTATGTCACCGGCATTCGCACCATCCGCCTGCGGCGCGGCCGAAGCGACGGACTGCGCCCATGAGGGAAATGCCACCGCTGCGGCGCTCGCAACCAATGCCAACTTCAGTGCGGTCAATCGCATAAAAATCCTCCCATTTAACCAATTTTTCGGTGCGACCTGCGCGTAACGCAGGCCTGATCGCGTGTGGCAAAATCGACATTGGTCGCGATTTACCACCTATCGCTGGACAGGATTTATATGGATCAGACATAATTGGTCTCGATGTGGCATTTGCGCCGCAGCGGCGCGACAAGCCGCCGCGCACCGGTCTTGCCGTTCGACACGGCAAGCGACCCGGCGAACGCCCCGCCCTGATCCAAGCAAGTTTCCTACGGAGGTGAATGCCGCTGTCCTGGCGCGATCCGCGCCTTAAGACCAAGCCGCGATCAGGTCCGCGGCGGGCGCGACGGACGGCTCGCCAATGACACCCGCGTCGAGGGACAAGCGGGGCGCCGGCGATGGCTGGACCACTCCATGACGCCGTACGAAAGTCCCCCGCGCTTCATTATGCGCGTGCCGGGGCGCTTCCTCCATTGACAGAACCGGCGTCACGCAAGCGTCGCTCGCAGCAAACAGAGCGGCCCACTCATCCCGGCTCCTGGTCAGAAATGCCGCGGCAAATTCAACCTGCATCGCGGACCAGCCTTCACGGTCGTTCTGGTCATAACATTTGTCGGAGAGACCCAATCCGTCCACCATCTGGGCAAAGAATTTCGGTTCCAGACATCCCACCGCGACATGCCGTCCGTCCGCGCATTCATAACAGCGGTAGAAGGGTGCCGCACCGTCCAGCAGATTGGAGCCGGGCGCATCTTCCCACAAACCCTTGGGCTGCCATGCGTAGAACAGGCTCATCAACGACGCGACGCCGTCCGTGATACAGGCGTCGACGACCTGCCCCCGGCCCGTCCGTTGCGCCGCCAGCAATGCGCTCAACAGACCGAAGATCAGGAACATGGCGCCACCGCCATAATCGCCCACCAAATTGAGCGGCACTGGCGGCGTACCCTGTCGCTCTCCCATCGCGTGGAGCGCGCCGGTGATCGACAGATAATTGATGTCATGGCCCGCCCGCAGCGCAAGCGGCCCGGACTGGCCCCAGCCTGTCATTCGTCCGAACACGAACCGCGGATTGCGCGCCAGGCAGACATCGGGACCGACGCCGAGGCGTTCCATGACGCCGGGCCTGTATCCCTCGATCAGCCCGTCCGCCCGCTCGATCAATGCGAGCAACTGTTCGCGATCCGCGTTCTGCTTGAGATCCAGATAGGTCACGACCCGGCTGCGGTGCAGGATGTCCCCACCGACATCATCCCAATCTCCCGCCGCGGCCGATGGCGGCCGGGCGATGCGGACGATCTCGGCGCCCATATCGGCCAACAGCATCGCCGCGAGCGGTACGGGGCCGATCGCGTCGATCTCCAGCAGGCGAATACCGGCCAGCGGCCCGCTTTTTTCCGTCATCAGATATTCGTCCGGTCCGCGCCCTTGAGGTCCAGCATGGCGCGCGCCTCATCGGGCGTGGCGATTTCAAGACCCATGCCTTCAACGATCTGCCGCGCAGTCTTCACCTGCTCCGCATTGGTCTCGGCGAGCCTACCCGGGCCGCCCCACAGCGAATCCTCCAGACCGATACGGACATTACCACCCATGGATGCCGCCATCGCGACAATGCTCATCTGGCGCGCGCCGGCCCCCAGCACGGACCATTCATATTGATCGCCGAACAGCCGGTCGGCCGTCCGCTTCATATGCATGATATCGTCGGGGTGGCTGCCGATGCCGCCCAATATGCCGAAGCAGGTCTGGATGAACAACGGCGCCTTGACGAGGCCGCGATCGAGAAAATATTTCAGATTATAGAGATGGCTGGTGTCATAGCATTCGAATTCGAAGCGCGTGCCCAGCGGCGACAAGGTGGTCAGTAGATGTTCGATGTCGGCATAGGTGTTCTTGAACACCAGGTCGCGCGATGCTTCGAGCGCGGCGGGTTCCCAGTCATGCTTGAACGACTTGTAGCGATCCAGCATCGGGAACAGACCAAAGCCCATAGTCCCCATATTGAGGCTGGCCACTTCCGGCGCGAAAGTCTGGGCGGGACGAATCCGTTCCTGCACCGTCATGGAGGGGTGCCCGCCCGTAGTCAGGTTCAATACGGCGTCGGTACGCTGCCTGATGACCTTAAGGAAAGGTTCGAACAGGTCGGGATTCTGGTCCGGGCGCCCATCGACGGGATTGCGCGCATGGAGATGGATGATAGCGGCGCCCGCCTCCGCCGCGCCGACCGCCGATGCCGCAATCTCCTCCGCCGTCACGGGCAGATAGGGCGACATCGAGGGCGTGTGGATTGCGCCTGTAATCGCGCAGCTGATGATGACCTTGCGTTTTGCCATGATATTTCCTTTCGCGCAGATTGCGCCGGTCGCAGGTTGCGCGAACGGCGCAATCTATCCTTCGATAGGAAGCGGCGCGCGCTTCAGGGCAAGATGCCGAGCTGCCGCGCCCGCAGAACCGCCTGCGGCCGACGGCGCACGCCCAGCTTGTCGTAGATTTGCTGCATATACCATTTGACGGTGCCTTCGGTCAGGCCGAGACGGTCGCCGATTTCCCGGTTGCGCAGGCCTCCGCTCACCATCGTTAAAATGTCGACTTCCCGGTTGGCGAGGCGCCCGGTCAGGCCGAAATCATCCTCCTCTTCTTCATCCGCTTCGATCTGCGGTCCCCGCCGCAGCATCGACACAAGGCGGACGGCGAAGCGATCAGCGGGCGTTTCCAGTTCCGGCCCCTGCGAATAGGCTTCGATGATGAGAGACGCGATGACTTCCCCCTCATCGACGAAGACCCGCACCCAGCCGGCCGGTTCGGCCATCTCTACGGCAGCGCGAACGGCCCTGCGCGCCTCGGACCGGTTGCCCTGAAGCACCGCGATTTCCGCCAGCAGCAATTCGAAGATCACGGCGGACCGGACCGCTCCCGCGCGTTTGACGAATTCCAGCCACCGATAGGCGACCTTGCGCGCTCGGCCCAGCCGATGGCGCTGCATCTCGATCCTGAGCCAGGCGATCGCGATATTCTCATTGCGCCGCGTCGGGTGCAGGGTGGGAATGGGTTCGCCGTCCAGTTGCGGATCGCCCGCCAGGAAATGCTGCTCCGCCTCGTCGATCTGCCCCGCCTTGATCAAAAGCCGCACCTCTTCGGCCACGATGAAGGAGCGCAGACGATCAAGCCCGCATTCGATCGCCACGAGATGGGCATCGTTAAGCGTCGAAAGCGCGCTGGGCAGATCGCCCCTTGCCGCCCGCAGGCGCGCGCTGACCAAATAGCCGGACGCCATCTGATCGGAAAATCCCCATTGCCGCACGACTGGCAGATACTGGTCCGCCAGTTCCGCCGCCTGTTCAAGGTCGCCTGCATCATAAAGAAGTTCGGCCAACGGCAACGCGGGCAGCGCGGCCAGACCGGAACCTGCGCCATGGATTTCAACAGCTAACGCGAAGGCCTCTTCCAGAAAGCGTCGCGCCAAGGGAATCTTGCCCTGCGCCATCATGGTCGGCGCGACCGAGGCCTTCAGGGCGATGGATGCGAAGGCCGAGCCGGGACGCGACAGAGCGCGGCTGGTTTCCGCCTCCAGCTTGAGCATGTCCTGAAAATGATAAAGTTCGCGCCGCGCCGACATGAGCTGCGCCAGCAAGGTGCAGCTGAGATAGGCATGGCTGTCGGCCAGTTCGGCGAGCAGCGGCTCCGAATCGGCCTCGACCCTGACCATGTCGTCTCGCGCCGCCGCAAGCATGACGAAGCGATGGCGGATCAGCAGGTCCAGTTGCTCAATTTCGTGCGCGGGCAGGGACTGGGCCTCGCGCTTCGCTTCATAGGCCTGCCGCGCAGCGGAAATCAGCCTGTCAGCCGATGAAAAGGCCAGTTGGCGGATGCGTCTCCAGGCCAGAGCCAGGAGCAGATTAGGCCGTTCGGCCAGGATCGGCCAGGGCAGTTCCGCGCCGAGTTCGTCGATGCGGTAGAGATAGCCCGAATAGGTCAGCCCCTCGGCCAAGCGATCCAACTGGTCGGCGAGAAACGCCTTGTCCCCGCTCAGCCGCGCATGTTCGATCGCCAGGGCAAGCTGGCCGGCTTCGGCAAAATATTCGCTCGCCCGTCGATGCATGACGGCAGCGCGGTCCGGTGCCCGATCGATCAGCCGGCCCAACACCATTTCGCGGAACAGCCGGTGATAGGCATAGCGGCTATGTTCCTGATCAATCGCGTTCAGAAACAAGCCTTCACGAAAGACATGGTCCAGCATCGCGCGCGCATTTTCGTCGCCGGTTACCGCGGCGCAGGCGGAAGGCGTCAATTCATCGAGGATCGAAGTGTCGACGAGGAAGCGGCGGACGTCGTCCGGTTGCAAACTTAACACTTCATCATGAAAATACTCGGCAAATTCGGGGCGCAGGCCAGTCAGCCGGAGCTTGACCGCGCTGTCGCTGGTGCGGCGATAGAGATCGCAGGCAATAACGATACCGGAAACCCAGCCTTGGGTATCGCCCACAATGTCCTGAAGGTCTCGCGAATCCACCGGCGTCCCGATTGACCGCGTGACCAGTTCCGTCGCTTCCGCCAAGGTGAAGGACAGATCGGCGACGCCCACTTCGACCAGAAATCCGAGCGCACGCATACGCGCCAGCGACAGGCCGACCGTCCCGCGTGCGGCGATGATGATCGTCAATGCGTCGCGCGCGCTCGATGATAGTTGCGCCAGGAATTCCAGAATCGGTTTCGCCAGAAGTTGCGCGTCGTCAACGATGATAACCGGCCTTACACTGCCCATCGTCGCAAGCACGGATAGCCAGCTTGCGTCAGACGCGTTACTGTCCAGTGCATCCCAGGGCATACCGGCCGCAATACCTGCGGCCTTGAGCGCCTGGAGGAATGACCGCTTGCTTTCAATGCCGGCCCTTGCCGCGAGCCACAAAACGGGGCGCCCCTGCGCCCTGAGTTCATCCGCCCAGAACAGCATTGCGGTCGTTTTTCCGCTCCCAGCCGGCGCAGACACCACGGTCATGCGCGACTGCGCCACTCTTTCCGTCAGCGCCACCAATGCAGCACGCCGGATCGGCATATGAGTCGAACGCGGCGGCAAGATAGCTGTGGGCACAACGGTCATGCTCTTCTCTCCTAGCGCGGGTGGCGCGATTCGTTTGTTATGCGAAATATATTCTGCGCGATGAATCTATAACGCAATCCCTTTTTCCTATCGGCAGATAGGTTCCCAATGAGATGGAAAAATGTCCAGCTTTCCACCCAGGAAGCCAAGGTCGTTATGCAGCCAGCGTTGCCATACAGACCGCGGCGCGAGCAGGATTTTAGGAAAGGTTGACCATGAAGGCCCTTTATCTCGAACGGATCGACGGCCCTGAATCCGTCGTGGTGGCGGAAGTCGACACGCCAGTGCCCGGTCCGGGAGAGGTGCGTGTCGCGCTGCGGGCCGCATCCATAAACCATCGCGAACTGTTCATCACCCACGGGCAATATCCCGGCATGACCGTGCCGATCACGCTGGGCTGCGATGGTGCGGGCGTCGTCGACATGATCGGCGAGGGCGTGACCGGCGTCCGCGAGGGCGATGAGGTCGTGCTGTATCCTGCACGCAACTGGGGGCCGAACCGCCACGCGCCGGCCGCCGATTTCGGCCTGCTCGGCATGCCCTTCGCCGGCACGATCGCCGAATATATCTGCGTGCCGGTCGACAATCTGGCGCCCAAGCCGGCCTTCATGAGTTTCGAGGAAGCCGGGGCCATGCCGCTGACGGCGCTGACCTCCTGGCGCGCGCTTATGTTCAAGGGACGGCTGGAAGCGGGAGAAACGCTGCTCATCAGCGGCATAGGCGGCGGCGTGGCCACGTTCGGCCTGGCCTTTGCCGTGGCCAAGGGCGCCAATGTCTATGTCACCGGCGAAAACCAGGGCGTGATCGATCGTGCCGTGGCAATGGGGGCCAAGGGCGGCCTGCTCTACACCGACCCCGACTGGCGCAAGCAGGTCGGCAAACTCACCGGCGGCATCGACGTGGTGCTGGACGGGGCGCCCTCGCCCAGCTTCGCCAATTATGTTCGCGCCGTCAATCCGGGCGCGCGGATCGTCATCTACGGGTCTACCGCCGGCAACGAGATCAAGTTCAACGCCACCGACATCTTCCTCAAGAGCGCCAGCATCGTCGGCAGCCAGGTCGGCGATCCGCAGGACTTCAAGGAAATGCTCGCCTTTGCCGAGCAACATGCAATCAAGCCGGTCATCGAGGCGACCTATCCGCTTGCCCGGGCCAAAGAGGCGCTTCTGCATCTGCGCGACCAGCACAAGTTCGGCAAAGTCGTGGTGACGATGTGAGCGATCTGTTCAGCCTGGCCGGCAAGAAGGCGCTGGTCACCGGCGGCGCGCAAGGTCTGGGCCGCATGATCGCCGAAGGTCTGCTGCGGGCTGGCGCTACAGTCGCGATCACATCCCGCAAGGCCGACATCTGCGAAGAGGCCGCCCGGGAGATGGCCACGCTGGGGTCGTGCATCCCCCTCCCCGCCGACCTGTCGACGCCCGAGGCGGCGGTCGACCTCGTCGCCCGTTATCGCGAAGCGGTCGGCGAATGCCATATATTGGTCAACAATGCGGGTAAGACCTGGGGCGGGCCGATCGACAGCTTCCCCGACAAGGCCTGGCCGGGCGTGATGGCCGTGAATGTCCAGACGCCGTTCACCATGGTCCGGGAACTGCTGCCCGAACTCGGCGCGTCCGGAACGCCCGGCGATCCGGCGCGAGTGATCAACATCGGTTCGGTCGCAGGCATGAAGACAGAGCGGCTCAGCGCGTACAGCTATGCCGCGAGCAAGGCCGCGGTCCATATGATGACACGCGATCTGGCCGGCGATTTGGCGGCGCGTAACATCACCGTCAATGCGGTCATTCCCGGCTTCTTCCCAACCAAGATGACGGCGCATATGCGGGATGAGGATCAGGTCGATCCTGCCCTGCTGGCACATATTCCGCTCCAACGTCTGGGTTCGTCGGACGATATTGCAGGCATCGTCATTTTCCTGTGTTCGCGCGCGGGCGCTTATGTCACCGGCGCACAGATCCCGGTTGACGGCGGGGTCGTTGGCTGCGGCTGAGATAAGCCCCTACCCTCGCGGCCGGTAAAGAAAGGTATTCGCCATGATGATCGACCTCGCCATGCTGGCGGACCGCCTCGCGATCGAGGAATGCCTCTATCGTTACGCCCATCTGGTAGATTCGATGCAGTTTCACCGCATTGCGGAGGAAGTGTTCACGGAAGATGGATCGATCGACTTTGGCGGCGCGCGTTCCGTGGGGCGGGAGGCCATCCATGCCCAGTGCATGGGTTATCAGGGCGCTCTAATGGGCTGTTCGCACAACATCACCAATGTGGTGATAGAGGTGAACGGCGACGAAGCCCGCGCAGCCAGCCGCGTCATGGCCTGGCAGTGGTTCGATATCCCCGGTGCCGATCCGCTGCGCCCGACGGACCTTCTGGCCGTGGGCGGCTATGAGGACAGGCTGCGGCGCACGGCCGAGGGATGGCGGATATATGAACGGCGGGGGATCAATTTCGGCACTGGCATCGGCGCCGGATCCGTACCCGATCCCATGCGTCCTATCTTTCAGGCCATGCAGGGCCGCACGCCTGGCTGGCCCGCCTGATCGAGGGCGGGCGCCAAGGCCCGCCCATCATATCGTCAGAGTTTCCAGCCCCCGCCCGCGACGATCACCTCGCCGGTGATATAATCGGCTTCGGGCAGGCAGAGCAGGTAGACGGCGCCGGCGGCTTCTTCCGGCGTGCCGGCACGGCCCAGCGGAATGCCCTTTTCCATGGCTTCCAATATTTCGTCGCTAACGCCGGCCTTGATGTCCCGGCCCTTGACGCTGATGGTCGAGCTGCCCGCCTCGCCCGCGGTCATGCGCGTCATGATGGCCCCGAAAGCCACGGCATTGACGGTGACATTATATCGCCCCCATTCCTTCATCACCGTCTTGGTGAGACCGACGATCCCCGCCTTGCCCGCCGCATAGCCCGACTGACCGGCATTGCCGCCGAGACCCGCCACGGACGATATATTGATGACTGTCCGGCGTGTGGCCCGACCATGTTCGGCGGTCTCCTTCTTCGCCGCGGCGGCGATCACCGGTTGCGCGGCGCGCAAAATGCGGAAAGGGGCATTGAGATGAACGTCGAGCATGGCCATCCACTGCTCGTCGCTCGTCTTTTGAAGCACCGAATCCCAAGCATAGCCCGCATTGTTCACGATGATGTCGATCGTGCCGAAATGCGCGACCGCCGCTCCCACGAATTTGTCGCCGAAATCGGCATCCGTCACGTCGCCCACGCACACCACGGCATGGACGCCAAGGCTTTCGATTTCACTCGCCGTCGCCTTTGCCACATCCTCGTCCAGGTCGTTCACCACGACATGGGCGCCGGCGCTTGCCAGTTTCAGCGCGATAGCCTTCCCGATGCCCCGTCCGGAGCCGGACACCAGTGCGACCTTGCCATCCAATATATTCACTTCAATATGTCCCGTTCTTTCTTGAAACCACCGACGCGGGCCTCGCCGCCATCGATGACGATGCTATTCCTGTCAGGCACGCTAGCCCGAAACGATACGGTGTCGCCCCTGCGCCAGATTTCCGCCCGAACTGTTTCGCCCGGCCAGACCGGCGCGGTAAAACGTAGCCGCATGTCGGTCAACAAAACGGGATCGCCACCGCAGCACAGATGGATCAACGCGCGACCGACCAGACCCATGGTGGCGAGGCCATGCAGTATCGGCCGATCGAAACCCGCCGCCTGCGCCGTGCCCTGATCGATATGCAGGGGGTTGCGATCGCCGGTCAGACGATAGAGCATCGCCTGATTGGAGGCCGTCGGAAGGTCAAGGCAGGCGTCCGCGGGCGCATCCGGCATGACGACCGGCGCCGGCCCGTCAAGATCACGCGGCCCACCAAAACCGCCCGCTCCTCGCAAGACCCACACTTCCTCCATCTCAGCGATCGGCCGGTCCGTCGGCGTGGTGATCACGCGTTTTGCCCGCACGAGGGCAGGCTTGCCTACCCCCTTGTCGGCGAGACCGACAATCTCGATCCGGCCGTTGACCAGTTGGCCCAGTTCGAGCGGCCGGAACAGTTTCAGCGTCTGCTCGCCATGCAGGATGCGCGGCCAGTCCCAGCCCAGTTCCGGCGCCATCGGCCAGAAGCCGGGTGTTCCCAGAACCAGCGCCATGGTCGGCAACACGGCCTGATCGCGTTCGAAGACCAGATGCCGTTCATCGATCGCGCCCAGCCCGGCGCCGACACCCAGCGCGTAGAGAATAGCGGATCGCGGATCGCAGGCATCCTGTGCTTCCGGCACCCGGAAGCCGCGCAATCGTTCGACGTCAAGCATTCGACTCATCCCCGGTTTTGCGGTCAGGACAGCTTGCGCTCGTCCAGGCCCAGTCCGCGACCGATGATTTCGCGCATGATTTCCGACGTTCCGGCGAAGATGCGGCTGATGCGGGCGTCAGTATACATGCGGCTGATGCGATATTCTTCCATATAGCCCGCGCCGCCATGAAGCTGGACGCATTCGTCCATCACCCTGCCTTCCAGCTCGCTGGTCAGAAGCTTGGCCGCCGACGCGTCCTCGGCGGTCAGCTCGCCCGCGTTGAGCAGCATCACGCACTGGTCGACATAGGTCTGAAGCGCGTCAAGTTCGGCCCGCATCGAAGCCATCTTGAACCGCGTATTCTGGAACGCGCCGATCGGCTTTCCGAAGGCCCGGCGTTCCTTCACATAGTCGAGCGTGATGTCGAAGGCGGTCTGCGCCGTCGCCATGAAGCCGATGGCCGCGACCAGCCGCTCCTGCGCCAGGAAGCGTGCGAGATATTTGAAGCCCTGGGCAGGGTCCCCCAGCACATTCTCTTTGGGCACCTTGACGTCGTTGAAGAAGAGCTCGGCCGTGTCCTGCGCCTTGAGCCCCATCTTCGCCAGCTTGCGCCCGCGTTCGAACCCTTCCATGCCGCGTTCGATGACCATAAGGCCCAGGCCGTGGCGGCTATTGGGGTCGGTCCGCGCCGCAACAACCACCAGATCGCCCAGAATGCCATTGGAAATATAGGTCTTGGCGCCGTTCAGCAGCCAATGGTCGCCCTTGTCCACCGCGCTGGTGCGCATGCCTGCCAGGTCGCTGCCGGTCGAGGGTTCGGTCATCGCAACGGCCAGGATCTTTTCGCCGCTGACGATGCCGGGCATCCACCGATCCTTCTGCTCGTCGGTTCCCAGCTTGGCGATATAGGGCGCGACCAGATCATTATGCAGATTGATGTAGAAGCCTATGTCACCGTGGCGCATATTCTCTTCGATGATGATCTGCTCGAAGCGGAAATCGTCGATCCCCGCCCCGCCATATTTCTCGTCCGCCCAGGTGCAGAGCAGGCCCTGTTCGCCCGCCTTAAGAAACAGTTCACGGTCGACCATGCCCTGTTCGCGAAAGCGTTGGGAATGGGCACCGACTTCCGTCGTCATGAATTTGACGACGGAATCGCGGAACTGCTCATGTTCCGGCTCGAAGATCAGGCGCTTCATGCCGGCATGGGCTCCTTGACCGTGGTTTCGCTCGCAGGCGTGTAGAAATCCTCACCCTTTGCCGCCTTGTCGCGCAGCCATGCGGACGGCAGGAAGCGCGGGCCATAAAGCTGCGCGAGCCGATCGGATTCCTCAACGAACTTCTTAATGCCGATCGTGTCAATGTAGCTGATCGTCCCGCCGGTCCATGCCGGGAAACCCCAGCCGTAGATCGCGCCCAGGTCGGCGTCCTGCGGGGTTTCCAGCACATTTTCCTCCAAACAACGGGCGGTTTCCATCGCCTGCGCGTAGAGATAGCGCTTCTTCAGTTCTTCGACATCCCAGCCCTGCTTGACCGGGAAATGATCGGTCAGGCCCTTCCACAGATGCTTCTTGCCGCCTTCGGGATAGTCGTAGAAGGCGCCGCCCGCCTTGCGGCTGGATCGGCCGATCTCGTCCTTCATCCGACGCATGACGGCAGTGCCGGCAGGCGGCGTATATTTGTCGCCTTCCTCCGCGATCGCCTGGTCGACGATCTTGAGCGGCAGGTCGAGCGTCAGCTCGTCCAGCAGCGCCAGCGGCCCGACCGGCATGCCGACAGCCTTGGCGGCGTTTTCGATCACCGCCGGGGGAACGCCCTCCGCCAGCATCGCCGCGCCTTCGTGGATCAGCATCTGGAACACGCGGCTGGTGTAGAAGCCACGGCTGTCGTTGACGACGATCGGCGTCTTGCGCAGCTGCGCGATGAAGTCGAGGCTCTTGGCCAGCGTTGCCTTGCTGGTCTGCTTGCCCATGATCACCTCGACCAGGCCCATACGGTCGACCGGCGAGAAGAAGTGCAGGCCGATGAACTGATCCGGGCTCCGCGATGCCTGCGCGAGCTGCGAGATCGGCAGGGTCGAGGTGTTGGACGCGAAAATGGCTTGTGCCGGCAGCACCGCTTCGGCCTTCTTCGTGGTTTCGGCCTTGATCGCCGTATCCTCGAACACCGCTTCGACCACCATGTCGCAGCCATCGAGCAGCGCGAAGTCGTCGGTCGGGGTGATGCGGGCGAGGACGGCGTCCGCCTTGTCCTGCGTCAGCTTGCCCTTTTCGACCAGCTTGCCCAGCACCTTGGCCGAATAGTCCTTGCCCTTCTGCGCGGTCGCTGTGTCGCGGTCGATCAGCACGACGTCGATATTTGCATTGGCGGAGACGAACGCGATGCCCGCGCCCATCATGCCCGCGCCCAGCACGCCCACTTTCTTCGCTTCGAACTTCGGGAAGCCTTCGGGACGACGCGCGCCTTTTTCGGCCGCCTGCTTCGAAATGAAGGTGGTACGGATGATGTTGCGCGCAACCGGATCGGTCAGCAGCCTGGCGAAATATTTACCCTCGACCGCGAGCGCCTTGTCGAAGGGCAACTGCAAGCCGTGGAACACCGAGTTCAGGATCGCGGCCGGCGCGGGTTGATTATAACCCACCTTGGCGAGACCGCCCGTATACATCATGTAGGCGGCCGAATCCTCAGGAACGGTCAGGCCCTTCTTCTGCGGCGGCGTCCAACCCTTGACGTCCCAGGGCTTGACCGGATCAGGCCCGGTCGCAAGCCACGCCTTCGCCGCGTCGATCAGCTTGTCCGCCGGGACGACCTCGTCCACGATCTTGAGCTTGAGCGCTTCCTGCGGCCCCACCGAGCGGCCCGACAGCAGCAGGTCGAGCGCGATCTTCATGCCCGCGATAATGCCCAACCGCACCGTGCCGCCCGATCCGGGCAGCAGACCGACATTGACTTCGGGCAAACCCACCTGCGCCTTGGCATCATCCACCAGGATGCGCCGGTGGCAGGCCAGCGCCAGCTCGAAACCGCCGCCCAGCGCCAGGCCGTTGATCGCCGCCACCCAAGGCTTGCCCGATTGTTCGATGGCGCGGTGCATGTCGGTGGCGCGCTTCGAAAAGGCATAGGCTTCCTGCGGCGTCAGCGTGCCGAACCCATTCACGAGCTGCTTGAGGTCCGCACCGGCCATGAACGTCTTCTTGGCGGACGTCAGGATGACGCCCTTGATGCTTTCGTCCGCGGCAATCTGCTTCGCCGCCGCTTCCATGTCAGCGATGAAAGCATCGTTGACGACGTTCATCGAGCCTTCGGCATCGAGGGTCAGGATCGCAAAGCCGTCCTCGGCCTTTTCCAGTCGCATAGTCTTCATGGGATGTCCCGCTCTATAGTTCGGTATGCGCGTTCAAACGCGCTCGATGATGGCAGCCGTGCCCAGGCCGTTGGCCGCGCACAAGGTGATGAGGCCGGTTTCCGCGTTGCGCCGCTCCAGTTCGTCCAGCACGGTGCCCAGGATCATCGCGCCGGTCGCGCCAAGCGGATGACCCATCGCGATCGCCCCGCCATTGACGTTGATCTTGTCGTCGGGAACGTTCAGCTCCCGCTGGAAGCGCATCACCACGCTGGCGAAGGCTTCGTTCAGTTCCCAGAGATCAATGTCCTTCTCGGTCATGCCGGCCGCCTTGAGCGCCTTGCGCGACACCGCCGCCGGCGCCGTCAGCATGATCGTCGGCTCAGACCCGATATTGGCATAGGACCGGATACGACCGCGCGGCTTGAGGCCGGCCTTTTCCCCAAATTCCTTCGACCCGACAAGAACCAGGCCGGCGCCGTCGACGATACCGGAGCTATTGCCGCCATGATGGACATAGTTCAGCTCTTCGATTTCTGGATATTTGGCCTTCGCGACCGCTTCGAACCCGGCCTTGCCGAACCCTTCGAAGGCGGGCTTGAGCTTGGCGAGGCTTTCCAGCGTGGTGTCGGGTCGCATATGCTCATCATGATCTAGCACCACGTCGCCCAGCACATCCTTGATCGGCACGATCGCCTTTTTGAAATAGCCGTTTTCCCAGGCATGGGCGGCCTTGCGCTGGCTCTCGACGGCGAAATTGTCGACATCCTCGCGCGTGTAGCCGTCCAGCGTCGCGATGAGGTCGGCGCCGATGCCCTGCGGCGCGTAATAATTGCTGAAGGCGACCGACGGATCGGACGTCCAGGCGCCCGAGTCATAACCCATTACCGTGCGGCTCATCGACTCGACGCCACCGCCGATGCCGGCCTGGATCATGCCCGAATGGACCTGCGCCGCGATCAGGCTGACAGCGTCCAGCCCGGTGGCGCAGAAGCGATGGATCTGCTGGCCCGCGACCGTCTGGGCATAGCCGGCCTGCAACACCGCCGCGCGCGCCAGCACGCCGCCCTGTTCACCGACGGGCTGGGCCATGCCGATGATCACATCGTCGAGCAGTCCAGTGTCGAGATCATTGCGGCTCTGGAGCGCCTTCAAAAGCTGCGTCGCCATTTCGACAGAGGTGATCTCGTGCAGCGCGCCATCGGGGCGGCCCTTCCCGCGCGGCGTCCGGACATGATCGTAGACATAGGCTTCCATCGTGAATTCCCGACCAGTGATACAAAATCTCTGCCCTTGCTCTTGGACCCGGAAGGCAAGGCTGCACCTATCCAACGAAAGGCGCAGACAGAGGCGATGGCTGCAATCTGATCATCATCGATAGCTGACCGGCATTTTAGGAGCGGACATCCGTGGTCACACCAGGCGAAGATTGCGCCCCATTCCGTATTTCTGCAACCACTCTGGGCGATCTGCTTCTCAAAGGGTGGGACAAGGCATCCGACAAGGAAGCATTGGTATTCCCGGGAGAACGCAAGACATATGACGATGTCGTACAGAGCGTCCTGAAGCGCGCGCGCGGCCTGAAGGCGCTGGGCATCCGGCGCGGCGACCATGTCGGCATCCTGTTGCCGTCCAGCATCGAATTTGTCGAAACCCTGTTCGCCAATGCGATGTGCGGGGCCGTGTCAGTGCTGATGAACGCGCGGTACAAGGCGCCCGAAATGGCCTACGTCGCGCAAAATGCCGATCTGACAGCGATCATCACCAATGATATGGTCAGTGAGCATATCGATTTCGGTCGACGGCTGGAGGAGGCTTTCCCCGACCTGCCCGATGCCGCCGACTCCTCCTCACTCACGCTTGCGGGCGCGCCTCTGCTCAAGCGGATCGTGATGCTGGGCGGCCGTTCTGTCCCCGGTTTCGTCGATCAGGCGACCTTCGACGCGGCGGTGCAGCAGGTGGAGGAAGCGGAGATTCACGCATCCCGTCTGACCGTCAGGGTCCGCGACACCGCGATGATCCTCTATACGTCAGGGACGTCGGCCAATCCCAAAGGGTGCCTGCTCAGCCACGAGGCCGTCACCCGGGAGGCATCGAATCTCGCCCGCTATCGCTGGTCGTTCCAGCCCGACGAGCGCGCTTGGTCGCCGCTGCCTTTATTCCATATCGCCGCGATGCTCTGCATGCTGGGCGCGATCGACGTGGGCGGCACCTTCATCGGCCAGCCGCATTTCGATGCCGGAGAGAGTCTGCGGCAGATCGAGGATGAACGGGTAACGATGATGTTCCTGCCCTTCGTCACTTTCCATCAGGCCATGATCACCCATCCCGACTGGGCCAAGACCGACATGTCGTCGGTGCGCCTGCAAAATAGCTGCTTCGCCTTCATGCCGGATCGCGTAGGCCAGGCCTATCGGGAGAAGGCCCCGAACATGCTCCAGGTGGGCACCATGGGCATGACCGAGGCGACCGGCATCGTCACGACCGGCGGCTATGCGATGGACCCGGAAATGGGCTTCAAGAAGCTCGGCTTCCCCCTGGCCGGCATAGAGATGAAGATCGTCGACCCCGAAACCGGTGCGGAAAAGGGCGTGGACGAACGCGGCGAAATTCTCATTCGCGGCTACAATCTGTTCGACGGCTATTACAAGGATCCTGAGAAGACGGCGCAGGCGCTGGATGCCGACGGCTGGTATCATAGCGCCGACATCGGCTCGATCGACGAACAGGGCCATGTCATGTTCCATGGCCGGTTCAAGGACATGCTGAAGGTGGGAGGAGAGAACGTCGCCGCGGCCGAGGTCGAGGCCGTATTGGCGACCCATCCGGCGGTCCGCCTGGCGCAGGTGGTCGGGCTTCCGGACGAGCGGCTGGCGGAAATCCCCGCCGCCTACATCGAACGCGAAGGCGATGTGGAGGTCGAGGCGGAGGAACTCATCGCCTATACCAGGCAGCGCCTCGCTTCCTTCAAGGTTCCGCGCCATATCCGTTTCATCGACGAATGGCCGATGTCAGCATCGAAAATCCAGAAGTTCAAGCTGCGCGGCGCGTTGATGGACGAACTGGGCCTGAAGGACTGAAACACGGCGCATCGACGCCATGAAAGTGTAGGGAGAGTGACATGCGGGTGATCATCACGGGTGCCGCAAGCGGCATCGGCAGGGCCTGCGCCGAACTTCTGGCGGCCGGGTCGATGATTCCGGGCGAACATCAAATGCTGCTCGCGGATCGCGATGCCGCCAATCTGCAGGTGGTGGCCGATGCGGTCGGCCCCGCCGCCGCGGCCTGCGTGGTCGATCTGGCCGAACCCGATTGCGGCGACCGGATTGTCGCGGCGGCGCTCGCCCACATGCACGGCATCGACGCCGTCATCAGTAATGCCGGCATCATCATGGGCGGCGCGCTGGTCGAACTGCCGATCAGCGATTTCGATCGCATCTTCGCCATCAACACCCGCTCGTCCTGGCTGCTGGGCAAGGCGGCCCATCCTCACCTCAGGGAGAGCAAGGGCGCCTTCGTCGCGACCGCGTCCATGTCGGCCACCCAGCCTACGCCCGGGCTTGGCTTTTATTCCTCCAGCAAGGCCGCCTTGCTGATGATGATACGCCAGCTCAGTATCGAATGGGGTCCGGACGGTATCCGATGCAATACGGTGTCGCCCGGCCCCACCTACACGCCGATGACCGCTGCAGGATATAAGGACCAGTCGCGACGCGACCAGCGGGAAGCCAATATTCCCCTGCGCAAACTCGGCGTGGCCGAGGATGTCGCACAGGCGATCCTGTTTCTGATCAGCCCTCATGCCGGCCACATCAGCGGTGTCGACCTGCTGGTCGATGGCGGCATGAGCAACATGCTGATGCCCGCCAGCGGCGGTGGCACCGGTCAGAACCGGCAGAGCTGACATGAGATCAAAAGGTCCGATCCGCGCCAGCCGCCCATTCGGCGTCGGTTCCGCCCCCCGCATTTTGCGGGTCGATCAGCAGCCGCGCCGTCGCCATCAAATGGTCCGTCAGCAGCGCCTCGGCGCGGTCGGCATCCCGTGCCAACGCGGCGTCGACGATCTGCGCATGTTCGTGAACCAGATTCCGGTCGCCATGGGCCAAGGGCACGGTGAGATAGCGATAGCGTTCCGACTGGGCATAGAGCCAGTCGCGCATCTTGAGCAGCCATGGACTGTCGCACGCTGCGACCAGGGCGTGGTGGAAGGCCGCATGGGCGTCCGCATAATCCTCGTTCAGACGGGCCGCCTCCCGCGGGTCGCGGGTCGGAGTCTTGCTCAACCTATGGGCTGCGCTAACGATCGAGGCTTCCCAGTCCAGGCCTCCCTTCTCGATGGCGCGCCGGAGGCATTGCCCTTCAATATCGCTGCGGACCCTGACCAGATCGGTCAGATCGCCGATCGATATCGGCGTCACCCGAAATCCCCGCGCGTCGTCCTGCGTCACAAAGCCCTCGGACGTGAGCCGCGACAGGGCTTCGCGCACCGCCCCGAGACTGAAGCCCTGCGTTTCCGTGATATCCTTGATGTTGATTTTGGCGCCGGGCACCAGCCGACAGGTCAGGAGATCGTCGCGCAATTGCCGGTAGGCGCGTTCGGTCAGGCTCAGCTTCTTGGTCATCGGAACAACTATATCAGCTCCGCCACCCATGGCAATTCAACAAGATGTATTTTATAGCTTGAAATATATTTCATTCAATTCCATGCCGTCGGTTCAGCGGGTTGGACAGATTCTCAGGAGGTTTGCATATGCGGTTGGCCAAGGTAACGAAGAACGGCGCAGTCGGTCTGGCAGTAGACACGGGCGCGGGCGTCAAGGCGCTGTTCGGCGATGCTGCCCTCTATGATCTGGATGCGCTGATCGCCAGCGGCGGCAGCGCCCTGACGGATGCCGGCGCGAAAGTCAGCGCAGAGGGCGAGGAAGTGCAGGTTGAAGACCTCACTTTCCTCCCGCCCCTCGTCAAGGCGCCCAAGATCCTCTGCCTGGGTCTCAACTACAAGGATCACGCGGCTGAAGGCGGATTCACCGTGCCCGAATTCCCGACGATATTCGGCCGTTTCAATTCGAGCCTCATCGGCCATGGCGCACCGATCATCAAACCGACCTGTTCCGATCAACTCGATTATGAGGCGGAAATGGTCGCGGTCGTCGGCAAGGGCGGCAAGAATATCAGCGAGGACGACGCGCTGTCGCATATCGTCGCCTATTCGGTGTTCAACGACGGTTCGATCCGCGACTATCAGCTCAAGACGCCGCAGTGGACGGTCGGCAAGAATTTCGACGATACTGGCGCCTTCGGCCCCTGGCTGGTAACGGCCGACGAACTGCCTGCGGGCGGTGCCGGCCTCAAGATCGAAACCCGCCTCAACGGCCAGGTGGTGCAGAGCGCGAACACCTCCGACATGGTGTTCGATGTCGTCGACACGGTCGCCCTCCTCTCCACCTGCTTCACGCTGGAAGCGGGCGACGTCCTGGTCATGGGAACCCCGTCGGGCATCGGCCTTGCCCGCAAGCCTCCGCTGTTCATGAAGGATGGCGATGTGTGCGAAGTGGAAATCGAGAAGATCGGCCTGTTGGTGAACCCCATCAAGGCAGCATGATCGAAAGGCCGGGCGCCGTTCTGTCGGCGCCCGGCCAGCCAAGGAGGGAAGGATGAACCAGAACAGCCCGTCGGGACGCCGCGCCAATAGTTTGGGCGTCCATTCCATCGATCATTTCGCGGTCGAAGTGCCCGATCTGGAAGCCGCGCGGACATTCTACACGCTCTTCGGGCTCGACGTCCGCGAGCGGGATGACACGCTGGAATTATATGCGGTCGGCAATCCGCATCGCTGGGCCGTGCTGAGCCAGGGCGGCGACGCCAAGCGGCTGCGCTATCTGAGCTTCGGCATCTATCCGGACGAAGCGGATGCCTTTGCCGCCCATCTCGACGGCTGCGGCGTCACCCGGATCGAAGCCCCCGAAGGCGCGGAAGCCGACGGCATCTGGTTCGCAGGCTTCGATGGCCTGCCGATCAACGTCCGTGTCGCAGACAAGGCGACGCCATCGGAAAAGAGCCATTTCACCTTCGTCAGCGCGGCGCCGGGCCAATCCGGCGCGATCCCTAACAGCAAAGCGCCCAAGGTTCATCCGCGCCGCCTTTCGCATTTCGCGATCTTCACGACCGACGTGAATGCCGCGATCGACTTCTATGAAAAGACGCTCGGCCTGCGCCTGTCCGACAAGAGCGAACCGGCCGTCGCCTTCCTGCACGGCGCCCATGGCAGCGATCATCATCTGCTTGCCCTCGTCCTTTCCGATCGACGGGGCATGCATCACAATAGCTGGGATGTCGGATCGGTAATGGAAGTGGGTCTGGGCGGCGCGACCATGGCCCGGGCGGGCTATGGCCCCAACTGGGGCGTGGGCCAGCATGTGCTGGGCGCCAATTATTTCTATTATGTGCGTGATCCCTGGGGCAGTTTCAGCGAATATTCGGCCGATATCGACTTCATTCCGCATGATGTCGACTGGCCGGCCGCCAACCATGCACCGGAGGACAGCATGTTCCTGTGGGGACCCGATCCGTTCCCCGAATTCATCCAGAACACAGAACCGGCGGAGGCCTGATCGTCATGACCACATTCCTACTTCTCCATGGCGGCGGCATGGGCGGCTGGACCTGGAAATATGTCCGCGAAATTCTGGAGGCCGGGGGCCACAAGGTCTACACTCCGACCTTCACAGGCTTTGGCGAGCGCGAACATCTGATCGGCCGCGACGTGGGCAATGCGACTCATGTGCGCGACATCGTGAATGTCTTCAAATATGAGGATCTGCGCGACGTTGTGCTGGTCGCGCACAGCTATGCGGGCACGGTCGCGCCTGGCGTGATCGCAGAGGTGGGCGACCGCATCGCATCCATCATCTATCTCGACGCCATCGTGCCCCGGTCGGGGGAACGGATCGCGTCCCTCATGGGCTATGTCCACGAAGACCAACTCGCTGCGCTGGATGCGATGCTCGAAGCGGGCGAAGGCCCGGTGGGGTCGGGCGTGCATGAAATGCAGCGCGCGGCGGCCAAGGAGCACCCCCATCTCATGGACCCGGCGCGGGAGAAATGGCTGCTCGACAATTTGTCGGACCAGCCGATGAAGGCGACCGCCTGCGTCATCCCCGTGGGCGCCGAAGTGATCGACCGGCCCGTCGACTATATCGCGGCGGCCGTCACGGTGATGACGGCGATGCACGACCGGGCGCGCGAACTGGGCTGGACCATCCATGACCATCCGGGCGATCACGCCCTGCTGGTGGGCGATCCGGAGGGAACGACCGACCTTATTCTGAAGATTTCCGGCGCGGGAACTCCGGCATGAATGCGGCTGAGCTGTTCTCGGTACAGGACCGCGTCGCCGTCGTCACCGGCGGGTCGACCGGCATCGGCCGCCATATCGCGACCGGTCTGACCGCGGCGGGCGCCACCGTCTATATCTGTGCCCGCACGCAGGCCAAGGTGACGGCGGCCGCGGCGGAGATTTCCGCCACGACCGGCGGTCGCTGCACCGGCCTGGTCGCCGATCTGTCGACGCTCGCGGGGATCGAAACTCTGGTCGCGGCGGTGTCCACCCGGGAACAGGCCGTGCATGTCCTAGTGAACAATGCCGGAACCATGGCCGACGCGCCCATCGACGATTATGGCGAGGACGAATGGGATCCGGTCATCGACCTGAACCTGAAGGCCCCTTTCTTCACGCTTCGGAAATTTCTGCCCCTGCTCCGCGCGGGCGGCACGGCGGAGCGCCCCGCGTCGATCATCAACATCGGTTCGGTCGGCGCGCTCAAGGTCGGGCCCAAGGAAAATTATGCCTATCAAGCCTCGAAAAGCGCCATCCACTGGATGGCGAAAGGCCTCGCCAAGCGGCTGGGCCGCGACAACATCACCGTCAACGTCATAGCGCCCGGTTTCTTCGAATCCGAGATGACCGTCATCACCTCCGACGAGATGCGCACGATGGTGGAATCGATGGTGCCCCGCGGCCGCGTCGGTACGCCGGAGGATCTGGCAGGCGCAGCCATCTATCTCGCCTCGCGCGCGGGCGCCTATGTCACCGGATCGGTCATCCCTGTCGAGGGAGGATTGTCGATCTGATATGACCCAACTTCATTTCGTCGCCATTGGCGGCACAATGCGCGCCTATTCCTCCACCGAGCGGGCGCTTCGCAAGGCGCTTGCCATTGCAGAGGAACGCGGCGCACGCACGACGCTGCTTGCCGGGGCGGATATCGACTTCCCGTCTTACGCGCCCGACAATCCGGATCGTCCGGATGCGGCACGACGCTATGTCGACATCCTGCGGTCGGCGGATGCCGTGATCATCGGATCACCTGGTTATCATGGCGCGATCTCCGGCTTTGTGAAGAATGCGCTCGATTATGTCGAGGATATGAGCCGCGACGAGCGTTGCTATTTCGACGGTCTTCCCGTGGGCTGCGTGGCGACGGCGGCCGGCTGGCAGGCCGCGGTCGCCACGCTCCAGCAACTGCGGGTGATTACCCACGCGCTGCGGGGCTGGCCGACACCGCTGGGCATCGCCATCAACACCATAGGCGGCGAAGGCGATCCGATCGACAACGCGCCTATCCCCGACCAGTTGGGGATGATGGTGGACCAATTGTTCAGTTTCTGCCGACGGCCTGCCCTATAGTTGGATAGGTTCGCAATGCATCTGCCGGGCGCTTAGTCGCAGTGCCACTAACGGGAATGACGATGGATTTTTCACTCACCGAGGAACAGCGGGCGTTCAGGGACATTGTCCGCCGCTGGGTCGATGCGGAAGCGCCCAAGGACTGGATGCGCGCGCTGGAAGCCGACGAAGAAAATTATCCCTATGCGCTGTGGGACAAGATCGCTGAGCAGGGATTTTTCGGGATAGGCATTCCCGAGGAATATGACGGGCTGGGCGGCGACGTCATGATTCAGATGATCTTCGCCCGTGAATTCGCGCGAACGGCCGGCGGCCTGCTGTGGGTCTGGGGCCTCACCTCCTTCGGCGGCGCGAAGACGATCGGTGCGGTCGGCACGGAGGAGCAGAAGAATCGCTGGCTGCGCCCCATGGCGCAGGGCAAGCTGCGCGTCTCGCTGTCGATGACCGAACCCGACGGGGGCACCGACGTCCTGGGCGCGATGAAGACCCATGCCGAAAAGGTCGACGGCGGCTGGAAGCTGAACGGCGCCAAGATGTGGACCACCGGGGCAAAGGCCGCCGACAGGCTGCTCGTACTCGCTCGAACTGATAAGAACGCGGAAAAGAAGCATCATGGCCTCACCATGTTCTTCGTCGACGCCAAATCGCCCGGCATCACCGCTTCCCTCCTGCCCAAGCTCGGCATGCGCGCCATGGGATCGTGCGAGGTTCATTATGAGGACGTCTTCGTTCCCGACGAGGACGTACTGGGTGAGCCTGGACAGGCCTGGTATGCGATGTTGCCCACACTCAATAATGAGCGGATCATGGTCGGCGCGCAATGTCTGGGCGCGATCGACGGGGTGCTGGAAGACGCGCTGGAATATATGCTGCAGCGCAAGGCGTTCGGCGGCATTATCGGCCGCTTCCAGATTTTGCAGCATTATGTCGCAGACATCGCGACATGGCAGAAGCTGACCGAGCTGTTGCTTTACAACGTCGCCTGGATGCAGAGCAACGGCATGCCGTGCGGTACCGAGGCCAATATGCTCAAGATGGTCGCCACGGAGAATGCCGTGAAGGCCGCGGACCTTGGCATCCAGATATTGGGCGGCATGGGCTATTCGGCGGAAACCGACATGCAGCGTTACTGGCGCGACCATCGGATCCTGCGGATGACGCCGATCAGCAACGAAATGGTGCGCAACACGATTGCCGAGAGCCTCGGCCTGCCGCGTTCTTTCTAAGGACCGACCATGAGCGATCTTGACGATCTTCCCCCTGCCCCCGACGCCGCCGGCACATCGCTCGATGGCGACAAGGTCTTCACCATCACGGCGGAAGAGAATGCCGCCCTGTGCCGGTCGACCGGCGTCGAACCAGCCACTGACGGTAGCGCTCATCCCATCTATTATTATATCGCCACCCAGGTCGCGATGGGCAAGACGGTGGCGGGCGTCTGCGAAGCGTGTGAATTCGATGTCGAGGATGGCCCGATGATGGGCAGCAGCGGCGTACGGTTCGATGCGCCGCTGAAGGTGGGCGAAAGCTACAAGGTAACGGGGGAGATACTCAGCCTGGTCCGCAAGCGCAGTCGTAAGCTGGGCGTCATGGACGTGCTGACCTATCGCCTCCGCCTGCACCTGCTCGATGGAACGCGGGTGCTGGAAACCGATAATGTGTGGGTATTGCCCCGCAAGGAGTTCGCCGCATGAGCCATGCCGTCGGAGACACGCTGCCGCCCTTCACGATCGAGAGCGTTAGCCCGCAAGCCATGAAGCAGTGGGCGGGGTTCCTCGCCGATCCCAATCCCATCCATCTCGATGTCGAGGTGGTGAAGGCCAAGGGGTTGGGCGACCGGGTCATCAACCAGGGCCCAATCAACGTCGCCTATATGATGAACATGCTGATGCGCGCCTTCCCGGGCGGACGGATCAAAGCGATGGATTCGCGCTTTCTGGACAATGTCTATGGCGGCGACCGGGCGGTGGTGACGGGCAGGATCGCTGCGATCGAAGGCAATGCCGTGACCTGCGAATTCTCGCTGGATGTCGATGGCCGCGGCACGGTCAATTCCGGCACGGCGACGGTGGAAATCTAAAAGATCAGAGGAGAATAGCAATGCCTAGCGGACCTTTTGCCCATGTGTGCATGGTCGTGCGCGATCTGGACAAGGCGATCGAGGATTGGACCAAAATCCTGCGCGTGCTAGATCCTGCGTCGCTGGAAGAACGCCTCGTCAAATATGACGAATTTTCCAGCGGCGACGACGCCGGCATGAAGTGGGCGACCTTCGTCAACAATGGCGGCACGGAAATCCAGTTCATTCAGCCGGCCCCGGGCACCCCCATGGGCGATCGCCTCGAAAAGGTGGGCGAGCATGTCCATCACCTCTGCTACGCGACCGACGATGTGCCGGGCGCGATGGAAAAGCTGAAGGCGGAGGGGCTGCACCTGCCCGGCGGCGGTCAGACCTTCAACGATCCGGACATGACATGGCAGAAATGGAGCTGGGTTGGCCATAAGAGCACCCATGGCTGCCTGATCGAGGTCGCCTCGCCCTATGAGAGCCGCAACGACGGCAAGTGGCACCATGCACCCGGCAAATTCGCCTATAAGGGCCCCGGTGAGCATCCGTCATTCGCGGAAATCGTCCCGCCGGTCGCCGCCGAGTAATGCAGGCGCCCGGTATGACTGTTCCCACGCGGATAAGCGTGCCGGGTGACGGGCTGGAGATGGTTGCGGACGCCTATGGCGACCCTGCCGCGCCGCCCGTCTGCTTCTTCCATGGCGGCGGCCAGAGCCGCCGTTCCTGGGCCGGGTCTGCCAGGCGGGTGGCGCGGGCCGGCTATTACGGCCTGACCTTCGATCTGCGCGGCCATGGCGACAGCGGATGGGCCGCCGACGGCGACTATCTGCTGGAAGCCTATGGTCGCGATGTCGAGTCCATCATCCAGGCCTTCGACAGGCCGATCGCGCTGGTGGGGGCCTCGCGCGGAGGCCAATCCGCGCTGGTCGGTGGGTCGCGCCATGCCGATCTGGTGCGCCTTATCATGCTCGCCGACGTCGCGCCCTATATGGTGGATGACGGCGTTGATGACATTCGTGGCTTTTTCCGCGCCAGCGACTCCGGTTTCGCATCGCTGGAGGAAGCGGCCGACGCCCTTCACACCCATCTGGGCCAGCCCCGCCTGCCTGACGTTTCCGGTCTCGCCAAATCGATGCGCAAAGCGGATGGGCGGCTGTTCTGGCACTGGGATCCCCGCACGACGGCGCCGGAATTTCTGCATCCCCCGTCGGAAGGGGAAGCGCTCATCGCCGCAGCGCGCCGCGCGCAATCGCCTCTCGTGCTTGTGAAAGCAGAGCTGAGCGAGATCGTCTCGGACGAAAGCGTCCGGCAATTTCGGGCGCTCGCCCCGCAACTTGAGGTTGAGATCGCCCACGGCGTCGGCCATATGTTCACCGGCGACCGCAATGACGCCTTTGCCGATCGCCTGCTCCACCACCTCGCACTTCATCTGCCGCTATGACGAAGGGCGCGGCTTTCGTCGTCGGCGGGACAGGCGGCCTTGGCAGCACGATCTGCCGACGCCTTTCGACCGAATGGGATCAACTCGCCATCGGCTATCGGTCCAGCCGGGAAAAGGCGTCGGCGGTTGCGGCGTCCCTGCCAAACAGCTCATGCGAGACGCTGTCCGTTGCCTGCGATCTTTCCGATCGCGCCTCGATAGAGACCGGCATCCGCGAGACGGTCGAGCAATTCGGCGCCATCGGCACGATGGTCTTCGCCAGCGGGGTCGACATCGCCCAGCCCTTCGTCAGCCAGATCAGCGAGGAGCAATGGCGTGAAGTCATAGAGATCGAACTGGTCGGCTTCACCCGTATCGTGTCCGCCACCCTGCCATATTTCCGCGCTCAGGGCTTCGGCAATTTCGTCACCGTCGTTTCGGTCGCGAATTACTGCTTCCCCCCCGGCGACGCCCTCTCCTCCGTGCCCAAGGCGGGAATGGAAGCGCTGGGCCGCGCCATCGCCAAGGAGGAAGGCCGTTACGGCATCAGGGCGAACATGGTCGCTCCGGGAATCATCGACGCCGGGCTTGGCGCAGAGTTCCTCACATCGCTCTATTCGCCGGAAATCTGGGAAACGCAGCGCAAACGCATTGCCCTGCAACGCTTCGGCAGCGGCGAGGATATTGCCGAGGCCGTAGCCTTCCTGGCTTCGGCCAAGGCGCAATATATGACTGGCCAGACCCTGATCGTCGATGGCGGCTTCAGTCTCTGAAGCCAACGGCCGCGCTCAACCCAGCCGCCGCTGCGCCGCGACGCCATCGCCCCAATTGTGAATGCGCTCCCAGAAGCGGACGCGGGTCGGCGCGAAATTATGCATGTGCGCCATCCGGGGACAAATGAAGAGCTGGATGTCTTCCGCGCTTTTATAGGCCCGGGGCTCGCCCAATGGATCCGGGACAACGTCGCGCTCGCCCACCGCGATCAGCACGGGGACGCGTACGACCGCTGCTTCGAGCGCCACCGCGCCCGGCGCGACCATATATACGCCGCAAGGCGGCGTGGTCGCCGAACGCCATTCGGGCAGCGGATCGACCAGTCCTGCGGACGCCATCATGTCGAGCGTGACGATATCCGCAGGCTCGTCATCATGGTGGAAGGACCATTGGAAAGGATGCTCGCCTGCCCTTGCCGCCGCCTGGAGCGCTTCGGCGTCGCCCAGCTTCACGCCCGGAGCTTGAGCCAGCGCCGCCGCGTTCAGGACATGCGGGGCATCGAGCGATGAACGGCGCGAAATCCAGGGCCACGCGGCGGGCGGCTGGCGCGGCCGGGTCGGCACGACAGTATGGACGCCGCTATAGCCCAGCACGCCGATGCCGTGGAATGTCTGGTGATTGCCCTGCGCGACGACCGTGAAGCATCCGCCCATCGACTGGCCTATGCCAAGGCATGTGGCGTCGACGATCGGGTCCAGTCCATCGACGAGCGTGCCCGCTTCCAGCCGGGCCATGACCTGGCGCACCATCGCGTCGTTGGCCGCCGCCACATTATCGAGATTGAGGGCATTGCCTTCCGGGATGGTGGACTCGCCAAATCCCAGATGATCGCAGGCGACAAAAATCCATCCGCGCTTGCAATGGAAACCCGCTTCCCCGCCGCCCGACCCATCCGGCATGTCGAAGCTGTAATAGCGCCGGCAATAGCCCCCGCCGGGAAAAGCGAAGCAGACGGTCGTGGGATTGGCCAATGCCGTCATATCCGGAAGATGAACCGTGATCGCCACATGGGCGGCAATGCCGAGGGCCGCCGCCTCGCTGACATCGATCTTCAGTTCGACTGAGCGCTTCATGCCCTTGCTCATCCTTCCATTCCAAACACCGACGCCCTCCTTCGCCGGACCGGCGCGCCCTCGCCGCGCCGGTCCGGCCTGTCGGTCACTTATAGGGGTCGACGGGCTGGGGAACGTCGATGACTTCCAGATCCTTCAGCATCGTCAGCACGTCGGAGATCGAATAGATATGATCGATCTTGTCGCCCCGGAAGCGCAGCCACGAGAACCACAGGACGTTGAGGTCGTTGCCGGTGGGTTGAACGCCCATATAGGGACCGCCGGTATGTTTGCCATGATGATGGCACAGTACGCAGATCTCGTCCTCGCCGCGGCCCCAGGCCTTCAGCGTGCGATAGATGCTGGGCGGGAAGGTCTTGTAGAGGCCCTGCGGCGAGGTCTTCCACACATGATAGGTGCCAAGGTCGGGCCGGTTCGGGTTGTCGTAGGTCATCGTGTCGGTATTGAAGAATGCGTCCATTCCGTCCCAATCGCCGCGATTGATGACTTCATGCAGGTCCATCCAGTGATTGACCATGAACGCCTGCCGCTCGGTCAGCCCGGCTGTGATGTCTGCCCGCTTCTCCTTGGACAGGACGAAATCGGCTTCCGTGAACGGGGCGAGGCCCATAATAGTCTCCTTGATCAAAAACGGTCCGCGGGATCGGTCCCGAGGGCTGTGGTTTCTTCCCCATAGCCACCGCGCTCGGCACCTACCTAATGGAAGGCGGCGAACCTCCTCCTCTGTGCCAGCGGAGATTCTATAGAATGAGTGAGACGGAGGAGAGGCCATGACACTGACCCTGCAGGAGATGTCGGACCGGTTCGAAATTCAGGACCTGATCGTAGGCTATTGCTACGCAGTGGATACGCGCGACTGGGACGCGCTGGACCGCTATTTTACCGACGATGCGGTGATCGACTATTCCGAAATGGTGGGCGTGGTCGGAAGCCTTGCGGAAATCAAGGCATTTCTCTCTGCAAGCCTGACGCCGATCCTGGCCTTTCAACATGCCGTGTCCACCACCCAATATCAGATCACGGGCGACCGGGCGAAGACCAAAACCGCCTGCTACAATCCGATGACGGTCAGCAATGGCGAAATGACCGATACTTTGGTCTTCGGTCTCTGGTATCATCATGAATTCGTCCGCACCGCGCAGGGCTGGAAGATCAGCCGCCTCTATGAACAGAAGTGCTACCGGATCAATGTGCCGGACTGGCTCGCGGCCCAATTGCCCGCCTGATTGCTTTCCAAGCCTTTTGGGATTTCGAGGGGAGCCGATGCGCCGCTTTCTGAACATGCTGTTCGTTCTGGTTCTGCTCCTCGCGGGCCTGTCGCTGCTCTGGCTTGGCGGGCAGCTCGCGCTGCTCGGCGGGTCGATCTGGTATTGCGTGTCCGGCCTCGTCATGACGGTCACCGCGTTTCTCGGCTGGCGTCGTTCGCCGCTCTCGATCACCCTCTTTTGGACCTTTCTCGTCGCCAATCTGGGCTGGTCGCTCTGGGAAGTTGGACTGGACGGCTGGGCGCTGGCGCCTCGGTTGGCCATGCCCGTCGCCATGGGCTTCTACATGCTCACCCCCTTTTATCGGCAGCATGTCGGGCTTGGCCGTCCCCTGCCCGCCGCCCGCGCGCTGTGGCCGGCTCTTCTCCTGCTCGTCATAGGCGGCATCGGCAGCGCTTTCTGGGCGGATCGTTCGCCGTCAGCGCCCAGCACGCTCTGGGGCGCCGCACCTGCACGAGCAGCCGATGGCGACTGGGTCGCCTATGGCAACGACCGGGGCGGGTCGCGCTACTCGCCACTTGCGCAGATCACGCCCGCGAATGTCGGCAATCTGGAAAGGGCGTGGACCTACCACACCGGCAAGCTGACAGACGGCAAGCAAGGCACCGCCTTTCAGGCCAATCCGCTCAAAGTGGGCAATCGCCTTTTCCTGTGCGCGGGCAATAATGATGTGATCGCGCTCGACCCCGAAACGGGCCGACAATTATGGCGGCACCAGCCCAAGACCGATCTGGCCGGCGTCTATGGCCTCGTCTGCCGCGGCGTCACTTATTATCGCATCCCGCAAGCCCAGGGCGACTGCGCCGAACGCATCTACACCGCGACACTCGACGCGCGGCTGATCGCACTCGATGCCGCCACCGGCAGGCTATGCCCCGGCTTCGGGCAGGGCGGACAGGTCGATCTGAAAACGGGACTGGGCACGATCGACAAGGGCTATTATTTCGTCACCTCGCCCCCCGCCCTCGTGCGCGGCCGCCTCGTCCTGGGCGGCTGGGTGATGGATGGTCAGAAAATCCGGGAGCCTTCGGGCGTGATCCGGGCGTTCGATGCCGTCACGGGCGATTTTTCCTGGGCCTTCGACATCGGCCGCCCCGACGATCACGGCCCGCCGCCGCCCGGCGGCGTCTTCACGCCGGGCACACCCAATAGCTGGGCGCCGATGAGTTCAGACGACAGGCTGGGCCTCGTCTATGTGCCCACGGGGAACGCTACGCCCGACTATTTCGGGGGACATCGCACCGCCAATGACGATCGCTATTCCAGCGCCGTGCTGGCGCTCGACGCGGAAAGCGGGGCGGTGCGCTGGTCCTTCCAGACGACCCATCATGACCTGTGGGACTATGACGTGCCCGCCCAGCCCACGCTGGTCGACCTCCCGGGCGGCGTGCGCGGCCTGCTCCAGCCGACCAAGCGTGGGGAGATTTTCTTCCTCGACCGGGCGACTGGCAAGCCCATTCTGCCGGTGGAGGAACGCCCCGTCCCGCAGGGCGCCGTTCCCGGCGAACGCCTTTCGAAAACCCAGCCCTATTCGGTCGGCATGCCCAGTTTCGGCGGTCCGCGTCCGACGGAAAAGGGCATGTGGGGCCTGACACCGATCGACCAGGCGATGTGCCGCATCCGCTTCCGCCAGGCCCGCTTCGACGGGGACATGACCCCGCTGTCCACCGAGCATCCAACCCTCACCTGGCCCGGCTATCTGGGCGGCATCGACTGGGGCGGCGTATCGGTCGATCCCGGGCGCGGCCTGATGATCGTCAACAACAATCAGGTCGGCAACTATAACCGCCTGATCCCCCGCGCCGTTGCGGACCGGCAGGGCATCAGGCCGATGACCGCCGCCCATATGAGCGATGTCGGTGGCCCCGTCGCCCAGATGGGCGTGGCCTATGCCGCCCATATCGCGCCCTTCCTCTCCCCCCTCGCCATTCCGTGCCAGCAGCCCCCCTATGGCCGAATCAACGCGGTAGACCTGAAGACCGGCAAGCTGGTGTGGAGCCGACTGTTCGGCACCTCGCGCGACAGCGGCCCGCTGGCCCTGCCGACCTTCGTGCCGATTCCCATGGGTGTGCCCAATATCGGCGGATCGGTGGCGACCGCGAGCGGCCTCACCTTCATCGGTGCGACGCAGGAGCATATGTTCCGCGCCTATGAAACCACGACCGGCCGGTTGCTGTGGAAGGCGCGCTTGCCGGCGGGTGGCAACGCCTCCCCCACCACCTATTGGTCGAATGCCAGCGGACGCCAGTTCGTGGTGATCGCCTCGGGCGGACACGGCGCCATGCTGTCAGGTGCGAGCGATGCGTTGATCGCCTATGCCCTGCCCAAGCAATAGCGGGGAGCGAGAAACGGGCGCCTCAGCACTAGCCAAGTAAACGCGACGAGTCGCGGGAAGATGCCGCCCGATCCTATCCTTTGGCGGGCAAGATTGGCCTAAGGGGCTTTATGTTTCTTCGGGAAACAAGGGGAGGAAAACATGTCTGCACATGGCGGTCTGGTGAGACGCTTGCCCGTCGGCGCCGACGATGAACGCGAGATCAAACATGTGCTGCTGCGTTACGCCACCAGCATCGACACGCGGGACTGGCCGCTTTTCCGGACCTGCTTCGCCCAGGATTGCGAGACCGATTACGGCAGCTTCGGACATTGGCGCGGGCCGCGTGAAATCGCCGAATATATGGCCGATGCGCACCGCCACATGGGGCCGACGCTGCACCGCATCACCAATATCGTGATAGAGAAGCGCGACGACCAGGTGCACGCGCGCAGCTATGTCGACGCAATCCTGCCGGAGGCGGCCCAAGGCGGCGTCACCCATCGCGCGGCCGGCTATTATGACGATTGCCTGGTCCGCACATCGGACGGCTGGAAGATTTCCCGTCGAAAGTTCACCATGGTCAAGGCAGGGCTGGATGACTGATCTCAACCGTCAGGTCCTGTTGACGTCGCGTCCGGCGGGAATCGCGCAGGCGGAAAATTTCGCGATCGGGCATGCGCCGATCCAACAGCCCGCGCCGGGCCAGATACTGGTGCGCAATCATTATCTCTCGATCGAACCCGCCATGCGCGGCTGGATCGCCGATGCGGGCAATTATGCCGTGCCCGTCGCCATCGGCTCGGTCATGCGCAGCCTGGCGTCGGGCGAGGTGGTGGCCTCTGCACATCCCGACTATGCTGTCGGCGAGTATGTGTCCGGCTGGTTCGGCTGGCAGGATTACGCCTGTGTCCCAGCCGATGAGGTCGTGCAGCGCACCACCGCGGCCGAGATGCGGGCGTCGCTAGGCATTCTGGGCATCAACGGCATGACGGCCTATCTCGCGCTCACACTGGTCGGCCAGCCCCGCGCAGGCGAGACCATCGCGGTATCCACGGCGGCCGGTGCCGTCGGTTCGGCCGTCGGCCAGATCGCCCACATCCTTGGTTGCCGCACGATCGGCATCGCGGGCGGGCCGACCAAGGTGCGGCGCTGCGTGGAGGAATATGGCTATGACCGCGCCATCGATTATCGGGCCGGGAACATAAGCGCGGCGATCGCCGAACATGCCCCGGAGGGAATCGACATTTATTTCGACAATGTCGCAGGGGCGATCAGCGACTCGGTTCTGCCGCATCTGGCCCAACGCGGGCGCGTCATAGTGTGCGGAACGGCATCGATCGACCGCTGGGATCCATGGCCTATGGGGCCGCGCGTCGAACGGCATCTGCTGGTCAAGCGCGCCCGCATGGAGGGCTTCGTCATCTTCGACCATCTCGATCGCTATGCCGAAGCGACGGCACAATTGCGGACATGGATCGCGCAGGGCCACCTCACCTGGCGCGAGGACATACTGGAGGGGATCGAGGCCTGCCCCGACGCGCTCGCCGGTCTTTATCGCGGCGAAAATGACGGCAAGCGGCTCATCCGTCTCGTCTGATCTGGGAAGAGGACATAACGTCATGGAGTCTCTGGAAGGGCAAATCGCCATCGTTACCGGCGCATCGTCGGGCATCGGCGCTGCCAGCGCCCGTGCGCTTGCTGAAGCGGGCGCAACCCTGGTGCTGGTCGCCCGCCGCGCCGACCGCCTCACCGCACTGGCCGATGAACTGGGCCGTGGCAGCACGGCCTACGCAGCAGATATGGCGGATCCTGACGCGCCGCAAAGGCTGCATGATTTCGTCTTGGGTCACTTCAGCCGGGCCGACATATTGGTCAACAATGCCGGTATGCTGCATGCTGCGCCGATCGACGCATTCGACCTCGACCAACTCCGCCCTATGATCGCGATCAACTATGAGGCAGTGGTGCGCGCCAGCACCCTTTTCGCGCGGACAATGAAGGCGGCCGGAAGAGGGCAGATCATCAACATATCCAGCATCGGCGCGAACATCACCGCCCCCGGCGTGGGCGTCTATGGCGGCCTCAAGCGCGCGCTGGAGGCCTTTACCGACTGTCTTCGCGTCGAGCTTGCCGGATCGGGCGTCAAGGTAGGGATCGTTGCGCCGGGCACGACCAGCACCGAGATTTTCGAGGATATGAAGGCCAGGGGGCAACCGTCCTGGGACAGCTTCATCCCGCCGATGCAACCCCGCGACATTGCGGAAGCCGTCGCCGTCATCGCGCAACAGTCCGAACGCACCAATATCGCGCGCATCCAGGTCTATGCCGCAGCGGACAGTCATTGACGCCCCGGCCTGTGCCGGAGCGTCCTGTCATCAGTCAAGCGTGGCGTAGGCGTCCAGCCGGAACGGATTGACCGCGCCGCCATCGCGCATCTTCGCCACCCATTGCGCGTCCATCAGGAGGGCGCGGCCGACCGCGATCAGGTCGAATTCGCCCCGCGCCATCCTGTCGGCCACCAGCGCCAGATTGTCGGTCATGACGGTCGGCTGCGCGAAGGAGGATTGCAGATCCTTGCTGAGGCCCACGCCGCCGACCGCTATGGTCGGCTTGCCAGTCAGCTTCCTGATCCAGCCCGCCAGCCCCATGTCGGAACCTTCGAAGGCCGGCGCCGTGAAAATGCGGGTGCTGGCGTCGAATATATCCACCCCCGCCTCAACGAGCGGAGCGAGCATCGCTTCCAGTTCCGCCGGCGTCTCCGCATTGCGCGCGTCATAATCCTGCAGCTTCCACTGGGAGAAGCGGAAGATGACCGGAAAGTCGGGGGCGGTCACGGCCCGGATCGCCCGCATCAGTTCGACCGCGAAGCGCGCGCGCTCAGCGATCCCGCCGCCCCAGCGGTCGTCCCGCACATTGGTATGGCGCCACAGGAAACTGTCGATCAGATAGCCATGCGCGCCATGCAGGGCCACGCCATCAAAGCCCACCGCCTTCGCATTGGCCGCGCTGCGGGCGAAGGCGGCAATCAGGTCGCCGATCTCGCTGTCGGTCAGCGGGGCGGTGGGCGTGCGCACCTGTTCCAGATAGTCGGGAGAGACCATCGCCTTGTCGGTCGGCCCCCAAATGCCCGAGGGTCGCGCCGAGGGCGCATCGGGATGATAGCCCGTGCCCGGCACGCGTATGACGCCCTGATGCCACAGCTGAGGGATGATGAGGCCGCCCGCCGCATGCACGCCGTCCACGATGGTGCGCCAGCGCGCGAGCGCTTCGTCGCCATGCAGGACGGGCGAAGCGCCACCCCCCATGGTTTCACGTCCCACGGCGGCGGGATGGTCCACGCCCACCCCTTCGGTAATGATCAGGCCCACATCGGCTTCGGCCCGTCGTCGATAATAGCCCGCCACACCGTCCGAGGGGATGCCGCCCGGCGAGAAATTGCGCGTCATCGGCGCCATCACGAACCGGTTGCGCAGGTGCAGCGAGCCCATTGTGAACGGTGTGTATAAAATCTCGGCCTGCCCCATCAAAGCGATCCTCTCCTCTGCCTGTCAAAAGACCGTGCATCAGGGGACGGGCGCCGAAAACCTATCCTGTGACAGGACATCCGCACCCAGGACCCGCGCATGCTCGGGTCGACTCAGGCGGCTCCGACGGCAAGGGCGGACTGCGGACAGGCCTCGGCGCCTTCCCGGGCCTGCTCCTCCAGTCCTTCGGGAACGATTTCGTCGTCGACATACACGATGCCATTGGCGTCAAGCTTGTACACTTGGGGGCAAATTTCGGCGCACACGCCATAACCGCAGCATGCCGCCTTATCGATCACCACTTTCAGTTTCTGGCTCATCCAGCCTCTCCTTCTTCTTGGCTCACATTACACCTTGAACAGATTTAGTTCAATATGTATAACACGACTCAATCAAGGAAATTCTCCAGGAGAGCAAGATGCTGCACAATGCCGGGCTGACGCTGAGCGACGGAACGACGCTTGACGATCTCATCAACCGCGACATGAACGAGGTGTCGCTGCGCGTGATGAATGACAAGGAGCTGTATGAGCTGGAGATGGAGCGGGTGTTCGCCCGCACCTGGCTGCTCCTTGGCCATGAATCGGAAATTCCCAAGGCCGGCGACTATGTCATGCGCGACATGGCCGAAGACAATGTGATCGTCTCGCGCGACCGCAGCGGCGAAATCCACGTCATGCTGAACGTCTGCCCCCATCGCGGCATGAAGGTCTGCACGGCCGAAGCGGGCAATGCCCACGCTCATCGCTGCATCTACCATGGCTGGGCCTTCCGCTCGGACGGCAGCTTCATCGGCGCCCCAATCGAAAAGGAGCAGATGCACGGCAACAAGCGCTCCAAGGATGAACTGGGACTCAAAAAGGCCCGGGTCCATCTCTATGGCGGCCTGATCTTCGCCACCTGGAACAAGGATCTGTCGTTCGAGGATTATCTGGGCGATGCCAAATTCTACCTCGATCAGCTTTTCTGCCGGACAGACAATGGTCTTGAGATGCTTGGCCCGCCGCAGCGTTTCGTGCTGCCGTGCAACTGGAAGATTCCCGGCGAACAGTCCGGATCGGACGGCTTCCATACCCTGACCCTGCATCGTTCGCTGATGGAAGGCGGCATCATGGGCGGCACGGCCGAGTCGATCTACGACACCGCGCCGGGCATGTATGGCGTCGACCTTTCGGTGCCGCAGGGTCACACGCTGCGTTGCCTGGAGGCGGCGCAGACCTTCAAGATGTTCGCCGACGTCAGCTTCGAAGGAAAAACGACGGAGGAACGGCTCCATCTGCTGCCGCCACCGGGCATCACCAAGGAATTGATCCCGCAGCTGTTCAAGAATCTGTCGGAGGACCAGGTCAAGCAGTTGGCCAACATCCCGCCCCAGGTCGGCGGCATGTTCCCGAACATTCTGATAGCCTTCATCTTCGCCCCCCGCACGGATGGCGGCGCGTCGGGCGCTCTGTCGTTGCACACCTATGTGCCCAAGGGGCCGGACAAGGTGGAGTTCGTGAACTTCATCTTCGCGGAAAAGGATGCGCCGGAAGATGTGAAGCGCGACATGCTCCAGAACGCCATCTGGTCGACCGGCACGTCGGGCACGATCGAGCAGGACGACGCCGACACCTGGCCGCAGATCATGCGCAACTCGCGTGGTCATATGAGCAAGACCGTCACGCTCAAATATCAGGCGCTGCACGGCCATGAGCGTCCCGAAGGATGGGTCGGCGGGGGCGATCTCTATCCCGGCTTCACCAAGGACGACACGCAATGGGCCTGGTGGATGGCCTATTACAATCTGATGGCCGAAGCCTGAGCCGTCGCGACGAGAGAGGACAGATATCATGGTGAACTACGCGACCGCCGCCATCGACAAGACCAGCGTGCTGCGCGGTCTTGTCTCCACCAAGCGGGTGCCGCTCGGGTCGGAAGTCTATAACCGCCTGCTCGAAACCCTCTATGACGAAGCCGCCGCGCTCGACGAACGCCGGTTCGACGACTGGGTGGCCTATCTGGAACAGGATCTGAGCTACACCGCTCCCCTTCGCCTCACCCGCAACGGCCCGAACAAGGACCGCGACGTGGTGCGCACGATGAAGCATTTCGACGAGAATTACGGTTCGATCCTGATGCGGACCGGTCGCCTGGCGAAGAGCGCCTGGGCCGAAGATCCACCATCCCGCACGCGCCGCTTCGTCACCAATGTCCGCATCGCCGAGAGCGAAACGGCTGGCGAATACGAGGTGGTGAGCTACCTCTATGTCGAGCGCAGCCGCCTGGACAATCCGGAGAACGAGACGATCAGCGCCGAACGCCGCGACATCTGGCGGCTGGTTGACGGCGCGTACAAGCTGGCCAGCCGTGAAATCATCGTCGACCAGTCGACGCTGGGCATGTCCAACTTCGCCATCTTCCTCTGACCGGAGCGGCTTAGGTGACGGGAACCCCGCATATCGTGGTCGTCGGCAGCGGCCTTGCCGGCTATGGCGTTCTGCGTGAGCTTCGCAAGCTTGCGCCGGACGCCCGGCTGACGCTGGTCACGCAGGATGACGGGCATTTCTACTCCAAGCCCGCTTTGTCGACCGCACTCGCCAAGGGCAAGGTGGCCGATACGCTGATCACCACGCCGGCGGAAAAGATGGTCGCGCAGTTGAAGCTCGACCTTCGGGCCGGCCGTATCGTCGAAGCGATCGACCGGCAGGACAAGGCCGTTCTGACGACCGGCGGGCCGATCTTCTACGATCGGCTGGTGCTGGCGTTGGGCGCCGATCCGGTTCGCCCGCCGATCGATGGGGACGCCGCGCACCGCGCGCTCGCGGTCAACAATCTCGACAATTATCGCGAGTTCCGGGAAAAATTGCCGGACGGCGCCCGCGTGCTGGTCATGGGCGGAGGCCTTGTCGGCACCGAATTCGCCAACGATCTGTCGGCCAGCGGATATCGGCCGGTGGTCGTCGACATGCTTGGCCACCCCCTCGCCCAACTCGTGCCGCCGGGCGTCGGCCAGATGATCCGGGACGCGCTGGCCGAAAAGGGCGTGGAATGGCATCTGGGCCGCAAGGTGTTGGCCATCCACAAGGGCGACAGCGGCATCCGGGCCGAACTGGACGACGGCCTGGTGATCGAGGCGGCGGCTGTTCTGTCCGCCGTCGGGTTGCGCCCGCATATCGCGCTTGCGCAGGAGGCCGGGCTGGAGGTCGCGCGCGGCATCAAGGTCGATCAGACCGGCCGCACCAGCGATCCCGCCATTTATGCCATCGGCGATTGCGCCGAATATCCGCAGGGATTGGCGGCCTATGTCACCCCGATCATGGCGGCGGCCCGCGCCATCGCGCCCGGTGCGTTGGGCACGCCGACGGACATCCGCTTCCCGCCGCTGTCGGTCCAGGTCAAGACGACCGCCTATCCTGTCGTCCTGCTGCCCGCGCCTGTCGGCGTGGACGGGCAATGGCAGGAAGTCGCCAATGACGAGCGCGGGCTGAAATATCATTATCACGACGCGGACGGAGCGATCCGCGGCTATGTTTTCACGAAAGACTATTGCCAGGACCGCATGGACATGGACCGTGCCCTGAGCGAGCAGATGACAGGAGTGGCAGCGTGACGGGACTGGTGAAGGACAAGGTCGCGATCGTCACCGGCGGCGCGAAGGGGCTGGGTTACGGGATTTCCCGCTGCCTTGCACAGGCGGGCGCGCATCTCCTGATCACCGGCCGGGATGGCGCCGCCGCTGAAACGGTCGCCGCGGACATCACGCAAAGCTTCGGCGTCCGCGCCGTCGGCATGTCCGCCGACATGGGCGTCAAGACCGAAGTAGAGGCGATGATCGAGCGCGCCGTCAGCGAATTTGGCGGGCTGGACATATTGGTCAACAACGCGTCGCAGCTTTCGCCCAACGTCCTCCTCGAACAGAAGACGGATGAGATGCTCCAGCGGACGCTGGAGATCGGCACCTGGGGCAGCTGGTGGGCCATGCGCGCCGCCTTCCCGCATATGAAGGCGCGCGGTGGAGGTTCAATCATCAACTTCTATTCGATCGACGCTCAGACCGGCGCCTGGCTCCACGCCGACTATAATATGAACAAGGGTGCGATCCTGGGGCTTACCCGGACCGCCGCGGTCGAATGGGGACGCTTCAACATCCGCACCAACGCCATCGCGCCGACCGGTATGGGGCAGGTGTTTGCAGACCTCGCGGAAAACGTCCCCGGCTTCCTTGAGATGGCGACAGCCAGCAACCCGCTCAAACGCGCGGGCGATCCCGAAAAGGACATCGGCCCGGTCGTCCTGTTCCTAGCGTCCGAGATGTCGCGCTTCGTCAATGGCGAGCTGATCAATGTGGATGGCGGTCAGCATCTACCAGGCTATGTCAGCGTTCCGCACAACCTCGCCGAGATGGAAGCCCAGACATGAAATTGATGCCGCACACCGACTGGAGTGAAATCGTCGCGACGGATCAGTCCGGCAGCGTCCAGAAGATCATGGACGGCACGTTGCGCGCGATCAACTCCATCGGCGCGCGGCGCCTGTCGATGAGCGACATCAGCGAAAGCAGCGGCGTTTCGCGCGGCACGCTCTACCGTTATTTCGCGTCCAAGGAAGAAGTGCTGGCGGCCTTCAGCGAATATGTTTGCAGCAGCTTCGAAAAAGGCATTGTCGAATCGGGCGAAGGCATTGCCGAACCAATCGAACGCTTCCGCGCGGTGATGCGCTTTTACAGCCGCTTCACGATCGAGCGTTCGCCCGAAGGCATTTTCGAGGTCGAACCGGCCTTCCATCTCAATTTCCTGCGCAATCATTTCGGCCGGCACAAGGCCGCCGTCCAGCGTGCGCTAGAGCCCGTCTTCGACCATTTCGAAAGCCTGATCGGCCAACGGATCAACCGGGACGCCTTCTGCGACACCATGGTCCGCCTGCAACTGAGCACGCTCATCATTCCCGCCACCCCGGATTGGCTGGCCATCTGGAACAGCGCCCCCGATCGATTGTGCGACTGGGCATTGCAGATCGCCGCACACCATAGCGAACATAAGAAAGGATGAACTGATGGCTACTGCCCCCAAGGTGGATAATGAAATCCAGTGCGGCTTCGCCGAAAAGGCCGTCGCCGACGCGATGGTGGAAAAGGCGCGCAGCTTTCGCGCCTTCCTGCAGGCCGAAGCGCCCGAGGGCGAAAAGCGGCGCAGCCCTACGCCCGCCGTCGACAAGATGCTGAAGGAAGAGGGATTCCTGCGCATGCTGCTGCCGCAACGGCTGGGCGGCATGGGCCTTTCCCCTACGGATTTCTGCCGGGTGCAGATGGAGGTCGCCAAGGGCGATCCCGCGATCAGCTGGGTGATCCAGATCATCAACGGCACAAGCTGGATCACCAGCCTTGCGCCCGATGGCGTGCAGGAGGCTGTGTTCGGCGACGGTCCCCAGGCGGTCTGTGGCGCCTACAACCCGCCCGGCAAGGCCCGCAAGGTCGACGGCGGCTGGATCATCAATGGCACATGGCCCTATATGTCAGGGTCGCGGCAGTCGAACTGGGCGCAGCAGGGCGTCGTGCTTGAGGGCTATGACGGCCCGGTCGTCCCTGGCATCAGCATGTGCTATCTGCCAATGGACAGCATGACCATCCAGGACACCTGGTTCGTTTCCGGCATGCAGGGCACCGGGTCCGACACGGCGGTCGCCAAGGATGTCTTCATTCCCGAAGCCCAGATGGTGCTGATGGATGAACGCGCCGGCCAGATCGACCGGACCAAGCGCCATTTCGGCGCGCCCTCCGATCTGCTGCCCGCCGTCCCGGTCGTCCGCACCACGGGCATCGCGCAACTGATCGGCGCGGTCGAAGCCATGTTGGAGATCGTCACCGCAGAGTCGCCCAAGAAGCCGGTGCTGACGACGATAATCGGCCCCCGCACCAAGTCAGGCGCCTATATGCGCGATCTGGGCGAAGCGGCGGCGATGATCGATACCGCCAAGCTGATCCTGTTCGACCTGACCGCCAAACTGGATCGCGTCGGTCTGGGCGAAGAATTCACCCTTGCGGAAAAGGCGAAGCAGCGCGCAGGCGGCGCGCAGATGATCGAACTGGTTCATGGCGCCAGCGAGTCGCTGATGTTCCAGGCCGGTTCTTCGGGCTTCGCACTGGATAAGCCGATCAACCGCTACTGGCGGGACATTTCGATGGCGCTGCGGCACATCCAGAATATCCCGACCATCGGCTATGAGATCTATGGCCGGAATCTGACCGGCGCCGATCCGATCTCGCCGCCCGGCGCCTATTGAGGTCGAAAGAAGGGTCGCCCCTTTCCCAGCGGGCGACCCTCTCTTTTCCGCCGCCCGGCCGCATTCATCACGACAATAGGGGAATGCCATGCGGGCCGCCCTGATCGACAGCGATGGCGGCTTCGCGCTGGCCGATCATCCCGAACCGACCGCGCAGCCCGGCTATCGCGTCATCGACGTTGCCGCCGCCGGAATTGGGCCCACCGACCTCATGCGCGCGAAGGGCTTTTTCGGTCCCGTCGACGCGCCCTATGTGCCTGGCGGCGAGGGTATCGGGCATCTGGATGATGGAAGCCGCGTCTACTTCGGCCATAGCAGGCCGCCCTTCGGCGCGATCGCGGAACGCACGCTGGTGGCCGAGGAGGAAATCTGGCCTGCTCCGGACGGCCTTTCCGACGACCAGCTGATCGCCCTCGCCATCTCCGGCACCGGCGCGCTGATCCCTCTGGAAGAGGCGCGGATCGCGAAGGGCGAGTCCGTCCTCATTCTCGGCGCGACCGGCCCGGTCGGGCAGATCGGCGCGCAGGTCGCCCGGCTGCTGGGCGCGGGCCGCGTCGTGGCGGCGGCGCGCAGCCGCGAACGGCTGGAGGCCATGCAGGCCGCCGGTCATGCCGATGCGATCGCCCTGTTGGGCGAGGGCGATGACGAGGCGGCGCTGAAAGCGGTCTCGGAACGCGGCTATGACGTCGTGCTCGACATCATCTATGGTCCACCCGCGCAAGCGGCGATGCGCGCCACGCGGCCCGGCGCGCGCATGATGAGCATCGGCGTGCAAGCCGGACCGACGGTCACGCTGTCCCTGCGCGATCTCGTCTTCCGCAGCCATATCGGCGTCGGCACCGGGCAACGCCCCGCCAGCGAGCGCCGCGCCGCCTATGACCGGCTGATCGCCATGGCGATGACGCGGGGCCTGACGGTCGACACAACACGCTATGCCTTTGCCGATGCCGCCGACGCCTGGGCGGCGCAGGCCGGCAGTCCCCATGGCAAGATCGTCATCACCCGCTGATCCCATGGACGCACCTGCCTTTATCGACCCTACCGTCCGCATTTTCGGCGATGTGCGGCTGAGCGACGATTGCAGCCTCTGGCCCTATGCCGTCGTCCGGTCCGAACGGGCGCATGTCTCGATCGGGCGCTGCGCCAGCATACAGGATCATGCGATGGTCCATATCGGCTGGGACGATCCCACGATCATCGGCGATTATTGCACCATCGGCCATCGCGCGGTGGTCCATGGCTGCACCATAGAGCCTGCCTGCCTGATCGGTATCGGCGCGACCATCATGGAGCGCTGCGTCATAGGGCGCGGCTCGATCGTCGCCGGACACAGTTTCCTGCCGCCCGACAGCGTGATTCCACCCCATTCGCTTGTTATCGGCACGCCCGGCCGTGTCGTCCGCCGCATCGACAAGCTGCGCGCGAACATCGTCGACGCGCTGCTCTATCGGGACAATGGACGCGCTTATGCCACAGGCGCCCATCGCATCTGGGAGCATGCCGACATGGCGAAGCTGGGTGACGAAGCCGATGCTATTCTTGCACGCGAAGCTGCAGGCTGGGATGACAGCGGCATAGGCGAGGCCACAGGATAAGAGAGCGACCATGCCGGACACGACCGATATTGCTAGAGACGCCATGCTGGACCTGCTGTTCCGCGACGCTCGCACCCATAATCAATGGAGCGCCCGGCCGCTTTCGGACGAGACCGTCCGACGCCTGTACGATCTCGCCAAATGGGGGCCTACGACGGCAAACAGCAATCCGGGCCGCTTCGTCTTCGTCCGCTCGGAGGCCGCGAAGGCGCGCCTCAAACCCCATCTGAGCGCGGGCAATGTGGACAAGGTGATGCAGGCGCCCTGCACCGTGATCATCGCGGGCGACACGCGGTTCTACGAATTTTACGGCAAGCTTTTCCCAACGCGCGACATGCGCAGCACGTTCGAGGGCAAGAACGCGCTGATCACGGACACTCTGGCGCGTTCTTCGACACTGCAAGGCGCCTATCTGATCATGGCGGCGCGGGTGCTGGGCCTGGATTGCGGCCCCATGTCGGGCTTCGATCAGGCCGGCACCGATGCGGAATTTTTCCCGGACGGCCGGTGGAAGAGCAATTTCCTGTGCAATATCGGCTATGGTGACCCGGCCGGGCTCTTTCCCCGCAACCCTCGGCTCGATTTCGAAGAGGCCTGTCTCGACCTCTGATGCCGAGGGAGGCGGCCGCCACAAAGCGATCGCCTCCCGCCGTTCAGCTTGCGGGCGTCCATACCAGCGGCAGCGCGACCGGCTGGATCATCCCCAGATGGCATTCCACCTGATGGCCGGGCGCGATGCGGAAGTCGGGAATGCGGGCGAGAAACTCCTCCATCGCGATCCGCAGCTCGCGCCGCGCCAGATGCATGCCGACGCAGGTATGGATGCCGAAGCCGAAACCGACATGCCGTGGCCGCCGGTCGAGCCGAACCTCGGCAGGCGCGTCGAACTCGGCCGGATCACGGCCGGCGAGCGTGGTCGACATCGCCACCTTGTCGCCGGGCATGAAGCGGATGCCGGCCACTTCGGTTTCCTTCTTGCAGGTTCTGAAGGTGGTCACCGCGCCATAAGCCCGCATCAGCTCATCTATGGCGTGCGGGATTTCCGACGGATTCGCGCGCAGAAAGGCCTGATCCTGCGGATGGCTGCCCAAATGCCGGAAATGCAGGCCCATATTGGTCGAAACCGTGTCCAGACCGCCGATGAACAGGTTGAACATGAAGCCCAACAGTTCGTCGTCGGTCAGCGCCCGGCCATTGATCTGTCCCTTTACGCCGAAACTGATGAGGTCATCGCGTGGATTGGCCCGCCTGTCCTCGATCTCTCCGCCCAGATAGGCAAGCACGCTACGCGTCGCCTCCGCGATCTTGGACAGATCATGATTGTGGAGCAGGTTCATTTCCCACTCCATGAACTCGCTCATCCGATCGTGCGGCAGGCCCATCAGTTCCATGAACACCTTGATGGGGAATTCAAAGGCAAAATCGCCCATGAACTCGCACTGGCCGCGCGGGGCGAAGGCGTCGATATATTCCACCGCATAGAGCCGGATCTTGTCTTCCAGCGCCGCCATCGCCTTGGGTGTGAAGGCCGGGTTGACCATCTGGCGAAAAGGCCCGTGGGCAGGCGGATCGAGTTCCGCTGGCGAGTTGATCCAGTTCCCCCCCACCAGCTTGGAGAAAGGCGAAAAGTCGGTCGAGGAGAAATGATCGGTGTCGAGATATATCTCGCGCAGATGCGCCATGCGGCGCGGCACCCAGGCGGGCGTGCCCCCCGGATAGGCGTGGGTGGCGTAGATGATGTCAGGCCCCTCATGCACCTGCATCGCCAGATCGTCGAACGGATCCTCTGTCGTCGTCATGCCGAAGATGAAGGGGAAATCCCGGCTCACCAGTTCGGGCGGCACATGATCGGGGATCGGTTGCTCGGGAAACATCATCGCACTGGCTCTCCTTGTCGTCTTTGCCGGAAATTTCGGGCGGACATTGGGCCGCCGCCCAGGCGCCAGGCACCTGTCCTTCAGAAGGATCGCGGCAGCCCCAGGCTTTCCGCGATGCCGTTGCGCACCATTTCGTTGGTGATGGGACCGATGCGCCACAGGCGGCTGTCACGCCAGTAACGCTGCATGTCGGTTTCCGCCGAATAGCCCATGCCCCCCAATATCTGGATGCCCATGTCCGCCGCGGCATTGGCGTTTTCGGACGCCATGAGCTTGAGCATATTGGCCTCGACGCCGACATTCTCGCCCCGGCTCTGCTTGTGCGCGCAATAATGCAGCATCAGTTCGGTCGTCTTCTGCATGGTCGCCATGTCGGCGACATAATGTTGCAGGCTCTGGAAGCGGCCGATGATCCCGCCAAAGGCCCTGCGTTGTTTCATATAGTCCAGCGCGTCTTCCAGCACGCCATCGATGACGCCCAGGCAGAAGGCGCCGACCATGATGCGCTCGTTGTTGAGCGTGGGCAGCAGCATGTACCAGGCCTTGTCGGGTTCACCCAGAACATGCTCGTCCGCGACGAGCGCATTCTCGAAATGAACGGAACAGCTGCCCATCGACCGCATACCCAGCTTGGCCAGTGGCGTGATCGTCACGCCCGGCGTCTTCGTCGGCACCCAGAAGAGGGTCAGGCCCTGATGCTTCTTCTCGACGCCCCTGTCGCTTCGCGCGATCACCAGCAGATAATTGGCGACATGGGCAGAGGAGGACCAGATCTTCTCGCCATTGAGCCTCCACCCGCCATCGACCCGGTCGGCCGTGGTGGCCATCGCGCCGAGCAGGTCCGTGCCGCCGCCCGGCTCGGTGAAGGCGATCGCAGCCTTCAGCTGGCCCGTCGCGATCAGCGGGAGATATTTCGCTTTTTGTTCGGCCGACCCGTAAAGCCCGATGGATTTGGACCCTGCAAAGCTGGTGATGCCCCATATCCATGCCAGGCCGCCCAGCGACCGGGCCAGTTCCCGCGCCAGCAGCATCTGCATGACGACGTCGCCGCCCTGCCCGTCATAATCCTCCGCTATGCCGACGCCGTGGAAACCCGCTTCGGTGAACTTGTCCCACAGCGCGAAGGGATAATGATGCTCGTCCTTTTCCAGCGCGCGCGCCCAGTCCTTGGGCACTTCGCTGTTCACCCAGCGGCGCACCATGTCGCGGAAAGAGCGATATTCTTCGGGCAGTTCGAAATCCATTGTCAGTCCTTTTGGTGTTGGTCCAGACCGCCGCCCGCCATGGCCTCGGCATCGCACAGGGCGATCAGGCGCGCCGCCATCCGGTCGAGGCAGGCCAGCACGCCGTCCTGATCGCCCGCCAGAAAGGCCTGCAGTATCGCCTCATGCTCGCGGAGGCCGCTTTCGCGGAGGGTCGTGATGCCATGCAGAAAAATGAAGCGAGCGATCAGCCCGCGCCGGTCCAGCGTCGACCGCAACAATTCACGGCTCTCCGAGGCCTTGATGAAGATCGTGTGGAAATCGAGCCCGGCCATGATCGCGGCCATATATTCGCCGCTCGGCAATGCCGCGCTATAGCGCGCGATCGCTCGTTTCAGCGTCCGGATCTCCGCAGCGCCGATGCGGGGCATGCCCCAGGCATAACCCAGCCGCCACAGTTCGGCCTGCACGCGGATCAGGTCACGGGTCACGTCAGGGTCGATCGGCGTCGCCCGCTTCAACCGGTGGGTTTCGACTTCGACCAGCCCTTCGGACGCCAGTGTGCCCAGCGCTTCCCTGACCGGCGTCGCGCTGACATTCAGGTCCTGCGCCAGCGCCGTTTCCCGCAGCAGCGCGCCGGGCGGAATGACACCCGCCACGATCCTCGATCGCAACACCGCCGCCACGGCCTGGCGCCGCGTCGCCGGGGATTGCAAAATCTCGGGCGAGTCAAGCCGTTCAAGGGCGGATGTCCAATAGACCATGGATGTATCCTGCGATTCCATATTCTATAGAATGCAGCACCGTGAAACGGTCCGTTCCTCTCCAAGGATAGGGTGTCGGGACAGCGAACCGCTATAGGGCCGCTGCATGAAATGCCCGAAATGCAAAACGCCGCAGAACGGTTATGGCGGGTGGTGCCGCGCTTGCGGCCATGCTGGCGGCAATGTTCGCCGGGCGCTGCTGTGGACGTTGATACCCACATTGATGATCGCGGTCCTGTTGCTCGCCCGGATCGGCTATGCCGAAGTCACGCGGCAGGGCAGCAGCCGCAACAGCTACAGTAACGCCATCGAAACCCAGAATGCGAGCGGCCGCAGCGCTGCCTTTGCCAAGCTCATGCATGATGCAGGGCAGACATGCTCGCGCACGTCCAAATCCCTGTTCAGGGGAGATATCGGCACTAACGCGGCCTGGGCGCTGCGCTGCGAGGATAGCGGCGACTGGCTGGTTCTGATCGCGTCCAACGGCGCGACGCGCATCGCGAGCTGTGGTCCGCTGAACAAGGCCGGGACGCCCTGCTGGACCCAGCTCTAGCGCCTCGGCCTTTTCTGGAGTCGACGCTCTCCGATTGCAGTCCGGGTAGGCCGGTCAGCCGAACCCCTCCCCGCTCCGCCACCAGCCAAGGCCGCGCGCGGCCTGCATCATCATATCCCATGCCTGCGCGCTGGCCGTTGCGATGGCGGCGGGGTCTGCTCCCAGACCGGCGAACGTGCGCTCGATCATCTCGTCGACATAGGCGCGTGGCTCGACCGACCGGAGCATCAGGCGCCGCCGCGCCTCGATCGTCATGCCGACGATCAGATCCACTGCCACCTCGATCGACCGGAACTGCATCTGCCCGCCATCCAGCGCGGCCTTCAGCGCATCGCGCACCAGCAGGTCGAACATGCTCGCCCGCGCGAAATAATCGACATAGTCGACGCGGCAGGTAAAGCCGCCCCAGCGCGGATCATGCCAGGCCCGCGCCATCGCCATCGCCGCGCCGCCGACCGCCCGGACCAGCGGGTCCGCCACATCGTCGAACAGCCTGCGAAAATCGGCGATCAGGTCCGCGGTCATCCGCTCGCCCAATTCATTCACCGCAGCGTCGAGGGACTCGAAATATTTGTAGAAGCTGCCGCGCGATACGCCCGCCGCGCAAATCACGTCATCGATCACCAGACTGCCGCTGCCCTGCCCCGGCTGATACAGGTCGAGCACGGCGTCCAGCAGCCGCTCGCGCATCCGGGCGCGCCTGATCGCAGCCGCCGCCGTGCGCGGATCGACATCAGCGGGAGCAGGCGCGGCGTCGGACATCGCCTCCCTATTGCATCGGGTGGAAATAGCGCGCAAGCAGGCTGCCATCCTCGCCGAATATATAATGTTCGATGCTGTGCACGCAGACAGGATGCCCGTCATATTCACCTTCGTTGCGGACATAGATGACGGCTTCGTTGCCGCTCACCTTCACATCCTCGACGAACAGTTTCCATCCGACATATTGCGCGCACAGGGCCTCCAGCTTGTCCCAGCCCTCCTGCACCGGGCCGGTGGCCGGGTCCTGCACCTTGAATCCGCCCGGCGCGATTGCGCGGAAGGCCGCCATGAAATCGTCGATACGGCCCTCGCTGAACATCTCGGCCTGGGTCTTCAGGAATGTCGCGATTTCCTGTGCGGTCGGTTGTGTCATGATATGTCCTTCTCCTGTCATTTCGGTTCCCCCCAGACCGGGGCCGGCGTGATGTCGGGCAGCAGGGCGATATTGGATCGCAGGCCGGTAATCGCCCGGCCATATAGCTCGATGGAAAGCTGTCCGTTCAACGCATTGTGACGGGTGCCGACGCTCAGGTCGCGCCAGATCCGCTGCAAGGGGCTGGAAAGGGCGAAGGCGCCCGGCCCGGCGATATCCATCAACCGGTTGCCCGCCGCGCGCAACAATTCCATCGCATAGCCGCAATCGGCCTGTATCTGAGCCTTGTCGAAGCCGGTGAGCACGCGGCATTGCGCGGTTTCGTCCAACATCCCGGCGGCACGGCGCACATGCAACCAGGCCGAATCGATCTCCATCGCCGCGCGGCCGGTCATGCCGACCAGAGCCTCCGAACCGCTCTGCCCGGCATAGGTCCAGCCCACTATCTGTCGCCTGGGCATCGCCTGCACCACGCCTTCGAGCAATGCCGTCGCCGCGCCCAGCATCGGCGCGAGCACGCCCAGCGGAAATAGCGGCTCCATCGGCCATCGGTCGCGCGGTTCCAACCCCTCCATCGCCAGGATCGCCTCGGCCGGCGGCGTACGCGACGACCAGAGGATCAGGTCGTCCGGCACGAACAGATCCCGCGCGACGATCATGTTGCTGCCGGAACCGGCCATGCCCGCGACATGCCAATTGTCCTCGATCGAACAAGCAGGGTCGCGCAGATCCAGAAATGCCAGAGCCGGTTCAACACCCCCATCCGTTTCGATCATGACGCCGTTCAGCGCCCAATCGGCGTGCAGGCACCCCGATCCATAACCCCAGCGCCCCGACACGCGATAGCCGCCCGACACCGCAACCGCTTTGCCCGAAGGCGCGGAGGCACTGCAAAACAGTTCCTCGCCGGTCTGGAACAGCCGCTCCGTCATGGCCGGCGGCAGCGCGAACGCCGTTCCGGTAATTCCTGACAGCAGACCATAGGCCCAGGCAGTGCCGACGCAGCCCTTGGCCAGTTCGGCAACTGTCTCGATATGGGTGGTCAGCCTGTGGCCTGGCCCACCGGCGCGTTCGGGCGCCGTGATATGGAACAGGCCGGATGCGCGCAACGCCCCCATCACCGCCGGAACGATCCGCCGCTCGCGTTCGCACGCGGCGGCATGGTTCTCCAGCAAGGGCCGCAGCGACGCGGCGATGCCTACTGGGTCGGCCACGAAGGCCACGGGCCGCTTGTGCGCCGGACGTTCTTCTACCGTTTCAGATCGCATCCGAATCATCGCTCCTCGCCGTTTCCGAATATAATGACGTTATTGTCATTATACGGCAAGCACGTCCGGGCGGTCCTATCCGTCCCACCGTCCTGCGAACCGTTGAATTTTCGTTTCGACGCGCCCTGCCTCCCGATAGGCTGTAGGCGGACGCTCCTCTTCTAGGGTCCGCGCAATCGCCGACAGCGCCGATAAGGCCGGCTCCAAGAGAGGACTTGCACCGATGCGTAAAATCGACCTTCCGCCCTTCGATCGCGCAGCTTTCGCCGACAAATATGGTCCCTGGGCCATCATCGCTGGCGCCTCCGAAGGCACCGGCGCCTGCTATGCGGAACAACTGGCCGCCATGGGCATCCATCTGGTGCTGGTCTCCCGGCGGCAGGAAGCGCTCGATGCACTGGGTCAGCGGTTGGCAACCGAACATGGCATCGAATATCGTGCCATCACCGCCGACCTCACCGAACAGAGCGCGGGAAGCCGACTGGTAGAGGCGACCGCCGATCTGGACATCGGCCTCTATATTTCCAATGCCGGCGCGGACGGCGCGGGCAACAGTTTCTTCGGCGAACCGGTCGATCGTTCGCTTCGGCTGCTCACCATGAACGCGGCCAATGTGCTGGAAGCGGTGCATGGCTTTGGCAATCGCTTCCTGAAGCGCGGCAAGGGTGGGGTCGTCGTCATGTCGTCCGGCGCGGGCCTTGGCGGGCAGCCCTGGCTGGTCATGTATTCCGCGACCAAGGCGTTCGAACTCAACTTCGTCGAATCGCTCTGGGCCGAGCTGGAAGGACAGAATGTCGATATCGTCGGTATCGCGGCCCCCATCATGGATACCCCGACCCTGCGCCGCGCGACCGAGGGGCTGGGAATGGATTATTCCATGGCCTATGATCCGGCCGATGTCTGCGCGCTCGCCCTTGCCAGCCTGGGCAAGGAACCGTTGGTGATCGTTCCCGATGGTCCGGACGAGGAGAAAATCCCGCAGATCCAGGCCGACCGCAAGACCCGCCTCGTAGCGCTGGCCGAATGGGGCAAGGCCTATACCGCCGCGGCGAACGGCTGACCGGGCACAAAAAAGGGGAAGAGGTAATGACGGATCAGGTCGACGTCGTCGTCATCGGCGCAGGACATAATGGCATGGCCGCCGCCGGATATCTGGCAAAGGCCGGCAAGAAGGTCGTCGTGGTCGAGCGTCTGGCCAAGGTCGGCGGCATGACCAGTTCGGGCTATATGATCCCCGAAGCCCCCGACCATCTGGTGACGCCCTGCGCTGTCGAACTGCTGTTCGCCCGTAAATCCGGCATTATCGAGGATTTCGACCTGCCCAAATATGGCCTGCGCACGGTCGATCCCGATCCGACCTACGCCTATCTCCATCCCGACGGCAGCTCGATCGCGCTCTTCTACGACTATCACCGCACGGCGGAGGATATTGCCCGCATCAACCGCAATGACGGCAAGGCCTATCTGGAGTTCATGAAGACGCTGAACGTCATGATGGACATCGGCTTTCCGCTGATGATGGCGGAGCCGGGGCGGCCGGACGTGAAGAACCTGTCGAAGATGATCGGCAGCGCGGTCCGCAATGTCCGCCTGAAGGACGAGCTGATCGCCATGTCGAAGGCGACGGCGGACCAGATCGCCTGCGAACGGTTCGAGCATCCGGCGACGATCGCCCTGCTGCTGGGCATCGCGGCGGGGGCCGGCCCGGTCGATGACGACGGCAATGCCGCCGCCTATATGATCTTCGCCGTCACCCACAAATATGGCACCGGCAAGCCGATCGGCAGCCTGCAATCCTTCGCCGACGCGCTCGCGCGCAGCATCGAGGCGTCGGGCGCGACGATCGAGCTCAATGCGCCGGTCGCCGAGATCATCGTCGATGATGGTGCGGCAAAGGGCGTACGGCTGGAGGACGGCCGCGTCATCCGCGCGAAGATGGTCATCGCGACCTGCGACCCCCGCACGGCCATGCGCCTCACGACGCCCGGCGGCGTTCCGCGGACGCTGACCCAGCGGATCGAACATGCCCCGGCGAACCGCTCGAACGCGGCGCCCTTCCTTGCCAATATCGCCATGTCGGGGCCGCTCCGCCTGAAGAAGCATCAGGATTTGCGGCATGACGACGCCGATCTCGACAAGGCGGTCGGTCTGATCGGCACGCCGGAGGAAGTGCGCGAGTCCTTCGCCATGGCGCGACGCGGCGACATCCCCGATCGGCACGCCATGTCGCTGAGCCCATTGTCCAATTCCGACCCGACGCAGGCGCCTCCCGGCGGCTCGCTCGCCTATGTCTATCTGCCGGGCGTCGCCGTGGACGCGCGGGAGGGCTGGTCGCCCGCGCTCAAGGACCGGACCATGACATCTGTCATCAGTCATCTGGGTGAATTTTACGACGGCCTGGACACGGAAGTCGGCCGCTTCGTCGAAACCGCTCGGGAGCGCGAGAAGCGGCTCAATGTCACCAATGGCTGCGTGACCCATATCGATTTCGGCGCGCTGCGTTCGGGCGTCCATCGCCCGGCCACCGGTTTCGGCGGCCCCAAGCCGCCCTTCCCTGGCTTCCTGATCGGCGGCGCCGGCGCGCATCCGGGCGGGGGCGTGTCCGGCATTGCCGGGCGGATCGCCGCCAACCGCGCGCTGCGCGAACTCAAGAAGATCAAATAAGCGATGTCGAGCAAACCTAATCCTGTCGCAATCCCCGCCCATCTGGACGATGTGACGGCGCAATGGCTGACGCAGATCATGCAACCGCGCTATCCCGGCATCGTGGTCGAGGCGATGGAGGAGGTGTTCCTCCGCAACAGCCATACCACCAAATATCAGGTGAAGCTGACCCTCAACGATGTCGGCAAGGCGGCCGGCATCCCCGACAATGTCTGCCTCAAGGCCAATTGGGCGCAATTCGACAGCCAGGGCATCTGCCGCCTCGAAGCGCGTTTCTATGAGGATTTCCGCCGCCACGTCGCATTCCCCGCCCCGCGCTCCTATTTCGAGGCATGGGATCCGCGCCCCGACAGCGGTCAGGGACTGGTCGTGATGGAGGATCTATCCATCGAGGGCGGTCATTTCGGGATCAGCACCGACCATATGGGCGTGGAGGAAGCGGCGCGCGGCGTCGCCAGCCTGGCGCGCATTCATGGCGCCTTCTGGGACAGTCCGGTCCTTCACGCGGCCGACTGGCTGCCCGTCTCCATGGCGACGCCGGTGGACACGCAGCAGCTGACCATGATGTACGGCTTTGCCGAGCAGAACCATGCCAAGCCGGACTATCAGGCATTCCTGCCGGGCTGGATCAAGGGCGATCTCTCGCGCCTGCATGGCGTCTACAACGCCCTGATCGATTTCGCGCAGAACAAGGAACGGGGTCCATGGTGTCTGGTCCATGGCGACAGCCATCAGGGCAACAGCTATGTCCGCCCCGATGGCGAACGCGTCTGGCTCGACTGGCAGCTCGTCCGCAAGGGACGGCCGATCCGGGACTTCACCTATTTCGTTCTGGGCGCCCTCACGATCGAGGAACGGCGCTCCCATGACCGGGAACTGCTGCGCCACTATCGGAACTGCCTGGTCGAAACGGGGGCGCTGGGCGTGCCGGATGACGACACGCTGTGGGAATATTATCGCCGCTGGCCGCCCTATGCGATGCAGGCGTGGATCGCGAACATGGACGAGTGGGGCCAGAAGGGCATGCACATCGTCGAGCGCATCTTCGTGGCGGGCGAGGATTTGGGCACGGTCGCCGCGCTCGGCGTGCAATTTTGACGTAAGGATGATCGGATGACCGACGCCGTCACGGCCTTCCGCGCCGATGTTCCGCAGGCGGCACTGGACGATCTGCGCCTCAGGTTGCGCCGTACGCGCTGGCCCGAGGCGGAGACGGTCAGCGACTGGAGTCAGGGCGTCCCGCTGGCGGCGCTGCGCGATCTGTGCGCCTATTGGGCGGACGGCTATGACTGGCGGCGGTGCGAAGGGGCGCTCAATGCCCTGCCCCAGTTCACCACCGCGATCGATGGTCTGTCGATCCATTTCATCCATGTTCGCAGTCCCCGGCCCGACGCGCTGCCGCTGATCCTGACCCATGGCTGGCCGGGATCGGTGCTGGAGTTTCTGAAGGTGCTCGGACCGCTAACCGATCCCGCCGCCCATGGCGCGCCGGACGCGCCAGCCTTCCATGTCGTCATCCCCTCGCTGCCAGGCTACGGCTTTTCGGACAAGCCGACGGCCGCAGGCTGGGGCGTCGAGAGGATCGCGCAAAGCTGGATCCAGCTCATGCGCCGCCTCGGTTATGACCGCTTCGCCGCGCAGGGCGGCGACTGGGGGGCGGCGGTCACGACCGCCATCGCCATGGCCGCGCCGCCCGAATGTATCGGCGTCCATTTCAACATGCCGCTGGTATTCCCGGAGGAAAGCGACTTTGCCGACCTGACCCCGGCCGAGGCCAGAACGGTCGAGCGGATGCAATATTATCAGGAGCATGATTCCGGCTACGCCAAGCTACAGGGCACCCGACCGCAGACGATCGGCTATGGGCTGGCGGACTCGCCCGTAGCGCAAGCCGCCTGGATCTACGAGAAGTTCCAGGCGTGGACCGACAATCAGGGCGTGCCGGAGAATGCGCTGACACGGGACGAAATGCTGGACGTGATCAGCCTCTACTGGCTCACCAATAGCGGCGCGTCATCCGCGCGGCTCTATTGGGAAAGCGCCAATGCGTTTCAGGCGCGTCAATTGGACCTGCCGGTCGGCGTCAGCATCTTCGCGCAGGAGATTTTCCGTCCATCACGGCGCTGGGCCGAACGCAGCTACCCGCGCCTCATGCACTGGAATGAGCTGGATGCCGGCGGCCATTTCGCGGCCTTCGAGCGGCCAGCGCTGTTCGTCGCGGAATTGCGGGCCTGCTTCGGCGCGATGCAAGGGTAGCGCCTGCCGCAATCCCCCTACCGCCCGGCAGGCTCGATTCGTCCTCCGTCGATCAAAATTGCCTCCGCATCAGGATCGTGCCGGATGACTGCACCGATGCAGAGCGGCGGCGCAGTCCAAAAAAGAGAGAGGATAATGCATGAGCGAGCCTGCCGTCGCCCCCCTTGCCGTCATCGATCGGCATCTTGTCCCCCGCCCCTATCCCGCCCGCACCGCGCCCCTGCCCCACGGTCGCTTCACGCCCGACGCCGCATGGCTGGGATCGTTGCTGGCCAACAAATATCCGGGCGTCGTCGCGCAATCGATGGAGGTCGTGCAGCTGTTCGACAGCCACACGACCAAATTGCGCATCGTGGTGGACTGGAACGAGGCCGGGCGGGCCGCCGGCTTGCCGCGCAATCTGTGCATCAAATCCAACTGGTCGGGCATGTTCGACGATGTCGACATCCATGCGCTCGAAGCGCGCTTCTATCATTTCCTGACGGACAAACTCACAGCCAATACGGCCACATGCTATTATGCCGACTGGGACGATGACGGCTCGGCGCGCGGCGTCATCGTGCTGGAAGACCTTATCGACCGGGGCGGCACGTTCGGCCACTCGACCCAGCATGCCGGTGTCGACGGGGTCGCGACCGCGCTGGCGGATTTGGCAAAGCTGCATGCGGGCCTGTGGGAAAGCCCGTTGATCACGCCCGAAGCGGCACCCTGGCTGCCGACATCCATGGCGGTGCCGGTCGATTATGACCAGGTCCGCATCATGTGGCACTGGATCGAAGAAAATTTGAAAGACCCCAATTTCCGCGCCATCGCACCCAGACATTATCTGGACGACGCGCGCAGGGTCGAGCGCGCCTATGACCGGCTGGTCGCCTTCGAGCGCGCCTTCGACGCGCCCTATTGCATCATCCTGGGCGACTGCCATCAGGGCAACACTTACATCCTGCCCAATGGCGAGCGCATGTGGGTCGACTGGCAACTGGGCCGGCGCGGGCGGCCATGGCGCGACCTTACCTATTTCACCATCGGATCGCTGACGATCGAGGAGCGTCGCCAAAATCATCGCGACCTGATCGCCCATTACCGCGACTGCCTGATCCGGGAAGGCGCGACCAATGTCATCGACCTCGACACCATCTGGAAGGAACAGGTGCCGCGCTGGGTGATGTACGGCATCCAGGCTTGGGTGGCGAACATGGACTATTGGGGCCAGAACGGCCTGCCGATGAACGAGCGGTTCTTCGCTGCGGGCGAAGATCTGGGCAGCTGGAAATTGTTGGGCGAATGACGATCATGCCCCTGCCGCGCTCGAACCGCGGCAGGGGCATCGATTTAACGGCGGCGTTTAGGCGCGGTCAGGCGCTGCGCGGCGCTATGAAGGACGCAATGCGCGGCTGAACGCGCAAGTCCGCCGGCACATGGTCCGGCCCGATGCGCCGATCGATTTCCTCCTCGAACCAGTAAAGCGCGCGCTCCTGATAGCCGGCCCAGATCGAAGGGATCGTCCCGTTGCGCAGCGATTGCTGGATATTTTCGAACAGGCACAGATCCTCGGACAGGATATGTTCGGTCGCCGCGCGCATCCCCTGCCAGTAGAGCTTGTCCTCTTCGCTGTCGGTCGACCATCCCATCTGGCGCACTTCCATGACAGACCGGTCGGACCCCATCGGCCAGAAGCATTGCAGGTTGAATCCCACCGGATCGAGCGAGAAAAATGTGTTGGGAAAGGTCGGCAGCGCAACCGTATTTTCCAGAAATACCGGCGCGATGTCGTCCGGTTTGACCGGCGGGGTCTTGAACAGCGACTCCCCGCCCTTCTTCCGCGTTCCGAACCGCATATGACCGCCTTCATAAAGCGCGATCACGAAACTGCGCGAATCCAGATGCGGCGCCAGCGTCGTGGGATGGACCGTGTTGACATGATAGATCTCAAGGAAATTATGATAGGCGATTTTCCAGTTGCACGCCATTTCGACGAAGAAATGATCCTTCACCACCATGCGCTCCAGCGGATATCCTTCCGTCAGCGCCACGAATTCCCCCAGGAAATTCTGCAACGGCTCAGCGTCGTCATCGAAATTGATGAAGATGAAGCCGCGATAGGTATCGCACTTCACTTCGATCAGACCGTTTTCCGCCTTGTCGAGACAAGCGAAATCATGCTGGCTGGGAACCGATTTGAGGGTGCCTTCAAGGTCGTAGCCCCAGGCGTGATAGGGGCAGATGAAGCGCATGGCGCGCCCCTGTGGCTCAAGCAGAAGCGGGGAACCGCGGTGCCGGCAGGCATTGTGAAAGGCCCGGATTCGACCGTCCTTGCCGTGGGAGAGAATGACCGAGCGGTCCAGATGCTGGAACAGGCGGTAGGAACCGGGCGCGGGGAGGTCGGACGCAATGCCGGCCAGCAGCCAGGTGCGATTCCAAAGCCTGTCCTTTTCCAGCGCTTCGAAACGCGGGTCGGTGTAGCGGCCGGCTGGAATCGGAGGAAGGGCCGGAAAATCGCTGGGATGCTCGGATCGCTTCAACTGCTCCTCCATTGTCCGGTTGAGCAATTCCAACGCAGCTTCACGCATAGCTCTCTCCTGTAAAAGCCCGCAGGCTCCGTTTCAATCAGACTGGCCACATCACGGTTCAAGGAACCTGCAATTGGATAGGGTCATCACTGTCATAGTCCAGGCAAGCTGATAGCCCTCTGTTCCGATGAGTATGCTTATGGCCTTGAAACATCCCACATCCACGGACGGAATCACCGTCGATTATATCAACCAGCTACTGGCCACGGCGGGCACGGGCGCAACCGTCACCGACATGCGCATCATCGACGCCAAAACCTATGGCGAGCAGATGGTGTCGACGGCGGGGCGCGTGGCGATCGAGGTCGATTATAGCGATGACACGGCCCCTGACCTGCCCAACCGCCTGGTGCTCAAGCTGACCCGGGCGGTCGATGAGATCATGGCCCCCTTCTACGCCAATGAAGTGGCCTTCTACCGGGGCATTCGGCCGGAACTCGCGATCGAAGCGCCGCGCTGTTTCGGTGGCGACTTCAATGCCTCCACCACGCATTTCGGGCTGTTGCTCGAAGATCTGGCCGTGCGCGGCGCGACCTTCCCCAATACGACCATGCGGACCGGCCCGGACGATGTGCGGGCCTTGCTGGATCAGCTGGCCCGGCTGCACGCGCGCTTCTGGGAATCGCCCCGCTTCGGCGCGGATCTTGCCTGGGTCGAAACCCATGTCGAAGGCGCGGTTGCAACGATGATGAACGAACTCGCGCCCGCCTATATTGCGCATGAGGTCGAGACCGAAAATTTCAAACGGGAAATGGTGCAGCGGCTCCGCACCACGCCGGACAAACTGCTTGCGGGGGTGCAAGCGGTTCAGCGACATCAGTCAACCCTGCCCCAGACGCTCTTGCATGGCGACACGCATCTCGGCAACAGCTACCGCCTGCCCGACGGAACGGCAGGCCTGCTCGACTGGCAGCTCATGGTGCGCGGCTACGCGATGCACGACATCAACTATATCGTGACCACCGGCCTTTCCATTGCGGACCGGCGGGCGCATGAGCGCGATCTTCTGGGCTATTATCTGGATCGCCTGGGGCAGGAAGGCGTCGCACGCCCTCCTGCCTTCGACGATGCCTGGGCCGAATATCGGCGAACCCTGATATGGGGCGTCTATATCGGCTGGCTGACGACCCCTGTCGTCAATTATGGCTGGGAGATCAACGTCATGAACCATCTGCGGCTGACCACCGCCTATGAGGATCTCGAAACCGCAAAACTTGTCGACGCGCTGTTTTGACGGCGCGCTGACGGACTACAACTGATTGCTCCCCGATGCGGCGAACAGCCGCTGGAAATCGACCATCGTGGGCTGGTGGGCGGTAAAGCCGCCGTCCACCGGGATCATCGCGCCGTTGATGAAGCGAGACTCGTCCGACGCCAGGAAGGCGACGACATGGGCGATGTCGCGCGGGCTGCCCAACTCCGGGTTGAGATGATGGTCGAGCAGCACATCCTTGACCGCTTGCGGCGTCGTTTCGACGGCCGTCTCGCTGAGGACGAAGCCGATGGCGATCACATTGGAGCGGATGCCCTGCTTGCCATATTGGGTCGCGAGGAAGCGGCTGAGGTTGATGAGCGCCGCCTTGGACGCGCCATAGGCCGTCAGCGTCATTTCCCCCAGCAGGCCGAAACCGGACGCGGAATGGATGAGCGACCCGCCGCCCCCGACGATCATAACCGGCAGCGCATGTTTGCACAGCAGCATCGGCCCTCGCGCATTGACGGCAAAGGCCTTGTCCCAAGCGCCGGTGTCGAGATGGACGACATCGCGATCGAGCCCGCGCTGCTCGGTCGTCTGATAGGCGGCATTATTGTGGAGGATGTCGATCCGCCCGTGCCGGCCGGCGATCCGCGCAACCGCAGCGGAAACGCTGTCCTCGTCGGTCAGGTCGAACGTCTCCGCTTCGGCACGGAGATTCTTGCCGCGCAGCGAATCCGCCGCCGCCTCCACCCGATCCGCCAATATGTCGGAAAGGATCACGGTCGCCCCCCTCTCGGCCAGCACGGTCGCCACCTCCAGGCCGATGCCCTGCGCCGCGCCCGTCACGATCGCTACGCGACCATCCAATGATCCCACCATTTCGCTTCCTTCTATCCACGTGACAAACGCTGAGCGCCAACCAGCGATACCTAACCGCCTAGGGCGGATCGAAACAATAGGCGCAGATCTTGTTGCCGTCGGGGTCCAGCAGATAGGCGCCATAGGCGTGGGGCACGGCGCCGCGGGGCCCCGGCGGCCCGGCATCCTCGCCGCCCGCAGCCAGACCAGCGCGATGAAAATCATCGACCGCGCGGCGATCCGGCGCCTTCAATCCCAAGGTCGCACCATTGCCGCATGTCGCCGGGCCCTGAAGCGGGCGCAGGATCAGCAATTCGGGCACCCGTCGTCCATAGCCGACGCCCTGATCCAGAAACGGACCGAGATTGACGATCCCCAGCGGCGCAAGCACCGCATCGTAGAAACGGGCGGATCTTTCCAGGTCGTTGCTGCCAAGGCAGACATGCGTGAAGATGCCCATCGCGCCCTCTATCCGCTCACTGTGCCCGGCTCATGCCTTCCAGCATATCGGCGACATAGGGCGTGTGATGAACGATCCCGCCATCCACGCCGATCACCTGCCCGGTTATGAAGGCCGCGCCATCCGACGCCAGAAACAGCACCGCACCGGCAATATCCTCCGGCACGCTCTCGCGCGGGAGCAGGACATGCCGCTGGATCATGGCGATCTGATCAGGGGTCATCATCTCCCGGGCCAGCGGGGAGAGCACGAGGCCCGGCGCGACCGCGTTGACCCGGATGTTGAACCGGCCGAACTGCACCGCCGCATTGCGGGTCAGCGCGTTCACGGCCGCCTTGGACGCGGAATAGGACGGATTGTTGATGTCGCCAGTCAGCGCCACCCCGGTCGAGGTGTTGATGATTGAGCCGCCGCCGCCCGCAATCATGTGCGGCGCGACCGCCTTGATCATCAGCATCGTGCCCCGCGCATTGACATGAAAGGCGCGATCCCAGGTCGCGGCGTCGAGATCGAGAAGCGAGCCATCGGCGGCCATCTGCTCCAGCCGCGTGTCGGCCGCATTGTTGTGGAGGATGTCGATGCGCTGATGCTGCCGCATCACATCTGCGACCAGCGCCGTGATGCTGTCCTCCTGCGCGAGGTCGAGCGCCATCCCCTGCGCCCGCCCGCCCGACGCCTGAATAGACCGGGCGACGGCTTCTGCCCGTTCAGCCGCAATATCCGCCAGGATTACCGTCGCACCGGCCTTTGCCAGGGCCCGTGCGCAGGCCTCCCCGATATTGGCCCCCGATCCGGTGACGATAGCGACCCGTCCCGATAAATCCGTCATGGGCATCTTCTCTCCTGTCCGTCATGGGCGCCGCACCATCGGGCTTCCGCCGCAGCGGGACGCTGCCACGGCAGGCGCCCGGCGATACCTAGACAAAGATAGGTTTGGCGGAATTGATAAGCCGCGCATCTATGACGCTCCTCAAGCGGAGAGCCCTTCATGAGCGTCACCATCTTTCAACTCGACCGGTCCCGCTCTGAACGGGCGGTCTGGCTGATGGAGGAAGTGGAGTGTCCCTACGACATTCGCTTCTTTGCGCGGCTGGAAACGCTCGCGGCGGAGCCGGCCTACAAGGCTTTGCATCCGCTGGGTTCTTCGCCAGTGATCGAGGCCGACGGACAACGCATCGCCGAAAGCGGGGCGGTCATGGACTATCTCGCCACGACGCAGGGGAACGGTGCGCTCCGCGCCAATCCCGGCGACCCGGACTATGCTGACTATCTTTTCTGGTTCCATTTCGCCGAATCCTCCCTGATGCCCGCGCTGGTGACGGAGATCATGGCCGAACGGGCAGGCATCGCGCAGGATCATCCCTCCCGCGTCGCAGGTCGGGCTCATTCAGCGCGCCTGCTGAAACTTGTCGACGACCGGCTGACGCATGCCCCCTATATGGCGGGCGACCGGTTCACGGCGGCCGACATCATGATGACCTTTCCCTTCACCACCACGCGATTGTTCATGTCCGTCGACGTGGAAGGACATAAGAACATCGCCGCCTATGTCGGGCGGATGACGGCGCGTCCGGCCTATTGCCGGATGCGCGACATTGTCGACCATCCCCCGATCGCCTGACGGATCAGCGCATAGCCAGCTTTTCCGCGCCGCCCGTGCGTACCCGATCTCCCATATGCGCGCGGGCGCGCTCCTCCTCCGCCAGGCCGACGGCGGTCGGATGCTGAACATCGTCCTTGGTGAGGCGGGGTGTCGCGCGATCCCATTGAGTGATGCGTATCCCATCAGGCTGGAGCAGGCCGCTGGTCGCCAGCAGGGTGTCGGCGCCTCGCCACGCTTCCAGGGCCGCCGCCGGATCGTTGATCCTGTAGATCGCGACATAGCGATGGTCGGGCGTCATCGGGATCATCTGGCCAAAGGTGCGAAAGGTCAGGAAAGCAGCCGATTTGACGCCGGGTCGAACGGCCGCTTCACGAAAATAGCTTTCCGCATAGAATCGTCTGAAATGGTCGCCGCCGTCCGCAGGCGGGTTCAGTTCCTCCAGGATGACGCCGCCGGAATGCCCGACGTCCGGATCATTGTCCTGAAAGAGCAGCGGATAATAATGAAAGTCATAGAGCAGGCTGTCATCGATGGCGTCCGATACCTGCATCCGCGACGTCAGCGCATTGTCCAGATGCTCGCGACTGAAGCGCACCGGATCGAATACGTCGTAGAGGGCGAGATATTGCCAGTCGAAGCCTTCGGGCGGACAGGGTTGCTCCCCGGCAAGCCGGAAACGCTGCGCGGTGACCGATCCCCGGAAACGCAGCGCATCGCGAATATGGATGTTGCTGTACCAATCCTCCATATCGGCCTCCCGGCCCGGAACGGCTTTGGTCAGCACGATCAGCACGGCATCGATCATCGCTTTTGCCTTCCCTCTCCTGATTTCTGTTCTCTCAGCCCTGCCGGACGGGCGGCGCGAAAGGCGTCGGCGCCCCCATCGTCGCCCGATAGGACAGGGGCTGCTTCCCGTCCGTATCCCTGATGCCGTACCGCTCCCCCAGTTCCGCGCCGATCAGCGCCTGGCCCGAAAGGGCGGCAAGGTCCGGGTCCTGCGCCAAGCGATCGAGGACAAGGCCTGAAAATTCCGGCGTTTCCCAGTGGGGCATGGCGGCGCGCAGGTCTTCGGGGATCATGTCGGACGGCATGGCCTTCACGGCGTCGGTCAGGATGAAGCCCGGCCAGAGAGACACGACGGATACACCGTGCGGCGCAAGATCGACAGCCATGTCGGCGGTCATCTTGTCCGTCCCCGCCTTGGCCGCGCCATAAGCCGGCCCGTGGAAATAGGATACCGCGCCATAGAAGGAAATGCTGGCGATCAGACCCCTGCCCGCCGTCACCATCAACGGCGCCGCATGATAGGCCGCGACATAGCTGGAGCGCAGGCCGATGGTGATCATGTCCGCCAACCTGAGCGGCTTTTCCCAGAAGCCGCCCGGCGCGACTAGGTCGAGCCCGTAAACGGCGGCGGCATTGTTGACGAGCAGGTCCAGCCTGCCATCCGTCCGCTCGGCCAGTTGCGCGAACGCTCTTTCGACCGCATCATCATCCCGGTGATCGCATAACAGCGGGATGCCCTTGCCGCCCGACTGTTCGATTTCTTCCACGACCGCGGCAAGCTGCGCCTGATCGCGTCCCGTGATCGCCACCACATGACCGCGTGAAGCCAGGCCCCGCGCCATGCCGCGCCCCAGCCCGCGCGTCGCGCCTGTCACCAGTACTATCTTTTCGCTCATATCCTGCTCCTATCCTTAATATTGACATCGCCACGAGGGACAGGGCCTGACCTGTCCAACGGCAGAGGGGCGAATGCCCTTCAGTCGAAGCGCGTCGCCGGTAGGACGACATGGCGGGCGGCCTCGCCCAGCGCGGTCGGTCCGAACAGTTGCAGCCGCCGACCCTCGATGGTCGCGAGCAGAGCGATGAGCGCGGCGTCCTCCTCCGGTCCCGCTTCGAGGATATACGCTTCCAGCGCCTCGGCGGCGTCGGCCCAGCGGTCGAAGCGGCGGCCGAGCAGGGCGGACACATCGGCGAGGTTGCGCGCCACCATGTCCGCCCCATGATCATCGGCGCGCCGTACCCATTCTATCAGTTCGGCGACCTGCGCCTTGTGCGTTTCCGCCGCCTCTCCCGTCACCGGCAACGCCCCGAGCGTATCGACCAGTTTGGCCAGAAGCGGCGCATTGTCGCCCGTGCGCTGTTCCAGCGGCGACAGTTCGGGCAGCGCATCGCCGGTCAGGTGCGACAGCGCCAGCAAGATGGAGCGGCGCAGCGCGAGATCGAACATGAGATAGACCGAATGCGGATCGCCGGGGCATGGCTTGCCGACCGTCCCTGTGAACTGCATCGTGCCGAGCAGTGAGAATTGCAGGACATGGAAAACCACCGCGTCATGATCGACCGGTTCGCCCGTCGCTTCCTCATAATAGCGCACCAGCTCCGGTAGCGGCGCACCCAGCGGCTCATAGCTGTTGCGCATCCCCATGGTGGCGATGTCGACCAGTGGATCGCCGATCATCGAAAATTCGAAATCATAGAGCTTGGTCATCGCCCCCTGATCGACCAGATATTGGCCCGAATCGAACTGGATGAAGCTGGCGCGATCGCGGTGCCGCGGTACATTGCGGCGCAGCCAGCCGATGACGAATTCCAGCAACGGCTCGGGCCGGCTCTTCGTCCGCCGATAATGCGGCATATAGGCGTCGAGGCCGACCAGCGCGATCGCCTCGGCGCCCTCGGGCCGGTGCACGCCGACGGCCATGAAGGGTTCGACCGGCAACCGATGCATCGCGGCGACTGCCTCCATATAGACGCGGCCGATGGCGCTTTTCGTCGCGGCATTGAGCGCCGAGAAATCGCGCGTCCCTTCGATCGCCTCCATCACGATGCAGGGCGGATCGGAGAGATAGCCGTAAATCTCCGGCACCGGCAGCCCCTGGCCGTGCAGCACGGCGATAACGTCCGCCTCGCGCTTGAGGTCGGGGAAGATCGATACGTCGCCGCCCCGGTCGCCGCGCAGGTGCAGGCGGCGGACCGTCCCTTCCCTTTCTATATCGACGAACCAGGACGGGCGCCAGCGGACGAGGCGTTCAAGCCCGACGACCTTGCCGCCGGTCAGTTGCTCGACAAAGGCGGTGATTCGGCCGACCCCGGCATCGTCATAATTGTTGAGCGGCGCGGCATTCGTCACTGCGCGCCCTCCCCCGCCGAAAAGGCTTCGGCCACGGCGCGGGTGTCCATATATTCCTTGCCGGATACGATCTGCCCGTCCCGGATGATCAGCAGATTATGATAGTCGTTGCGATAGACCCGGTCCGGAAAGACCATCTCGCCCCGGACTTCCACAGCCACCCGATCCCCTTCGGCGGTGATCGCGATCACCTCGGCCGTGCGCTTCTGCGCGCTCAGCAGTCCGCCCTTCACGCTGGCGATGAAGTCGGCCCGGCTCATGTCGCCATGACCCAATATCCACCACTGGCAATCGGGATGCTGAAGCGCTTCGATCGTCTCGACATCGCCCTCTTCCACGGCCCGCATATAGCGGCGGGCCACTGCCTTGTTCGCCTCGATATCGCTCATCACCCTCTCCGATGCTTCTATGCCGCCGAATTCGCCGACGGTCGTGGCGGACTATTGCCCTTGTGCAGGCGCAACCGCCGTCAGGAACCCTATCCATGGGCGGGTGGCCCTCGCGCGATCGCTCCACAATCTTCGCTCGTACAAGAAAGTGGAGGGGGAGAGCGCATGACGACCAAGAGCATGATGATGAAGCTATGCACCTATATGGGCGCAATAGCCGGGACGATGATGTTCGTTGGCATATGGCCGGTCGCGCACATGTTCCCGCCGCTCGACCCGTCCATGCCCGCAGCAGAGGTCGCAGCCTATTATCGCAGCCACCAGACCGGCATATTGGCGGGCGCCATCCTGATCGCCTCTTCTTCCGTGCTGTTTTTCCCCTTCCTCGCCGCGATCGCCACCTTCATGAAGAAGATCGAAGGGCCGATTGCGCCCTTGACCTGGGCTTTCGTGATGGTCGTGGCCTTCGGCTTCGTCACCCTATTCTTCGCCGGGTTGATCTTCACGGCGGCCGCCTATCGGCTCGACCGGCCGGACGCCGTCGTCAGCACGCTGAGCGATATCGCCTTTCTGCTGTTCGTCATGCCGGCCGTACCTGCCTTCGTACAGAATCTGCTGACCGGCTTCGTCATTCTGGGCGATCGCCGCGCGCAACCCATCCTGCCGCGCTGGCTGGGCTATATGAACCTCTGGACCGGCGTGCTGCTGCTGCCCGGACTGGCGATCGGCCTGTTCAAGACCGGACCTTTCGCCTGGAACGGCGCCCTGGCTTTCTGGCTGCCCGCCGTCGTATTCGGCATCTGGTTCAACCTGATGATTGTCGCCATGCTCGGCGCGATCAAGCGCGACGCGCTGGGTGGCGAATAATGGCGGCGTCGCAAGCGGTTGCCTCGTCTCCGCGCGGCCATGTGCCGGGCGAGGAAGGCGTATGGGTGTTCATCGGCGGCGACCTCATCGTCTTTGCCGTCTTCTTCGTCACCTATGCGCTCGCCCGGCAGCAGGAACTGCCGCTGTTCGAAAGCGCGCAGGCGCTGCTCGACCGGCGCCTTGGCCTGCTCAACACGCTGCTGCTGCTGACCAGCAGCCTGTTCGTCGCGCAGGCCGTCGCGGCGGTCCGCCGGGGCGACGACAGGGCGCGCCGGTTGCTGCTGGGGGCGATCCTTCTCGGCAGCGGCTTCGTCATCGTCAAGGCGTTCGAATATTCGGCCAAGATCGCGCAGGGCTTCACGCTCAACAGCAACAGTTTTTCGATCTATTATTATATGTTTACCGGCATCCATCTGGTGCATGTGCTGATCGGGCTGGGCGTGCTGTGCTTCACCTTGTCGCGCTTCGACCGGGCCGGCCAGATGCAGGGGGGCGTCGCCCTGATCGAGGGGAGCGGCGCCTTCTGGCATCTGGTGGACCTGCTCTGGATCATCCTCTTCGCCCTCCTCTACCTGCTCTAGGAAAGCTGTTTCATGGCCATGATCTGGCGTAGCCGCATCACATGGGTCTGGGCGATGCTGATCGCCGCAACCTTTCTGTCATTCGAAACGATGGCATTGGGCAATGCCTTTCTGCTTCGCTCCGTGATCCTCGTCATCGCCTTCACGAAAGTTCTGCTCGTCGGCCGCGAGTTCATGGAGTTGCGGCACGCGCCGCGCTGGCTGCTCTGGGGATTCCAGAGCTGGGCGATCCTGACCTGCCTGGTCCTTATCGCCCTGTTCCGCACCTGACGCGATCAGACCGGCACTTCCGTCCCGCCTGCCGCGGCCTCGTCAATGCCCATCTTGCGCGTGAGGTCAGCCATATCGAGATATTCGCGCCAACGCGAAATCAGCCCGGCGTCGTCAAACTCATAGATGGCGACCATTTGGTGCGGACAGGGCCGTCCCATGATGATGGCGGTATCCGACCGCTCCTGCATCACCATCCGGTCGTTGGAGAGGATGTTCACTTCATTGCACTTGTTGTTCGTGGCGAAGGCCATTTGCCGCTCGATCTCAGCGCGCAATGCCGTCTTGCCCTTCACGACAGGACCGCCGGGAACCCAGAGCTGCCATTCGGCGTCCTCCGCCATCATCGACAGGATCTTTTCGACATCGGGCCTGCTGGCATCGCGGCCGTCGCCCCAGGCATCGCAAAATTCCCGCACCTTCCGTTCCAGTTCCACGCTCATCATCCTCTCCTTTTTCTGATTTCATCCTGCCTGATTTTGCCGTTCATCCGGGGGACAAGGCCCGCGTGACGCTGATGAACGGCACGGTGCAGCTCTGACCGCCATCGACCGGATACAACATGCCGTTGACATAGCGGGATTCGTCGGACGCGAGGAACAGCGCCATGGCGGCAATATCCTCGGGTTCGCCGATGAAGGGCGTGTTGAGCACCTCCAGAAACAGCCGGTCCATCTCGGGCGTGGACCATTGCAGCTTGGCCGGCGTCTGCGTCGGACCGGGTAGGATCGCATTGCTGCGGATGCCCCGTTTGCCATAGGTGGCGGCGATCGCCTGCACGAACCAGTTGAGCGCAGCTTTGGACGATCCATAGCTATAGGCTGTGATATCCCCGCCCATGGAACTGCCCGATGAGGTGGAGATGATCGACCCTGCGCCGCGCTCCAGCATGTGCGGAATGGCGAGCTTGCTCGCCAGAACGGCGCCCAATACATTCACTCTCAGATTGGCGAGGAAGATGTCGGGATCGAAGGCCAGGAAATCCATGTCGCGCATGGCGTGGTCCTGATTGACGTATAGCGCATTGTTGAACAGCACGTCGATGCGGCCGAAATCCGCGACGGTCTGGCCGATCATATGTTCCAGATCGGCCTGCTCGCCAACATCGACGGTCATCGCGCGCGCCGACCCGCCGGCGTCGACGACGGCCTGCGCGGTCATCTCGGCAGCTTCGGCGCGAATATCCGCTACGATCACCGTCGCGCCTTCCCGCGCGAACATCAGCGCGCTGGCGCGTCCGATGCCGCTCCCGCTGCCGGTGATGATGCAAATCTTGTTGGCAAGGCGGGTCATTCTGCTTCCTCTCGCTTTTTAATTCATAACCGGCGGCGGCTGCACGTTGGTATCAGCGCAGATCATACTTCCTGATGGACAGGATCAGTAGGTAGGCACGGCTGCGCTGGGGATCGGCCTCGACACGGGCCGCGACCCGCTGCACCAGACTGGCCATCAGTGCGTCCCGATCACGGGACGCATCGACCCGCGCCAGGAAGTTGGGGCCGTTGGCCGCACCCATCATGGCTGCCCACAGCCGCCCCAGTTCGGCCGCATCGCCGGATCGCTGATAAGCATCCCAATAGGGATCAGGGGACGGGATCGCGGCGAGATGCTCCAGTTCCAGTTCGGGCACCAAGCCGGCATCGAAAGGCGCTTGTATCTGATCGGGCGAACGCCCCGCGGAGGGCGCCGTCATCCTTAGCGTCTCATCGGCGCTGAGCAGTCCTTCACCCTCCATGTCGACGATCGATTGCCAGAAATTTCCGGCCATCCATTCGAAGCCGTGGCTGTCGGGCCCCCTGCCCATGAACTGACAGATCAGGCGTCCTCCCGGCCGCAATTCGACAGCGCGCGCCTTCAGGAAGGCCAGCCAATCCTCCGCCAGCACCGCCTCGACGGCAGCACGCGCCTGCGCGGACCGACTGAAAATCGCCCAGCCATGATCCGCGACGTCGACCGGATTGCGGCTCATCCAGTGCAGCGCGTTGGAGGACCAGCCCAGATCGACGCTGCCGGGCGGCAATATCGCATCGAAATAGGATCGGCCGATCGCGGATGGAAAGACGCCCTGTCGGCCGTTCAGATAGCTGGCCGGATCCCGGTCCAACAGGCCGAACAGCGAGGTGAAATCGTTCGATGGCAGATCCGTATGCACGACCTGCACAGGCCTCCGCGCGTCGTGCGCGCGAACCAGATCGATAGCTGTCGCCATCGGCGCCATCGAATTGCGTCCTTGCGACGCGCCATAATCGACAATGGTGACGGGACCGACAGAACCGTCCGCAATGGCCCGCGCCGCCGCCTCCAGCAGGGCAAGCGCGGATTGCAGATTGGCCTGTTGCAGACCCGAATGGCGGTTGTAGAGCCCGTCCCCCGCCATGGCCGCGACAGCGGCGGGATCAGCCATAAAATGCCTCCGCGATGCGCTGCGTGTAGATCGCGCTTTTTTCGGGCGACAGGCCATAATGGGGGATCACCGGCGTAATCGCGTCGGCCAGGGCGGCGCGCCGCGCGACCCGGCTGCGCACCTCATCAACCGTTCCAACCACGGCGATGCTTTCCACCATTTCGTCGGAGCAGGCCGCCGCCATACCCGCCATGTCGCCCTGCGCGAAGGCGGCCTGGATCGCCGATGCCTCGCGGCCGAAACCGATTTCCTCGAAATAGCGCAGATATTGGGGTGACTGGCTGTAATAGGCCACGGTCCCTCGGCAATCCTCAATCGCCTCGCGCCTGTCGTCGGAAATCGCCGTGAATATCGAAATATTGAGCGAGAAGCCCTTGCGCGCCCGCCCGGCCCGATCCAGCCCGGCCTTGATCTGGGCTGCCACTTCCCGCTCGATCCAGGCATCGTTCCACAGCGGGTGCCCGAGCAGCCCGTCGGCAATTTCCGCCGCCTGCGCGCAGGCCTTCTGAAACACCGCCGGCAGGACGATGGGAATGTCGCTGCGCACCGGCTTGTGCAGCAGGCGGAAGTGTGAAAGGTCGAGACGATGATAGTCGCCCGCCAGTTCGGTGAGTTCGCCCGTATGCCCGCGTGCGACGATGGCGCGGATCATGCCCACGATCTCGCGCATATGGGCGAGCGGCTTGCCATAGGCGCTGCCGAACGATCCCTCGATCTGGCTCTGCGCGCTGGATCCCAGCCCCAGCACCACCCGGCCGTTGCTAATGAGGTCCAGGTCGATGGCGCTGCAAGCGGTTTCCAGCGGACTGCGCACGAACGCCAGCGCGATGCCGGTCCCCAGCTTGATGCGCTGCGTGGCCGGCGCGACGGCGGCCAGCGTCGTAAAGGGCGCGCCGAAAATCTGGGGCGCCCACACCCCTTCCACGCCCGCCGCTTCGTAGCTCTGCGCCAGCGCCGACAGATCGGCGCCCGGCATCGGGACGATCTGCGCCCAGACAGCCTTGCGATCGGTCATCCCCATCCCCCTCTAAAAGCCGCTTGTGTCGAAATAGTCGCGCCAGGCGACGATATGGGGGCCGTCCATTTCCAGCGCGCCCATCAGCCGCAGCGAAAGCATTTCCTGCCCGTCCGGTCCGTAGAAAATATCGCTGCGCTCGGTCAGGACCACATTGCCGGCGGCCGCCGCATGATGGACGACGACCGCGCAGCGTTCGAAAGGAATCCGGCCCAGAAAGCCCTCGACGAACTGCCGCGCCTGATCGATCCCGACAGTCGTCGCCACGCCGACATTTTCCCAACGGGTATCCGCCGTAAACCGGCGCTCCATGGCGGACAGCATGTCGTCGCGCGAGCCGCTGCTTTCCCGAAAAAACGCCAATGCTTCGTCCAGTGGACCGGGCATGTCACCCCCTGCTCCTGTGTTGCGCCGGCATCATGGCGCGGGGCGGCCGCCTTCTACCCTGCCGAAAGATAGCCATTGGATTTTGATGGAGGGATCGGCACGCCATCGGGCGGAAAGGTCATGCTGAGAATAGTATGTCCTCCCCATAACAGCGAATCGAGCGGCCAAATATCGGGCGTTGCCTATACTCCGCGGCAAAGCTGAGAGGAGTTTTCATTGATGAGCGCCGTCGACGAACTGATCACCCTTGCCCGATCACCGGATCCGTTCCGGAATGCCCCGGACAATCTGGCCGAACTGCAACTGGAAGCGGCGCGGGAGCGCTTTGCGGAGCGCCGCCAGCAGATCAGGGTGCTCGACAAGCGGGCGAAGGAAGCCGGTATCGACAGCATCGACAGCCTGGCCGATCTCGTCCCGCTCCTGTTCGCCCACACCAATTATAAGAGCTATCCTGAAGCGTTCGTCGACAATGGCCAGTGGAAGCATATGAACATATGGCTCGGTACGCTGAGCAGCCATGCCACCGACAATATCGACGTTGCGGATGTGCGCGACATCGACGAATGGCTGGATCGCGCCAGGGCGGCGGGCCACCATGTCTTCGCGTCGAGCGGGACGTTGGGCAAATCCTCTTTCCTCAACCAGTCGACGCAGGACCGCGACCTGTCACTCGCCGCTTGTCTGGCAGCGGCCGACCTGTCGACACCGGCCTATGTCCCCGATCATGGCCGCTCGGTCTTCACCATGATGCCGCCGCGCGGCACCCACAAGATGATCGACTTCTGCAACGTCCATTTCCCGCGCTGGGCAGCGCCCGGCGAATTTCATCGCCTGAGCGACTATCCGATGCGCGCCTTCGACGCCATGCGTCCCGCGCAGCTGCGCCGCCTGCTGGCGGCCGGCAAGGTCGGTCCCGGTGAGATCGCCGCCTACGAGGCGGAGGTCGAGGCCCGCCAGCAGGCGCGGGCGGGCGAGTTCGACGCATGGATGGACCTGCTTGTCAGCCGCCGGGATCGCCCGCTTTATATCGGCGTCATGTATGGCGTCGCCTGGCAGATCGTGCAGGCCCTGCGCGCGCGCGGGATCAAGGATGGCGATTTCCATCCCGACACGCTGATGAGCTTTGGCGGAGGCACCAAGGGGGCAGCGGTCCCAGCCGACTATAAGGAACAGATTATGGGCTTTTTCGGCGTCACGCCGGACCGCATCACCAGTTCCTATGCCATGGTCGAAATGAGCGGCTTCTGCGCCAAGATCCAGCCGACCGAATCCTATGCGGTGCCGCCATGGATCATCCCCCTCATCCTCGACAAGCCTGGCGAAACGCTGCTGGGCACGACCAAGGATACGGGCCGGGTGGAAGGCCGCATGGCATTCTTCGACATATTGGCGGACGGCCGGTGGGGCGGCATCATCTCCGGCGACAAGGTGCAGGTGGAATTCGGCTCCGGCCTGGAAGGCGTGAAGACGCCGGTCGTCCATGCCATCGCACGCTACGCCGATCTGGAGGAGGGCGAGGACAAGCTCAGCTGCGCCGGATCGATCGATTCCTACGTGCGCGGATCGATCACCGCGCCCCAGCCGGTCGCGGCCTGAACGACAGGAGGCAGACATGCTGCATGAAATTATCGCTGATAATGATCGGCTGCTCGTTCCCCATGTGATAAAGGGCGTGGTTCAACTCGACGCCGCCGTGGAGCATCGTTCGCGGGCCAGCGGCTCGACGGTCATGACCCCGTCGATCGATCTGGACTCGCTGATCTGGCCACGCAGCCAGCCCGGTCCTGCCTTCGACACGCCGCTTGCGGAGATCGTGGATTTCCTCGTCGAGGTCGGCAAGGCGCTCGATTTTGACCGGAATATCCATCTTCAGGAGGCCGCGGCCTATAATCTGCGCTGTAACAGCCTGGGGGCGCGCATCCTTGAGAATTGCTACCGCGACATCGCCTGGTTCTTCACCCGCGACGCGGTCGAGGCGGAGGCCGAACAGTCGCTGGGATCGCTTGACCTGCTGGATGGATGGGCGCGACGCGACATTCAGGGCACGGCCTTCGACATCCGCGCCTTCCCGCCGCGCATGGTGCATGTTCTCGCCGGCAACGCCCCGATCGTGCCGCCGGTCACGATCGTCCGAGGGGCGATCAGCAAGGGCGTCCACCTGCTGAAAATGCCGTCCAACGACATGTTTACGGCGACCGCCCTGCTGCGGACGATGGCGGATGTCGGCCCCAACCATCCGGTGACGCGGTCCTTTTCCGCCGCTTACTGGCGCGGCGGCGATGCCAGCATCGAAAATCACATCCTGCGCTCGCAATATTTCGACAAGCTCGCCGTCTGGGGCGGCGAGGCGGCGGTGCGCCATGCCATGCAATATGCCGCGCCGGGCTTCGAGATCATGTCCTTCGATCCAAAGGTGTCCATCTCGCTGATCGGTCGCGAAGCCTTTGAGGGCGTCCCCCTCGAGACCATCGGCGAGAGAAGCGCGGCCGACATCATCGCCTTCAACCAGGATGCGTGCAGCTGCGCACGCTTCCAGTTCATCGAGGGATCGGACGATCAGGTCGACCGCTATTGCGAAGCGCTGGTGGAGGCGATGGGCCGGGACATCCGCTACGGCGCGGGGCCCGACGGCCCGCTGCCACCCGCCATGCTGATTGAGGAACTGGACATGCTGGGCAATCTGGAACCCATCTACCGCCTGTTCGGACGTCCCGACGGCCGGGGCATGGTCATCCGCTCCAGCGAACCGGTGTCGTTCAATCCGGGCGGCAAGCTCGTCAATGTCGTCACCGTCGATCGGCTTGCGGACGCGATCCAGTATGTCACCGTCGCGACCCAGTCGGTCGGCGTCTATCCCCCCTCCCGCATTGCCGAGGTGCGCGATGGGCTTTCTTCGGCGGGCGCCCAGCGCATCGTCGGTCTCGGCAACATCAACACCGGAAAATTCGGCGGCCTGCCGCACGATGGGGGATGGCCAGTGCACAAGATGATGCACTGGGTCGTCACCGAAGCAGCGAAAGATTGAACCAGATCATGACACAGACGACTATTCAGGCGCTGTCGCTCGACAGCTATCGCCTGCTCGGCCGCTCGGGCCTACGCGTTTCTCCGCTGGCGCTGGGAACCATGACCTTTGGCGAGGAATGGGGCGCGGGCGAGCAGGAATCCCGCCGGATCTTCGACAGCTATGTCGATCAGGGCGGCAACTTCATCGACACGGCTGGCTATTATGCCGATGGCGCGTCGGAGATATTGACGGGCAAGTTCGCGGAGGCGAAGCGCGAACGGCTGGTTCTTTCCACCAAATATTCGCTGACCCGCTCAGTCGGCGATCCCAATGCCGCTGGCAACAGCCGCCGCAACATGGTGCAGACGGTGGAAACGAGCCTCAAGCGACTGAAGACGGACCGGATCGACCTGTTCTTCCTCCATGTCTGGGACGATATGACGCCTGCGGACGAGATTTTGCGCGCGTTCGACGACTTGGTGAGGCAGGGCAAAATCCTCTATCTTGGCCTGTCGGACACCCCTGCCTGGCAAATGGCCCGGTTGCAGACCATGGCAGAATTGCGTGGCTGGAGCCAGTTGGTGGCTTTGCAATCCGAATATAATCTGGTGGAGCGCACGGCCGAGCGTGACCTTATCCCCGCCGCCAAGGCGCTGGGTATCGGCGTCATGCCCTGGTCGCCGCTGGCGAGCGGCATGTTGTCGGGCAAATATGCGACGGGCGGCAGCGCGCATGCGGGCGAAACGGGCGGCCGTGGCTTCCTGCTCGAAGCAGGGGGCCGCGTCGATGCGCGCGTGGTGGCCATCGCGGATGCGGTGAAGGCCGTCGCCGACGAGATGGGCGTCACTTCGGCGCAAGTGGCGATCGCCTGGACCCTGGCCAATCCGGCGGTCATATCGCCGCTGCTGGGCGCACGGACGATGCGGCAATATACAGATAATGTCGCCGCGCTTGGCGTCACGCTGGAGCCAGCGCAACTGGAACGGCTGGATGCGGTGAGCCGCACGCCGCTCGGCTTTCCGCATGATTTCCTTGCCTCACCCTTCATTCGCCATGGACTGACGGGCGGCACGAATATCCGGCCGCGCGCCTGATCAGGCGGCGCGGATCAGCCTTCCGGGACGCGCGCCGGTGTCGGCGCCGTCCCTCCGGGTTATCACGCCGCTGACCATCGTGGCGCGATAGCCGGTGGCGAGCTGCGCCAGGCGACGCCCGCCGCCGGGCAGGTCATGCACGACATGGGGGGCATGCAGGCGCAGCGCACCATGATCGATCAGGTTGATGTCGGCCTTCAGCCCCGGTTTCAGCCGCCCCCGGTCCCGCAGCCCCAGAAAATCAGCATTGTCCGCGCTCAGAGCCTTGACCGCCGCCGGGATCGTTAGTTGCTCGCCAGCCCGATCGCGGGTCCAGTAGGCCAGCATCGTCGTCGGATAGCTGGCATCGCAGATGATGCCATAATGCGCGCCACCGTCGCCCAGTCCCACGATGCTGTAGGGATCGCGCATCATGGCCAGGGCAGGGTTTAGCGACTTTTCCGCATAGTTGGAAAAGGGCATCAGGATCAGCGCCTGCCCATCCTGCTCCAGCATCAGATCATAGACTAGTTCGACCGGGCTGACGCCCCGCTGTCCGGCCAGCGCGGCGATGCTCTGGTCTGGTGACGGTTCATAATCGGGCTCGGCTCCGAGCCGATAGATATTGTCCCAGGTCCGCAACAAGCGATGCAGCGGCGTCGGCGTCTCGTCCGGCTCCTCCGCGATCAGTCGCTCGCGAAAGGCGGGATCGCGCATGATGGCGACCTTTTCCGCCAACGGCCGGTCCGCGATCGCGCGATAGCTCGCACAATGGCTGAACGCGTTGGCCGATGTCGACAGGCCGCACATTGCGCCCATCGGCCGGGGGAACACCTGCGCCAGCACTGGCGCCGCACCGCTGCGATTATGTTCGGCGAGCGCATCCATGGTGCGCCGCCAACCCTGCGGATCGGTCGACCATTGGGCGAGCGAATAGGTCAGCGGGCGCCCCGACGCGCTGGTCATGCGCTTCATGAGGTCGAGATCGCTGGCCCAGTCGGCGGTATCGAGATTGGGGATCATCTGCAGCACGCCGCGCCCCGCATCACCCACCGATCGGGCGATCGCCACCAGTTCGTCGCTGTCCGCTTGAAAGGACGGGATGAACGCGCCGTCACCGCGCCGGTGTACCAGCGAACGGGATGTGGCGAAACCAAGCGCGCCGGCCGCCATTCCCTCCGCCACCAGTTGCGCCATCCGCGCGACATCCGCTGCGGTCGCCGGCTCACGGTCCAGTCCGCGCTGGCCCATCGCATAGACCCGCAGGGGCGAATGGGGAATATAGGCGCCGACATCGGCGTCCCATGCGCGCGCTTCCAGTGATTTCAGATAGTCTGGGAAGCTCTCCCAGTTCCAGGGCAGGCCCTTGGCCATCACTGCTTCGGGAATGTCCTCCACCCCCTCCATGACATTGACCAGCGCCTCGCGATCCTCCGGCCGGCACGGCGCGAAGCCGACACCGCAATTGCCGATAACGACGGTGGTGACACCATGGTCGGTGGACGGCACCAGACTGTCCGACCATGTGACCTGTCCGTCATAATGGGTATGAACATCGACGAAGCCGGGCGTGACGAGGAGGTCGCGGGCGTCGATCTCCTCTCGCCCCTGCCCGACGTCAGCGCCGATCTTCGCGATACCTCCATCAACGATGGCGATGTCCGCCTCGAACGGATCGCCGCCCTGCCCGTCGACGATCGTACCGCCCCGGATCACCAGATCAGCTTCTATCATGTCCATGGCTCTCCTCAGCCTGCCAGCGCAGCCAGCATCTCGCCCGATGCCTGTTCTTCCGTGACCCACTTCACCATGCGGCGGACCGGCTCGATCGCGTCCTGCCTTTCCATATTATGCTGCATCGTCGCAGCCCCGCCCAGCGATACGATCCGCTGCGCGCCCTGAAAGGCGAGGCGGTCGCGCAGCTCGTCCTTGAGACTTTCGGGAAAGATGCCGATCGTCTGGGTATAGGCGTTGACCGCGCTGACGGCCGTTTCCCGGCTGTCGATGGGCACGATATTGCCCACCCGGCAGGCGAGCGTGCGCGAAAAATCGACCGGATATTCTTCCTGGCTCACGATCACCGCGCCTTCGTTGGTGCGGCCGCCGAAGATGCGATAATCCTCGTCGTTGAGGCGGATGCCGTCGATCTCGGCCTTGAGCGCACCGTCAAACGCCTTGTGCGGCGTGCTCAGATGATCGGGCAGGCGCTGGAGAGCGTCGAAGGTCATCTGCCCCAGCCGATTGGCACGCTCCAGCCCGGCTTCGTCCGTGCCGCATTCGACATAGATGACGCGTGCGGACACGCAGCCTTCCTGATTTTGCGCGCCGATATCGAGCGCCAGACGGCGCGCCACCTGCTCCAGCGTCTCCTCGTCGGCGAAGGCTTCGCGACCGATGATCGTCCCCGACAGCTTGGGGTCCTGGGTGATGAGGTCGATGCCCGGTTGCAGATAGCGCGTGATATGCTTGACCGAATCGAACCCGCCCCAGGCAACGATCTTCTCGACGCCGCGCGGATCGTAGATTGCCGACTCCACCTGATCGTCGCCGCCTTTCCAATAGGCGACGGAGACATGTTTCGACAGCGGATGGTCGGGGTCCATCTCGACCATGGTGCGCACCAGCGCGGCGGCCGTCAGCGGATCGTTGGACGGCAGCTTGATGATCGCGTCGGACCGGGTCAGCGCATTGCGGATCACCGTCAGGATTGACACGATCGGCGCATTGCCGGCAATGACGTGCACGGTCCGCGCACCGAAGGCGCGCGTGCGGGCGGTCAGACCCGGAAATCTGCCAGCCCCCTGATCCACCCAGCCTTCCAGATAGTCGACGCCGCAGGAGCGTTCCATCATCCGCCGCATTTCGGTCCGATCGAAAGCCGCGCCGATATGTTGGAAATGGACACGCAATATGCTCTCCGACAGACCGGAGGTCAGGCAGGACAGGCGAAACGCCTCCTGCAAATGCCGGTTCTGACCGAAATCGAGCCGCTGTCCCAAAGCAACGAGGAAATCGAGTATCTCCTCGAAGCTCAGTGCATAGAGATCGGCCATGGCTGAAGGCGTGCGCAACGGCAATCGCGCGACATGCTTGGCGATGTCGGGCGCCGAAAAGCTGACACCGCCCCGGCGGCCGCCATAGTCGATGTCGGCATCGTCGATAATCTGGCCCCGGATGATCAGGGGCACGCGGAATGGATCAGTCATGGCTCTACTCACATCGACAGTTCGGCAAGAAATTCGAGAGCGCGGTCGTGCGCTTCGGGAGCACCAGCGCAGACGATGCGGTCATCGCCGCCTTCCTTCTCGCTGTAGCGGCGTACCGGCGGAATGACGTGTGGCCCGGTGCGGCCGCAGGCGCAGGGCTTTTCCCAGCCCGCCAGCGTGATCTCATCCCCCGTCACCAGCCCGGCCCAATAGGTGTTTGGCATCAGGTCGAACGAGGCGAAGCGGCCGGTCAGGCCGTCCTTGCGCGGCAAGGGCTTGCCGGTCGCTGGGTCGAGCAGGAACGGGATCTGGATCGGCGGGATGTGATAATGGCCATGCTCGCACATCATCGACAGACCCATCTGTTCGGATGTGGCGTACATTTCATAGATGGTATCGAAACCCAGAAATTCGATCACGCGCTCGCGCCAGTCGTCGGGCAGTTCCTTGCCCTTCTTGCCGCCGCCGGTCAGCAACACGCTGCCCTTGCCGAAGACGTTCTTGAGACCGCGTTTCAGCCCCTCCTCCGCCCAGTCGTAGAGGATGGCCCACATCGCCGTCACATAGACGTCGCGTCCACCGAAGCGCCGCTGCGCCTCGCTGAAGAAATGCTTGAGGTCGTCGGGCCGGCGGCGCTCCAGTTCCAGCAGCGCCTCCCGCCGTTCCAGCAGGACCGGCGGAATGTCGATCATGCCGGCCTCGCCCCGCGCCTCCGCCGCGCGCAGGCGGCCGCCCAGCGAGGCGATGTCTGCACTGAACCGGGCGTCGGGATAGAGGAACAGGGTATTTTCCTCACCCTTGGCATAGAGATCGACCTGGATGCCGTTGCCGCGCTGCATCGCGGCAGCGCCGTAGCGATAGCCCGGAATGATGATCGGCATCCCGTCCTTCACGATGTCCGGACCCCGGTCCGGCCACCAGTCGCGGATGATGACCCCCGAATGGACGATGGTTTCACGCCACTGTTTCTTGGTGCGAGGGACGAAGCTCAGCTTGCCGGTGGTGCCGGACGTATGCTGTACGGTCAAGTCGGTTTGCGCGTCGAGCAGGTCGATCCAGTCGTCGATCGTCTCGATACCGCTGGCATCGACGTGGGAAATGTCGCTGGTCGTCAGGCCCGCGAGCCATTTGGTCAGCTTGTCGAAACGGCTCCGTTCCAGATAGCTGATCGGATAGGATTTGTAGACGGTGTGCGGAAACAGAAGCGGCGCCAGATCGTCGATCGTTTCGATCGCGTCGATGCCCTGCTCACGCGCTAGCTTGTCCAGCACTGACAGGCCGGGCCGCAATTCGGCAAAGCGCTTGCGAGCGCCGTCCAGATGCAGCCGGTCGATCTCCTCGCGACTGAGCGTGAAGGCTTGCGCATAGGGCGCATCGTGAAAACTGGTGGGATCGGCGATCAGTCGATCGAGATAGCTGCTCATAAGAAAATCCGTCCTTCTTGATGGGACGGATTGTGGCGGGGGCGAGGCGTTCGCCGCAATGCCGATGCCTACAGCCGGAACGCCCAAACATCGTCAGGCGGACATGAAGCGCGATGCTTCACATCATATCGGATCGGCGATCCAACGCAGAACTGGTTCAGCGCAATGCGCCACGCTCTTCGCGAAATTCGCGGGGGGTCATGCCGGTCGCCTTCCGGAACGCCGCCGAGAAAGCGGCAGCGCTTTGGAAGCCGCATTTGCCGGCGATCACCTTGATCATCGCCTCGTCACGGATAAGCAGGTCTTGCGCACGCGCGATCCGGCGGCTGGCGATATAGTCGGTCAAAGTGATGCCAGTGGTGGCCCGGAAAGTCCGGATCAAGTGACGCGGGCTGGTGCGGATTTCGGCGGCCAGATCGGCCACCGAAAGCATTTCGGCCAGATCGGCCTCTATTTTATCCTTGATGCGACGCAAGCGCCAGCCGGGCATCTGTCCATGTGCGCTGCGGTCATCATATTGGGCTTGGCGAAAATGCCGGCACAGTTCGACGACGAGCATCAACGCCATGCTTTCGAGCAATATATCCTGTCCAAAGCCTGGATTGCGCAATTCCTCCACCAAACGGGCAAGCCCCTGACGCACCCGACCGATCTGAACATCCTGACATGCAGCCAGATCGGCGACGCTGTCATCCTCGAACAGTTGCATCGCCCGGTCGTTTTCAAATGTCAGACACAGCAGGCTGTGTTCGCCCGGTTCGCTCAGGGTCGCAAATGCACCACCCTTGGGCAGGAAGACGACATCGCCTGGCGGATCTGCCAGTTGGCGTTCGTTGTTGAAGAAACGAGCAGTGGGGCAGCGCGGGCCGATGGAAAAATCCAGATAGTAGGAATCAGGTTGAAAAACCGATCGGCTGCTCTGGGTCCAGCCGAAGTGACGGATATCAGCGAAAATGCCGTTCGTATGGAACCGCCGTTCGACATGGAAATGCGACGCAGTGTGCGGGGCACAGAGCGGCAGACCAAGGTCGGCTTCATGTCGCATCCTCAACCTCCTCGCCATCGATCGAATCTTGGCTCGATCCTAAAGCGCAGGACCATTATTTCCCTGTAGATCGCGAATGGCAAGTCAGTGCCGATCATGATCATGCACATCGGCGACCACCCATCGGCTTGCCAATGCAAACAGGCCGGCGGCCAGGATGAAGAAGCAGGATCCCAGGCTGAGCGACAGGCGCAGCCCCTGTGCGCTTGCCGCCTCGCAGGCCGCGACGGCCTGCTTGGCGCATTCGGCCAGGCTGAGGCCTGCCGACACCCGCGCACTTTCCCCCAATATATCGCTAGCAAGACCGATCAGCGGCGGGCCCAATCCATAGCCCAATATGGAACTGGTAGCGATAATCACGGCGGAGGCCATGGCGCGCATATGCGGCGGCGCCACATCCTGTCCGTGCGCATACATGGCGGGCATGTAGAAATGCTGCCCCATGGATCCGAGCACCATCAACGCCACCGCAAGACCAACCGTCGGAATTTGAAAAGCGGCGGCATATAGCGCGCCGCACCAGAGCAAGCCGAAGGAGGGCAGCCATGCCTTGATTCGCGGGTAGCGACGCGCACCCAGGTCCATCATCGGGCCGCCCAACAGCGTGAAGACGATGCCGACGCCACCGATCACAAGCCCCATCAGCGCTGACGCATTGGCCAGGGACAGGCCGTGCCCGCGCATGAGAAAAGATACCATATATTGTTGATTGGCATAGCTGCCGATCCCGGCCACGCCCCCCGCGACGGCCACCAGAGCAAAGCTGCGCCGGGCCAGCAACTGGCGGACGGTGGCGATGAAAGACGCGGCATGATGCGATCGGGGCTGGCTGCGCGGCGGTTCCGGCACGGTGGCGCGGAACAGCAGAGCCATGACGATGCCGGCCATTCCGCAAATGAGGAAAGCCGTGCGCCAACCATAAGCGGCGATCAAAGCGCCCCCGCCCACCGCTGCGACGATGGCGCCGAAGGGGCCGGCGACCGCGAAGATGGCGATGGCGGTCGTTCGACGTTGCGCGGGGAATGCGTCGGAGATGAGCGAATGCGAGGCCGGCGTGCATCCCGCCTCGCCAATGCTGACGGCGGCTCGCCCGACGAGCATCTGGACGAAATTGGCTGCAATTCCGCAAAAGGCCGTCATGGCGCTCCACAATGTCAGCGAAATGGCGATGATCCCCACCCGGCGACCGCGGTCCGCCGCGCGCGCGATCGGGAAACTGAAGACCGTGTAGAGTATGGCGAATGCGGGTCCACCAATCAGGCCGAGCTGAAAATCGCTGAGATGGAGATCGACCTTGATCATTTCCTGGGCGACCGAGAAGAGCAGTCGATCTATATAATTGAGGCAATTGAGCAGAAACAGCGCGACAATTGTCCACGATAGCAACGATCGCCCGTCGGCGGAAAGCGATGCGTCGTCCGGTATCGGTTGCGGACCTGCATCCACTATTGACGGATTGTGCATCACTCATCCTATTTCATTTTTATCGACTGTGACGAAGGCTATGCCAACAGCGCATCCCATGCCCCCGCCACAACTATCGCCGGGACGACAGATGTCGCGCAGGAGACATATTCCTTCCCCTATGCCTCCCCCGTCTATTCCCCGAATATTGCACAACAAACACAGGCAAAGCGGGCGATTGACGATGATCGCAGCCCCCAGCCCGCTATTTCAGTCTGCGGGCCGCCGTTTGGTAAAATCGCGTAACGCAGCACCCCATCATGACCCTGTCGAGCAGTGTCTTACAGGCAGCGACGCCGTTTCCCGCCATATCGCTTCCCGCAATATTCGCCCAGGTCGCGCATATCCTTCGCTGCTGCCGCAGCCTGCTGTTGATCGCAGGGAAATTCCTTTTCGCGCGCCTCGACGCGCTCGCACAATTCCTCGATATCGCATCGTGAAAGAATGTTCTTTTCACGCAAATAGCAGACCAGGCTCTGCAATATGATCATAGCCTTGTCGCCGCTCTCTACCGATTGACTGATATCCATTTTTCGACCCTGGACCTTGAAATACGGCATAACTGCCCGTCTCTCGACTAGGCAGTTATGCAGCAAATCAGCGACGCAACCCCTGACGAAAGATAGGATCGTTCAAACAGGCCGGGTCAGGCCCATGGGTGAAGTGGACGACGCCACCTCACCCATCCCCTGTGTCAGAAGCGATAGGAAACCGTTGCGCCCCATGTGCGCGGCGCTGCGGTAAAGCCGATCGCGGTGCCGAAGGTGCCATAACCGTTGAATATGGCGTTATAATATTTTGCCTGCGTCAGGTTGCGCCCCCAAAGGGTGAACTCCATTCCGCCGTCGAGCTTGAAATTCAGGCTTCCGTTCAGCACGCCATAGGCCTTGAGCCGACTGAAGCTGTTCTGCGTATCGATGAAGCTGATAGCCGCCGCACGCTCCGCCGCATCGTTCACACCATCGTTGAGCGCCGGTGTCGTCAAATCCGCAGTGGCATAGTCCTGATAAACGGCAGAAGTGTAGGCATAGTCGGCATGCAGCGCAATTTCGCCGCCTTTGACCGGGAAACGCTGCGTCGCGCCGATGTTCCAGGTCCAGCGCGGCGCGCGCGGAACGACCTCACCGCTACGATCTACCGGACCGCCCAGGCCCGCCGCAGTGAATGATCCCGCAGCATATTTCGCCTTAAGCCAGGACAAGGCGCCGCTCAATTCCATGCCCTGCCACGGAATGAGCGTACCTTCAAATTCAAGGCCATAGGCCTTCACATCGCCTGCATTCTGAACGAACTGGGTCAGATTAGCGCCAACCAGGGCATTGACGACATTCTGGGCGCCGTTGCGCCAAATGTAGAATCCAGCAAAATTAGTTCGCAGATGCCGATCGAAAAAGTCGCCCTTGAAGCCGATCTCGGCATCCTTCACCTTTTCCGGCGCAAAGGAACTCGCATCGGGCGGGGTCGGACGCGAATTGAGACCGCCGGCCAGTGCCGCGCCACCCGTCTTTGCATAGATGAGCTTGCCGTCTCCCAGTTCGTAGTCGATGCTGGCAAGCCAGGCGGGATAATCAAATTTGGCCGTCACAGGATCCGTGCAATCCGGACCGGGGGCGACCAGATTTGCATTAGCACCCACGGCGCATAGCCCCGTAGCGGGCAACGTGATCAGTCGGCCGTTGGAGACGAACGAACCGGAAAAGCCCGGAATCCCTCCGATATAGCCCATGCGGTTGATCGAACGCTTGTCCCAGGTATAGCGGAATCCGCCGGTCACGCGCAGCCGTTCGGTCAGGCTGTAGTTGACTTGGACGAACAAGGCCTTCGATTCCGACTTGTATGTGGCCAGGTTGGTATTGGCCGGGGCCAGGTTGAAACCGAAGTCGGTATCCTGGAAGACGAGCGACTGGGACTGCTCATCGCCCGTTTCCTTGAAATAGAAACCGCCGAAAATGAACTCCAGTTTCCCCAGGTTACCGGAGAATTGCAGTTCCTCGCTACGCTGATTTTGCGAATAGTCGCTCGCATAAGATGCGATCTTGGCGGGCGTGCCGTCAAGATCGGTACCATCCCCGGTATCCGCCTCGCGATAGGCCGTTATCGATTTGATCTTAACGTCGCCCAGATCATATTCGATGGTCGCACGGACACCCCACGTCTTGTTATAATTATATGGCGTATCGATGTTGGCATTGCCCGTGTTTGGATCATTATATGTTCTGTAGAATTGGCTCTTGCTCTGGAGGAAGCTGGCAATGTCGAATTGACGGGAATATAGTGCCAGCGCCGGTCCGGTCGGGTTGATACCGCGTAGAGCGACATTATTGTACGTATCCTTGATATTGGCATAGTCGGCCGACAGGGATACGGTCATCGGGATCGCAGACGGCTCCCAGTTCAGCGTGGCACGACCCGCGATGTCGTGATCGATACGGGCCGCATCGACCCCTCTTATCGGGTTGTCGCCAAAACCCTTACCCCTCTCGCCATAGCGGCCAGCCAGGCGCAAGGACAATTCATCGCCCGAAATCGGCAAGGTCAGCGCGGATTCGATGGACCAGCTTTCATAGTTACCGATACGTCCGGTGACATAGCCGCCGAAATTTCCGTCCGGCTGCACAGTTGTCATGTTGAGGGCGCCACCCGTCGTGTTGCGTCCGAACAAGGTTCCCTGGGTTCCGCGCAAGACCTCGACCGAAGCCAGATCGAGAAGCCCGAGATTCCCGGCGATAGGTCGCCCATAATAGACGCCATCGACATAGATGCCGACCGCAGGATCGGAAAATGAGTTAGGGCTATTCTGCGCATTGCCACGGATGGCGAGATATATGAGCGATGCGTTGCCGGTGCCACCGGATTGCACCGACAAACCCGGCGCCGCCCGGCCCACATCCGCCACTTCGACAATCTGCCGTTCAAGCAGCGCAGTCGGATCGAGCGCCGTGACGGCAACGGGAACCGTCTGAAGATTTTCCGACGTGCGGCGAGCCGTCACGATGATGTCGCGCACACCGCTATTGTCATCACCGCTCGCACTTTGCTCGACCGCTTCTGCCGCGTGGCTTACGCCTGCACCACCGACACCCAATACCGTGCCGGCCATCAGGATTGCGCGGAATATTTTAACCATTTCATCCCCTCCACTATTAATATTATTAAATAACGGAATTTAATTACCATATTTATTATTATTTTTATGCATTTATACTAATGGTACTAAGAGAAGAAATATTATATACTTATATTATATCAACGATCTAAGGCCGCGAATATGATCTTGAAAACTAGATCAGTGCGATATTGGGCAGTATATTAAGTACTTTCCTGTTTCGCCGTCGGCGGTTATTCCATCCTCCGAATTTTATCGCTTCATACGCTTAAGACACATACCGTGGGATAGGTATCCTGACCCAGAGGCCCACGCACTTACCCCCGTAGCAAGGGCTCCATGGGCACCAGAACAAGATGATCGGCAGGCGCATCGGGACCTGCGATCACCAGGCATTGTCGCAGCATCCGCCGGTGAAAGAAGCGCGTCAGGGCGGCATGGTCGGCAGGCGTGCTCTTTTCGATGAAGCGCATCAATGCGGCCTCACCCGCGGCGGCATCGGCATAGGCCGTACCCAGCAGCGCCTCGATGTCTTTGCCATCCTCTTCCCGCAGCCAATCGCGATAGCGCAGCTGGTTCCGCAGATAGTGAGGGATCGAGGCAAGGATATTACGTTGCCAGCCCTGTAGCGATCCGCTTTCCGGCAGACGTTCGATCTCCGCCTGCAATTTATGAAGTGCCAGATCATTCTGGTCGACGGCGGCGGGCGGCGGAAGCGCAATGTCGTCGAGCGCCACGCCCAATATCTCGGCCAACGCCTCCATACATCGCCGTCCGATCATCGACACCTGTACCGCTGCCTCGACCCAATCGCCGCCGCGCCCCTTTTCGTGCATCCCGAACAGGGGGCCGTAAATGGCTTCAGCGAGGAAGGACACGGTGTGATAGGCGATCGCGTCAAAATCGAGCGGTACGCCGATCGCCGTTTCATAGTGACGGAACAGAGCGGCGACGTCGCCCATATTCTCGATCGGGTGGCGCCCCCGGAAGCACGCGAGGTCGCGCATGGGATCGCCTAGATGACCGATTTCCACATCCAATATGCCGGTAACCTGGGCACCGTCCGAAAGGAACTGGCCGCAATCGCCCGTGACGAAGGAGATGGATTCCCGATGTCGGGGATAGTTTCGGCGCAGCCATCGCGCGCAAAATTCCAGCAGCGGATCAGTGATGCCCTGCTCGACCGTCATGGCATGAAAGCGTTCGAAATTATGCAGGGCGATCTCGCGCGCACCCTGCGGCAAATGGGCTCCCCCTTCAATGAAAGCCTGACTTGGCAGGCTGTGGATGTCAGCCAATATCTCCATATAGCGTAGCGATGCGGCCCACCGATCCTCGGTCATCACCGACGCGCTTTCGATCGCCTGCTGAACCAGGCCGGGATCCCGGCCGCCTTCTATCCATTCCATCACGATGGTGTTGGGTTGGTCGCACATGCCCAATATGGCGGGGATGGGAATGCCATTTTCATACAGTGCGCGCTGCATGCGCATTTCATACACAAGCGGATAGGGATGGGTCGGCCAGGTGCGGTCGCCCTTGAGCAGAAAGTCGCGCTTCACACCATTTTGCTGCGCGCTGGCGCGCCAGACCGGGCGCCAGCGCCGCTGTTTTTCGAGCACGACTTCAGAACAACCCAGGACATCCTCAAGCCATCGGTTGAGCTGTTCGCGGCTTTCGGCCTGATCCTGATCGGCTTCGGTCTGCGCCATCGACGGTCCTCTCCATAGTCTTTTTCTGTCCATTATGGCCGGTGCGTCATCCGCCTTTATGGGCCGGGCGGCCGTTGCGGAAAGATCGGGCTAACGCACCGTTTTTAATGCCTGCCCTCAATCACCAAACCGATAGCGAACCTCCACGCCATAGGTCCTCGGCGCGCCGTAAAATCCACTGAATATCCCGAGCGCCGCCGATCCGACATTGCTCGACGCCAGATATTTCTTATCGAACAGATTACGCACGAAAAAACTGATGTCGGCATTGCTGCCGCCAACGCCGTTCAGGTCCAGCCGTCCGTTGACCAGGTCATAGGCAGGCAGGACCTGGTCGGAAGAGCGTACCTTGCTGGAATGATAATAGTCCAGGCTGAACACGGTTTCCGCCAGGGATGGCGGCACTGGCAACGTCCAGCGCACGCCAGCCGTGACCGTCGTCTTTGCAACCAGATTGAACGGCACCTTGAGCGCTGCAAGATAGGATTGGAGATTCGCAGGCACCGTCAGCGACCGCGACTTGAGGTCCAGGAAGGTCGCACCGGCGTCGAGGGACAAGGTCGATGTCGGCTGGATGCGGGTCGAAAGGTCGATGCCCGCTACCCGGGTCTTGCCGGCGTTGACCAGCAGCGTCCCGCCGCTTGGATCGTTGCTGGCGTCGCAATCGCCGTCCGGTGATTTTGGCGGATTGGTCCCGCCCGGCGTGATCGTGCTGCAACTCGCCTGGGTGTTGAGGCCCGAAATCGGCACCTGCACATTATTATACCAGCCGACAAAGGGTGATGCGTTGAACTGCAGCTTGACGTCGCCCACGGTGAAGTCGGACCGGATACCGACCTCCACATCCGTCACCTTTTCCGGGGCGAAGGACTGGAAGGGCGCCAGCCGCCCGGCCAGCGTCGGGCTGTTAATGCCACCAGCGCGATAGCCCCGGCGCGTGATCGCATAGAGGAAGATCGCATCCGACGCCTTCCAGTCGACGCCCAGTTGCCAGGTCAGCGCCTTGGACGAGGTCTTGTTGACGCTCGAATTGCGGATCGTTGCCGCGCCGTCCGCGCATTCTTCGGGTGAAACGACAGGCTGATTGCTCAGGCCGCCGCCAACGCAGGCCTCGATCTTGTCCCAGGTGTGACGTACGCCCAGATTGACGTGCAGGCCGTCGGCGATTTCATAATTGACATTGCCGAACAGCGCCCGGCTCTTTTCGCTGTAAAAACTATAGTTGAAGCGAGCATCGGTAATACCGGGTAGGGTGAAGACCGGAATATAGGTGCCCGACGGCCCGAGCGGCTTGCTGTCCAGGTAGAAAGCCCCGACCAGCCAGTCGAGACGATTGCCGAGTGCCGATCCCTTCAATTGCACTTCGTCGCTGATCTGCCGGACGTCGGATGTCTGGCGCCCACCCACGATCGTCACCGGAAGCCCGGCAGGGATCGCGCCGCTTCCATCAGCGATCAAGGTGGGCAGTCCATCGACACTGGAATAATAATCGATCTTGGTGCGCCGATAACCGAAGATATTGATGAAGGTGATGTCATCGGACAGATCGAACTCCGTCCGGTTGGTAATACCGAAACGCTCGACCTTTTCGAACGCATCGACGTCCGAATTGATCACGCGCGGCCCGCGCGCGCGCTGCAATGCCAACTGCGCCAGAGCCGCCGCCGCCGTGCCCGTCGCCGTCAGTCCATTGGGACCGGGCAGCACATCGGTCAGCACCGATGCGCCGCCGACCGCGTCATTGTGATAATAATCGACAATAAGCGTGTTGCGGAACGCGGCGCTCGGCTCGAACAGGATCGAACCGCGGATCGCGCGCGAATTAAGATCGTCCGGGTCGCCGCCGATGCCGATATTCTTCGTCCAGCCGTCGCGCTTCTGGATCTGACCGGCGATGCGGATGGCCAACGTGTCGGACGTCAGCGGTATATTGACTGCGGCTTCCAGCAACCGGGCGTCGTAATTGCCGTAGGACGCCTTGGCATATCCTCCCAGCTTATAGTCCGGCGCCGCCGGATAATAGAGGATCGCGCCACCGGTCGTGTTGCGGCCGAACAACGTCCCTTGCGGTCCCTTGAGTACTTGAACGGACGAAAGATCATAGGTCGGAATGCTGGACCCGACCGTAGGAGACGGCACTTCCGCGAAATAGCTGATGACGCCGGGCGCGCTGTTGCCGGCCAGCGCCTTGGACTGACCCCGGATGGAGAAATTGGTGTTTTCGCGCCCGCCTGAACCCGCCAGGAACACGCCCGGCGTCTTGACCAGCAAATCCTGCGTATCACGGATATTGGCCTGCCGCAGCGAGTCCGCGCCGAAAGCCACGACCGAAACCGGCGTCTCCTGAATATTCTCAGCGGTGCGGCGCGCCGTCACCACGATGTCGCTGGTAGCACCCTCCTGCGGCGCGGCGTTCGACGACTGCGCCAATGCCATTTGCGATGTCGTCAGCAGCAACCCTATCGGCAGCATGAAACCGGTTATCTTCATTTTTCTTCTCCCTGGCGGTCAAAGGATGACCATTGTCTTTGAAAGCCGGTCTGTCGCCGGCCTGTCCTGTTCATGAGATCAACGATGGATAGCTGACGCCCTGCCCCGCGCGCCAATGCTCGACGATCGCGCTTTTCTGGCAGTTGAATATGCCGATCTGTCTGGACAATATGCCGCCATCCCCTCCGCATTTCCCCGATGGATCGGGTGTGCGGCGGATTAGACGCCAATCCGCGCTTTCAATTACCTGTCGAAAGGTGGGTCCGATGTCCGATCACGCCAATATCCACCAGATATGAGGATAAGGACGGTCCGCAGATACCGTCGGTCATATGGGGAGAGGACGAGATGACCTGCTTTGCAAACGGGCTGTTGATGCCTGAGGGACCGATTGCGCGGCCGGATGGCGGCCTGCTGCTGGTGGAGGTGCTCGGCGGTCGCCTGTCCCGCCTTGGCCCGGACGGTGCGCGCACCACCCTCGCCGATCTGGGCGGCGGTCCCAATGGCGCGGCGATCGGTCCCGACGGGCGGATTTATGTCTGCAACAATGGCGGTTTCGAAAAGATGATCCTGCCGAACGGCGACCTCCTGCCGGCCGAGACGCCTCTCGACACGCCGCCCGGCACAATTCAGGTCGTCGATCCCGCCAGCGGCGCTTTCGAAACCTTATATGCATCGACCGAAGCGACCCCCTTCTGGGGACCGAACGACCTCATCTTTGACGAAACGGGCGGATTTTGGTTCACCGATTTCGGCAGGGATCGCGGCGCGGCGCGAATGCGGGGTGGGCTTTATTATGCCAAGACCGACGGGTCGGAAATTCGGCGCGCCGCCGGACCATTGGACGGGGCGAATGGCGTCGGCCTATCGCCAGATGGACGCACCCTCTACGTCGCCCTCACCTATGAAGCGCATCTGCTGCGCTATCGATTGTCAGCGCCCGGTATGATCGACACGACGGCGTCGCTGACCCCGGACGGGCACAGCATCGTCGGTCGGGCCGGGCCTGGTCAATTTCTCGACAGCCTGGCCGTCGATAGCGCCGGACGTATCTGTTGCGCCTCGCCCGGCCAAGGCGCCATATTGATCTTTCCACCCGAGGGCGGAACGCCTCAGCAGATCGAAACGGGCGATTTCCTCACGACCAATATCTGCTTTGGCGGCAAGGACGGGCGGGTGGCCTTCGTCACGCTGGGCAGTTCCGGCAAGGTCATATGTATCGACTGGGACGTCCCCGGCCTGCCCCTCGCATTCGGCTGAGCTCTCATCGTCAACAGCGCCGCCCTGCCCGCCGACAGGTCAAGCAAGGCAGCCATTGTTGTTCTCTCGCGCCATGCCCCGGAAAAGAGCGACCATGTCAGCTGATTGTTATGACTATATCATCGTCGGGGCGGGGTCTTCCGGCTGCGTGCTGGCCAATCGACTGTCGGCAGACCCGACCGTCAAGGTACTGCTGGTGGAGGCGGGACCGGACGACAGCAGTCCGTTGATCGCCATGCCGCGCGGTATCGGCAAACTGCTGGCGCCGGGCAATCCCCATGTGTGGGATTACGCCGTATCGCCCGGCGGCAACGCACCCCAGGAAATATGGCTGAAGGGCCGCGCGGTTGGCGGGTCCAGTTCGGTCAACGGCATGGTCTATGTGCGGGGCGCTCCGGCCGATTATGATGGCTGGGAAGCGGCAGGCTGCACAGGCTGGGGCTGGCAGAATATAGGCCGATATTTCGTCTCTCTGGAGGACCATGCGCTGGGCGCCAAGGCGTGGCGCGGTGCCGGCGGCCCCCTCAAGGTCAGCGTCCACCCTTCCGGCGACCCGCTGTGCGAAGCCTTCCTGACAGCCGCCGAGCAGGCCGGCACGCAACGGGTGGACGACATGAACGACATGCCGGCCGTGACCCAGGGCGGCATGGGCTATCAGCCGACATCCACCTATCGCGGCAAGCGCTTCTCCGCCTCCCGCGCCTTTCTGAAGCCCGTGCGCGGCCGCCCGAATCTGGATGTTTTGCCGCAGACTGACGCCCTGCGTATCCTGTTCGACGGACAGCGAGCGGGCGGTATCCTGCTGCGCAACAAGGATGGCGTGCAGGAGGTCGCCGCCCGGCGGGAGATCATTCTTTCCGCAGGCGCGGTGCAGAGCCCCAAGCTGCTGCAATTGTCGGGCATCGGTCCCCGCGCCTTGCTCGAATCGCTTGGCATCCCGATCGTCGTTGATGCGCCGGGTGTCGGCGGCAACCTTCGCGAACATCGCTATTTGGGCTTTACCTACAGGGTCCGGGGGAACAGCCTAAACCAGAAACTGTCCGGTGTCGGCCTTATCCTGTCGGCTTTGCGCTATGCCTTCGGGTCGAAAGGGCCGCTGACCCATGCAGCGCATGAAGTGGGCGGCTTCGTCAAGACCGATGCCACGCTCGACCGGCCCGACGCGCAGGTCGGCATGGGCCTCTACTCCTTCCACACGGACGACAAGGGCGCGGTGGCGCTCGACCCCTATCCCGGCATGACCGTCGTCGCTTATTATATGCGGCCCGACAGCCAGGGCCATGTCAGGATAAGTTCGGCCGACCCGGATGTCCCGCCGGTCATCGACGCCAATCATCTGGCGACCGATGCCGACAGGAGCCATTTCGTCGCCCTGTTTCGCTGGCTCCGTCGCCTGGCGCAACAGCCCGCGCTCAAGGACTGGATCGTCGAGGAAACGGGCAAGACCGTCGGCATAGAAGCGGACGAGGACATTCTTGCCAACGCCATGGCCCTTGGCGGCACATCCTTTCACATTTGCGGGACATGCCGCATGGGCGCGGATGAAACTTCCGTCGTCGACCCCCAGCTTCGCGTGCGCGGCGTCACCGGCCTGCGCGTCGTCGATACCTCCATCATGCCGACGATCGTATCGGGCAACACCAATGCGCCGGCCATGGCCATCGCGCTCAACGCCGCGGACATGATCCTGCGGCCCAGACAGGAAACCATGCCATGACCGTGCCGTTCACGACGTTCGACAAGCTTTATATCGATGGCGCCTGGGTCGATGGCGGGAGCGAACGCGACGCCATCATCAATCCCGCCACCGAAGCGGTGATCGGCCACGCGCCGGTGGGTAACGCCGCCGCCGTGGACGCTGCGATCACAGCCGCGCGCGATGCGTTCGACACGGGCATCTGGCCACGCATGGCCATGTCCGAACGCGCGACCTGTCTGCGCCGGATGCATGCCGCACTGGATGCGCGCAGGCAGCAGATCGCGGCGCTGATCATCGCGGAAGTCGGCTGTTCACAGGGCATCACCCAAGGCATGCAGGTCGCCAATCCGCTCGACCATCTGCTGGCCGCAGTCGAACATTCGACACGCGACGACAGCGTTCGCCTGCCCATCGACATCACCCCGGATCCCTTCAATCCCGACGGGCCGAAGAAAATAGGCGGGACGACCGTGGTGCGCGAACCGGTGGGCGTCGTCGCGGCCATCACCGGCTATAATTTCCCCTTTCTCATCAATCTGGCGAAGATCGTTCCCGCGCTGCTGGCCGGCAATACGATGGTGCTGAAGCCGTCGCCCTTCACACCTTTTTCCGCGCTGCTGTTCGGGGAGATCGCCGAAGAGATCGGCCTGCCCAAAGGCGTGCTGAACCTCGTTACCGGCGGACCGGAGGTTGGCACGACCCTGACCTGCGATCCGCGCGTCGACCTCGTCACCTTCACCGGATCCGAAGGCGTAGGCGCCGCTATCATGGCGCAGGCCACCCCCACATTGAAGCGCGTGCATCTGGAACTCGGTGGAAAGTCCGCGCTGATCGTCCGCCAGGATGCCGACGTCGCCCGCGCCGCGGGCATGGCCGTTGCCGTGCTCTCGGTCAATGCGGGCCAAGGCTGCGCCCTGCTCACGCGCCTTGTCGTCCATAACAGCATCAGGAAAGCGTTCGTCGAAACCGCCTGCGCCATCGCCAGCCAGTTCAAAATCGGCGATCCTGCCGATCCCACCGTGGCGATGGGGCCGCTGATCCGCGAATCCCAGCGGGAAAAGGTCGAAAGACTGATCGCCATCGGCCGCGACGAGGGCGCGCGGATCGTGCATGGCGGCGGGCGTCCGGCCGGTCTCGACAAGGGCTTTTTCACCGACATCACGATCTTCGACGATGTCGACAACAAGATGACGATCGCCCAGGAAGAGGTGTTCGGTCCGGTCGGCTGCGTCATCGGCTTCGATACCGACGAAGAGGCGATCCGCATCGCCAACGACAGCCGCTATGGCCTGAATGGTGGCATCGAAACCGCAGACGCTGCCAAAGGCTATGAGATGGCGATGCAGATCCGTGCGGGCAGCGTCATGCTCAATGGCGGCACCGGGCGCATGACCTATGCGCCCATCGGCGGCTACAAACGCTCGGGCGTGGGCCGGGAATATGGTCCCGACTGGCTGCACGAATATCAAAACCAGAAGTCGGTCTTCTATCCCATCGGCGGATAGAGAAGCTGCCTAACCGGCGGTAATGCCGCCGTCGACCGCCCAGCAGGCGCCATGCACATGACGCGCCCGATCGGAAGCCAGGAACAGAAGCGGCTCGGCCACATCCTCGGGCAGACAGGGCGGCCGCATGCCGGTGTAGCGCGCGAGGAGCCGGGGATCGGCGAAATCGGGGAAGGACATGCCCTGTGTCATTTCCGTCCGCATCGGGCCGGGCGAGAGGATGTTGATCCGCACGGGACTGTCCATCATCTCCATCGCGAGCGACAACGTCAAACCGACCAGTCCGAATTTGGAGGCGGTATATGGCGCCAGATAGGCCTGCCCCATGAAACCGGCGGTGGAGGCCACGCAGATGATATTCCCGCTGCTCTCGATCAGGTGCGGCATGGCCGCCTGCATGAGAAAGAAGGGGCCGGACAGGTTGGAGGCAATGGTCCGGTGCCATTCCTCCTCCTTGATGTCCGCCAATCGGTGAAACATGACATCGGCGGCGATATTGCACAGCACGTCCAGCCGGCCGAATGCCGTCATCGCCCCTTCGATAACCTCCCTACAGCCACGCGGCTCGCCAAGATCGCAAGCCAGCTCGACACACCGGCCACCCGCGTCGCGGATCAACCGCCCGGTCTCTTCCAGCTTGGCTCGGCTGCGCCCGACAAGGCACAGTGCCGCGCCTTCCCGCGCGAAGGCGAGGCTCGCCGCGCGGCCCAGGCCCGACCCGGCGCCGGTGACCAGTACGACCTTGCCTGCAAAGTCCATCCGCATATCCTCTTCCAAAACGGGCCGTCGGCGGGGTTAGAATGCCACGCTGATGCCTGCCATAAGGGTGATTACGGCGTGGCCAACCTTTCCCCGGATGGGGTTGATCCCCTCACCAGCGCCGTCGCCATTGCGCGCCGCGCCGACGGTTACGGATCATCTCATCCCGCTGCTCCGGCGTGACCAGCAGCGTGTCGGCGGGAAGATGCGAACGGAGTTCCGCAGCCGGCACGATCCTGAGCGTCGGCTCCGGCCCGGAACTCGCGCCGGTCCAGCGCAGCATCAGCGATCCTTCGTTGCGTCCGGCCGGATCAAGCCAGTTGGGCACGCCCGGATCGTCCAGTGCGATGACGGCGCGGAAGCGGCCGTCGCCGTCCAGACGCGCCTGCGCCGCGTTGAGGCTGCTCTGATGGTTCATCCAGTCGATCGTGTTCCACAGCGGATCGTTGAGCTGGACGTTCCAGTAACGCACCTGATCGGGCACCGCCGTGTCGATGATCATCGCCTCCCCCGGCTTCAGCCGGAAGATGCCCTGATAATAATGCTGCCCGGCCACGCCGCCGCGACCGGCCCAGTCATCATATTCCAGCCTGTTGACGAAGCCCTGCGCCCGCTGCCGCTGGCCATAACCCAAGGCAAATGCGGCATAGCGTTCGACGAACGCTGACAGGCGATCGAGCCGATGGACGATCTCGGCTGCGGGCACCAGACCGCCGCCCACGCGCCGGTCGACCCGCTCGATCGCGATGCGTAGATCGCGCCCCACGCCCCAGTCATAATAGGCATGGCGCAGGCCGATCGTGAGCGCGCGCGGGTCTAGCGGAAACCAGTCACCCGCATGATCCTCCGGCCGCTCCCCGCCCAACAGGATGTCGAACGCGCCGTCCGGTCCCAATGTGCAGGCATCCAGATCGATCACGCCCACCGAAGGCCCGAGATCCTCCATCGGTCCCAGACCGCCCGCGACCAGATCAAGGAACACGAAAACCCCGTCCCCCCGCGTGCCCGACAGCCTGTAGATGCCGCTGCCGTCGATCCGCGCCGCGCCATAGATGAAATCGGGATTGACCCCGACGGTGTTGAGGACGCTGCTGACCGACGGCACGAAATCGGGATGATCGGGGTCGGCGAAGGCCGTCTGATAACCGGTGGCGAGGATAGCGAACAACAGGCGGTGCGCCTCGGCCCGGGCCTGTGGATCATCGGGATCGGCCAGCCTGTCCAGCATGCCTTCCGCCCCCGCCATCCGCTCCAGCCAGGCGCGCCACTGGGACGTTTCAGAGATAGGCATGGTAGGTCTCGATATATTCGGCGAACCTGTCGCTCACCTGTTCGGCTGTCAGGCCATAATCGGCCAGCGTGTAGCTGCGCGACCCATGCTTGCCCGCCGGATTCTCCCGCAGCCAGTCCAGAATGCCCTTTTCCGACTCCGGCGTGAAATCCCAGCCGAAATGATCATAGGCGGCCCGGATCGTCGAGACCGGGTCCGCGACCAGATCCTTGTAACGCATATCGTAAATCGGCAGGTCCGGATGCGCCTTGCGATAATCCATGCAGCACTTCACCCCATCCCACCAGAGTTGCAGGAACTCGGCGCCCAGCGCATGCAGATCGAGCTGGTCGTAGGACGGCCCACGAATGACGCTGATCAGTTGGGAGATGGAGGCGATGACGGTGGTCGGGTCGCGATGGGGCTGAATGAAGATCGCATCGGGATAGACGCTACGCAGCGCGGGGAGCTTATACATATGCTCCTGAATCTTGAGCACCCAATGCCTGCCGGGATGCCGCCAACCCAGATGCTGAAGCCACATCTTGTGGACCTCGTAGCGAAAGGTCGCGTCGATGCCCTTGAACCAGTCGTAGAAGCGCGGGAGATGCTGGAACATGCACGGATTGCTGCTCTGAAAGGAGGTCGTCATGAACGATCCGCATTCCTGCGGGATTTTGGCGCCGAGCGGATGGGCTTTGAGCAATTCGTCGGCATCACCGCCCAGTTGCGCGCGCAAATGTTCGTCGAACCGGGAGATGCGCGGGTCCGTGTCGGCGGTTGCCGCTTCGGGAGGGGGCGATGGTTCGGCCACTTCCCACATCAGCGGCGTGCGGATCTGCGGGTCGCCTTCCATCAGGGCGTGCAGGAAACTGGTGCCGCACCGGGGGAGGCCGAGGATGAAAAGCGGCTGCCTGATTTCGACATCGGCAATGTCAGGATAGCGGGCTCGGTCGTCGGCGATAGCCTTCAGCCGGGACAAGTCATCGGCAATGATATGCAGCGCACGCGCATGGCCATTGGCGTTAAGTGCCCGGTCTTCCGCCATCGAGGCAAGCAGTTGTTCCAGCCCCGGCCGCACATTATCGCGTAAATAATGGGGCAGCGGATACTGCGCCAACAGTGCGTCCGCGTCCGGAAATCCAAATGTCATTGCCATCCTCTCTCAAACCGGTCTGACGACCATTTTGGGCAGGATGACTGGTCCGGATACCGATGAAAAGCCCAGGTGCCATCGATGTCGCCTATCGGAAACAGATGTCGAAAATTGCGGCTACATCAGTGGGCGTTCAGTGGATCAAAAGCCGGTCACGGAACTGCCGCGGCGAACACCCTTCTATCTGGCGGAACGCCACACTGAAGCTTGCCGTATTGGCAAAACCACAGCGATAGGCGATCTCCTTGACCAGAAGCGATCGGTCCATCAGCAGGTCCTTCGCCAGAGCGAGCATATGACGGCGACAAAAGGCTGCGGGACTTTCGCCCGTCGCGGTGCGGAACAGGCGTTCGTAATGGCGGACGCTGATGCCACGTTCCGCCGCCAACTGCCCGATCTCGACCCTGCCGGGCTGCTCCCGGATATGTGCAACAAGGCCAGCCAGATAGCGCTGGTCGAACGTCCGGCGACTGTTGAACTCCGGTTGGGTTTCTGGACCGAATTGCTGCACCATTTCAGCTGCGAGGCCGACACTGATCGAATCCAGAATGAGTTGCGAACACAGCCCCGGCGCCACCAGTTCCTGCTGGGCCCTTAGAAGCAGTGCCCTGACATGGGGATTGCGCATGTCTATGGTGTCGCGCAATTGTTGATTGGAAAGTTCCATGGGCAATCCAGTGATCGCGGGAATATCTATTCTGCAAAATAGCGATCTTTGCTCGCGTTCCTGCCAATGCATTTGGAACGGACACGCGGCCGGATAAAAGCGTACCTCGCCCTGCTCGCAAAAGTCGCGAGCAGATGCGAGATATCTGCCCATAGACGGGAAGCGGGTCAATTCGAAATAGCTGCAGGGCGGCGTGAAGACGATCTCGTTTCGTTCTCGCCAGAAAAACCGCCGGACTTCAAAGCGCGCACCAACTGTAGCCCTCGCCGCTTCGAGAGACGTTTCGAATTCCTGCGGGAATATGAAGTCCAGGCTTGTACCCTCAGGATGACGGTCAGAATCATAAGGTCTTGTAAGCATATCAGCTGTTGCTCCCCCTCACTTTCTCCCAGCCGATCGCGAGAATAATATATCGATCATATCGAGAGAAGCTAATTTATTAGTGTCCGATTCAGAAGTTCTTCAACTCGAGCAATATCTTGCGGTTCGGCGCGTGATCATCGGATTGAAGCGATGAAGGGCCAGCGGTGGGTGAGGTGACGGACCTTTCCCAGTCGTTTAACCAAACCGGCGTCAAGAATAATTTTGGTTGCGTTTTTGCGATCTACGAGTGCGACATCGTAGGGTTGGTGCGTCAGTGATCGATTAGCTGCTTCATGACTATTGGCTCACTGAAACGAAATCGACATCTGCGTCATGCTGGTCACGGCAAGAGGACTGAGCGAAAGCTAAGTCAACAATTCTTGGCGCAAGCCTTGAAATGTTAGTTTCCAGGGATAGTCGGCTGCCTAACGCGCAAAAAAACTGAGTGAATACCGAGTGAATAGCAAAAAGGGGCCCAGTGAAACGAGACCTCCTGCTCATGGATGTCCAGCGGCACACACTGAGTCAAAAGCTCGGCCGCTGCCAGCGGCCGATCCATACGAAAAGGTGTGCAGATCGGTGAAATGACTGTGCCTGTACGACCCACGCCTTTCCAAAAGCGCCAAAGCACCCCAGCAGCCCCCTCAGAACTAGCAAGCTTTGCTCCATTGCACAGCCGTCGCTCCACCGTCATAGGTTTCGCGGATGGACGAAAAAATGAACGCTACGATCTTAAGAGTTATCGAGCGCACGCCGCAATGGCTGCGTCACGATCTGGGATCCAGGGATGCAGCCGCTCGCGGTCGCGCCGAGGAAACATTGGCGGCGATGATCAGCGACGCGCTTGCCAACGGAACCGCCGCGAATCAGGAGGAATAAGCGGGACACCTCCTTGTCTCATGGGGGCCGCGGACCGTTGAGATTACCGCGCCTGCCTCTCCGCCAACGCACGGTTTCACATTGCGACATTCAGCCTCCGTTCCCAAGGAGGCTCTCCCCAGGAGGCAAATCAGGGAACTGGCCGCGCCAGCGTGACGGCCCGCCTCCCGAACACATTGGTCCCAAACCGCCTTTGCAGATGAACCGCAACCAACGCTGCATACCTGCGTTGGCGAATGCCGTTTGGGCTGTGATAGATGCCCACCGCCTTCCAATAATTGCCGCTCATCTTGAGTGCGTCGAGAAAGATCCAGCGCGCCACCTCGGCGTTGAAACAGGGATCGAATCGCAGCCAGCGCCGGACTTCCCCCTCGCGTCGAGCTATGAGCGCGGCGATCCTCGGCACCCACCAACTGTTGATCTGGAGAGGCCCCAGGTCATGGCTTCCATCCCTGTTCAGAATTTCCGAGCCGATCCAACCGGCTTCCTGATCGCGCAATCCCCAGAGCGTCTTTTCAAGCCATAGCTGCCCACGCGCCGCTTGTCGGATGCAGCGCGCGACCTCGGGTTCTGGTGGCCGTGCCGCTGACGCCGCTTCGCACCATGACAACAGCATCAGGAGAAGCGGGATCAAACAGGCGCAGCGCCGATCAGCGATCCAGGCCACGGCCACCCTCCTGTCCCCGATCGCCTGCTCGCTGCTCGACCGCGTGGACGGCGTCGGCTCTTTCGCTCTCACGGCCTTTCAAAAAGGATTGCAGATGGCGGTCTAACGCCTCGAACGCCTTTTGCGCTCGATCGGCAAGGCGATCGGCCACACCCCTTTCCCTGAAGCCTTGGGCGCGAAGCTGCCGTTCAAGCTGGCGGTCAGCCCGCAAACGCCTTTCCTGTTCCTGGTCTTCCTTGAGCTGCTGGAGATGGCGCATATGACGAGCGGCTAGGCGATCACGATGGTCCCGTTCCAGGCGCCCGAGCCCTTCGAGGCTCGACGTCTTCTCTCCCGATCGCTGTTCAAGCTTCTCGACCAGTTTCTCGGGATTCTCGGTCCAGAGCTTCACGCCGTATTGGGCGCGGGTAATGGCCGTGTAAAAATTCTGCGCATTCACAAGCGGCGATCCGATCGGCGCAAGGACATAGACCCGGTCATAGGTCTTGGACTGTGCCGAATAGACGGTTTCGCTGTAGCCATGATCCCATGTCTTGTGCTTCGACAGATCGACCGTCTGCACCCGCTTGCCGCGATCCCAGCGGATCGTTGCCAAACTCCCCTCGATTTTCTCGACTGTCCCGCGCTCCGCATTTTTGAGCATGAGCTCTCTCGATGCGAGGCGCCACTGGATGCGGTCGCCTTCGCTCAGGTCCCTTTGCTCGTCCACGAACACATTGACCTGCGAGGATTTGGCCATGCGGGGATCCCAGAGATGGGTGCGTCCCCGCTCGTCCACCAGCCGGACGCGTTGCCGCCCCTGCGTGTCCCGCACCACCCCGACAACGCGATATTCGGCATCCCGCTCGAGGCCCGCCCCTGCCTGATCGCGGCTGAAGGTCACCACCTGGCCGCCCGAATAGAAGCGCGCCAGCCGCTTCTCCTGGTCGCTATGCCCGCCCGGCGTCAGGACCGAAAAACGGGTCTCCTCGGCCGCGACGACGCCTTCGCGCTGGAGAACCTCCCGGATCTTGCTGTTGACGATGAGGCGGGACGCATTGTCGAGAACGAGAATGTTGGTCGCGGCGCGGCTCCTGGGGCTGAGACGTGTCCACTCCGCGACCACGCCCTTGGCGAGGTCGGCGGCATCCTCGCCGCTCACCACCTTGTCGAGCCGACCGATCGAGGCGGCATAATTTTCTGCCCGAGCATGCGCGACAGCTTCCCGCATCGCCTCTGTTTGCTGCCTCCGCGACTCGGTAAGCTCGGCAGTCTGCATCCCTAATTTCTGCATGAGCCAGAAGGCCTTTCCCTGTTCGATCGCGCCCGTCTGCTTATTGTCACCCAGGAGAATGAGGCGCGCGCTGGTGGCCCGGCTGATCTCCAGCACTCGCAAGGCCTGGCGGTTTCCGAGCTGCCCTGCTTCATCGAGTACGAGCACATGGTTGCCGCTGATCCCATATCCACCGCCCGCCAGAAGGCTCGCCACGGTGCGGGACTCAACCTGCGCCTTCTCGCCCAATTCCGCCGCCGCGGAGGATGTCGGCGCCAGGGCGATGAAGGTGGTGCCCGGCAGCGCGGCGTCCTTCAGGGAGCGGATGAGCGTCGACTTGCCCGCTCCCGCGACGCCGTGAAGGCCCGTGACCCGGTCCCTCGATGTCGCCATGTCCACCAGCGCACGTTCCTGCTCCGGGGAAAGCCCCGCCTGTTCCAGCACGGGAAGCAGACGATCGGCGCTCGCCACAGGCCGACCATCCCCAACGGCAAGGGCAAGATGCATGGCAAGCGACTGCTCCAGACGCACCGTCCGGCGGCTCGTCCGGCCCCGCGTCAATATCTCGTCCCCTGTCTGTCCGCGGGTCGCGAGGAGCTTGCGCCTTTCCTCATGGGCCTCGATCAGAGGTCGGAGATCCTGAAACCGAACCTCCCCGACATGGGACGCCAGCCCAGTGGTAAAAAGTCGGCCAAGCGCGTTGACCGCCTCCTTTCCCTCAGACTGCTTGATCCCGAACAAGGCGGCACGCGCGGCATCGACCCGGTCGACCGGGACAGCATGTTCGCCCACTTGTTCGGCGCCTTGCCGCACGGCTTCGAGCGGCTTCTCATGGGGGCCCAGACGTCCACGCCATTGGATCAGCAGTTCGTCGATCCCGATCTTCACCTTCGCGCCGCGAGTGGCATAGAAAGACTGGCGGCGTGCCGCTTGCCCGGAAAGGCCATGCTGCTGGGCATGTTCGTTGATCTGTTGGGATCGCTGCGACATCTCCTCAATGAGGGTCTTGGGGACGCCCCTGATTTCGAAAAGACCCCGGCGCGGATCGAAGTCGATCTCATAGCCAAGCTCCCGCAGACCATGGGCGAGTTCATTGCGGTAGATCTGCCCGTTGGTCATCTGCACGGCATACATGGCCCGGGTCTCGAGGCTTGCCATCGGATCGCCCTCTTGCCCGTTCGTCATGTTGAGGACAACGACATGGGTGTGGAGATGGGGATCGAGTTCGCGGCTCGCATGCTCTGTAAACCGCGCCCAGAGCAGCCGGCCGGTCGTCTCATGGACGATCTTGCCCTCCTCCCGTTTCCTCAGCTGGGCATGCTCCTCAAGATAGGCGAGCGTCACATCGACCGCGCGTTCATGGAGCTGGACGATCCGCTCGTCGCCCATGGCCAGCGCCATCACCGAAACGGATTTGGGCGCGCTGATCGCGAAATCCCAGCCGGGATGATGCTCGATCCCCTCGGCCCGATGGCGGCCAAGCTGCTGGCCCGCGACCTTGCCGGCCAGCAGGGACCGAAAGGTTTCAGGATCGACATCGCCCGAAAGGTCGAGTTCGCCCGCCAGGTTGCCGCCCCAGGAGGAATGCTCGGCCTCGCCCTTCGTATAATAGTCCCCGATGGCATAATAGCGGGCGATATTGCCCGGCGAGCCCTTGAGGCGGCGCGGATGCATCATGCCGGCCTCGCATCGTTGCGGTCACCCGATGCGCGGCCATGCTGCCGGAGGCGAAAGCCGCTCGCCCGTCCCAGCAGCTTGGGAAGTCCACTGTCCACGTTTCCAGCGTCACCCTCCACAGGATCGGAAGATGGACCTTGCGGGCCGACCTCGTCCTGCGCGGGCGAGCCACTATCGTCCACTTCAAGAGGGAGTTCGGGCGCTTCCATTTTCTTCGGTCGGCGTCGCTTGGATGGCGATTCAGAAGGCTTGGACGCGGCCTCCCCTTCAGTTTCCGGGTCCAATCGAACGGGCGGCGCAAGCCGCTCGACGAACGCAGCCTGCGGACTGGGCAGAGCGTTGTAGCGATCGGTGAACCGCACCACGGGGAGGTTCCGTCCGAACCGTAGGTAGCCCGCAAGATTGGGAAGATTGGTGACCTCGGTATGCATCACCAGCGGACGGGTCACCTGCATTCGGGAGAGATTGACCCCATCCCGCATGTCGTTGACGCCATAGGACATGCCCTCATTGGCTTCGACCTGCTCGACCTGTCCGAGATTTTCCGAGACATGCTTGGCCGTGGGGGTGTCATTGGCCCTGAGCGCCACCCATGTCGAGCAATAGCCGGTGATCGCAGCGGCATCCTGAATGCCATAGGTTGCCTCGAGTTGCGGGTAGGACTGGAACCCCAAAATTCCACAGCCGCCATATTTGCGCGCGCGGGCGAGGAAGTCGCTCAAAGACGGCAGTTTCTGAAGGGTCGGGAGTTCGTCGATGACGCAATAGAGACGCCGCTTGCGGTCGGGCGGCAGGCTCATGATGGCGCTGATCGCAATGTCGAGCCAGACGGTAACAAGGGGCCGGAGGGAGGGAAGCTGGTCCGCCTTCACGGTGATGAAGAGCCAGCTGTCATCCTCCTCATTGGCGACCCAGTCCCGGATCGAAAAGCCGTCAGCGGTATCATCGAGATAGGAGAAGCTGCGCATGACTGAGGCCAGTTCAGCCCGAATCCCGGCCGACGTCCGGTCGCCTTCCATCGAAATGAAGGCGGCGGCGTCCGTCCCCTCGGCAAAGCTCGCCAGTGTCTTCAAGGGGCTGCGCAACACCGTTTCGAGCAACGCCGACACGAGCGTCCTTTCATACCGGGCAAGCTTGCGCAGGACCGCGACCAGCGTTCCACGCGCGGCTTTCGCCCAGAAGGGATCGCCGCCCTTTTCGGGGATCGTCGATTCCGCGATCTGGTCATAATGATAGTCGCGCGGGACATCGACCCAGGGCGACCAGCAGTCGGCGCGCTCGTCCAGCGGATTGAGCAGAATGTCGTGACCCGGCCGGTAGAATTTCTCGACAAAGGTGCCGGCCGTATCATAGACGATCGCCCGCTTGCCCTGCTTGCGCATGCCATCCAGCATCTTGACGATGATGTTGGTCTTGCCGGTTCCGGGGGCACCGCAGATCAGGATATGTTCGGGCTCGAAGGCATCGGGAACGGGCACGCCGCCGATCGCAAAGCTTCCCTTCCGGCTCCGCCATAACAGCCTCTGTAACTGCCGGGCCGTGCCGAAACGGGCGCCACGGAGGAACTGGTTAGAACCGAGGCCCTTCCCCGTCCGGGTGAAATAGAACCAGGCCCAGGCGAGCATCAGCAGGGCGAAGGCGCCCGCCAGAGCGGCGCCGTAAACCAGATGATGCTCCATCGCCTGCAGGGTCTTCTTGGCGATGCGGGAGCCAAGCAAAGCATCGGACGTCGTCCAATATTGCCGACCCGACGGCGTCCGAAACAGGACCGGCGCACCGCCGGGTACGTCGCTTTTGAGCGTCGCCTCGACGATCTTGACCGCCACAAACCGCTGATAGTCGGTGGACTTCTCCAGCACATACCAGATGGTTCCGCCGACCCAGATGGCGATGCCCGCCAGCAAGGTCTGGAAGAAAACCTGCGTCGTCATGCGGACATTGTGGACGATGGCCTGCCCGCCCCTCGTCCATGAACCGAGCGTGTCGTTCCGGAAGATGCTCATGATTGCATCTCCTCGGGATCGAGAAGGCCCCGTTCCAGGAGCAGGGCGCGGGCATCTTCCATCCCCTTCTCGAGGATATCGGGCCGACGCGCGCCGACGGATGCGGCGAGGATCGCGAAGACCTGGATGAGGGTCGCCTGCACCTCGTCGAAGCGGCCATGATAGCCCGCCGCGTCCATGCCTTCATAGCGGTTGAGGATGTCCCGGACATAGTCGGGGATGGTCGAGCCGGCCGCCTGAGCGCCGAAGACAAGGCGCCCGAAGAGCGCGTCCTTGAACCTTATGGTAATCCTGGGCAAGCGCCAAACTCCTGTTCGTCGCCTGGCCAATCGTGATGAAGCACGGCCCTTATATTCGAATTTCAGCCTGTTCTCAATTGATTACATGTAAGCAGGGCGGCAGCCACACGGTGCCATGGAAGATCAAGCACTTAGCCGAGCGCCCACGCCAAACGGCAGCCAAAGCGCGCCGGGCGGCGTCAATCAGTGCCATCAGGCGACGACGCGTATTCGCCCGGAAAACCGCGCAAATGCTGGCGATTCGCGCCCGCAGCACCCGTGCGTACGGTGCATTACAAAACGGCCTAGTGCCGTGCGTCCTGCCTTCGCTGCGGCTTGCCGCTGCGCCAGCCTCGACCGGGTACGGGCGTGGCTTCCCCGCAAGGGGATTTTCTACCCGGCCGCAAAAGCCGCGACCAGGAAAAAAAAGGGGGGCAAGCCCCCTCAGAACGGTGTCCAGCTCTCGCGTTCGACCAAGGTCTCGAGGCGGTTCTCGAGTTCCCACAGTTCCGTATGTATCTCGAAGCTATACTCCCATCGGTCCCATTCCCGTTCCTGCAGCGTCATCGCGCTCCAGTCGATCATCTCGGCATACATGTCGCGTCTGGCGAGGATCATTTCGAGATGCGAGCAGCGGCGCTCCATTTCCTGGATGGTCATATCGACGATGTTCATCTTGCGGCTCCTTCTTGCAATGAAGGCGCGCGCGGGTGGGCGAAGCAGAGAGGGTCAAGGATCGCGCAGCGACCGCGCAGCGGGCGACGGGGGTGCCGATTTTGTCGACGCCCAAGCGCAGCGCCGGGATCGGCAAAATTGGGGGAACCGTCGATCCTTGAGGCTCTCTGCTTCGTCCGCCATGCTGGGACTCATAAGAGAGAGTTTCCATATCGCGGCAGCAGCCTTCGGGCGCCCTCGATGGGCGCCAGGAGGCTTCCTATGACCGTGCCCCCAAGCGCTGCGCTACGAGATAGAAGCGATCATGGCCCTTGCCTTCCCAGCGTCTTTCGTCGATCATCCTGCCTGGCGGGCAGACCTTCCGAATAGTGAAGGATGACGCATGCCCAAAATGAATGAGCGTGAACGCCTTGCCGATCTCGAAGCAAGGGAACGCAAACTCGCGCAAGAAGTTCTGGATGCCCGCCGCGCTCTGCGCGGCAGATATGCCTCGATGATCGAAGATGTCCCCGTCGAGCAGCTGAGCGAGCGCGCCTTTCGCGATATTTTAGGTCACGCGATTCGCATCGGCGGCGACCGTGCGATGGAAGCCTTGCGCGCGATCGATGCGACCGAACCCGGCAATAAACCCACCGTAAAACCAACCCAAAGGGTTGTCCCGGCAGCGAGCACGGCGGAGCCGCGCGCAGCTGGCCAGGGTCAGCCTGGCTGACCCTGCATCGTTGCGCGACGGGCGCGGACGGAGGTCGCTTGCGGCCTTCGTCCGGGTCCCTGAGCGCGACGACCTTTCCCCCACTCGACAAAAAAAGAGGCGGCGGAGTCGCGCGCTCCACCGCCTCTTTTTCCTTTGCGCGACCTCTCCTATCGGGTTGCGCGATTTTGGTGCTGATCTGCGAGGGCGAAGAAATGCGCCGGAACCCCGAGCCTGCGCACCTCGCGTGCAAGATGGCTCTGCAGCCCCGACCCCTGGCACACTACCGCCTCTACCGGACGGAGCCGGAGCAGCTGTTCGTTCCGCGCGAACCCCGCCCGATTTCCGAGTTTCCGGTCGAGGCTGAAGGGGATGAGATGACACGCGTTACGCGCCGCCCAAGCCGCCGCGATCGCGTCGCACCCCTTATCCTGCCCTGTTGTCGCGAGAACCATCGTTGGCACCCGCTCCTTGATGCTATCGAGCGCCGCATATAGAAGCCGGTGATCCTCCCAGACCTGTCCGCCGGAGAAGATCACGACCGGCCCCTTGGGCGCGCGCGCATCAATGTGCCGCTTGCGTCGCGCCGCCAGGAAGTCGGTCGCCGCCAGCACCGATGCCGTCCGCTTGGAGGAGACCAGCGAAGCGCGCGGGGCTGACCAGGGCCGTCCGGTCTCGGCATGATAGGTCGCGGCGGCATAATCCCGCATGCACGCCAGCGCGTCCTGGGTCTCGTCGAGTGACTGGCAGAGCATCTGTGCCTCTTCCAGCTCGACGCTGCCAATCTCGCTCCCGTCATTCTGTTCGATGAGCCGACGGACGACCATCGCCGCCTTGTCCGCTTCCCCCTCGATCTGGCCAGCGACCTTGTGAAAGCTGTGCACGATCCCCCACGCGATCCGGTCCGCCATGGCTTCCAGCCGGGTATCGCGCAGGACGTCGAACAGGGTCGTGACCAGCAACTCGGTGGCGCGGGCGACCAGTTCGGCGTCGGGCATCGGCGCGCTCGTCACATCGTCCCCGGGCGTGATGCGGTAACCGTCGGTCGTTTCGATAAAGGTGTCGGCGAAGCGATCCAGCGCAGCGTCGCGGTCGGTCATGTCAGTCATCGGAACCTCCTTCATTCGCTCTTCAAGAGGTTTCCTCTTCGACACGGGCTCGCCTCGGCGGGGTCAAGGATCGTGGCGCAGCCACGACCGCGAAGCGGCGATGGGGGTCACGATTTTTTCTTGCGCGCGAGAAGGTGGCACGGGCGTACCGACGCCCGCCCGCGAGAAAAAATGGTGGGGCCCCGTCGTCCTTGAGGCCGCCGGGGTTTCCCGTGTAAACTCATCCCGCTTGTTGAGAGAAGAAGAGAGGCAGCCTCCATGGGGGCTCGATGCCCCCATGGAGGCTGGGTCCAGGCGCAGCATTCGCCCAACAGACCCGTAGCGGGCGGGATGCCCTCTCCCATTGGATAAAAAAAGGGACCGACAGTTGGGGTGCTGCCGATCCCCTGGAGGATATTCGTTTCGACCCGGCCGCGTCAGATCGGCGGGACATAGGCGTCATAAGGATCGCCTTCGGCCAGATGACCGAAGGGGGTCATCACATACTCGGGACCATCCCGGCCGACGGCACAGATAACGAAACGCGGTTCACCCGTTTGCGCATCCTGACATTCCATGAGGGCGAGATTGCCGTCCCCCGCCGCGCGCAGGAGGGTCTGGAAATTAGTGCGCAGATAGTCGGGAATAGCCATGTGCCGCCTCCCCTCGATTGCTCGCCTGACCGCGTTGCCGCGCCAGCACGGGGGTGTCGACAGCTTGGTCCGCGCGGTGGAAGGCGTGGATCGGAACATCAGCCTCCCGCAGCAACTGGTAGAGGTTCGCCTGCACGCCCGATCCTTCGCAAAGCAGCGCCTCGACGGGATTCAGTTCGAGAATTTTCCGGTTCCGTTTGAAAGCCGTTTTCCGCCCCGAGCCATACAGGCCGTAGACCACGACCGGGACGCCTATTTCCGTTCGCGCTGCCCAGGCTGCCGCGATCTGGTCGACACCCCGCCTTTGCCCGGTGGTGATGAGGGTCATGTGCGGGATGCGCGCCTTGATGAGGTCGAGCCGGTCCCAGATGAGTTTCCAGTCGTGCCAGTCGGCAGGGCCGGTCACGACGACGATCGGTCCCTGCGGCATATGCTTCTCGCGCGTGGCGAGGGTCCGTGCACGCAGGAAATCGAGCGCCGCGATCTGGCTCGCGCTTGATGCGGTCGACGCCCTGGTGCCGCGCGCGGGCGACCATGGCCATCCCGACAGGGCACGATACATTTCGGCGGCATAGTCGCGCATGCACTCGATCGCATGGCGCTGTTCCGCGACGGACTGGCAGAGAAGTTGCTTTTCCTCCAGAGAGGTCGTGTACACCTCGCTGACGTCCGGCTGACGGGCCAGGTCACCCACCTCCTCGGCAAGCCGGTCCTCCTGCCGTTCGAGCTTCCCGGCGACGAAGTGGAAGCTGTTGACGATGCCCCAGGCAATTTCCGGGGCAAGCGTCTCGAGCCGGGTATCGCAGAACAGGTCGAAGATGGCGGCGACAATCCCGCCGCATTCGGCCTGCACGGCGATGGGTTCGGGCATCTCATATTCGGCCGGTTCTTCACCCGGCGAGACAATCGAGAGACCAAGCGGGTCGCCAAAGGCTGCCTGGAATTCAGGGGTCGCGGTCATCTGGGCATAGAGGGTCGGCAGATCGGCAAAGCGATCGATGCTGCTGCGCGGGGCACTGGCCATGGCGCTGTCCTTTCACGGTTGAGAGACGGAAACTGGACGCAAAAAAGGCCGGGAAAGCGGATGCTCTCCCGGCCCATATTGGCTTCGCTGGATTCTCAGTAGGGAACCTCGTCGTCGAGATCATTCCTACCCATGAGCGAGCCATCGGCGCCGGCGGTGCTGTCGCCAAAGCCGCCGGACATCCCGCCGCCACTCATTTCGCGACGCGGGCTGCGCTGGCTGCCACCGAAGTCGTCGCGGTTCTCCCGCCGGCGCCAGGCGACCCGATAGCCTTCCTGATCCGAACCGAACAGGGCGATCGGCAGCGGTTCGGGGAGGCTCGGATCGTCCAGCGAACCCTGGAGGAAGCTCTCCCCGCTCACATTGGCGGTCGCTTCCCAAAGGGCGCCGATCTGGACCCAGCGCCCGCCCACATTGCGCGCGACGACTTCGAAGACGGGCGCACGCTCATTGGTGCTCTGGACGGGACGCAATCCCAACTTCGGCAAGTCCAGCAGACGGGTCGCGATATGTCCTTCCAGGCGGCCGTTCACGGGCTTGATTTCACCGATATTCATGACTTCAACTCCTTGGATAATGCCGCTCTCGACCATTCGAAAGCGACACCCTCCAAAATCCTCCTCCCCTCTGGTCCCTGCCTGCGCCCCAAGCCCTGCCCTCGCATGAGGGCACGACCTCACCGACGCCGCTCCCTCCCTCACCCCGCGCCTGTACGTGAGGGACGCGCGCCAGGGGCAAACATTTATGAAAGATCTGGAGCAGAAGGCGCGACGCCATGTGGCGCAAAGGCCAACGATTACCGGCGCCGCGTTTTTCAAAGCGCAAGCCAGTCATGGACCGAGCCAGGCGACATCAGCCCGGCAGAGGATATGCGTCCGTCAGTCCGGTCTACCGGTAAGGGCAATATGCGCAGAGCGCATATAGTGATGGAGTTCGACGCCGCCGGGCATCAGGTCGTCCGCCAGAGCCTTCATGTCGGAAAGATCCGACTCGGCCTTGAACGGTCCGTCCTCCTGGCTCTCGATCGTGAGAATACCGATGCACAGGGCCTTCTTGACCAGGTGCAGGTCGCGTCCTTGAAATTCGGCCATCGAGCGCTCCTCTGCCTCAACCGCACCCCACCTCATAAGGCTTTTCACGCCAACTTTCGACGATTTTCAGGCAGCCGCGAACCATCAGTGTGGAGCCGAAAACACGCCTGAAATGCGGGGTCAGATTTCCGGCAAGACGGGCTCCAGTTTGAGCCACTGCGCGAGAAACCGAAGTTCCGCGGCCAGTTCCTCATGCGTCTCTGCCGGGGCACCCAGTTCGAGATGGACGGACTGCACGAGCAGCCTTCCCGTCTTCCTGTCCGCCTTGAGATCGGTCCGCGCCACGATCCGGTCACCGAGCAGAAAAGCGAGATCATAATAGCCATGGGACCGCTTGTGCGCGGGGGTGTAGATGCCGATCCGATAATGGAAATCGAACAGTTTCTCAGTTCGGGATCGCTCCCAGATCAGGGGATCGAAGGGCGAGAGGAGCGCCCGCGCAGCTATCCGGCGTGGTGCCTGGGCATCGCGATGCAGGAACACCGCCTGCGAGATACCGTCCACCAACACAGGAATGAGCGTTCCTTCGTCCTTCAGATCCTGGATGGCATCGCGGGCCTCATCGGGCTTCAGCCGGAAATAGTCCCGCAGGTCGCCGGCGGTGGCGATACCGAGCGCGCGGGCGGATCGCTCGATGAGCGCCCGCTGGGCGTCGCGAGGCTCCGGTGTCGGGATGCCTAGGATGTCTGGCGGAATGACCCGCTCGGTCAGATCATAGACGCGCTCGAAGCTGCCGCGGCGGGTCGCCGTGGTGATGTGTCCGGCCCAGAAGAGCCATTCGAGCATCTGCTTGGCTTCGCCCCATTCCCACCATCCCGATCGATTGCGCGAACCCTCAAAGTCGGAAGCTGCCAGTGGACCGTCGCTCCAGAACCGGGCGAGCAGCGCTTCGGCTTCAATCCGACGTTCGCCGGCAAACAGGCGCAGGCCCTTCCATCCCGTCTCCCCCCGATCGGCGCGCGTCATCCGCCAGCGAAGCAAGGGGTGATAGTCCATCGGGAGAAGCGAAGCTTCATGCGCCCAATATTCAAACAGCCGACGGTCGCGGGCTTTCCCCCAGGCGGCCTGGTCAAGCCAGCCTGGATCATAACCGCCCAGGCGCGAATAGGCCGGCATATAGTGGGCCCGCGCCAAAACATTGACGCTGTCGATCTGGTGGAGCCCAAGGCGTTCGGTCGTCCGCCGCAAATGCGCCTTACCGACGTTCGTGGGCCGGGATCGGCCGAAACCCTGGGCGGCAAGGGCAATGCGCCGGGCCTCGCGAAGCGAAATGCTGTTCGTCATGTTGTCCGTTGCTAAACCAACGATGGAGACAATGACATCAGCGATCGGCAAGGTTGGACAGTGCTTGGCGGGAGGAGATCATCGACCTATCGAAGCTCGCATGAGTCGTCCCGACATGAGCCTCGCCGTCGTCGGCGCCATCCATGAGAATAAGGACCGCAGCAACCGGCTGTTCGAGATCAGGCTCTGTGTGCCGGGCGAAGCTGTCGATCTCGTACCCGAGCCAAAGAACCCGTTCGATCCGTCAGCCATCGCGGTCTGGAGCATGCGCGGCGTTCAGATTGGCTATCTGTCGGCCGAGCGCTGCGGCTGGATTGGGTCGCGCATGGCCCAGGGCGAGGAGATTCGCGCTATCTTCCAGGAAGCGACCAAAGGCGGCGCCATCATCCGCATCAGCTTCTCAGGGATTGATCCGGTCCTGCCCCCTGCGCGCCCGCGCGAACCAGAGCCGTGTCCCCATGATGATGAGACCGGCTTCTACCCAGACTATATCCCGCCTGACGATTAGCGCGCTGGCTGCAGGAATAACCATGAAAATGGTTGTTCCAGCGCTTTTTCCGCCGCTATTGCGGGCGCCTCACTTCTGAGAGGGATATCCAATGAACAATAGCGATCTGGCTGAAGCACTGGCCGCCGAGCATGACGTCACCAAGGCCGATGCCCGCAAGCTGGTCGACGCGGTCTTCGCGAATATCGCCGGCGCAGCAGCGAAGGGCGAAGAGATTTCACTGAACGGTTTCGGCAAGTTCAAAGTCAAGGATCAGCCCGCCCGCGAAGGCCGCAATCCCTCGACCGGCGCAACGATCCAGATTGCGGCGTCGAAGAAGCTTGCCTTCACGCCCGCCAAGGCGGTCAAGGATCAGTTGAACGGCTGATCGATCCGGCGCTCCGCGCGTGAAGCGCGGGGCGCCTCCTCGACGAGAGCGCCTTCGCCACCGCCAACGGCACCATGTCCAGTGCCAGCAAGAAATAGCAGCCCACTGCAGCGAGGAGCGATGCAAGATCGTGGCGGCGCCCTATATGCCATCGGCATGGACGACCTCACTCCGCTCTTCGCTCGCCTTGGCCGATCGGCATTCCGATCGCGTTTCCGGTTGAACGCGAAGGAACAGGCCTATCTAGCCGAGCGGGGCCTCGATACGATCCTCACCCATGCGGAAGAGTTCATCGCCCAGCGGCTGGCTCCCGAGCTACCGCTCAATGACGGCAAACAGACACCGATGCGCGGGCATCCGGTATTCGTCGCCCAGCATGCAACGGCGACCTGCTGCCGAACCTGCCTCTCCAAATGGCATGGTATCGCTGCCGACCAGAGGCTTAGTGCCCAGGACCAGCGCTATATCGTGGCGGTTATCAGGCACTGGCTGAGCGATCGCTATCAGTGACAGAAAAATGGCCCGATCATCGCTGGGATGATCGGGCCAGAAAGAAGCCTCGGTGGCCAGAGCCACGAGCCTTCGGGTCGCAGACATACGATAGGCTCAGGCGCAATCGCTGTCATACCCTGTTGGGGTGATCGCATTGGCAGACCGTCGCGGGAACTCCGCCTCGCAAGCCGCCTAAACCAGCCTGTTTTCCAGCTGCACCATCAAATCCATGCGCTCATGGAAAATGGCGACGATGAGCGCCGGCTCATCTCCCCGGGGCAAGCAGAAGACATAATGATGTTCGCAATGGGACATGCGAAGACCCGGATGGAGATCGCTCATATCCCTGGACGCGCCCTGGCCCGTTGCAAGACGCACGATACCGCGTTCCAGCTTGGTCATATAGGAGCGCACCTGTCCGTCGCCCCATTGCTTTTTTGTGTAACGGACGATCGCGCGCAAATCGTCCGCCGCGGCCGCGGTCAGGACATAGGGAGCGGTCAAGCGTGGCTGGCCTTGCCGAGTTCCTCGTCAACAATCGAACCGAAATCCTTGTCGGATATGCCGCCCGCCAGCCCTTGCGCGATTCGCTCGCCCAGGAGCGCCTTGAGCGCTTGCCAGGGTTCTTCATCACCTGCATCGACAGGGAAGAGGCGCTCGATCGCATATTGCTTGATCGTTTTGCCCTGCAACGCCGCCAGCGCCTTCAGGCTCTGATGCTGCTGCTCGGTAATATCTATCGTCAGGCGACTCATGGGGACCTCGCAATTTTCACCACAAACCCAGATTAGCACAAATGTGGGTTTGTGGTTACCTCACTCTCCGAGATTGGTCAGGCGCACCATATAATGCGGCGAGGGTCCCTGGCCGGGACCGAGGTACGACCGGCAAGCATCGACGATCCGTTCCCAGATGGGCGCGGGCATGTCCGAGTCGCTCCCTTCCCCGCTGAGGCTCGGATCGACCATGACGATCACATCCGACCATTCATCCGGCTCGCCGCCGCGATACCATGTGAATTTGGGCTGGGAGTTGCCGAGCCAGTCCTTGAACGCCGGGTCGCGGAAATATTCCGGCGCATTGATAAGCAGGCTCCGGCCGACCAGCGGCCGATCCGCTGGATCGGCCGCAGGCAGAGCTGCCGGCAAACCTGTCCTGCCGATCGGGCGCTCCAGCGCCACCTTTAAGGCCTCGCCGGTGGACTGGATATCGATCCTGTCGACAAAGATGACGCAGCGGCCGCCGCCGAATTCACCCGGCCGCGCCTGCGAGCAGGTGACCGCCCATTCAAAGCAGATCGGCGCCTTCGCGAGCGAGACCGGGCAGCATCGCCGGACAAGCTCGGCGATGGGCCAGGGCTGGAAATCGACCGTTCCCGATATCATGGGGGTCGAGACGGTCGGCTCCTCGAAACTATTTCCTCCGGTGAGCTCAGCCCCCAGGATCGGAAATTTCGGATCGTCGAATATGCCGAGGAGGCCGCTCCATGGGTCACTGCTCTGCGTCGACGGGAAGGCTTCGAGAAATTCCTTGCTCGGCGCGGGCGGCTCCAGTTCACAGTTCAGATCTTCGGCCGCGTTGAAAGCCTCCTCCAGCAACGCCATTTCGGCGTTGGTGCAGCAGAAGGTGAAGCAGGCGGAAAAATAGGTCTCAGCCATGGCATCTGCCTTTCTTGAGGGTCAGAAATGGGAAGGAGCGGCCGCAGCGCCGATCAAATAGCGCAGCTTCGCCCATGCGGCCTCCTCGCCTGCCCGGACGCCCCGGTTGAGGCCGCGGGCATAGAGGCGGAAGGCGATGGCGGCCATTTCAGGCGACGCCTCGGCCGGGATGAATTCGAGAAAATTCTCCGCGTCATCCCGAAGCTCCAGCATGCCGGTGTGTCCAGCGATGCGCGTGAGGGCCACGCGAGCGGAGGAATTGAGCTGCACGAGCCGCGCATTGAAGCGTTCGACGAGCGGATCGTCGGGAATGGTGATGGTCATGGGATCGCTCCTCATGAAAGTGGGAACGGGCATTGTCCAAGATGGCCAGTCGACCGGCGACATTATCGCGGAGCGCTGTGGTCGGAGGACAGCCATGCGACGGCTGCATCCTCGACCGAATGGGTCAGGAACAGCCCGAAGCAAAATTGCTGGAAGGTCCCATCGCTTCGCAATTCGGGCGTATCGAGTTTGGCGGCGAGGTCGATTTCGAACTGCTCGGGCGGCGTGACCTGTTCGGCTGGAACCCAGGTCGCGAGGTCGTCGCTCTCGGCGCCACAGAGATCGCAGGTGGTGCAATCAAAGATGCTCGTCACCTCCCATTGCTGGCTTTCGATTTCCCAGCGGACCGCGGCGTCCCGAACGATCGAATCCGATCCGCAGTGGGCGCAGACCGGCTTCAGCCGGCCCGCGCGCGGCGCCGGGTCGGGATCGTCCGGGTCGGGCGCGATATATTCGACGGTGAAGCTGAGCTCGGGAATCCGCACATCATGATAGGTGCTGGCCTGCGCGGCGGCATGGACCACAGCCGAGACATCGGCGCCGTCGGGCACTTCGACGTCGATGGTCTCGGTGGCATAGCATTCACCGGCGCTGAAATATTGGATGCGCACCGCAAAAAGGCGCGCGGAAACGGGCGTGGTCGCCATGATCATTCTCCGGAAAAAAATGTGAAAGGGTCCGGCACGGACGTCCGGCCAGACGAGGTCAGCAGGCGCGTTCCATCAGCTTGCGCGCCTTGGATTCGAGGTCGAGGCGGCCATCCTGATGCGGACGGCTGCGGGCGACCGCCGTGATGCCCTGCACAAAATCATAGACGGAAGCCGGAGGATGCCCCTCTTCGGCAAGGACGGTCGCGATGATCTTCCCGGTTTCGGCCTTCGAGAAACCCTCCTTGCGCAGGAAGGTCTCACGGTCCTCATCCTTGCGGGCGACGATCTTCGTGCGAGCGGCCGCGATGCCGTCGATGAAGGAGCGGGGCGAACTCTGGGCGAAATGTTCGAGCGCCGGGGCTGCTTCATGCGCGAAGCGATTGGCCGCGAATTTGGAGTGGCGGATGTTGATTTCCTGGAAATTTTCCACGCCCCAGAGGTTTCGATTCTGACACACGGCGCGAAGATAGAAAGTCGCTATTCCCAATGACTTGGAGCCAACTTCCGAGTTCCAGGTGTAAAATCCGCGAAAGTAGAGATCGGACTCTCCATTGGGCAATCGACCCGCTTCGATGGGGTGGAGATCGTCGACGAGAAAGAGGAAGACGTCACGATCCGATGCGTAGAGGGTCGTCGTGTCATGGGTGATGTCGACCATGGGGTTATAGGTCATCGCGCTCCAATCGAGGACGCCGGGTACCTTCCAGCGCGTGTCGCCCGTGCCGTTGCCCGCGATCTTCATCACCGCCGCGACGAGTTCGTGATCCCAGATCCGACCATAGTCGGGGCCGGTTACCGCGCGCAGTTCGCTGCGGCCATCGCTGGTCTGGAGCAGCTTCACATGTTCGCCCGAATGCGAGATCAGGCCATGCTGCAAATTGATGCCGGCGAGCGCGGCCGGGAGTTGGCGGAGATAGGCTGCCGGCGCGCCGACGAGGCTGCAAAGTTGGCCAAAGGACCAGTTGGTTGGCGCGATGGGCGCGTCATCGCCCGGCATCATCAGCGACAGGCGCTCGGGTTCATCGCTGCGCGCTTCGACCCGGACATTGCGGCTTTCCACGATGCGGGTGGTGGCGCGGTCGGCTCGGGTCCGAACGCTGTGGTACAGATCGCCGAGCGAGAGATAGCGCTCGTCCTGCGGGCGGCTGAACCATTCGGATGAGACGCGGGAGACATTCGTTCCGCGCGAGATATCCACCCGATACGGGCGCACACCCGCACGATCGGTTGCGGTGATGGCAGTCATGGGAACCTCCAGGGCTGGGGGGATGGGCAACACGCGCCGAGCTTCTGCCCTCGCCTATCGCCACTCCTCCCTTCCCCCTTCCCTCCTGACCGCCGTACGAAGCGCGGATCAGCGTTCGTTCGTTTCCACGGCGGGAATGTCGCTGATTTCGATCCTGGTCGGGTCAGCGCCCAGATATATGGTGATCATCCTGCCCTGCGGCACCAGCCACCGCAGATGTTTGGAGACAACCGTGCCGCAGCGGGTGATCAGCGCTTCATCCGCGTCGAGGAGCTGCTCGATGGCCAGTTGCCGCGCGTCGAGCAGAAATTGATCGTGTTGGGTGTCCCAGCTGTCGGCGTCGCCATCCCGATGGGCCTCGAAGCAGATGGCTTCCAGCAGGTCGGTCAGGACATCGACATCGATCGTGCAAGCCCGCATCAGAAAAATCGCGGCGTCCTCGATCTCGAAGTCGAGGCAGCTGTCATAGGAGATGAACAGATCGGCGGCCAAGCGGACGGTCTTTTTCGCGTCATCAGCGGTCGTGATATGCAACAGCGCCGTAATGCTATCCGCGCGTCCAGATTTGAGATCAGGCCGATCATCGGTCTCGTCGAACAGATGCTCCTTGCCATCCTGAACGATCAGGAATTCGCAATCTTCGATTTTTGGCAGGGCGTCATACCAGGCATAGCCTGCGAACCCCGGTTCCGGTTCAACGAGCGGCGTGGAAAATTCGGGGTTGGCTTCAAGCGCGCGCGACAGACACTGGGCAAAGTTGGGACTATGGCAGGGCGTGACGAGCGCGCCCTTCGCGTCAATCAGTCGGGCGGTCCCGGACCGCGTACATTCGCCGGTCATCGGAGACCATTGCCGAAGCCGAGGCCGGGCTTCGGGCAATAGGACGCCGCGCTCCTTCGCCTGCAACCAGTCCTTATGCGAAAGGCAATGGCCGTCGCGTTTCGAGATGGCCTTGAAGATCGCCGTCATGGCGGCGGAGCGCAATGCCTCCAGCCCTGCATTCTCGATGATTTCCTTGCGGGCCGGGAGCACCAGCTGGAGCTGCGGGGCATCAATGATGTCGATCCCCACCGACCATTGGTCCTCGCGCTGACATTCGATCAGGCTGGGCAGCCGGCAGGGGACAGTGACCCCATGGAAGTTGATCCGAGGGACTTGGTCGGAAGCTGTCCTTCCGCGGAACACGCCGATGCGGCACCCAAGGGCAGTTTCGATATGCTCGGCCTCCGCCAGCCAGTCCGTCCGATCGATGGCCTGGCCGGTAATGGCGGGCGGCAGCGGCGACCGAATAGGACAAGGCCTTTTCCCAGGCGGGGCATAGCTCGACGCGTATCTCGGTCCCCGAAGCGATGGCACTGGTGCCCACGGCAATCGGCGCGCTGGCTTCCCAGTCATCGGGGCCGATCACCATCGTCCAGCCGGTGGCATGGCGCGGCGACCAGGATCGGATCTCGACATATCGGCCCGCCAGGCTGAACATGCCCATGCCGGCGGGGTCTTCCCGGCGGGCGACATCGTCGTCCCAGCCGGACTGGCCCAGCGTGATCAAATGGGCCGGATCATCGATTCCGGTGCCGTCATCGGCAACGCACAGGAGCGTCCGGCCGCCCTCCGTCATGGTGCTGATGGAAATCTGCGTGGCCGCTCCGCGTCGTCCGTTCTGGAACAGCTCGTTCAGAACATCGAGTAGCGTCCCATTGAATAGCCTGGTGATCCTGGTGATCGCACCCTGCGAAACGGAAGTGGAAACGGTGGTTGAAAGGGTCATGATGGGTCTCCCAAAGAGCACAGCGATCCATGGCTGCGCTCATCCCCTTCCCCCTCCTCTTCCTGTCACCCGATCACGGTCCCGGCAGGAGCGGTCCGGCGGGCGGCCGTGATATCCATTCCATCACCCCTTCTCGGCGGGAGGCGTGGGATCGATGGTCAGCGGCGGCACGATTCGGTTGGCAAAGACATAATGCGCTTCGATCGCGTCGAGCGATCCCAGCCGCTGAATCTCCTCCATTGAGAAGAGGATCTCGTTATCGTCCGTCGCGAGGAAATGTCTCGGTTCGCTCGTGCCGTCGTAAACGACCCGCTCCGGTCCAAAACTGCTTCGGCAGCTGCCAGACCAGCGGGCGAATGGCAGACCATGAACCCGGCAGAATGTTTCGAGCGCATCGAACATGCCCCAGGCGATTTCATGCCCGCAAAGGAAGAGCACCTCGCCCCCGACGATGTCCTCATCGAGAAACGGGCCGCTGTCCCAGTCGCGGCCCGCTCCGTCGTGCCTGATCGCGGCGAACAATTCGCCGATGAGAAAGGATGGAAGGACGCCACCGATCGATATCGTGACGCTGGCTCGGTCAGCCATGGCAAAGCTCCTGTTGCAAAGGAATGGAAGAGGCCCCGACTGACGCGAGATCACTGCACGATCATCAGGCGGCGGCTGCCCCGATCAGGAACCGTAGCTTCGCCCAGGCAGCGTCTGCGCCAGCTTGGACGCCGGAGGTCACACCCCGGCCGTAGAGGCAATAGGCCAGGGCCACCATCTCGGACGAAACCGCGAGAGGCAGCTCGGTGATGAAACGCCCCTCGTCGGCGATCAGGGCCAGGATTTGCGGGCATCCCCCCTCGCTCGCGACCTTGGCGTCTTCAAGAGCAAAGAGGGCGACATGCGCCGTGCATCCCCGTTCGGCGAGGTCGCGGTTGAACTGGGCGATGGTCGTTTCATCGTTCAGGGGGTCGGTCATGAGGCATCTTTCAAAAAGGCGCCGATGATCCTTTTCACCGGCACCTTCCCTCTCCCCCTCCCTCCCGCTTGGGTCAGGCAGCCCTCGACCCCGACGCGATCAGCACATTCCATTCGGTGCCCGTTCGCACGAGCTGGTCGACGATGGTCGATGCCCGATCCGCGGGGATGAACATCCGCGTCTTGTACTGGATGACCTCGGTGAAGCAGCCGATCGATTTCAGCCAGTCTCGCCGGGCTGGCGGAAAATCGCGCAGTTCCAGGCGGCGGCTGCCGTTAACATGCACCCAGATCAGGCGAGTCGCATCCATTCCGGGCACAGAGACTCCCTCGCTATTGCGCGCGCCGGCGATCATCTCGGCAGGCGAAAGGGTGATCGCCATGTCGACGCCGAAGGACTTGGTGACCTTCTCGACACCGCTCGGCGAGATGATGCGGCCGAGGATCGAGTTGCCCTGGGCGTCCGAGACTCGCCAGACCCGCAGATCATCGTCGGGCAGCCGGTTCCAGACGGGGAGCAGCAGCCCGGTCGCCATATTGATGGTTTCGATGTCGATCCTGGCGCGCGCCTCTTCGACCTCGGCATTCCAGAGCGCTTCAAATTCCTGACCGTCGATTGGCGCCCAATGGCTTTCCTTGAGGGCAACATCCCGGATGCGTTCACGACTTGTTGGTCGGATCAGCTCCCACATGGGAATCGCATTGCCCTCCCCATCCATGATACTCCAGCTCGGCCGCTGCAGCGCGACGCGGCCCGAGCGTCCGTTGCGGAGCCAGGAGACAGGCGCATTGCCATGCTCACGCATGAGCTGGGCAAAGCCGGTGGCGCGCCGCCGATAATGAAGCTCCAGACGGCTAAGCCGCGTCTCCGCCCCGGTCACCGGATCGCGGCACAGCAGTTGCTCATCGAGGAGGACGGTCCGCTCGGTCTGGATCGTCTCCACGCCCACATCGAGCGTACCGGCGTCCCGCGCGGCATCGATCCGCGCCTGGATGAGCGCCATATATTCCTCGAAGATCGCGTTCTGCGTTTCGATGCGCAGCGCGAGCAGCCTGTTCAGCCAGCGCTGGATCGGGGGAAGATCATCGACCAGTCCGCCGCTGTCCTTGTCGATCAGCTTGAGGCCCGTCATGTCGACGAAAGCCTTGAAGGAGGTGCTGGTGAGCTTGCCCCGGTAGAGCAGATGATACCATTGGTTGAGCGCATCGCGCGCGTAATCGCTCTCGAGATTGTCGGAGGGATCGAACAGATTTTGTCCGCCGGTCTGCCGCTGCCCACGGGTCAGCGCGCCGAGGCTGTCGAGGCGGCGTGCGATCGTGCTGATGAACCGCCGCTCCCCTCGACAATCGGTGGTGACCGGCCGGAAGACGGGGGCGCTCATCTGGTTCGTGCGGTTTGACCGGCCCAGACCCTGGATGGCGTTGGATGCCCGCCAGCCCGGTTCGAGCAGGAAATGAATGCGGCGGCGGTCCGCCGATTTGGAGTTGCGGTCAGCATGGTAGCTACGACCCGTGCCGCCGGCGTCTGAGAAGACAAGGATCGGCTTGGCGCCCGACATGAACGATTCGGCCTCGACCAGATTGCTCCGGCCGCCCCGGCGCTCGACGCGCTGCCGCCCGGTCGCATCATGGACCAGCCGCCGGGAGCGCCCGGTCACCTCGGCTATCCTGTCCGTCCCGAAATGACGGATGAGTTCGTCCAGCGCCAGGCCGATGGGCGGGAGCGAGCAAAGCTGCTCGATCATCTCGTCGCGAAGCGCCAGGGCCTGCTGACAAAAGACGGGATTGCCATGCTCGTCGATCATCAGTTCGGAGCGTTCGACATCGTCGCTCCCCTTGACGATCTTCATCATGCGAACGGGGAACGCGGTCTTGAGGTAGTCAACCATCGCCGCCGATGGAGATAGCTCAATATCGAGATGCGCCCGCTCGTCCGCCGACAGGCTCGCGAGACGCCGGTCGAGCATCGCCTCGGCCGTTGTCACCAGTTGCACGATCGCATGGTGCCCGGCTTCCACCTCCTGGGTAATCGCCGCTATCAGGCTCGGCACCTTCATGGCGATCAGGAGCTGCGCGAAGAAACGCTGTTTTGCGCTCTCGAACCGAGACAGGGCGGCGCCCTTGGCCCGGGCGTTCAGCGCCTTGTTCTCCATACGATCGACGATGTTGGTGAGGGCCAATACCTCGTCGAGATGGGCGTGGATCACCTGCCAACCGTCCGCGTAAGCGTTGTAGACCTCGATCTGCCCGGGGGTCAGGGGATGTTCGAGCGGATCATATTCGACGCCGCTGAAGGTGAGCGCGCGCGCCGTGTAAAGGCCCAGAGCCTTCAAATCGCGCGCGACGATCTCCATCGCGGCGATCCCGCCCTTCTCGATGCCGCCCATGAAGGCGGCGCGATCGTCAAACGAGGTGCCCGGTCCCCATAGGCCGAGGCGAATAGCGTAGCAGAGATTGGCCGGGTCAGTCGCGCCAGTCGCCGAGACATAGAGGATGCGGGCGCGCGGGCGAAGATTCTGGAGTCGGACCCCGGCAAGCCCCTGCTCCGAGCCTTTCTGGGTGCCGAACTGGGTTTCCGTGCCCGCGGCATTGGCCATCTCATGGGCTTCATCGAAGCAGATGACCCCTTCGAAATCTGCCTCCAGCCAGGCGAGCAACTGGTGCAGGCGTGACGCCTCATCATACCGCTGCGAGCGCAGCGTCGCATAGGTGAGGAAGATGATGCCGCTTTCCATGGCGATCGGGGCACCGAAGGCAAAGGCATCAAGCGGCTGGATATCGATGGGTAGGCCGCCCAGCGCAGCCCAGTCGCGCCGGGCATCCTCGATCAGGGCGGCGCTCTTCGAGATCCAGACCGCCTTGCGCCGCCCGCGCGACCATTGGTCGAGAATGCAGCCGGCAACCTGTTGCCCTTTGCCGACGCCGGTGCCATCGCCGATGAAATAGCCCATGCGATACGCGACGCCATGGGCATCGGGCGTCAGCAACGTACCCGAGCCATTTGGGGCATGAAGGCCCGGAAGGTCGCGTTCGAACGCTTGGCCCGCATAGATGATCGTTTCGAGCTGAGCGTCCGAGAGGGCCGTTACCGCGCAGCGCGGCAGCATCGGGACATAGGTCGGACGCGGCGGGATGATCGACGACATCGCAATGGATTCAACAAGCTGATCGGGATGCGGCTTTGCCTGCGGGATGTCCATCCGCGACAGACGCCAGGGCACGTAGATGCCGATCTGCTCGCCAGCGGGCAGCGGCGTTTCCCGGACGCTGTAGGAGAGTGGTTCGACCATCCCGTCGACGGCAACGACGGGTCGGGGCTTCGGCCGTGGCATCGGCGGGCGCGTGCCCGATGCGAAGAGCGGGCGGACGGTCGGCCGAGCGGCAGGAGCAATGACCCGCGGCCTCGCCTGCTCAGGGGACGGTTCGGGCGGCCCATCATCAAACAGCCGGGGCGGAAGCGCGAGGATATGCGGGAGCAGATCGTCGAGGCTGTTCACGGTCAGCCGGTCGGGCGAGCCGGTCCAGCCCTTGTCGTATATGATCAGGCGAACCGAGATGCTGGTGCCATGTTTCGCGAAGGGGCGCCCCTGAACCGTGATCTCGACGCGGGGCCGCACAAGGGCCGCGACCGCCTCGTATCCACTACGCGCGCTGCCGTCATGGGCGAAGGCCGGCGACATGATGGCGACGCAGCGGCCGCCGGGCGCCAGGCGTGCCAGGGCCGATCGGAGATGGCGTGCCCCGGCATGGCGATCCCTGCCCCGACCTTCGCTGCGCGCGAATGGGGGATTGATGAGGACGACGCTCGGCTGTTCATCCACCGCGAGCAGGTCATCGATGAATTCTGCATCATGGCTGGCGACCTTGCGGTTCAGCGCCTGGGCGAGCACCCCCGCCCGGACCGGATCGCGTTCGTTGAGCAGGAGCGACGCCCCGGCAATCTTTGCGAACACCGCAAGCAGCCCGGTGCCAGCCGATGGCTCCAGCACCATATCGGCTGGCGTGATGGCGGCTGCGAGGTTCGCCAGAAAGGCCAGCGGGACGGGCGTCGAGAATTGCTGCATGTCGATTTGCGGCTCGGACCTGTAGGTCTGGGTCGGCAGGCGACCGAGCAAATCGTTCAAGATCGAAAAGGCCTTGGAAGGCGGGTTCGCCAGTTCGATGCCGCCGTCTAGCAAAGCCAAAACCTGCGCGGTCTCGAGGGCGTCATAGGCCTCGCGGAGCGACCACGCACCGCAGGCGTCACTTGCCCCGAAATGCACTTCCATGAGACGGGAGAGACGCTGGCGGCTGATGGGCTGTCCTGACGAAATCAGATCCACAAGTGCCTTGGCAACGGCGGCCAGCGTCCAGACCTTCTGGTCAAGCGGATTGGAACCGGCCTCGAGGGCCGCGAGAAGGGAACGGGTCATAGGGAAACTCCAGCAAAGGGCGCCGCGATCAGCGCCGACGCACACCCTTCCCCATCTTCCTCCTCGAGGACGGAGAAATGGCGTGCGGCAAGGGGCCGGAACCGCGCGAAGGCAGCCCCGGCCCGGTCGGAGGTCAGGCGGCTTCGGAGAGCCCGCCGGTTTCGTCCGTTGCGCCCTGGTCAGTGATGCCGCTGGCCGAAGGATCGTCATCGCCGTCGATGGCCCGTGCCGGTTCACCATCATGGTGGAACCGCATCGCCTCTGGCACCCAGGCGAGCGCCCTCTCCTTCACGGCGGCTTCGACGATGATCTGCCCGCCGAACAGCTTTTCCGCCGAGAGCGAGAGGTCATGCTTCTTCGACGCGCCATAGCGGCTGCGAAGCTCGACGCCGCCAACCTCCTGGAAATGGTCGAGGATCGTGTTCTTGCTTACCCGGTCGAAATAGCGGCGCGCGGTCGGACGCCACCAGTCCTCTACCTTGATGCCGAGCTTGCGGCCGAGATGATCGAGCATCGCGCTACCCGCGCCGCCGGCCGGCACCGCGTGGAGGGTTCGTGCGATCGCCCAACCGAGCCAGGATGCGCGGGCGTCCTCATCCAGGGCACAGAAAGCTTCGTAGCGATCGGTGATATCGGGCGAGTCTGCCCAACTTCGATCGAGGCCCGCTTTCAGCTCTTCCCATTGTTCCGCTGCTGGCGTGTCGCTCTCGAACCCGGGCACGCGCGAACAGGGCGCCGTCGCGCGCAAATCGCTAGGCAGGTCATGGCGGTAGCCGAGTGTGGCATCGACCATGAAAAAGGTGCCGAGGTCGAGCGCGAAATGTGGATCGCTGGCGACATGGACGCGGAGCAGTTCGGTCTTCATGATCGCCATCTCGTCAGCGAGGCGCTGGCTGATCGGCGATCGCGAACTGGCTTCCTCGACCGGCTCTTCATCCTGCTCCACATCTTCCGAAAGATCACCCTCGCTTTCGTCCGCTTCAGGTTCGGGTTCCGGGATGGCGTAATATTGCTCATAAAGGCGCGGTTTACCGTCCTGGCCGATCACCAGATAGGCAAGCGAGGTTGCCTTCTGATCCTCCGTAAGAACGGGCGGCCGCTCATTGAGCGCGTCATATTCCGCTTCGAGCGTCTGGATGACCTGCTGCTCCTCATCGGAATAGCCGTCTTCATCGGCATTCTCGGCGATCGCCTCGAGTTCCTGCTCGATGGCGCGCTGGCGAACTTCCTCTTCCTGGGTCAGTGGGACGGGCTCTCCCTCGATCTCGTCGAGCCGCATGACGTCCAGATAGGGCACGCGTGGGTGGCAGACGACCCGCAGTTCGCCAAAGCCCTCGCGGGCCTGGATCTCATCGGCCGCTGCCCGCATCCTCTCATCGGCGAGGCGTTCGAGGAGTTCGCTGTCGATCCAGTTCTCATTCGCAGCATCCGAGAAGAGATCGCTGTCGATACGGCCACCTGCCGCGATATAGGCGTCCCGCCCGACCAGCAGGGCCTTGGGATCACTGCCTCGATAGAAGCCGGAAATGAGGCGGCGGCGAATCTCGCCGCAGTTGTTCGCACCCCAGCCATCGCCCAGTTCCTCGAACACGGTGGCCTGCCGACCCGTGTCGCTGATGCTGGCATAGGCCTTGGCGACGTCGAGCGTGATCTCGCCATCGGCCAGCGCCTCGAAGATGACATCGGCAAGCCCAGCGAGCCGGAGCCTGCCGAGTACGAATCGCTCGGTGACGCCAAAGCGCTTGGCGACGTCGGCGGGCGTTTTCTTCTCGATTTCGATGATGGCCTGGAAAGCGCGGCATTCTTCGGCGGGCGTCATATTCAGCCGCCCGACATTCTCAATAAGGCTGATCTCGACCGCGTCATTCTTGTCGGCCAGCACCAGAACGGGCACTGTATATTCCGCGTCGAACTTGCCCTCTGCGATGAGCGCCTGGACCTGCTTGAGGCGACGGCCGCCGGCCGTGATCAGATATTCACCCTTCTTGCGCGGGACCGGCAGGCCAACCAGATTCTGGATGACGCCTTTGGCGAGGATAAGGGCCTTTAGTTCTTCATCGGCAACGGGATCGCTCCGCTTGCGTACGTTGGTCGGTGCAACCGTCAGCTTGGTGGCGGGAACGAAGATGATCTGTGGCTTCTGTGTCATGGACATTCTCCGGTGCGCGCCGCGCCCTGACCATCAAGCCGCAAGCCGCGCCCTCCACCGCTCCACCTCCCCTCCTGCCAACAGCAGTTGGTTCCAGTCATTGAAGGAGCGCGGCGGCCACAGGGTCACCAGGTCGCGATTGTCGGTCGCATAGGCCTCCCGAGCGCGCGCGACCGCACGCTCTCCCGCTGGATCGTTATCGGCGAGAAGAACGAGACGGGTGACGGTTGGCGGAATGATAATGCGGGCGAATCGCTCTGCGCCGAGGGTTGCCCACACCGGAATATCCAGCAGCATCGCGGCCGAAAGCGCATTCTCGACGCCTTCTGCGAGCCCGAGAGTGGCCATTGGCGCGGCGAGTTCCACCGCTCCGCGGCCCAACGTGCCCAGGCTCCGCTTGTTCTTGGACAAGGGAGCCGGCTGCCCGGTCAGCTGAATGAAGTTTCGCTGAATGCCAAGTAGCTTGCGGTCATGCGTGATCGCAGCGAGCATCGCGGGCAGAAACCGCACGTTTCTTCCGGCTCCAAGCGGTGTGGCGGGGTGATAGCGAAGTGCCGGGGACCAGGTCATGATATGGCGGGACGCAAGATAACGCTGTGCGGGTGTGCCTGCGAGAGGTTGAGCCTCGCGCCAGAGCTTCAACGCCAGCTCCCGTCGACAGGGTGATGGATCGACATAGGGCAGGCCGCTCGCCTGACGAGGGACTTGAAACCGCTCGGAACGCAGCGCCTGTAGAATCTCGCCGAAAGTGCAACCTGCGAAGCATTTGAAGAGGAGCGTCGAGGTTCCTCGCCTCACCGACAGGCTTGGCGTTTTGTCCGCATGAGCCGGACATCGGCACATGCCGCCGCCATTGACCCATCGCCCCCCGAGCCGACGCACAATGGCCTCACCTGCATGATCAAGGTCGGCACTCACCGCCCGATCCGATCGCTGCAGATCGCAATCTGCGCAATCGCGCTTCGCAGATGCTGCCTCACCTGCCTGCGGCTGATCGTAAAGCGACGAGAAATCTCCTCAGCAGGCATGTGATGCCGAACGCGCAAGACCAATATGCAGCGTGTCAGTGGTGGCATGCTGGAAAGCGCTGCTAGCGGGAACGATGTTGGCGGGCGCGATCCTGAAGCCAGTGGCTCAGGAACCGATTCGGCCAGAGCGCTACACCGACCGCTTTGCCCGACACCTGCTCTGCCGTTATCAACGGCCAGGAGAACAGGGAATGAGGGGCTCATATTCTCGTCAGTCGAGCGCAGATACTCCCGCATCCGCTCGAGGACGGCAAAAGCCCTTTGCTCGCGTCTGGCCTGAATGACCGCAATCGCAATACGGAAGGGATTGGAAACCCAGAGATTCATGGCGGCTTGTTCCCATGGTGCGAGGTCTCTTGCCTCTGGTGACACCATGCCCCTCCCCCCTCCCCTTCAGCCTGCGCGCCAGCGGCTTGCTGGCAGCCCGAACTGCACCCCGAGCGCGAATAGCTGCGAAGCGGCGGGCTGTGACCAAAATGCAACCACTATGGCCGGACCGGTCCCGGGCGATTGATTTTACATTACGCATTGATGACACTCGTTGCCTATCGCAACGGACTGGCCGTCCGGCTTTTGCACCCGGCGGCCGCCATGGCAGAAGGTCGCATCTCTCGTGCCAGAACAGCCCATTCCTCCAGAACTGGAGGCCTATCGCGCCAAAGTCATGCTGCTCACTGACCGCCAGCGCCAGTGCATGAATCTGGTGGCCGACAATCTCAATTCCAAAAAGATCGGCAAGGAGCTGAGAATATCGCCTTGGACGGTCGACAAGCACATCGAAAAGGCCCGCGCGCAGTTGGGCGACATGGATCGGTTTGACGCAGCAAGGATTGTCCGCGCCTTTGAGGACGCATCGACGGTGTCCGCCCTACCCCCCCAGAATTTAGGTACCCAACCAATGGGTCTGTCGCCGTCGCCGCAAATGGCCCCCTCTGTCCCGGTCGAAGACGATGCGGATACGCACTTGATGCCGGACCGGACAATCGCTTCATCCCAGGGTGATAACATCCTGATGAATGCGATCCACGCTCTGCTTGAACATGTGCCGCTCCGCTCCAACCGGAGGCAGAGCAATGACCTGAACATCTATTACATCTTGATCGCTGTCGCGATGGTTGGGTCTGGCGCTCTATTCACGGCTGGCCAAGCCGCCTCGTTCCTCTCAGCCCTCGACAGCATGGCTCGCCGCTAGGCGAATTTCCCCAGCACCAATTCCCACGACGCGCAGCCGGATGGATTGCGCGAAGGAGACCTTATGCCCAAACAACGTCATATCATTGCGCACTCGGTTGCGCAGCGCCTCTTCGCGGCCGAAGAAGCCCTGGACATCGCCGCTGCCAGGATAGCCGAACTCAATGCCGCACTTCCTCTGGCGCGGCTTGAATGCAGGCTTGCCGCTTCCATCGGACAGGACGCATTTCGATCCTCGGCGGCAGCGGTAGTTCTTGTGGCCAGGACGCGGGAGGAGATCGTGGCAACCCATGCCAGGCTGAAGCAGGCGAGCGATGACATCGGGCTTGGCGAACGAGCCTATGGTGATGTGTTCAAGGTCGCGGCGGACGGTCCGCCTGCCACCGATCGGCACCTGCGGGCAGCATGATTAAATCGCGGTAAATCATTGACTATCCGTAATATTGCCCGCTTCAATAGGTGATGACCAGGCAAATGATCTTCGTGTGCCTTCTGATCATGAGCTCGCTCTATGCCTTTGCAAGGGGTGGTCGACCCGAACAGATCGCGGCGGCCACCCTGGTTCTCGGTGTTCTTGCGAGCATTGCCTTTGTCCAGCCCAGCGCTGCCCGGTTTCGCTTTGTCGAGGCTGGCATATTGGGCGTCGACCTGGCGATGCTGGGCGTGTTCCTCGCGCTCTCGTTCCGCAGCACGAGGTTCTGGCCGATCTGGATCGCGGGAATCCTGGGATCCGAAGTGGTTGTTCATCTAACCCGCGCCATCGTCCCGGACATCGTGCCGGAAGCGTATATGGAGGCCGCCGGTTTCTGGAGCTGGGTTGCGCAGACGATGCTGATCGCCGCCACCTGGCGCCATCGCGGCCGGTTACGCCGCAACGGGTCGGATGATCCCTGGCGAACGGATTGTTGATCCGGGGGCGCCGGAACTCAAGAACCCGTAAGGCGGCGCGCGATCGAAGGCCAAACTGAACGGTCGATCCCGAACCAGCTTTGTCCAGGGCGCTACCGGTCGGGTCCAATATCGCGATACGGGACTGACAAGGTCCAGTTGGGCACCAACGTACGGCGCCCGACAACGGAAGGTCATTTTCGAATTCGGGATGCGCGGGTAGCCGAACACCCTGGAAGCGGCCCGATTGAAGCGGTTCGCCGCTGCCCCCGTGACGAGAACTCAAGCCGAAACGAAACCTCTGTCGTTCAAATGAAGGGAGTCCATCGATGCACGAAATGCCGCACATGCGCGTGGATATTTGCCGGAAACTGATCGCATCCCGCAAGGTTGTGGGGGAATGTCTCGGCTACGGCCTTTGCCCAAATCCGATATGGGACATGGCGCTGCAACTTTTCCTGGCGACACAAGAAGGACGCCCGTCATATCTCTGGTCGCTTTGCATGTTTGCCAATGTTCCGCTTTCCACAGCACTGCGGAAGGTCGACCTGATGGAAGCGCAGGGGGTCGTAGCAAGGGTGGCAGCTCCACGCGATAAAAGAGGGATCGAGGTGAGGCTTACCTCCAATGGGCTGGAGACGATCGAAAAGGCGCTGGACCGGCTTATCCCCATCTACGCGACGGCTCCTGAGGCTACCCTGTTCGCTGCAGCGTTAGTGCCCTTTCCAGTGTCCGCCGCCCGCAGCGCCTGAGCTTCCTCGATTGCTCGCAGCTTTCGCCATGCGGACATGATGTTGCGTGCGGTGTCAGCCTCAACCTGACAAAGGATTACAGCGAGTGTCCGGGGGCCATTTTGAAGCAGCCGAACCATCGCGTCGCGCTCGCCGGGGGTCAGTTGATCGATGCCGGAAATCACGACCAGCCGGGGTTTGTCCTGCGTGAAGAGCTCATGTTGGTCAGGGGTCACGACTTGCTGTAGGTGCAGGCGAATATAATGAACCCCGAGCGCATCGGCAGCTTGTCGGAAGTCGTCACCATGATCCTTCCCTGGCGATACGAGAAAAATGAGTGGTCGTGGCTTTTCCGTCTGGGTTTCCCAGATTCTGGCCAAGCGCGATCTGAGATCAGAACGCGCATTGATGTCGGACATGGGGCTCCTTTGGATGGAATAGGCCGGGCCCATGCAGTCCTGTTCGTGATGCGTCAAGCCGCTGCAATTGAGTGATCAGCTGGACCTCGCGGTTTGCGTTATATCCAAGTTGCTAATTGATAAATGAAGGTAGATAGACCTTTCGAATGAGCGCTCAGGCAATATTTACATTTGACCGTGTAGCACGCAAAAAGCTTCAATTATTGAGTAAGCATGGGATCGCATAATGGCCGACGACAATCAGACTGAAATCACCGCACTTACCGTCCAGCTTTTGAGCGCCTATGTGTCTCGCAATACGGTGCCGAGCGAAGGCCTTGCAGAACTGATCAAGACGACGCGCGCAGCGCTCGTCGAAACGCCGACCGCGCAAGCCGATCTGGCAGTCGAGCCGACGTTCACGCCCGCGGTCACGATCCGCAAAAGTCTCTCTTCTCCTGATCACATTCTGAGCCTGATCGACGGTAGACCCTACAAGACGCTGAAGCGCCACCTGGCGACCAATGGTCTCACGCCCGAGCAGTATCGTGAACGCTACAAACTGCCCAAAGATTACCCACTTGTAGCTGCCAGCTATTCCGAGGCGCGGCGTGCCGTTGCCCAAAAGCTGGGCCTTGGCAAAAAGCCCACCGTTTCCGCGGCTGCTCCAAAGACGGATGCAGCGAAGGCAGCGCCGTCAAATGTCGCACCGACCGTGGATAGCGCAGCGCCCAAGGCGGCGAGCACGACCAAGTCGGCTCCCTCGAAGAAGTCCGCCTCGGCGGCAAAGGCGGAACCGGCTGTGATAGCAAAGAGCGCGCCGAAGGCGGCCGGCGCCAAGGCACCTAAGGCGAAGGCTGACGAGCGGAAACGCCTTTCCATTGCAGGTCCCAAGGATAAGGCTGCAGCTCCCGCCGCCAAGCCTGCACCCGCTGCCGGCGACGCCAAGCCGACGGAAAAGAAGGCGCCAACCAAGGCCAAGTCCGCGACGAAACCCAAATCATTGAAAGCAGCCCTTTCTGCCGCCGGCGCGCATCTGGGCTCAGGCAACAAGTCCGAAACGCCTGCCTGAGTTTCGTGAATGGGGGCGCAATGGCGTCCCCTTTTCCATTCGCCAACGGGTGCAGCCGGAAATGCCGCCGCCGTCATTAGCGCCGGATCCAATGGTTCTCATGCTTAGCGTCCTCGCGGGCAGAAGTTCTCCCGATACCGAAAGGCCATGTCAGATGGGGCCGAAGCCCGTCCGCATCGAGGTTGGAATGGAAGCAGTGTCGGGGCTGATGCTTCGTCCCCCGACTGCAAAGGCGCTTTTTCTCTTTGCCCATGGGGCCGGCGCGGGGATGAACCATCAGGCGATGGCATCGAATGCCGAGGGGCTCGCTGCCCGAGGAATTGCAACGCTGCGCTATCAATTTCTTTACATGGAGAAAGGGTCGAAGCGGCCCGATGGCCCCAAGCTCGCGCATGCTGTCGTCTGCGCGGCCGCAGCGCGAGCGGTCGAACTGGCGCCAGAACTCCCCCTCTTCGCCGGCGGCCGATCCTTTGGCGGGCGCATGACGTCGCAAGCCCAGGCCGAGGAGCCCCTGCCAGCGGTCAAAGGCCTGGCCTTCCTCGGCTTTCCGCTACATCCGGCAGGGAAACCGGGGATCGAACGGGCCGATCACCTCACCTGCATCAAAATACCCATGCTGTTCATTTCCGGCTCGCGCGATGCGCTCGCGGAAATGGATCTGCTACAGCCCGTCATTTCCGACCTCGGCGACCGCGCCAGGCTACATATGGTCGATCAAGCCGACCACAGCTTCAAGGTGGCTAGGAAAAGTGGGAGAAGTTCGGCCGATTCCGAAGCCGAAGCTCTTGATGCGCTGGATGACTGGGTTTCGTCGCTTTTGTAACTGCAAAGGCAAAGGGTCAATGCGCGATAGAACCCTCAGGTTTTGGGGGTAACCCAGACTTCGACAGGGGCAACAAACTTGCCTGGCGCAGGTTTACCGACATTTACGCGATCGGCGGTGACCCGCTCTCCGTTCTCCAGATGAAAAGTAGCCCAAGGCTTTGGCATCCGACCAAAAGTCATCTTTTGTATGGGTTGGCCGGTGGTCGAATTCATGATGGTGGCAACGATGCTCATCGCGTCCGCGTAGAGCGTGATTGCGCTGGATGTCTACACGCATCTGCGTTTTTTCCACAGCTTTCGACCCAGGCACGATCCATTTTCGTCACTCAACGCTCACGATCGCTTCCCTAAAAGTTCACATTCCGCTTGTTCCCGCTCGGCCATCATTTGGCCAGCCTGAGCGCCGCAGAACATCGACGGTTGCCTGCTAGCCTGACAGGTTGCAATCTGCGCACCTCATGATCGAATTCTTTGCCCCTCAGCACGACGACCCGGCACTGCCGAACGCGCACATGCTGCGCGCCGCTCGCCTGATGCTCAAATATATGCTGGACGTCGGCCCCATTGGCCTGACACCGAATAGAGCTTTGAAGCGGACGTTCGTCACATGGGCGGCGGAAGCGTTTGAATGGCCTTACTACACCGCCGAAGACTTATACGCTGTCAACAAGGTCCTCAACGAACCCGACTTCCCGCCCTTGATGCTGCTGCACGACCTGTTGATTAGCGCCAAGCTGGCACGTCACCGGAAGGGCTTCCTGCATATCACGGCAGCCGGGAAGGATTTGCTCGGGCATCCTGGCAATCTTTGGATTGCGCTCGCCCACCATCTGCTGTTCGTCCTCGATCACTCCCGATACACCCTCTATGGCGACCAACTGGATGAGGACTGGCTACTTTTCCTAGGCGTCCTGAACGTTGAGGCTCATGTGGGCGTGACCGATGACCAGTTCGTGAAGGCGGTGTTCGATGCTGATAGCGACAACCATCGGGTCCACGCCGTGGCGTATAGCCATATCCTGCGCCCGCTCTGTTGGTTGGGCCTGCTGGATGAAACACGTTACGGCGAGCCTTACCCGATCCATAAGTTGTTCACGAAAACGAGGCTGTGGTCGACGGTCATCCGCGCCGATACAGACCAATTCCTAATTCCTACCAGCCGCCACTAGCGATGCACGGAGCAAGCGAGATCATGGCAGCTCGCGAACCGTATTGGTTGCACAGCCAAAATTTCCGATCCTCACGTCCTGAGCGTCGACCCGTCGCACGCTGACCACTACGGGCCTGATGGGCGCTCTAGGACGGATCGGTCGGCAGAGAGCTCAATATGGCGGCGATCTTTCCTTCGGCAGTGGTAGCTTCAGCGATGAGCAGGTGCAATGCCTTGGCGGTGTCTTCCAGAAGTCCGTCACCAAGAGGCCGCTCGCCATTGATAAATCGGCGGATGGCGCGCTCGTCTATGCCAAGGCGCCGTGAGAAGGCAGTGGTTCCGCCAAACAGTTGAACGCAATAAGCGAAGTGTTCGCGTCGCTCGTCGATTGAATTTTTCTCGGCCATTATTTACCTTTTTTGTTCGCCGTCGGTAGTCAGCCATTACCTTCCGAATGAAGTAAAATCGGCCCATCCCGGTCGTTCAGCGCAAATATTCACGTTTCAGTTTCCGGAACGGCAGCTATTTCGCGGCGATCAAGTCTCAGGGGTAGCGAGCAGCAGCCCGTGGAGGCAGCCGTGTTATCGGAAATTTCCGATGGATATTGACAGGCCGGTTTCATCGGTTATTTCCGATGCATGAACACTGATAATGCCCTCGTGATTCTGATGGCCCTGGCCCATCCCACCCGGCTCGCCGCCTTCCGCTTGCTGGTTCGACATGAACCCGACGGCTTGTCGACCGGGCAATTGGTCGACGCAAGCGGCCTCACTCAGAGTACCTTTTCCACCCATCTCGCCATCTTGGTGAAGGCGGGACTGGTGACGGCCGAAAAGCGCGGCCGCCAGCAAATCCAGCGTGTGAACATCGATGCTCTACGCGGCCTTATGATCTTTCTCGCCAAAGACTGCTGCGAGGGGCGCGCGGAACTGTGTGAACCATTGCTGGCAGAGCTCGCCTGCTGCTGAACGAAGTCTTATGACCTCGATACATCAGGGAATACGCAAAGTGACGGCGTCACAACGCCGACAGGAGTATCCATATGATCCACGACATCATCATCTATCACAATCCCGCCTGCGGCACATCACGCAACACTCTGGCAATGATCCGCAATGCGGGAATCGAACCGCATGTCATCGAATACCTCAAGACCCCGCCTGCCCGCGCCCTGCTGGTCGAGATGATGGAACGCGCCGGCATGACCCCGCGCGAACTGCTGCGCGAAAAGGGCACGCCTTACGCAGAACTGGGCCTCGAGGACGAAACGCTATCTGACGATCAACTGGTCGATGCCATGATGGCGCATCCCGACCTGATCAACCGGCCTTTGGTTATCTCATCTCTGGGCGTGAAGCTGTGCCGCCCGTCCGAAGAAGTGCTCGACCTTCTGCCGGCGCCCCAGCGCGGTCCTTTTGCGAAGGAAGATGGGGAATTGGTGATCGACGCGGATGGCAACCGCGTGACCGCGTGACCGCGAGCCGACCAGTGACGACAAACAAACATCCCCTGCGAAGGACGATGCTGGCCGAGGCTATCGGCAGCCTGTTCCTGTTCGCGACGGTGATCGGCTCCGGCATTATGGCCGAGAGACTTGCCGGAGGGAACGTCGCCATCGCGCTTCTGGGCAATACGCTGGCGACCGGCGCAATCCTGTTTGTCCTGATCACGGTGCTAGGGGCCATTTCAGGCGCGCATTTCAATCCAGTCGTCACGCTTGTCGCCCGGCTGCGGCGTGAGATCGACACCCGTGCCGCATTGGCGCATGTTTTTGCACAGCTAGCAGGCGGTATTCTCGGCGTCTTGATCGCTCATTTCATGTTCGACCAGCCCATATGGCAGATATCCGGAAAACTCCGGGCCGGCCCGGGACAATGGGCGGGCGAGGCGGTCGCCACCTTTGGCCTCATCTTCACGATATTGGGAACGGTGCGTATGCGCCCGCAGTGGGTTCCGGCAACCGTCGCCCTCTACATTACTGCTGCCTATTGGTTCACCTCCTCGACCAGCTTCGCCAACCCGGCCATCACCATCGCCCGGTCGCTCAGCAACAGCTTTGCGGGCATTGCCCCCTCCAGCGTGCCTGCCTTCATTGTCGCCCAACTGGTCGGCGCACTGGCGGCGAACGCCATGAGCCAGGTGCTATTCTCCCCGTCTTCGCATGAGGCCCGCAATGACCCGGCTCCGCAAACTGTCTGACGTCGATCACCTTCCCGCGCTGCAAAAGGAATATCTGCTGCGTTCCCCGGCACTCGGCCTGGGCGAACTAATCCCGGCGCCCCGCATCCTCCTGCTCTATGGGTCTCTGCGAGAGCGCTCCTTTTCGCGCTTCGCTGTGGAAGAGGCTGCGCGTCTGCTTCAGCTTTTCGGGGCGGAAACGCGGATATTCGATCCCTCCGATCTTCCATTGCCCGACCAGGTGAAGGGCGACGATCATCCGGCGGTTCATGAACTGCGCGAACTGTCCATATGGTCCGAAGGCCAGGTATGGTGCAGCCCGGAGCGGCACGGCGCCATCACTGGCATCATGAAGGCGCAGATCGATCATCTGCCGCTGGAAGTGAAGGGCATGCGGCCCACCCAGGGGCGGACGCTGGCGGTCATGCAGGTGTCCGGCGGTTCACAATCCTTCAATGCGGTCAATACGCTGCGCCTGCTCGGCCGCTGGATGCGGATGTTCACCATCCCCAATCAGTCGTCGGTCGCCATGGCTTATAAGGAGTTCGATGAAGCGGGCCGGATGAAGCCGTCCAGCTATTACGACCGGATTGTCGACGTGATGGAGGAATTGGTACGGCTCACGGTTCTCATGCGCCCCCACGCCGATCAGCTTGTGAGCCGCTATTCCGAACGAAAGGCCGCAGGCATCAAAGAGGCGGAACATCCGTCCATCAAGGCGGTCAGGGGCTGAGATGATGACGGGGGGAACCACAAAGGCCCCCAATTTGGATGGCCATTGGTTCACCGGCTGCTGCTGGTGCCGGTGGCTAGGTTGCCGCGCGCCCGAGCAACAGCGATAAGAATGGGGCTGATCGCCCGTTGAATGCTTCGCCGTTCATTGGGGCCAAGCGGATGACCGGCGGGGAACCACTTCGCCGCCGCCAAGCCGCCCATTTCTGCACGGCACATGTTTGATGATTGTCGCACCGGGTTTGCTGCTGTAGATCGGTACTGTCGTGAAACGTCTGCTCACCGCCCTGCTCCTATTCGGAGCCTTGCTCGGCCTTTTTGGGGCAGAGCTGGCCTATGCGCATGCCATTCCGGCCACAATGGCCGCGCCCGAAGCGATGACGATGGACGCCGACTGCATGGCGATGATGGCCACGCAGCAACCTGCGCCCGCCGAGAAACCGTGTAAGGGCCTCACGCTGGAGTGCATCGCGGCGATGGGATGCGTTGTGCCGCTGATCGCAGAAGACCAGGGCAGCGCGGTTGCGACCCCTCTGCTTTATGACGCGCCCGATTTCTGGTCCACGACCCCCGTGCTGGCCGGCCAAAATCTCGCGCCCGATCCTGAGCCACCCACGATCCTTGGCTGATTGAACGATCGCTCCCTTCGCCCGCCCATCGGCAGGTCGAAGCAGCGATCCCCTGCAATTTTCAGTCGATGGATATTCGTGATGACTTTCAAGATGACAGCTACTGCCCTTGCGGCAGCCCTCAGCCTTGCCGCGCCCGCCTGGGCCGGTGAACGCCACCCAGCACCCCAAGGCCATTGGGAATGGCGAGCCGCGCCGCAATATGGGCCGCGCACAACCGTGCCTTCACAAAAGCGCGTCTGGATTCCCGATCAGGCGCAGATGGCACATTGCGATTGCGACATGATGGCGATGAACACAGCCGACTGCATGAAGTCCATGCATGAGGGCCGTTCGGATCCCTCGGCCGGCTGAAGCAAGCTTCCCGGCCGATAAGCAGAACCATGGCCAGGCGCGTTGCGCCGACGCAACCCTATCCGTTGCGTCGGCGCACGTCGCTGAGCGGTACGGTTCTCAGGCCGGGTGGCTCCCGATCGGGAGACCCCCATGTATCGATTTCTGTTTGCTTTTCCCTTGCTGGCGCTCAGCGCGGCAGCGGCTCATGCCGAGCCTCTGAGCTTCGAAGATGCCCTCGCTCGCGCACAAGGGCAGGCGCCATCCATTCGCGCGCGCCTGCTCGAGGCCGAGGCCCGCAGATCGGCGGCAACGGCCGCCGGGCAGCTGCCCGATCCAAAGCTGGGCGTCGGGCTCGACAATTTCCCCGTCTCCGGTCCGCCCGCAGGCACCTTCGCGGGAGACAGCATGACGATGGGGCGCGTCGGCATCAGCCAGGACGTGCCCAACCTCGCCAAGCGCCATGCCCGTACCGGCCGTGCCGAGGCCGATGTCGCGGCAGCGCAGGCGAGCAATCTCTCCGAGGCACGACGGGTCAGGGTGGCAACCGCGCTCGCCTGGATCAGCCTCGCCTATGCCGAGCGCCGACTTGCGGCGGTCGACGGGGTCAAGGCCGACTTGCAACCAATGGTAGGGGCAACACGCTCAGGGGTCGCCTCGGGCACGGTGCGTCTGGCGCAGGCGCTGGACATCCAACAGGCCCTGGCGGCGCTCGAAGACAAGAGAAGCGAGGTCGCCGCCGATCTGGGACGGGCGAGAGCGACGCTGACGCGCTGGACCGGTGACAGCAGTGTTGAGCTCGCGGGCGATATACCCCAATTCACGGTCGATCCCGCCGCGCTGCGCGCTGCGATCGACCGCCATCCCGATCTCGCCGTTTCCATCACCCGCACACGCCAGGCGGAAGCGGACATCACCGTCGCCCGCGCGGAAAAGCGCCCCGACTGGGGGTTCGATGTTGCCTATCAGCGTCGCGCCGACCGCTATGGCGATATGGTGTCGGCAGGTGTGTCCGTCAGCCTGCCGCTCTTTGCCAGGAAACGCCAGGATCCGATGATCGCCGCCAGCGTCGCGACCGCTGGCGCGGCGATGGCCGAGCAGGAGGACATGCGGCGCAGCCTTACCGCCGACCTCGAAAGCGGGCTTGCCGATCATGTCATGCACCATGAGCAGTGGATGCGCGCGCGAGACACATTGCTGCCACTCGCGCAGCGAAAGACCGATCTCGAGACGGCCAGCTATGGCGCTGGGCGCGCGGGCCTCGTCGATGTGATCCAGTCCCGGTCGATGCTGGCCGATACCAAGTTGCAGACGCTGGATCGCGAGGCGGAAGTGGCGCGCGACGCGGCGCGCCTGGTGCTGACCTATGGGGATGACGACAAATGAGCGACAGGATTTCAGCACGAATGCGGCTCGGTCTTGCCGCCACGGTTATAGCGGTCGTCGCGGGAGGGGCCGGCTATGGCATCGCCACCCTCGGACACGGCGAAGGGGCCGCTCCCAAGGGAGCCGATTCCGGCCGCAAGGTCCTCTACTGGTACGATCCGATGGTGCCGAGCCAGCATTTCGACAAGCCCGGCAAGTCGCCGTTCATGGATATGCAGCTCGTCCCCAAATATGCCGGCGAGGGACCGGCGGAAGCAGGCATCGCCATCGATCCCGCACGGACCCAGAATCTGGGGCTGCGGGTGGTCGCGGCGCAAACCGGCACGATGGGTTCGGCGCTGACCGCGACCGGCAGCATCGATTTCAACCAGCGTGACGTGGCCGTGGTCCAGAGCCGTGCGGCAGGCTTTGTCCAACGCGTCTATGCTCGCGCGCCAGGTGACGTCATCGGCGCAGGTGCGCTACTCGCCGATCTGCTCGTTCCCGAATGGGCCGGCGCCCAGGCCGAATATCTTGCGGTCAGGCGGACGGGTGATGCCAGCCTGACCCGCGCCGCGCGCCAGCGCCTGGCGCTGCTGGGCATGCCAGCGGGCACAATTGCGGCCGTCGAGCGCAGCGGCAGGCCGCATAATGTCGTCACCATCTCCTCGCCAATTGGGGGCACCATCAAGAACCTCGGCGTCCGCCAGGGCATGACCGTCTCCGCCGGCGAGACGCTCGCTGAAGTGAATGGGCTAGGGACGGTCTGGCTCAATGCGGCCGTGCCCGAGGCGATCGCCGGGCAATTGCGCCCGGGCCAGAGCGCGACCGCGACGCTCGCCGCCTATCCGGGTGAGCACTTCGCCGGTAGGGTCGCCGCGATCCTGCCCGCCGTCCAGGCCGACAGCCGAACGCTGACCGTGCGGATCGAGCTTCCTAATCGCGGGGGGCGCTTGAAGCCTGGCATGTTTGCCACTGTCGATTTGGGCGGTAGTGCGCGGTCGGCGCTGCTCGTGCCCTCAGAGGCGGTGATCCAGACCGGCAAGCGGACGCTGGTCATGCTCGCACTTAACAAGGGCCGCTATCAGCCTGCCGAGGTCCAGACGGGCCAGACGAGCGGCGGCCAGACCGAGATCCTCGCGGGCCTCGCTCAAGGAGAAAAAGTCGTCGCCTCGGGCCAGTTCCTGATCGATTCCGAAGCGAGCCTGTCGGGCGTTCAGGCGCGGCCGATCGCGACATCCTCTGCCTCACCTCCTCGAGCGGCGGCGGCAAAAGCCGGCGCTTATGCAACGGTCGGCCGGATCGACAAGATCGAGGCGGCCAGCATCACCTTCAGCCATCAGCCGGTGCCGGCGCTGCAATGGCCGGCGATGACCATGACCTTCCGGCTGGCGACTCCGACCCTAGCCCGTGGTTACGAGGTCGGCGATCGGGTCCGGTTCAGCTTCGACCAGTTGCCATCCGGCCCGACAGTCAGGACCATGGCGCGCGAGGCTGGCCAGTGATCGGGCGGCTGATCCACTGGTCGGTCCAGAACCGCTTCTTCGTCGTTCTCGGCGCGCTTGCGCTGGTGCTCGCTGGGCTCTGGGCGGTTCGTTCGACACCGATCGATGCCTTGCCCGATCTGTCCGACACGCAGGTCATTATCCGCACCTCGCTCCCCGGCCAGGCGCCGCAGATCGTCGAGAACCAGGTCACCTATCCGCTCGCCACCACCATGCTGTCGGTGCCCGGCGCGAAGACAGTGCGCGCCTACAGCTTCTTCGGCGACAGCTTCGTCTACGTGATCTTTGAGGACGGCACCGATCTCTATTGGGCGCGCAGCCGCGTGCTCGAATATCTCAATCAGGTCCAGGGCCGGCTTCCCGATCAGGCGAAAAGCGCCATCGGTCCCGACGCGACAGGGGTTGGCTGGGTCTATGAATATGCGCTGGTCGACCGCACCGGCGGACACGATCTCGCTCAGCTTCGCGGGCTTCAGGACTGGTTCCTCCGCTATGAGCTCAAAAGCCTGCCTGGCGTCGCCGAGGTCGCCAGTATTGGCGGCATGGTCAAGCAGTATCAGGTTGTCCTCGACCCGGTGAAGCTCGCCGCCTTCGGCATCACGCATCAACAGGCGGTGTCGGCCATCAGCCAAGCCAATCAGGAGGCTGGCGGCTCGGTGCTGGAGATGGGCGAGGCCGAATATATGGTCCGCGCATCGGGCTATCTAAAGACGCTCGATGATTTCCGCGCGATCCCGCTGCGGACCGCGGCCGGCGGCGTTCCGGTGACACTGGGCGATGTCGCCACCGTCCAGATTGGCCCCGAAATGCGGCGCGGCATTGCCGAACTCGACGGGGACGGCGAGGTGGCGGGCGGCGTCGTCATCCTGCGCCAGGGCGCGGACGCGCGCAGCACGATCGAGGCGGTCGAGACCAAGCTGGAGGAGCTGAAGAAGAGCCTGCCGCCCGGCGTTGCTGTGGTGCCGACCTATGACCGCTCACAGCTCATCGATCAGGCGGTGGAGAACCTCACCCACAAGCTGATCGAGGAGTTCGTCGTCGTTGCTATCGTCTGCGCCCTGTTCCTCTGGCACGTCCGCTCGGCGCTGGTCGCAATCGTCACTCTGCCGCTGGGCGTGCTCGCCGCCTTCATCGTCATGCACGCGCAGGGGGTGAATGCGAATATCATGTCACTGGGCGGTATCGCGATCGCCATCGGTGCGATGGTCGATGCCGCGATCGTCATGATCGAGAACGCGCACAAGAAGACCGAGCATTGGGAACGCGAGCATCCCGGCGAACATCTTCATGGGGCGCAGCACTGGATCGTCGTGACCGAGGCGGCGATGGAGGTCGGCCCGGCGCTGTTCTTCAGCCTCCTCATCATCACCCTCTCCTTCGTTCCGGTGTTCACGCTCCAGGCGCAGGAAGGCCGCCTGTTCGCGCCGCTCGCTTTCACCAAGACCTATACGATGGCGGCCGCTGCGATCCTGTCGGTGACGCTAGTGCCGGTACTGATGGGCTGGCTGATCCGGGGCAGGATCCCTTCCGAACAGGCCAATCCGATCAACCGGGCGCTCACCAGCGCCTATCGCCCCGCGATCGACTGGGTGCTCGAACAGCCGAAGACCACGCTCGTCATCGCCGCGCTGGTCTTCGCGACCACCGCCTGGCCGCTCTCGCGCCTCGGCGGCGAGTTCCTGCCGGCGATGAACGAGGGCGACCTGCTCTACATGCCTTCGGCCCTGCCGGGCCTCTCGGCCGCCAAGGCGTCGGAACTGCTCCAACAGACCGACCGGATGATCAAGACCGTGCCCGAGGTGCAGAGCGTGTTCGGCAAGGCCGGGCGCGCCGAGACCGCCACCGATCCGGCGCCGCTTGAGATGTTCGAGACGACGATCCGCTTCAAGCCCCGCGATCAGTGGCGACCCGGCATGACACCCGACAAGCTGGTCGATGACTTGGACCGGGCAGTGAAGGTGCCGGGCCTCGCCAATATCTGGGTGCCGCCGATCCGCAACCGGTTCGACATGCTGGCGACCGGCATCAAGAGCCCGATCGGGGTCAAGGTTTCTGGCAGCGCTCTTGCCGAGCTCGACCGCATCGCACGTGCGGTTGAGGGCGTGGCCAAGACCGTGCCCGGCGTCAGCTCGGCGCTGGCCGAACGCCTGACCGGCGGGCGCTATGTCGATGTCGACATCGATCGCGCTACGGCTGCCCGCTACGGACTGAACATCGCCGACGTGCACGCGATCGTCTCGGGGGCAGTCGGTGGCGAAAATGTCGGGCAGACCGTCGAGGGGCTGGCCCGCTATCCGATCAATGTGCGCTATCCGCGCGAAATCCGCGACAGCATCGACGCCCAGCGGGCGCTGCCGGTGCTGACACCGTCGGGCCAGCAGATCACGCTCGGCACGGTCGCGCGCATCGCCGTTGCGGACGGCCCGCCGATGCTCAAGACCGAGAATGGCCGCCCCTCGACCTGGGTCTATGTCGATGTGCGCGGGCGCGATCTTGCTTCGGTGGTCGGCGACCTACGCCACGCCGTGGCGAGCAAGGTTAGGCTCTCGCCCGGCGTCAGCATCGCCTATTCGGGGCAGTTCGAATATCTCCAGCGCGCGGTCGACCGGTTGAAGATCGTCATCCCAGCGACGCTGGTCATCATCTTCGTGCTGTTGTTCCTCATCTTCGGGCGCTTCGACGAAGCGCTGCTGATCATGGGCACGCTACCCTTCGCGCTCACCGGCGGATTCTGGATCCTCTACCTGCTCGGCTACCACCAGTCGGTGGCGACCGGGGTCGGGTTCATCGCGCTTGCCGGCGTCGCCGCCGAGTTCGGCGTCGTGATGCTGATCTACCTGAAAGACGCGCTCGAACAACGAGGAGCCGATCCGCCACCCGATGTCGTCGCTAAGGCCGTGCGCGAGGGCGCGCTACTGCGCGTCCGGCCCAAGGCGATGACGGTGGCGGTGATCATCGCCGGCCTGCTCCCGATCCTGGTTGGGTCGGGCGCGGGCTCGGAAGTGATGAGCCGGATCGCCGCGCCCATGGTCGGCGGCATGCTGACCGCGCCGCTCCTGTCGATGTTCGTTATTCCTGCCGCCTATCTGCTCATGCGGCGGCGACAAGTCTCGTCCACCCCACACACCGTTTTACCCTGAAGGAGAAAACCATGAAGCATGCAAGACTGACCATAGCCCTCGGCCTCGTCGCCCTCACCGCCGCGTGTGGTAAGAAGGCGGAGACGCCCGTCACCGCCGAGACCAATAGCGCAGCACCCGCCGCGGCCACGAACACGATGGATGGCGACATGGGCAACATGGCGATGGCGCCTGGCGCCAAGATGGCGAAGGGAACAGGCAAGGTAACGGCTCTCGACAAGGCCGCGGGCACGATCACGCTCGATCATGGCCCCATCGCAGAGGCAAACTGGCCGGCCATGACAATGGCCTTCAAGGCCGCGCCCGCGCTCATCGACAGCGTGAAGGTTGGAGACGAGGTCAGTTTCGACCTGAAGCTGGAAGGCCGCGGCGGCGAAGTCACCGCGATCAGCAAGAAATGAGTGTCCCGGGCACGGGCCTCTTGAGCCCGTGCCCGCTCAAACCTCGGCGGGCGCGAGGGCGCCGATGATCCGGCAGTCCGCGATCGTACCCTGGTCGCACTGCTCGATCAGGTTCGAGAGCTCCCGCTTCAGCGCCAGCAGGTCAGCGATCTTCTCTTCGACCGCCTTGAGCTGCGCGCGCGCAATCTCGTCGACCGCGCAGCATGACCGGCTGCGATCATCGGCGAGATCGAGCAACGTGCGGACCTGGTCCAGCGAAAAACCAAGATCGCGCGCGCGACGCACAAAGCTCAGCCGGTCGACATCGTCCTGGCCATAGGCGCGATAGTTGCCCGCCGTGCGCTCGGGCGGCGCCAGAAGTCCGATCTTTTCATAGAAGCGGATGGTCTCGATCTTCGTGCCTGTCGCCTTGGCCAGCTTGCCTCGCGTGATCATCTGCCTGCCTCTTGACCCTGTACTTGCTACAGGGTGCATATAGGATATCGACTCGCAGAAAAGAAAGCTCCGCCCTCATGGCCTGTTCCAGCTGCGCGGCCGATAAAGCCGACCATATCAACAGCCCTGCGTGGCGCCGCGCCTTGTGGATCGCGCTGGCGGTGAACTTGCTGATGTTCGCGGTCGAGCTGACCGCCGGCCTTCTCGGCGGCTCGAAGGCCCTGCAGGCGGACGCGCTCGATTTTATGGGCGATGCCGCCAATTATGCGATCAGCCTCGGTGTTGCAGGCTTGGCGCTTGCCTGGCGCGCGCGCGCCGCGATGGTGAAGGGCGTCACGATCTTCAGCTTCGGCCTCTATGTGCTGCTGAGCGCGCTCTGGGCGCTCTCGCGCGGCACGCATCCGCAAGCCGAGGTAATGGGCATTGTCGGCTTTGCAGCGCTCGTCGCCAACGGCGGGGTGGCTCTCATGCTCTATCGCTCCCGGACCGGCGATGCGAACATGCGCTCGGTCTGGATCTGCTCACGTAATGATGCCATCGGAAACCTCGCAGTCCTTTTCGCGGCACTGGGGGTTTTCGGCACCGGCTCCGGCCTCCCAGACATTATCGTCGCGGTCATCATGGCCGGGCTCAGCTTGTGGGGCGGCGAGGAGATAATTCGGCAGGCGGTCGGCGAATGGCGGTCTCTCAACGGAGAAGTTCGGCAACATTTTCGTTTCAGCGGAGACCGCGACTGACCGCTTTCCGTCGGCTTTCCTATTGCCACCAATGACGGTTGCGACTTGCAGATGTGATTTGGGTGCTGGCTCCCCGCAGTGTGAGGAGCCAGCCGATTTCAGATTTCTGTCCCTTCTGCCAAAGTCAGAGCGTCCTCCACATCAACGCCGAGATATCTGACCGTACTTTCGATTTTCGTATGGCCAAGCAGGATCTGCACCGCGCGAAGGTTTCCGGTCGCCTTGTAGATGATTGATGCCTTCGTTCTCCGTAGGGAGTGCGTGCCGTAATCCTCGCTTGGCAGGCCGATCCCTGTGACTCATTCATCCACAAGGCGGGCATATTGCCTGGTGCTCATGTGGGCCGAATGATCGGTGCGGCTCGGGGAGGCATAATCCTCCAGGGAACCGCCGCGCAGTTCCAGCCATCGGAGCAGGCTGGCGCGAGCGTCGTCCAACTCGAACTGGACAGGCCGCCCCGTCTTTTGCTGAACAACGATCGCCCGCGTTCGAATCTTCCGATCACACACGATGTCGCCAATCTTGATCTTTACCAGATCACAACCGCGCAGTTTGCTGTCGATGGCGAGGTCGAACAGCGCCCGGTCGCGGATCCGTCCATGCTGATCAAGGAAGAACCGGATTGCCCAAATCTGGCGGGGCTTCAATGCGCGCTTCGCGCCGACTTTGCGTCCCGAATTCCACGACACTCGTTCGCGTGCAGCGGGATCAAATTCTGATAATCCCATGACACTTCTCCAGTGGCCATCATGGCCACGGCAGAAACGTTCAGACAAGCTGGAGGCAGCAGATCGCGAGCCGTTCTGTCAGGGGCAAAAGTTAGCTTATTTCGATAAACTCATCTAGCCTCCCTATAAATCGCCTCTGTCCTCGACCCAAAGCGGCCGTTCCAGAGGACGCGGAGCGCTTCCGCGAGCTGCCGCTCAATAGACGGGCCGCGCTTAGCTGGACGCGAGAGCGCTTTCCGGCGCAACGGGCGAAACCCCGCTTGCGTCCGTCACGAGAGTTAATCATTCTGGACCGACGGGGGATGGGAAATGGTCAAGAATCTATTGGATTGGGCTGCCGAGCAGCCTAACTGGGTGAAGGACAGCCTGCGGCGGATCGCCGTCGCACCGGATCACTCCCTGGAGCCGGAGGACGCCGACTGCATCCTCGACAACGTGCGTGCCGCGGCCGGCGCCGGCTCTTCACCCCACCCCATAACCGCGATTGACGCTTCGCATCTTGGTGGCGGCTCAGGCGATGCGCGGCGAACCGTGCTCGCGCAGCTCGGTCCCGTGCAGAACATTGACCGCCTCGCCGGTAGCCAGAAGCTGCGCATGGCCGGTGTGGGCATCACGTTGGTTTACGGCGAAAACGGGAGCGGGAAGAGCGGATACACCCGCATCGCCAAGCGACTTTGCCGAAGCCTGACCTCGGACCAGCTGCGGGGGAACGTGTTCGACGCCGGCGGCGGGCCGATGCGGGTGCAGGTGCGCTACCAAGTCGGCGACGACGCGGTGACCGAGATCGATTGGGATCCCGCAACGCCACCTCCCTCGCAGCTCCGTCAGATATCGGTGTTCGACAGCCACAACGCCCGGCTCTACGTCGATAGCGGTAACCGGATCGCCTACCTGCCGCGCGAGCTCGCGATCCTCGAGCACCACGGCGAGTTGTGTCAACGGATGGCCACGAGGTTCTCGGCGGACGAGAAGGCCCTCGCGCCGCGGCTGCGGGTCGCGCTGCCGGCCGGATACACCCCAGGTTGCACGGTCGCGCTGACCCTTGCCAAACTGGATCCCAAGGCGCCCTCGCTGCCTTCCGAGGACGAAATCCGCAGGCTGTCCGACCTGAGCGAGACGGAGCTCGCAGAACTCGCCCGGCTCGAAGCCGAGCTCGCCGCCGATCCGGTGGCGCTTGCGGCTACCCGCCGCCGCGCCATCACCGTGTTGAAGCGCGTGGGCGAGGTGCTGGCCACCCTCCGAGACGGACTCTCGGACAGGGTCGGTGAGACGATCGCGTCGGCTCGGCGCGAGCTGGCCCAGGCGGTGGAGGCGGAGAGGATCGCGGCCGCCGCCAGTTTCGCAGGCGAGCCCGTCGCGGAGGTCGGCGGCGAGGCCTGGCGGATCCTGTTCGAGGCGGCGCGCCGTTTCGTCGCCGCCGGAGTGGAACCCCCGCCCGCGCGTCTGCCTGAGGCAACCGGCGACCTGTGCGTCCTTTGCCTCGAGCCGCTCACCCCGACGGGCTCCGCCCGGCTGGCCCGGTTCAACGACTTCGTCAGTGGCGAGGCCACGAAGCGCGCCGACGGTGCGCGCGACGCCCTCAAGGCGCTCCTGACGCAGGTCGAGCAGGTGAAGGTGCCGGAAGCATCCTTGGTCGAGGAGACCTTGGCCGGATACGGACAGCTCGATGAGACCCGGGCCATGACCGTTGCCGACATCCTCAAGGCGCTGGCCGGGTTCGAGGCGAGGCGCGCCGCACTGCTGGACGACACAGCGACGTCTGCACCGACGCCGGACGTAAGCGCGCTCGCCGAGACGGTCGCGGCGGAACTCAAGCGCCTCGAGGGCGAGGCCGCTTCGCTTCAGCGAAGCGCCTCGCATACCGAGGCGCTGGACGCCAAGCGGACGCGGCTTGCCGAACTCAAGGACCGGGCGAAGCTCGCCAATGACCTGGAGACGGTCTTGCAGCGCCTGCGGGACGTCACGGAGCAACGGTCGCTGACGGGGTGCCAGGCCCAGGTGGCGACACGTTCGATCTCGACGCAGATCACCGCCCTGCGCAAGCAGCTCGTCACCGAGGAGCTTGAACGGAGGATCGCAGAGGAGATCGGCGCGCTCGACCTCACCCATCTTCCTTTCAAGGTCAGCGACTCCAGCTCAGGCGGCAAGAGCCTGTTCTCGGTCGGCCTGCACGGCGCTGGCGCTGTGAAGAACAACCAGGTGCTCTCGGAGGGCGAGCAGCGGGCGCTCGCGCTCGCATGCTTCCTCGCCGAGATCGGAGGCGACGACGCGCGCTACGGAATCATCGTCGACGACCCCGTCTCCTCGCTTGACCACCTGCGCATCCGCAAGGTCGCGCACCGTCTTGTCGCCGAGGCGAAGAAGGGACGGCAGGTGATCATCTTCACGCACAACCTTGTATTCTTCAACGAAGTTGTGTCGGAGGCCGCCAGGGCAGGAGACGCCGCGCCGCTGATCAAGTCACTCGTCGCCAAGACGCAATTTGAGGGCTTCGGCGTGATCCGCGAGAATTGCGAGCCCTGGGTCGCCGACCTCAACGCGCGGATCGAGACGCTGCGGACGCGCGCGAAGGAGCTTAAGGGCGTAACCGACTTTGACACGGACCAATATCGGCGGCAGACGAAGGACTTCTACTCGGACCTGCGCGAATCCTGGGAACGGGCGGTCGAGGAGGTCGTCTTCGCGAAGACGGTCGTAAGGTTCGTGCCGGATGTCATGACAGGCAGGCTCAAGGAGGTGACCGTCACTGACGATGACTATCGGACAATCTTCTTTGCAATGAAGCGAGCCTCGGAACGCTCAGGCCACGACATGTCGGCCGGCCGGGACATCCCGCAGCCGTCCCCTAACGAGATGGAAGCCGACCTGAAGGTGCTCGACGACTTCAGGATAGAGCTCGGCAAGCGGCGGAAGGCGACGTCCGTGGCGCGTTCCGCCCTCGAGAATCCGGTCGGCGCGACGCTCCTCTAGGCGAGCCTGATTTCCGAACATCGCTCCTTGCCAAGCACCTCCTTGGCGATTGCCGCCAAGTGCTCGTGGTGCGTGAAGAACAGGACCTGCGTTGATCGCGACAAGTCCGCTAGCACGCGAAATCCGGCGCGAGAGCGATCGTCGTCGAAGTTGACGAAGAGGTCGTCGGCGAGGAAGGGGAGCCGCACGCCGGCATCCACAGACTGTTCAAGCGCCGCGATGCGCAGCGCCAGGAACAGCTGATCAGTCGTTCCTTCGCTCATCTGTCCCACTTCCACGACCGTCTTGCGATCTTCGCAAAGGCCGATCAGTCTGGGTGTCGAGTCCTGCATGTCGGCATCCAAGCCTTTGTAGCGGCCCAGCGTTAGCGTCTCGAAGATCGTGCTCGCACGGGCGAGCAGCGGGTCCTGGTGCCTCTTGCGATACTTTTCGATCGCCCACCGCAGCATGACGGCCTGGGTGCGCTTCATCAGATAGGCCTCCGCCTGCACCGCCATCTCGGCACGCGCCGCCTCGGCGTCCGCCTGCGCGTCTGCGGCTGAGTGGCCGTCGACGTCGAGGTCCTCGAACCTACGGCGCGTGTCGCCGTAGGTTCTGGCTGCATTGGAGATCGTGTCGTCGAGCGCGTCGACCTCGCTGCTGGCCTGCTCCCTGCGCGACGCGATCTCGTCGGGCGTGGTCTTGGCGAGTGCTTCGATCAGCTGTTCAAGCCCGTATCCGTCACCCTTGGCGACGATCTCCGTCTCCAGTTCACGAACCTTGGCGCGCAAAGCGCGCACCTGCGATGATGCGTCGAGGCGATCCGGGAGGAGGTCGGTGTCCTCGATCGCGAGTTGTTTCACGACTTCCCCGAGGCCGCTTCTGGCCGCTTGTGACTTTGCGTCGGCCTCGCCCTCCTCGGCCGATCGACGCGACACCTCGCCCTTGAGCTCCCAGGCCTGAGCCTCGGAAGCGCGGGCCTTCGCAAGACGACTTTTTAGGACGTCGAGCGGGTCGCTGCCCCCTGGGGCGCAGTCGAGCTTGGCCGCGAGCTCCGCCACGGCGGACTTGAAGCCGTTCGCGTCGCGCTCGATCCCGGCGACACGGATTCGAAGGGTGGCCAGTTCCTCGGAGGCGCTGCGAAGCTCGTCGATGATCTCGAAGCGCAGGTCGGCGCCTTCAACCGGCAGATCGACCCCGGCGCGCTCCGACACGGCCTTCCAGGCCTCTCGGCCTCTCTGCTCCTCCCCCTTGCGGGAGGTCATCGACTTGGTCAGGGCGTCTGCCTCGTTGACGAGCCTCGCGATCTCCTGTTCGAGTTCCCTCCTCGCGAGCGCCTGTTCCTCGCGTGTCGTCCGCGCGGCTTCCGCTGCTGTTAGGATCGGCAAGATTATCGAATTCGTCGGAGCTTCGATGTCCAGAGCCCGACACAGAGCCGCCAACGCGTCCCGCCGGCGGGATTGAGCACGTGCAAGTTCGCCTTCGGCGCCGGCTACGGCTTCGAATACCTCGATCGCTTCGGTGCGAGCCGCTTGCCACGCTGCCATCGCGAGCGGCGCGAGAAGCGGAAGTCCTACGCGCGCGAGACGGTCGTCCCACCCGCGTCTGAAGTCGCTCAGAGCTGCCTCAGCAAGTGTCACGGCGCGGCCGGCTTGTTCTGACTCTAAGGAGAGCCGATCGCGCAGGTCGACCATCTCCGCAAGGCGGCCGGATGCCTCGGCCGACGAGTAGCGCCTATCGGCGAGCGTGTCCGCTTTCTCGACGAGATCGCCGTATGCGGCTGCACGCCGTTGACCGTCCTCAATGACAGTTCCGGCCGTCAGTCCCTCTCGGATGAAATCCCAATCCGCGTCCCGGACCTGCCTGGCAGCTGCGAGCGCCTCCATCGTCACCGCTCCATCCGAGGCGCTTCCGCGCTCGATCTGATGCGATAGGGTCTCGGCCTCGTTCCGAAGCCGTGTGGCAGCGGTGGACGCCTTCTTAAGCTCGGCCTCCAGTTCCGCGAGGCGATCCCGCGCCTGCTGCAGTTCTGCTTCCGACAGAGACGGTAGCCCGAACAGCTCGCCGGCCGAACCGCTCCAAGGCTTCAGTTGGGCGAGCAGAGCATCCCGTCGGGCAGCGGTCCGGTTCAAGGTTTCGGCTGCCGCGTCGCAGCGCTCGTCAAAATCGGCGCCAAGCTGCCGGGCCGCATCGACCGCGGAGACGAGCGTGGTCAGTGCCGCGTCCGCGGGTAGCTCGGTGAGCCTTTGCTCCAGGCGCGCGAGCCTGGAGCGGACGTCCCCAAGATCCGATTCCGCTTGGTCGGCAGCTGCGCGCGCGGATACGATGCCATTGAGAACCTGCCGGAGCTCGGTCACCTGAGTGCGTGTTGGCACGACCGCAATCGCGGATCCGAATTCCTTGTGAAGGTTGCTCACCTGAAGTTCGAGCTGCTCACGCCTCGCGGCAAGTCTCGGCAGATCTTCGGCGGCCTTGGTCTCGGCTCCGCGCCGTTCGAGGAGCCGTTCGATCTGTTCCGAGGCGTCGATGACCGCGTCGTCGAGATCGACGACGCCTATTCGCTCTTCGGCCTCCGACAGGAGCCGCTTCGCCGTTGTGCGGTCGCGTTCCGCCCGTTCGAGTGCGTCAAGGCACTCCCGTGCTTGAGCCTCGATCTGCTCGCCGACGACGACAACGTCCGCGAGTTCACCAAGCTCCAGCAGCGTCCGGGCGCGGGCTTCGACCAGACTGGCGACGCCTCGGAGGCGATCGAGAGAGCGCAGCTCCTGCTTCAGTGCCAGCCGCTCACCCTCGAGCTTCTTCAGTGCCGCGTTAGCCTCTTCTGAGACTGCGCGCGCATCCGACCACGCCTTCGGCTTAAGGCTCGCGTCTCGAACCGTGCGGAGGCTGGCTTCTAGGTTGCGCTCGGCGGCGGTGTAGGTGCGGCTGGCCTTGGCGCGCTTGCCCCAGATGGCGTCAGCATCGTCCTCGAGCGTGGCCAGCACCGAGGCGACAGCCGTCAGGTTTGATCCCGCGGCGAAGAGCGCCTGCCCGGCGTCGTCCTTCGCCTTCACCATCGCTTCGCCGCCTTCGCGCAGTGCGCTCTGATCAAGGCTGAAAGACCGGCCGAAGGTCTCTCTCGTCTGACCGCGCAGCATGCCGAGGAGTGGCGCCTCGTCCATCGGCTTGTCGTCGGCGTCGACCAGCGTCCCGCTGCCGCCCTTCCGTCTGCGGACGGCGGTCTGTCGGTCATCCTCCTCCAACAGGGCGCCAATTCGAAGCAGCGGGTAGTCGAAGCGGAAGTTGTAGGGCGACCGCATGGGAATGCCGAACAGAAGATCCGTCACCGCGGCCATCGACGTGCTCTTGCCGGCCTCGTTTGCGCCGTAGATGAGATGGAGGTCGGAGGCGCCCGATCGAAACTCGAGCACGCGATCCTCGAAGTGGCCATACTTCTCCAGACTGAGCTTGGCGAACCGCATCAGGCGTCTCCCACCAGGCGAGCCCGCAGTGCGGTCGCGCTCGCTTCGAGGATGCGGTCCCAGCTGCCGGCTTCGGCAAGCGCACGCAGTTCGTCCTCGTCGGGTGCTCCGAGAGAAGACCTGGCCGACACGAGGAACGGTTCGAGTTCAGTCCTCAGCTCCGCCATGAGTTCGAGATCCGAATGCGCCTCATCGATGATCTCGGCGAAGTCGAGACCAGCTTCCGGCTCTTGGGCGGCATGCGGCGGGGTCACCTCGCTGACCACCTTCTCGATCCAGAGATCGGGCGAGATGGATGTCGCGATCGCGCGAACCTCATCGCGGAGTTCTGCCCCGCGGTCCTTCAGCGTACCCGCGATCTCCGAAGTTCCGTGAAGCGCCACACGGACGATCAGCGGTCGGCCTGCGCCTTCGGTTGGCAAGGCGGACCCCAGAGCGGAACGGATCAGGTCGGTAACGGAGTTCATCCGGGCTTCTGTGCAGTCCACCTCGATCTTGCTCCAGCGAAGCACGTCCAGCTCAACGGGTACAACGGAAGCCACCTGCCTGTCGGCCACCTCCACGAGCACCGCGCCCTTCGGACCAGTCTCGCGTATGTTCCGCCCCTGAAGGTTGCCGGGGTAGACGACGTGCGGTTCGGTGGAGACGATCTGCTGGGCGTGGACGTGTCCCAGGGCCCAATAGTCGTAGCCCTTCGCTCTCAGGTCGGGAACGTCGCAGGGGGCGTAGGGCGCGTGCCCAAGAGCTCCGGAAAGAGCGGTGTGGAGCACGCCGACGTTGAAGGCGTGCGGGACGGCATCGGGGTATTTCGGCACGAGGTTGTCCGTGACCGCAGGCGTGGCGAAACTCTGGCCATGCACCGCCACGCCGAAATCTTCCAGCAGGTGGGTCTGAGGCTGGCGGCTGCTGAAAAGCCGCACGTTGGCGGGCCACGGTATCTGGCGGGTCATCACCGAGGCCGCGTCGTGATTGCCTGCGAGCAGAAAGACCGGGATGCCTTCTCGGTCCAGTCGGCCCATGGCGTGGGCGAAGTAGAGCCCCGTCCCCATGTGCTTCCAGTCGCCGTCGTATAGGTCTCCGGCGATCACCAGAAAGTCGACATGCTCCCGGAGCGCCAGGTCGATCAGGTTGTCGAAGGCCGCACGGGTTGCGCCGCGGACGTCTTCAAGCGGAATGCCCTCGTAGCGCGCGAGGCCGTGAAGCGGACTGTCCAAATGCACGTCCGCCGCGTGCAGAAATCGGAAGCTGCCCATTTACCCCCCAAGTCCTTCATTTCTCTGACGAACGTACGCCACGATCCCCAATGCTTGGCTCACATTATTCAACTGGGCGTAGCTCGTCGACGTCGAAGTCGCCGAGGCCGATCTCACCGCTGCCGTTGAGCATGTCGCTCGCCAACGAGCGTTTCCGTTCGAGAAGCTCGTCCAGCTTCACGTCGAACGTCTTGAAGTCTCCTGCAGACACGGAGGGATAGTAAACGAACACATCCTTCGTCTGGCCGATGCGGTATGCCCGGTCGGTCGCCTGATCCTCTTTCGCTGGATTCCAGGTCCTTGTGAAGTGGATGACATGGTTCGCCGCCTGCATGTTGACGCCGAATCCAACAGCTACGGGCGACAGCACAATTACACCGAATCCCGGCTGTTCCTGGAAGGATCGTATCATCTTTTGCCGGCTATCGATGGCGCTCGCCAATGCGGTCGTGTCGCCATTGATGATCTTGACGGGAACGCCGAACTCCTCCTGCACGTAATGCTTGATCAGGCGCTGGATCGCCTTGAACTCGCAGAAGACGATCGCCTTCTCTCCTCGATCACGGATCGCCTTGAGAACCTCGATCAGCCAGTCGAGCTTCGGAGACCGTGCCCGATAGCTATCCACTGGATCATAGGCGCTGCCAGCGCTCTCATCCGGGTCCGAACACAGCAGCCTGAGCTTGTGGAGGAGTGCCAGATGGCTTCCCGGCGCCGCCCCGGCCCGCCTGAAGGCGTCGATCGCGCCGACGTAAAGGCCGCGCTGGAACGGGCTCATATCAAGACTGCGGCTGGACTCGTCCACGACCTTCGCCTTCAGGTCGGTAGCGACTTCTGCCTTCATGCGTCGGAGCAGCTGGGGCGTGATGACACCCCGCAGCTCCTCGACCTTCGCTCTGTCGTCGTCGCTCTTTGCCTCAATCGGGCGACGGTATGTCGCACCGAACTCGTTGAGCGCACCGAGCAGACCAGGCTGCACGAAGTCAAACAGACACCAAAGATCGACCAGGCTGTTCTCGACCGGGGTCCCCGTGCAGGCAATACGGAACTGCGCCTGCTGCTTCTTGGCGGCCCGGGTCATCGCGGCGTTCGGGTTCTTGATCTTCTGCGCTTCGTCGCAGACCATCACAGACCACTTCTCGCGCGCGAACGAGAACTCAAGATCGCGGAGCGTCTCATAGGTCGTGAGGACGAGGTCTGCATCGCCGCGCCAGTCCGGGCGAAGAAACCGCACCAGCCCTTCCCTGCGGAGCTGCTCATCGACCGAGGCCCGATCGACGCGCAGACCAGTGAGGCCTTCGCCATAAGCCGTCAGGATCTTCAGCGTCCCGGGCTCGAGGAACTTCTCCGACTCCTCCTTCCAGTTCTCCAGAAGTGAGAGCGGGGCAACAACCAACGCCGGCGGGGTTTCGGGATTCTCCTCCCGCGCCCGCGCTACGAGGCTGAGTATCTGAAGCGTCTTCCCAAGACCCATGTCGTCGGCCAGCAGAGCGCCCCGGCACTTGTCGGGCGCCAGCGCTAGAAGATGCTGCATCCAGGCAAGTCCTTCGAGCTGGTGGTGCTTCAGCGCGACGCCAGGACGGAGATTGGAGGGAAGCCTGGCAGGAGCCGGCTTCTCCGCGAGCGCCGCAAGCCGCTCCTCCCTGTAGTCCACCTGTCCTATGTTGCTCTTGAGGATCAGTGTGGGCTTCTTCCCGCGACGCGCAGGAGTTTCGGGCTTGAACGTTCCCTTCGCGGCTTGATCCCTGACCTGTCCGAAGGTGGATACGATCGCCTCGGCCTCACGGACCGGGATGGGCGTCGGGCACCCTGTCAGAGGGACTGACGTTGCTCCGGTCGCTTTCGCGGTCTCCAGCCCCTCACGCAGCTCGGCCGACAACTCGTCTGTTAGCGGCAGGATACAGGGTTGGTCGGTTTCCGGATCCGTCCATCCGATCATCGGGACGAGATTTTCAGGGAACCAGCCCTCCCCGTCGTCGCGCTTGGCGATGTGGGGGGAATAGAAGGACTTCTCCTGGCCGATGCCCTCCACGCGTTCCGAGTAGCCTGAGAGGTCGTAGACCTGACCGTGCGTGATGACGCCGTCCTCACTATGGCCAAGCGCCCGACGAAGTGCTTCGCAGTGCAGCCGGCTGTCGCCATCTAGTTCGAACTCATATTCGTCCCAGGCGAACAGCTGAAGGCCGCGATCAAGATTGCGCTCGACGCCGGCGACGAACTCGATGACGTCGGCCTCCTCGAGCATGACCTCACGTGTCTCGATGGCCTCGCCTGCCCCACTGGTGATGAGCAGGCCGAGGGCACCTTCACCATGAGTTTCCGGCGTCACGGCGGCAAACCGTTCGAACACGATGCCCGCCTGCTGCTTCGCTTCCTCGAACTGCTCTTCGTCGACGACCGCAGCCGCGTCCGGTCCCAGCGCTGCGATCGGATTGAGGAGAAAAGCCTCGGCACGCTCGCCGGCGACACGACGACCAGGCATGCGCTTGACCTCGCGCAGCACTGTGCTCACCTCGGGCGAGATCATCACCTGAATGATTCCGTCCGGCGTCGGCAGATCGTATCGGTCACGCACCTGACCCGACCTGTCGAACGCTTCAAGCCAGTCGGCTGGCGCGCCCTCAAACCATGGCTCGACCTCAACCAGCCCCAATCCTTCCGAACGACGCAGTGCCATCTGCAATCGCTCCGGCGTGAGCACCACCGTCCGGTAGAGGAAGTCATCAAGCGAGGCGCCAGCCGCAACCGCCAACTGACGGATCTCTCCCCAGGCGCGACGCTGGTCGGCTTCGTTGCGCTCTTCCTCTGGACGACGTGCAAATCTCCGGACGCGTTCCAGCAAGCTCCAAACGCGCGGAGAAACAAGCTGGAGGCCGGCGTCCGCTTCGAGCGCGCCGCCCCTAAGCCTCGCCCCGGATACGGGGCCGCGGTCAGCGTTGAACCAACCGTCGATCGCGACCGAGAAGTCGCGATCCGTCAGCGAATTTCGGCTCACGATCTTCGGAACCGCCATTGTGGACGGTGGGAGTTGGAGTATTTCAAGCTCCGCCGCTGCCTCCTCGTCCTCAAGGAGAACGAATAGCTGCGTCCACTGCAAAAGGTGGCCACCGTCGACCCGCTCCGCGAGCCCCTCGTCGGCCAGCTGGTCGAGAAGCGCCGCCGCGGCCTTTGACCGGGGGGTCGGCTCGCTGCCGGCAGGCAGGAGAATGCCTCCCTCCTCGACGACTAGCGATGGCGTGGTCGCTTGACGGACTTCCGGCTTGGCCTTCTTCCTACCCCAGATCATGAGCGAAGATACCAGGCGCCGCGGCGCTCCGCCCAGGCGAAGTTCCTACGGGTGAGTTCGTTCGCCGCTGGACCGGAACGCGGTGCGTAAGCCCAGAGCGAACCTCCCTTATCACGCGAATCCGCGGTCTTGATCCCATGCTTGGCGAGAAACGCGAAGAGCTCAGCATCTTTGCCAACGCTTGAACCGGTCGATGATGACCTTGCACTAGGCGGCGGTGATGCGGACGGACGTGCGCCGTAAGACGGCGTCGTATGACTGACCTGGGGGCCCCCTCTTGCGGTTGAGAGGGAAGCGATGAGACGGTCGGCCCTACGCTCCCATCGCTCTCCCGCACCGTTATTGTGGACGATGCGGGCGACATGGCTCGGGTGTTTCAAAGCCGTCTTGTTGCCGGCAACCTGCATTTTCGTAAGGTCGAACGGTAGCTTCGCGGCGTCGAACGCGAACATGGCGTTGCCCTCCTCCCCGAACTCCACATAGACGTGGCCCGCGATGCGCATAATGAAGGCGTTGTTGCTCGAGACGCCTCCGCTCGTCAGACTCATCATACGTCCCTTCATCATCTGGCGAAGGGCCTTGAAGCTCGGTCGCGGATCCCGATACGCGGCGTCGCCGAGCGCGAAGTGCATGTCGCTGATCTGATCGACATGGCGCTTCCAGAACTTGATGCGACGCTGGTCGTTTATTCCGTCGGCAGAAAGCAGGTTGAAGAAGTCCTCGATCAGACGGAGCTTGTGCCAGGACGACACCATCCTTCGCGTGTCCGGACGGACCAGCGTCCAGAGCGTGTCGTTCCGCTCTAGCCACGGATTGCCCCACCGGGTGACGGAGGTCTCACACAGCGCCGGATCGACCTCGATCGACGCGCATTCCGCGTAGCGGTCGAGCACGCGGGACAGGCCCTCGTCGGCGAGCACGTCGTGCTCCTCGATCAGTCCGATGACGCGTGGGAGAACATCACGGAATCTACGGTCGTCGAACCTCACCGCAGCCTCGATCTGCGCCTCGAATATCCGCTGTCCGATCCAAGACGTGTCGCCGGCTGAAAGATCGCGGCGAAGGATCTCGAGAGGATCCCCCTCACCAGTCAGGATCTCGGCGCCGTAGCGGGTGCACGGGTCTTCCGTCAGAAGGTTCGCATGGTCGTCTATCGCTGCGAGCCAGTCAGGCGCCTGCCCGGAGCGCTCCAGCTGCGGAAGGTTGTCGTTCAGATATTCCCGCAGGACACGCCAGTTCCGATCGCCTGCCCCACGCGCACTGCCGGGGTCGTAGTTCACATAGCCGTCCAGAAGCCCGCGCCAGCATCGCCTGTATGGACGGGGCATCGATCGGAATGAGTCTATCTCGCTCAGGAGCGGATCGAACCGCTCACCGTCCTCGATCAGGGCGGGTTGACCCACCGACCGGAGGCGGGTGCCCCAGCTCACCAGGCGTGCAGACCGAACATCATGGAGCTTCCCCGTCTCGCGAAATCTGACGAGCTCCGTCTGGATACGGTCGTTCGACGCGCCAGCGCCCGCCCCTGCTCCGCTGAGCATCGCCTGAAGCGACTGAACATGCCCCTTCAAAGCACGGAGGTCCGGTTCTGGCATGTCCCTGAAAGCCGCAGCGCCGACATCGGTCAGCCGCTGCTGCAGCCTCGCCATCCTAGGGCTCAGAGGGCGCATGTGCCGAACTCGCCTTCGAACGCGTCCACCGGAGTAGCTGCGGGCTCATCAACCCCGAAGAACTCCAAACGAAGCTCGATGCGTCGACTTGCGTCCAGTGACGCCTTCGCGGAGTTTGATGAATAGCCGCCGACGAGGAATAGCCGCCGTATCTCCTCTAGCTCACGACGATCCATGGGCCGCTCGCCTGCCTGCGGCCGGGCCATAAGGGCGCAAAGGACCCGCTGGCTGCGCTGAAGGCTGAGGTTCAGGTTGTAGAGATAGCTACCTCTCCGGTCGGTGAAGCCCTCGACGACGATCCTCTTCAGCCAACGCTGCCCACCCTTGTCCCGGGCGATCGCGAGGACCTCGGGGACGAAGGACCGCAGGAGCTGTTCCTGCTCAAGGCTGAGTGCGTTGCTTGCCGAGTCAAAGCGGGCCCGGTCACCAAAGTCGATGACGGCCCTGTTCCTATCGACGCGGATGCCCTGCTTCTTCGCAGCCCTGTCGATGCGGTCGAGGAGCTTGACGATCTCCGCCTGCCTTTCGGCCTCGAGCTGCTCGCGCTCCGAGATCGTGCGGGTGACCGCGAGGAGCGCCACGCTCATCACCAGCAGGAACAGCACCATCAGGGCGGTCATGAGATCGGCGAACGAGATCCAGAAGGGCTTCTCGCCCTCCTCGCGACCTCGATGCCCCATAGTAACGCGCTGGAACATTCAGATCACGCCGCCTGCCGACCGGTGGACGGGAGGGAGGCCTCCAGCTCCTGGATCGCCTCCTTGAGCATGCCGGTGGCGCGCGAGAGCTGGGTGTGGAACTCGCGGTTCGCCTCGACCACGACGCCGCGCATACCTTCCGAGAACTTCTCGTGCGACTGGCCGATGACATCGGCGACCTCGTCGAGGAAGCCGTCCGCTTCCGACTGCGCCGCGACCAGCTTCTGCGTGGCGCCTTCTATCCGACCGAGGACATCCGCCGTGAGGCTCGCCTCTCGGGACGCATTCTCCACCGTACCGCGGAGATCCTGGACCATCGTGGCGACGGCGTCCCGCGCCGAGCGGTAGTCCGAAATGACGGAATCTAGACCCCTCGCAGCTCCGGCGACGCTGCCCGCTGCCTCCGAAAGACCCGTCGTAACGTTGGCGATCCGGTCGAAGCCCCCGACAACCTCTCGACCCGAGTTCTCCAGCTTGTTGGCGGCCGCAAGGAGTGTGTCGGCCCCGCCGTTGAGCCGCACGAATGCATCTCGGGTCGCGGTTTGGACGCCAGCCGTCATCTCCCGGATAGCCTCGACGAGGCCATCGACGTTCGAGGAGATCGCGCCTACGGATTCACGCATCTGTCCGACATGGCCAGCCGCAGCCTCGGCCCGCTTGCCGTCCTCCTCCGCCTGAAGCCTGGAGCGTTCGGCAGCCTGCCTCTCGATCGCCGAGATTGCCTGCGCCATGCCTTCGCCGAGGGCGGTCAGCATGCCCTGGACGCGGGTTTGGGTAGCCTCCTGCATCTCGCCAGTCGATGATCGGATCTCGTCGATCACGGTGCGGAGCTCCTCCGACATCGCGGCCTGCTTCGCCTCCACCGCCTGCACGACCTCGAGCAGCTTGGTGGACATCGCATCGGAGGCGCGCGTCCCGGCCGCCTCCACGTTGTCGGTGAGGTCCTGCAGCTTCGAAACCGCGGTCTGCATGGCGTCGATCGTGCGCTGCTGCATGTCACCGATGCCCGACAGCTGGGTGCCGAACATGTTCTCGAGGCGATCGCTGAAGCTGGCGAGCACGTCCGTGAGGAGCTTCGTCACCGCGGACGACTGATCCTGGCTGACTTGGCCGACCGCGCCGGCGATCTGGTCGAGCGGCCCCTTGAGCGCATCGGTCAGGGCACCCGCGATGGTCGTCCCGAGTTCGTTGGAGCGCTGGACGGTCGCGTTGATCTGCCGGTCCGAGAGTTCGGTAAGGATTTCCCTCAGGTCGGCGACGAGCGCGTCCTTCAGGATCTTGGTCTGACTGGCCGAGTCCTCCGAGGAGGTCACCAGCCGAGCCAGATACTCCTCGCCGGCGCCGGCCTCGTAGGTCGCGTCGATCTCGTGGGCGAGCTGGGTGACCTTCCGATAGAGGCTGTTCAGACGAAACTTCTCGAGGCCGGTGGTGAACATCGCGAGGATGATCGCGAAGGCCGAGACGATGAAGGCCTCGCTGACGCCATGCAGCAGGGCGGTCAGGCTGTTCCGGACCACGCCGGAGTCGTCCGAGATCTGGAAGGAGCTCAAGCCGGTCAGAAGGCCGGTGAAGGTCCCGATGATGCCGATGCCGGTGAAAATGCCGGGGAGATGCTTGAAGAACTCGGCGTGGACGCGATTGTCCACCACGGCGTGGGGAGAGAGGAACATCTCCGCGGGGACCGTCGAGCGAATGGCGCGCTCGACCATCTCGCCCGTCTGGACGTCCAAGTCCTTCTGGACATGGAGCGTTTCTCGATACTCGTTGAAGATCGCCGCGATCGCGCGGTCAGGTTCAAAGCACTTGGAGAGGTCGTTCAGGCCCTTTGCCCGCGCCGCCTCCACGTTCGCGATGATCTGCTTGAGGTTCGCATCGAGCCGATTCGCAGGGATGAAGAAATACCGGAAGAATGCGATCGCCAGAGCAACGAGAACCACAAACACAAGCACCGGTATCACCGGAATTCCGAACAACGTCATTTCACTCATTCCCCCAACCGCCGAGGACCTCCCGTGATTCCCACGCACGGGCGGCTCGACGCGTCATGCTGCTATATCTGCATCTATTATTCTACGGCTAACATCGACTGATTCACATCAGTCTGCCACTTTTTGGGAAGCGTAAGCCTCTGGCAATCCGCATGACTTTGCGACAGTATCGCTGGGTTGGGGGAAAGAGTGATGGCCCAGTCAGAAGGTTGGCTCTCTAGAGTCGCGCGCCGATTCGGCGAAATAATGTCTGGCGCCCCTGCGCCAGACATAGATCCGCAGGTTGCCCCCCAGCGCCCCGCGCTGGGAGCATCCCCCACATCGTCCACTTCTCAATCGTCAAATTTCGATGCTGTCCCCCAAGGCATAAGCCTCAGCACAAACGGCCGATACCTCTTCGGCGGATACTCGTTCTCGACCCTCGAGCAGGCGTCGGGCTATGCGAGACGGATGACCAAGCCGGCAGCGCCGGCTGTTCCTCCATCTCGGCCTCAGCAGCCAGCAGCCTCGACACCGAAGGGACAACGCGCTCCCTCTTGCTGGGTCAAAGAGGCGACTTCGGTCCTGGTGGGCACGCGGAACGTAACCGTCGACATGGTCTACTATGGCACTCCTGCCCGGCATGACCCCGCCCATGACAAGACCCGGATCGACCCCACTCTTCCGATCGATCCCCGAGGCGATCGCTCGGGCGACACACTCACATACTGGCAGAGCTACGACCGACTAGACCCTCGGGCGCGCTGGACCTACCTCGACTGGCTGGAGGGAGGTCGGAAAGATCCCGCCATCCCGATCGGCTACGTATTCGTATTCTTCTACGGCCTCGAGCAGTGCCTGCTGGTAGATGACGCCAAGGAAGAGGCACCTGCAATCTTCGCGGAACTCCGTCGGCTCCTCTCCATTCACGGAGAGAACTACTCCTTCGCCGCCTATGCCTCGAAGCTGCTGGCGCTCTCGTGCCTCTACGGCGAGAGCAGCGACGAGCCAGTGAGGCAAGCGCCGCCCCACAATTACGAAATGGAGCTGCCGCTCAATGTGCGCGTGCGGCTCGGCAACCGCATCGGGCGAAACGAGCCGTTCGATGCAGATGACTGTCTGCTGTGGGTGCTTTCGCTGCCTGATGTCTATCTCCGCACCCCAGGGCAACGGTGTTTTGAGGAGTTGCTCGACCTCTGGCGCGTGCGCTTCGCCGTCCGCAACCCTGAGGGCCTGCGCGTTCGACGTCCCAAGACCAAGATCCGCTCCCAGTATCAGGCTGCCAGCAACACGTTCTTCCGCTCGATTGAGTTGGATCTTCCTGACATTTCTGGGACGCAGGCTCCGCTCACTGGCCTGCGCACGATCCTCGACGGCTGCATGGAGGATCTATCGACCTACAGTCGGCTCCTCGGTCGCGATCCGGAGGCTCGCGGAAAGCTCCGCGGCGACCTTCTGCTACCTCTCGAATTGCGCCGGGGACGGGCGTCCTTCGCCGAATGCCGAAGCGCTCTTGACCTTTCGACGGTTGACGGTCTCGCGGCAGTCCTCGATGTGGCTCGCGCGCTCGGCCTGGAACTGGAAGCCGGCTCCGAGAAGCTCCCGGCGGCAAGCGTCCGACAGATCGGCGTCGCCCTCGATGCGCTCGACCTCGGGTTCGAGCCCGATCGTCGCTATGGGCCAGCTGCCGCTCTGAGGATGGACGGGCGCATTGCCCTGTTCCCGGCAAGTCTCGGTGGGGCGGTCGATCCCGACCGAGGAGCATATGCCGCTGCCCGCGGAATGGTCGAGGTCGCCATGCTGGCCGCAGTGTCCGACGGAACAGTCGCCTCATCGGAGATGGACGCCATCGAGCGCCGGCTTCGCTCGACACCCGAACTCAAGGACGAGGAGATCACCCGGCTCCTCGCTTGCGGAAGCGCGCTTGCGGCGGATCCACCAAAGGTCCGCGCAGCGCTGAAGAAGCTAACGGACGTCGCGCCGGAGAGCCGGGCGGCGCTTGCAGCCTCAGCGGTCGAGGCGGTGCTGGCGGATGGTCGTGTGCTGCCGGACGAGGTGAGATTTCTCGAGGCGCTCCACGCCGCCCTCGGACTTCCCGCGAGCGCGCTCTATTCGGCGCTGCATCGTAGCGGCGAGGATGTCGGACCGGTGGAAGTGGTATCAGCCATCGACGAGCGCACGGTGCCACTGCCGGATGAGCCGAAGCGATCTGGCGTGTCCATCGACGCCGCGCGGCTTGAGAGGATCAGGGGCGAGACGACCCAGGTGTCCGCCATGCTCGCATCCATCTTCGTCGAGGACGAGCCTGAACCCGCCCCCGCCCCGCCGCCCAAGTCGAGCGTCACCGCATCGGCCTTTGCAGGCCTCGACGTTCCTCATTCCGACCTTCTCGTCCGTCTGCTGACCGGACCTATGTCAAGGATCGCATTCGACGCGCTCGCGACCGAGCTGCGCCTGATGCCGGACGGAGCCATCGAGACGCTCAACGAATGGGGCTTCGACACCCTGGGCGAGCCCATAGTCGAGGACGACGACGACGTTCGCGTGTCCTCCGAAGTCATTGACCAAATTGAACCGATGGGAGTTACCGCTTGAGCACAATCCGACGCAAGGACCGGGATCTTATCATTCAGGCCCTATCGGCTGGCGTCGTTCCGCGGGTGGGTCTCCAGCATATCCAGGTCGGGCGCTCGCAGGAGGTCGGTGCGCTGGTGCGCGACATCGACCGCGTCGCGGACGCCGGATCGGCCGTCCGCTTCGTCATCGGAGAATATGGAGCGGGCAAGACCTTCTTCCTGAACCTGGTTCGCCTCATCGCGCTCGAACGGAAATGCGTGACGATCCATGCAGACCTGGCTCCGGATCGCAGGCTGCACGCGACCGGAGGCCAAGCTCGCGGCCTCTATGCTGAAGCCGTCCGGAACATGGCCACACGCACCAAGCCAGAGGGGGGCGCGCTTCCCAGCATCGTCGAACGCTTCGTCACGGAATGCGTCCGCGAGGCCGAGGACGGCGGTTCGCCCGTCGAGCGCGTCATCGACCGCCGCCTTACACCCCTGCTTGAAATGCTGGGCGGACACGACTTCTCCACCGTGCTCAAGACCTACTGGCGCGCTCATGAGGATGGCGATGACAGCCTCAAGGCGGCGGCCTTGCGCTGGCTCAGGGCGGAGTATCCGACCAAGACGGAGGCGCGGCAGGCCCTTCCGGTCCGCAGCATCATCGACGACGCCGACGTATACGACACGTTCAAACTGCTCTCCGCGTTCGTCCGCATTGCGGGCTATGCCGGCCTCCTCGTGGTCTTTGACGAGATGGTCAACCTCTACAAGCTGCAGAGCTCACAGGCGCGCAACCAGAACTACGAACAGCTTCTCAGGATGCTCAACGACGTGCTTCAGGGTAACGTCGAGGGGCTCGGCTTCGTGTTCGGCGGAACGCCGGAATTTCTTCTCGACAGCCGACGCGGCCTCTACAGCTACAAGGCGCTCCAGTCGCGGCTGGAAGAGAACAGCTTCGCAACTGAGGGGCGGATCGACCTCAGTGGACCCGTGATACGGCTCCAAAGCCTCTCGCCCGAGGATCTCCTCGTGCTTCTCGGGAACATCAGGTCGGTCTTCGCGCTCGGCGACGCGTCGGCCTTCCTTGTGCCCGACGAGGCGAAGACCGCCTTCATGGAGCATTGTAACAAGCGGATCGGAGAAGCCTACTTCCGCACCCCCCGCAACACGATCAAGGCCTTCGTCCAGTTCCTTTCCGTTCTGGAGCAGAACCCCGACACGCAGTGGCATGAACTGATCGGGGCTGTATCGCCGGACAAGGAAGAGCCCGACGAACCAGAGGCGGACGACGAGCTTGTCGACCTCCGCATCTGATATCCCTTCCTATGACCGGCTTCATCCTGAAATCCGCCGCTGGGTGCGCGACGAGGGATGGACCGGCCTGCGTGAGATACAGGACACCGCGATCCGTTCGATCCTGGGGTCGGACAGCGACGTGATCATCATGGCGGGCACGGCGTCGGGCAAGACCGAGGCCGCGTTCCTGCCATTGCTCACCGAAGCGGCAGACATGACGGGGGCCGGCCTTCGCATCCTCTACATCAGTCCCCTCAAGGCACTCGTCAACGACCAGTTCAGGCGCTTGGAACCGCTATGCGAACGTCTTGGCCTTCCGATCACCCGCTGGCACGGGGACGCGCCGCAAGGCCCCAAGACGCGGCTACTCAAGACGCCAGCCGGTGTTGCCCTGATCACGCCTGAGTCCATCGAGGCGCTGCTTCTGCGTCGCCCCGCAGACGCCGCCAAGCTGTTTCGAGGCGTGCATGGGATCGTCGTCGACGAGCTCCATGCCTTCCTCCAGGGACCGCGGGGGCTCCACCTTGCGTCCCTTCTCCGTCGCGTCGATAGGATAACGGCCGGGCGTCCGCGACGGGTTGGACTTTCCGCTACGCTGGGCGACGCCGACGCCGCCTGCCGTTGGATGAACGCAGTGAACCCACAAAGCGTCGACGTGCTTCGCGCGCCGCCGAGCGGACCAGGGGTCAGGTTGCAGATCCGTGGCTATGAGGAACCGCCCGAGGGAGCAGGCATAGACGAGATCGCTGAGAATGGTGCGAGCGATGCGCTCAGTCAGATCGCAGACCATATCTTCTCGAACCTGCGGGGATCGAACAACCTCGCGTTCGCTGCATCGCGCCGCACGGTCGAAGCTCTTGCCGACCGTCTGCGCGAACGGTCGGAGCGCGACAGCGTGCCGGAGGAGTTCTTCCCCCATCACGGCAGCCTGTCGAAGGAGCTGCGAGAAACGCTGGAGACGCGCTTGAAGGCCGGCGACCAGCCAACCACTGCCGTAGCAACGACGACGCTCGAACTCGGCATCGATCTTGGCAGCGTCCAGTCAGTCGCACAGGTCGGGGCGCCCAGATCGCTGTCAGGTCTGAAGCAACGTCTTGGCCGAAGCGGTCGCCGCGGGACCCCGGCAGTGCTTCGGATTTATGTCCGCGAAGATCATCTCGATCCGGATTCCGATCCTCTGGACAAGCTACGTCTCGAAACGGTGAGAGCTGTCGCCTGCGTCCGGCTGCTGCAGGCGAACTGGGTAGAACCCTCAACCGAGGACTCCTCGCTAGCCACCGTGGCGCTGCATCAGACCCTATCGCTCATCGCATCGCAGGGCGGAGTCCGAGCGCCTGCGGCGCACAAGCTCCTGTTCGGGCAGGACAGCTACCTTGCCTTCGCGCCGACAGACTACGCCGATCTCCTGCGCGGGGCCGGCCCCCAGGGCTCTGACCTTCTTGAGCAATCGCCAGACGGCATCCTCATGCTTGGTAAGGCCGGGGAGGAATTGGTCCAAGCGCGTGACTTCTATGCCGTCTTCAAGACCGACGAGGAGTGGCGGCTGGTTTCGAGCGGTCGGACACTTGGAACCGTCCCACTCACCAACGTTCTCGGCATTGGATCACTCGTCGGCTTCGCGGGCCGGAGGTGGCGAGTGGAGACTGTCGACGATCGCGCCAAGGTGCTCGACGTCATTCCGCACCGTTCCGGCAAACTGCCTCGTTTCGACCGGCCTGCGAACGAGCAGCTGCATGATCGGGTCACTGCGACGATGCTGGAGGTGCTGTCCGACCACGAAGTTCCGGCATATCTAGACGCGGGCGGAAAGCAGTTCCTCCTGCAGGGGAGGAACGCCTTCCGCGAACTCGGCCTTGACCGGCGCGCTCTCATCCCAGCCGCGCGCGACACCCACGTCATCACCTGGCGTGGCACGGCGGTAAACTCCGTTCTGTCGATCGTCCTCATGAGCGCCGGACTCGAGGTGGCGGTCCACGACATCGGCGTTACTGCAGTCGATGTGACGCCCGAGCAGCTCGCGACTGTTGTACATCAGGCAAGCGACTGTCCGCCGATGGAGGATCTGTCCAACTTCGTCGCGGGCCTACGAACGGCGAAGCTCGACGACTTCGTCGATGAAGCGCTCCTCCGGCGGATGTGGGCGTCACGACACGAAAGGTATCGTGACGACGTATCCCATGTTCTGGAAAGTCTCAGATCAACCACAACTACGCTTTGACGCCGAATACTGAGCCTGCTTTTCGGAAGGAACCGATGGACGTCACCAGAATGCCGAAAAGACGTCCGGCGCGCGCATAATCGCCGGCAGCTGTCATGACCGCTTCCACCATGAATGTCCGCATTCCTCGGATCATTACCCGGAACCGGACAGTCGCGAATGTCCCCAGGGCCGCGGAAAAGCCGTCCGACGGATACCCATCTCATAGGTAAATTTTTGTCCGGCGAAGGCGACGCGGCGCACTGCGAACCGCCCCCCTCATCGCCCGAGGTGTCATCCTCGCTGAGAAGCAAAAACGTCACAAACCCATTATTTAGGTTGCAGAACTTCGTCGTTCCGGCAAGGTAGCCATTGCTTCCGTAGAAAGAGCGGAAGTGGGGCATAGTAACCCCAGCCATAAGAACTCGGCACCAGACTTCTGGGCCGGGTGGCGTGCGCGCATGTCCAGCCGGCTTGCCGGTAAAGGCGCACGCGCCTGATCTTATGGCCAGGTTACTAACATCCGGCTTTGGCCGTCGCCCCGAGTGGACATAGGTGCGACGAATGGGCCAGGGCGAAAGTGAAGGTCGCCGGATCGACCTTCAGATTGTGAGCAATGATACCGGCGAGCGGTTCAGCTTCTCCGATTTCTATCGACGGGAGAAGCCTCGCCTATTGCGTTTCTTCACCCGCAAGCTCGGCAACCCCGCCGATGCCGACGAATTCAGCCAGGAAACGCTGACCCGCTTCGTGTGCGCCGCCCCGCATCCCTCACTCGGAAGCCCCCGTGCCTATCTGACACGGATTGCGACCAACCTGCTACGCGACCATGCGGAACGCGGCTCCACACGCCTCTCAAGGCAACTGACCCTGCTCGAGGACGGCGTAAATGCGATCTCCAGCCTAGACCCTCATCGTGACGTTCAATCGCGCCAGGAATTGGCTCGCTGGACGGCGATCCTCCAGCAACTGGCCCCCCGCACACTCGAAATTTTCCTTCTCAATCGGGTGGAAGGCTGTAGCTACCGGCAGATCGCATCGGATCTCGGAGAGCCACTTTGGGTCGTACAGAAGCATATGCTCAAGGCCATTCGGCTCATCGACCGTCAGCGGGAGGCGGACAATGACTGAGGACCACAGCGCGACTACGGCGCAGGATCGCCGGGCCGCTCAAAAATGGGTGTTGCAGATGCTCGATGAACCGGAGCGTCACGCGCAGTCGCTCGCCGATTGGATCGAGGAAAAGCCGGCTCGGCGGCAGCTCTATCTTGACCTGATGAACGATGTGCAGGCCGCCGGCCATGCCGGCGGGGTGCTCGATTTGCCCCCTCCCCGGCTTCCGGTGCAAAAGCCCTTGGGGATCAAATCAGTCCCGATCCTGGCGGCTGCGTCTATCCTGGGCCTGCTCATAGCCGCGAGCATCCTGTTCCAGACCATCCGCACTCAATCACCGCAGATGGCGGGCGGAGTGACCCCAGCCCCCTTTGTTACGAAAGTGGGGGAAGTGCGGACCGTCAAGCTCGCCGATGGAAGCCAAGTCGTCCTTGATACCGACACCGCGATCGCCGTTACGATGACGGCGGACCGCCGTGACCTCGTGCTGAAGCGCGGTCGCGCCCGGTTCATCGTTGCCCATGATGCCGAGCGTCCGTTCTTCGTCAGGGCCGGCGGCATGGAGGTGCGTGCGACCGGAACTGTCTTCGATGTGCTATTCCGAAACAATGTGGCGGTGCATCTGATCGAAGGCGGCGTAGAGGTGGAGTTGACCTCTCAGCACACACAGCCTGCCAGAAAAATTCGGCTCCGGCCCGGCCAGATTTTGGCCTTCAGCCATGGACATGAGCCGCAAACCCTTGTCATTCCTGCACGCAGGTCTGACGAGCAATGGGTGAACGGCGTGAAGAGTTTCGACAATGTGCCGATCAGGGAAGTCATCGCCGAAGCAAACAGCTACAGCGATACCAGGATCGAGTTGATGCCCGCGAGCCTGGGCGACCGGGAGATATTCGCGGACATCCACATTCGCGACATTGAGCGCGTGGCGGAAGCGATCAGCGGGTTTCTGGACCTCGACATCGATCGCACCGAAAAGGGCAGATTGATCCTCAGCCCCAGAAAATAATTCAAGCGCCCAGCTTCAAACCTGTCTCGCCCCGTCTTCTGGTTTTGAGCCTCGCAAAGAGGCGGACCAATCAAGGGGGCAGAAAATGGGTATGGGAAAGTTTGCGCTTCTGGGCAGCGCCGCGATCTGCGTCAGCATGGTTGCGCCGCAGGCTGCGGCGCAGGAAGCGAAGAAAAGCTATGATTTGCCGGCCCAGGAACTCGGCGCGGGTTTGCGCGCCATCGCCAGGGCAAATGACTATCAGCTCGTGGCTGATCCCAAGTCGCTCCAGGGACGCCGCTCGCCCGCGCTGACCGGCGAATTCACGGTCGAGGAAGCCGTCACCGCCCTGCTTGCACAATCCGGCCTCAATGCGGACATCAGGGGGCGAACCATTTACCTCCGGGGGCGAGCAACGCCGTCGCGCGAGGAGGTAGAAGGCGCGGCGGACAACCAGCTCTTCGTTACTGGCTCACGCATTCGCGGCGCAAAGCCCATGTCTCCGGTCATCGCTGCTTCCCGAGAGAAGATCGGGGAACTCGGCTATACGGACCTTGGCTCCTTTGTCCGCAGCATTCCGCAGAATTTCAGCGGCGGGCAGAACCCGGGTGTCATCTCCAGCGTGCAGACCGGTTCGGAAAACACCACATCCTCCTCCACCCTCAACCTGCGGGGCCTCGGCGCCGATGCCACGCTCACACTATTGAACGGCCATCGTGTCGCATATGATGCAGTAAGCCAGGGGATTGACATTTCCGCGATCCCCCTGGCAGCCATCGAGCGAGTGGAGATCGTCGCGGACGGTTCATCGGCTCTTTATGGGTCCGACGCGGTGGGCGGCGTCGCCAACATCCTGCTCCGCCGGGACTATGACGGCTTGCTGACGACTGCTCGGTTCGGCGCCGCCACTGACGGCGGCGACGTCCAGCAGCAATATAGCGCCGTGACCGGCCGCCGCTGGGACAGTGGCGGATTCATGATCGCGGGCGACTTCAACAAAGCGACGGACATCACGGCATCGCAGCGCTCCTATATGCGGTCACGCCAGGCCAGCAACACCCTGCTCCCCTCGCAACGGCAAGTCAGCGCGGTCCTGGCCGGTCACCAGTCGCTGGCCGACATTATCGAGTTTGAGATCGACGCTCATTACAACCGGCACAAGTCTGTGGCCGCCCTTCCCTTCACAAACACGGGCGATGTGAAGCAAAGCGGCATTATCAGCCGCCCCGATATCGAGAGCTATTCCATCAGCCCTTCGGTCAAGTTTCGGCTACCCGCGGGTTGGGAAGTCACGGCTCGCGCCACCCGCGCCATCAGCGACAGCAAGATCATCGCGGAAATCTATTCGGGAGGCACCGCCTCGGCCGTGAACCATGTCCGGTACAAGAATGATCTATGGTCGGCCGAATTCAGCGGCGAAGGCCCGCTTTTCGCTCTGCCGGGAGGCGATGCGCGGCTCGCGGTCGGCGCGGGCCTTCGCTCCAACGGCCTCGACGCATCGATCAGGCGCGTCACCGCAACGGCAACCACGTCCCTCCTCAACTATCATGATGGCCAGACGGCAACCTTCGCCTATGGCGAGCTTTTCCTGCCATTGGTCGCCGATCGCAACGCGGTTCCCCTGATCCGATCGCTCCAGTTCTCGGGTGCCGTTCGCTATGAGCGCTATGACGATATTGGTGGGCTTGCGACCCCCAAGATCGGCATCAGCTACCAGCCGATCAGCGACCTGATGCTCAAGGGCGCCTGGGGAAAATCGTTCAAGGCGCCGACGCTGAGCCAACAGAACACGGTCCGGCAGGGTGTGCTCCTGTTCCCGGCCTATTATCTCCCCTCCCCGCCAACCAGCCGGAATGTCCTCCAGATCAGCGGCGGCAGCAAGGATCTCGAACCCGAAAAGGCGACGACCCTGACCCTGACGGCGGAGGCAAAGCCTCAAAGCATCCCCGGCCTGCGGCTTGAAGCCAGCTACTTCGATGTCCGTTACAAAAACCGCGTGGTTCGCCCGATCGCCGACAGCTCCCAGGCCTTCAAAGCTGATTATGCCGACCTCATCCTCCTCAACCCAACCCTGGAACAGGTTCTGGCGGCGACGGCCAATCTCCCTTTGGGCGTCCAGAACCAGACAGGCGGCGCTTACGACCCTGCCAATCTGGCGGCTATCATCTTCAACCAGCTTCAGAACGCCGCCAGGCAGCATATCCGAGGCGTCGATGCCTCCGCCTCCTATGAATTTTCGGCAGGAGAAAATCAGTTCCACCTCGAAGCGAGCGGCAGCTATCTCAAGAGCGATCAGAAATTGAGCGCGAGTCAGCCGACGATCGTGAAGGCCGGCAGGATCTTCAACCCGCCGCGCTGGCGCGGTCGCGCCGGCGGCGGCTGGAAGCGTGGGCCGATCGGGACAAACCTCGCTTATAATTATATCGGCGGTACGGACGACACGCGAACCACGACGACCTACAAGGTCTCGGGCTTCCACTCGATCGACGCCACGATCAGCTGGGGACCCGAGGGGAGCGGCTTGTTGGGCGGATGGTCCTTCCTGCTTTCCGGGCAAAATATCCTCAATGAGAAGCCCTCGGCCATCCGCGCGACGGCAACCAACCCGACCTATGACGCCACCAACTATTCCAGCATCGGGCGCCTCCTGAGCTTCACCGTCTCAAAGGCTTGGTAATGCTCATTTCCCTTGTTCTGAGCATATCCGGGGCAGGTGCGGCCGCAGTCCCGGCCGCACCTGCATCACAAGATTGCGCCCGCATCCTGCAGCCCGACGCACAAGCCGGCAGCCCTCGTCCCATCGCGGATCGCGACCTCATCGAGACGTTGGATCTTGGACCCAATGCCGCGATGGAAGCCGGTTCCTTCTTCACGCTGTCACCGGACAATCGAAGGGTCGCGGTCGGTGTCCGACGCGCAAGCGTGGCAGGGGACAGTTATTGTACCGGCATCACCCTTGTGGATCGCGACGGAAACTCGACGTTGATCGATTCCGGGCCGGGCGTCGCCTTCTTTCGCTTCGAAGATTTCTACGGAACAAATGGCTTCCCATCGGGCATCACCCAACTGATCACGCCGAGATGGTCAGGCGACGGAAAGCGTCTCGCCTATCTCAAATTCATCGACGGGCGGCTGCAGCTCCGCCTGTGGGATGAGAAGCTGAAAGCCCGGACCATCGGCGCCGATCCGCAGGATATCGTCGATTTCCGCTTCAGTCGCGATGGAAGCATGATCATCTACAAGGTCCGCGACGGTTCCGCGCAGGCAACGGCTCTGCGCCGGGAATCCCGTTCGGGGCTGCGCTATGATGATCGCTATTTTCCGTTCGCCTCGGCCTGGCCCTTTCCAGGAGGCCGCCCCGCCTATGTCTACAAGGCGGTACGCATCAGTGACGGTGACATCCGCGCGGCCAGTGATGAAGAGAAAGCGTTGCTGACGGCACCGATCGCGGAATCGCAAGCCGCAAAGGGCGTTCACGCGACAACGGTGCGGGATGACAAAGGGTTCGATCATATCGCCGCTGGTCCGGCAGGGAAGGAAAGCCGCTGCGAAAGCAGCGCCTGTACCGAGGTGGAAGGTGCGCCCTGGTTCTCTTCCAAAGGCGCCGTGCGCTACGTCCGGCGCGAGGGTTGGGCGAAGAATGAGATGGCGATTTATGAATGGAAGGTCGGTTCGGCCGAACCCCACAGGCTCTATGCGACATCAGATCTGCTCATCGACTGCAAGCCGATCGACGATGATGTCCTATGTGGGCGGGAAGGCTCGACCCACCCACGCTATCTCAGTCGTATCGACCTGCGCACCGGGAAATCCGTCCCTCTGTTTGACCCGAACCCGGCCTTTGGGACGCTGAAGCTTGGCAAGGTCGAACGATTGCTCTGGAAGAACGATCAGGGCATCGAATGCTTCGGAGATCTCGTCTATCCGCCCGACTATCAACCCGGACGCCGCTACCCGCTCATCGTCGTGCAATATGAGAGCCGCGGGTTCCTTCGAGGCGGTACGGGCGATGAATATCCCGTCCAGCTCTTCGCCCGCGCCGGATATCTGGTTCTAAACGTCCAGCGGCCGCGCTCCCCGCTTTACGGGCTGGGCCTCCCATCGATAGAGCGACAGCGGCGGCAGAATGACGGCTTCATGGAGCGGCGAAGCATATTGTCCGCCATCGAAACGAAGGTCAGGCAGCTCATTGACGCCGGGGTCGCCGACCCGGAACAGATCGGCATCACCGGGCTCAGCGATGGATCGACGACCGTCCAATATGCGGCGCTGCATAGCAGTCTGTTCAAGGCCGCGGTGGTGAGCGGCTGCTGCTGGGAGCCCTCTCAAACCTGGGTGTTGGGGCCTTCCCTCCAGCGTCACTATGAAAGCCTCGGTTGGCCTGCCTCCCCTGAGGACAAGCCGCAAATGTGGGGAGACATTTCGCTCGCCCGCAACGCCTCGCGGGTCGCCTTTCCGATCCTCATGCAGGCCGCCGACGGCGAATATCTCGTGGCCTTGGAAACAGTCAGGGCTCTGCGGGCCGCGAAACACCCGATCGATCTCTACGTCTTCCCCGATGAGGTCCACATCAAGCGTCACCCCGCTCATCGGGCGGGCATCTACAAGCGGAACCTGCGATGGTTCGATTTCTGGCTGAGGGGTAAGCGTCCCGACCCTTCGGATGACGATGCGCCCGAAGTCGATCGCTGGGCCGAGATGCGGCGGGCGGCACAGGATCAAGCCGCCGTCGGCGAAAACCGGCCGGTCGGCAGCTGATGGGCGACCGATGGCATGGCTGCCTCCACCGCCTTCCTTGCGAATGACGCTCAAAGGAGCTATATAAATGCTCAAAGGAGCATTGCCATGTCCGAACTCGAAACTGGCGCGCGCAAGGCGCAGGGGAAAGGCACGCCCCCCTTTGCCTATAAGGCGCTGTACCGTGCCTCGCCGGTCGATCGAATCGGCGTCATCAAGAAGGGCGTGGCGGCCAGCGACCTGAAGCGCTTCATCGCCGCCTTGCATGTGGACCAGAAGGTCATGTTCGACGCGCTCAATCTCAAGACGGCCACGGTGAACAAGAAGGCGGCGAACAACCAGCCGCTCTCGACGGAAGACAGTGAACGGGTTCTGGGCCTTGCAAAACTGGTCGGCCAGCTCGAAGACATGGTCGAGGAATCGGGCGAGACGGATGGGTTCGATGCGCCCGAATGGCTCTCGTCCTGGCTGCGTCAGCCTCTCCCGGCGCTGGGAGGCGTCAATCCGATCGATCTTCTCGACACGATGGAGGGACAGGCCGTCGTGTCCCGCGCCCTTGCGCAAATCCAGAGCGGCGCCTTTGCGTGACGACAAGCTTTTGGAGAATCGCAACCGACGCCAGGACCTATGAAGCGGACGACCTGTCAGGCGCCGGCGCCAAGATCACCGGGGGCCGGTGGAATGAGGTCGGCGTCGCCATCGTCTATGCGGCGAGCAGCCGGGCACTCGCCTGCCTGGAGACGGTCGTTCATCTGAACTCGGGTGGGTTGCCGCTCAATCGCTACCTCGTCGAAATCGAGGTGCCGGACGAGGTGCTGGCATCAGCGGAGGTCGCGACACCCGGCAATCTCCCGGTCGGCTGGGATGCCGAACCGGCGGGACGGGTCAGCATCTCATTCGGATCGCAATGGGCGCAGAGCCAAAGGACAGCGCTGCTGCTCGTCCCTTCCGTCATTGTGCCAGAGGAGACTAATCTCCTCATCAATCCCGCGCACCCCGATGCCAAGGGGATCAAGGCCCGGAAGGTGCGCAAATGGCTCTATGATCCAAGGATGATCCGCAAGGCGTGATCTTCTCTGGCAGCGTTACCGATCAGTCCGCTTGCGCACTTGACACTCGATGCCCGGACTCCTCGTCATTGGCGGTTCAACCGCCAGCCCCGTTCCAGCGCGCGATCCAGGCCTCCATATCGAGCAGGGTCAGCAGCCGGACATAACTCAATCCCATGGCCGGTCCCCGCGCCAGCGCTGCGTCGATCGCAGCGCCGTTCAGAAGTTTCCGACGCATGAGTTCGCCGTCCAGCAGCCGCTCATGCACTTCATGGTGGTTGCGCTCGATCACCTCCATCGCAAAGCCACTCGGACTTCCCTTACGCCGCCGGTCCCGAACCAGCGGCGGGAGGCGATCATGATAGGCCCTTCGCGCGATGGCACGATCCCGCCCGCCCTCAAGCATTTTCCAGGTCGGAATGGCCAATGCCGCTTCGACCACCGGTTGCGACATGAGGGGGTTGACCATCGGCATCCCATGTTCGCGCAGATAGCCTTCAAGATGGTTCTGGACCCGCAGGAGGAAGGCGATTTGCCCGGATTTACCGGGACGCGAGCGCAGTTGCTCATCGAGCCAAGGGTGCCGCAACGGCTTGGCTTGCAAATCCGCCATCACATCATCGGCGATGGCCTCGCCATTGCGGACCCATTTGTAGGGCCGACGCATATGGGGGATTGCGCGCAGCACTTCCCAGGCCGCTGTCGAAAACGACGTCTCGGTCACCTTCGCGATATTGCGCAGCGTGGCGAAAGCCTCGCCACCGATGCCCCGCGCATGGATGCAATCGAAAAATGGGCGGACCGAACTGCTGTTGTAGAAGATATTGTCGCCGCCATTTCCGGTATGGACGGCATCCGCCCCGCAACCGCGCGCCAGGCGCATGACGAGGGCATGATAGGCCACCTCATGGATCTGCCCGATGGGCTTGGGAAAATGTCTCGCGACCGAACGGGAGAGGTCGATATCGCCATGATCGTAGAAGCCTTCGAGCAATGGCGCACCGACCGACGCGGCCATGGCGCGCGCATAATCCCGCTCGTCGCCGTTGCGATTTTCGGTGACGAGGGTGACGCACTGGAACGGCGTCCCGGCCCTCGACAGGCCAGCCGTGACGATCGAGGAGTCAAGCCCGCCCGAAAGGGTCGAAAGGATCGCGCTGGAGGTCGAGGCCCAGGAAGCGATGCAATGATCAATGGTCCTGCGGAGGCGTTCAGCCGCCGCCTCGCTGTCCCATTGTTCGGCTTCCCTGACATGATCCCAGGGTGACCAGAAGCGCGTCACTTCCTGCTCTCCAGGCTTCAACAGGACGGAGGTGCCGGGCAGCAATTCGTGGAGGCCTTCGATCGCCGTCGCGCTATTCGGCAAGTCCTTCGCGATCAAATATCGCGGGATCTGATCCCAGGCGATGGCGCGCTTCAAAAGGCCGGCTTCGACCAGAAGATCGACATCCGACGACGCGGCCCAGCCCGTCGGCATCTGGAGAAAATAGCTAGGCATCGCACCGCCGGGATCTCGCGCGAGTTCCATCATTCCCTCGCCTTCCGCAGAGAGGATGTAGCCGCCCCAATATCGGTCGCGCAGTGTCGGCAGGACGGCGCCGGTGCGCATCTCCTCCTGCCACTGCTTGTCCTCCATGGTGATCGGGAAGGCCGGGCCATGGCGCGGGAACAGCGTTCCAATCACCCCGCCCGAACCGTCAGGCAGCAGCAAAACAAGGTCGGGCGCGCTTGTCCAGATGATGGCCTGCCCAATGCGCGTGCAATATCGAAGACCCGTGCGCTCCTGAACGAACGCCTGCCTGCGCGGCAGAGCCTCTTCATTCCAGTCGATCAGGATCAGGTAGCGCCCCAGCATCAGATCGCCAGGATCGGCTCGAAGGGCCGGATATTCTCCAGCCGATCGTTGAGGACCATGTCATCGGCCTGCACCCAGCAATGGGCGGAAAAGGGCGATGCGCTGACGCCAATGACCAGCTTTGCGCTGAGGCCCGCGGCGAGCAGGACCTCGAGAAAGGCGATCGAGCGGGGCAGGCACTGGCCCCTTTGCGGCAGCAACCAGTTACTGGCGGCAAACGCTGAAGCCCAGCCTGTCCATTCCAGGTCCGCGCGACCGGCATGGTCGATCTCGACGCAACGCGCGCGCCGCTCGATCTGCGCGATGATGACGCCGAACTCCCGGACGCGAAGGCGAATGATCGCGCTGATCTGCGCTCGGATGAAAGCGAGCCGCTGCCCCATCGATCCCGTCGCGGGATCAAGCGGCACTTCGCGCGACGCGCAGGGAATGGAAACCGGCTGCGGCGGCCAGTCGATTTCCTCGTCTTCAACGAGAATGGCAGAAGCGACCAGATGGCCGAGGTCGGACCCCGGCGCCTCGCCCATGACAAGCCGCCGGAACGCCAGATCCCATTGCGGCTGCAGGCCAAAATAGCGGTCGGCCGCGACATCGAGGAAGATCGCGCGCTGCCCTGTCACGCAGAAGGACAGGCCATTTCTCAACCTGTATCCCATTTCGGCTCTCCGACGCTTGCGGCCATCATGAAAAAGACGCGCGCCCTCCGGCGCGCGCCCCTTGGTCAGTCGTCGGCGATACCGAGCTGGCGGACCTGGCCGCCGATATTGTCGGAATCGTCGAGCGCTGCGCCCTTCGTTTCGACCGATGCGACGCCGAGATCGACGACGCTGTCTTCATGCTCGTTGATGTTGTTCATCTTCATCTCCATCAGTTCACCGCAGTCTTGCGGCAGGACTGATGCTATTGAAGGAAAGCCATATATCCGATCTTATAAGGTGCCATTTTGACAGCTTATAAGCTTGCAAATGGATGGAGAATTTCAGTCCGCAATTGACGCCAGAAGCACAGCGCTCACGATTTGGTCTACACGCGCCAGGCGACGTTTATGATAGTGGGAGATTGCATTTCGGATCGCGCGTCTGTTTCCTTCGCAGACGATGGTCCATAATTCCCGCAATTCCTGAGCCTGCCTGTTCACCACGCTTTCGCACAGCCTCAATGTGTGAAGACGTTCGCCAACGATGCTGACCGCATCAAGATGTTCGTCATTGGGCGAACAGGCGCATATCTGCGTGAAAAGATCGGCGCTGGCAGCGGCAATGCGTACGGGATCGGCTATCTCATCGTCAAGAAAGGCTGGCGGCTGTTCGATTCGTTCGAATTTCACCATGACCTTGAGCGCCGCTTCGACAATGTCTCGGTGCCAACTGTAGAGATTATAGGCTCGCTGCCGGGTCAGGGGCGGCATGGCGAAGCCGCCTCCGCCCTGCATCGCGACCAGTCGCTCACCGACGAGACGATGGAGCGCGTCGCGAACCGGCGCGATGCTGGTCCCGAAGCGCTCCGCGAGGGCCAGCACCACAAGCGGCGCTGCCGGTGGCTGGTCACCGCGCAGAATCAGCAGCTTGAGTTCGCGATAGACGCGATCGGCGATGACGGTTTCCGGCGCCATGCGGACTGCCTATGCCGATGAGCCGGTGCCGGTCGGACCGCGCCCGCCGTCGGCCGGCTTGAGGAAAGTCCGCAGGTTCAGACCGGAGATGAATTCGATACAGAGCTGTTCGAGGTCGCGCATGTCATCGAGAAAGAAATGGCGGGGAAAGTGCATGTGATGCTCCAGAAACATCATGGGGATGAGGAGATGCGCCGCCGACAGTCCGAGGGCATGGGCGCAGGCGATATGGTCATCGAAACGGGACTTCGGGTTGCCCGATTCGATTTCCCTGAGCCACCGCACACCGATCCCGACATCGGCGGCAAGTTGCTCTTGCGTAATGCGATGGCGCCTGCGCCGTTCTTCAATGCGGCGACCTGAGATCGACTTGACCTCGGCCAGTATCGACGCCCCTTCTTCAAAGGCGCCGCTTTGAGATGAGGTCATCAGGTCCTCCCTGATCGCGTCTCAAAGCATCCATGCACATTCCGATGACCCAAGATTTGGGTGAAATATGCCGTCGGTCAAATTTTATCGGTACCATTTTGACAGTTGGCGAGCCGCTTGGGTCCGCAGACAGACGGTCAAATTACCCGAATTGAAGAAGAGATGCCGCGTCGCCACCCTAACTCATGGTGGAGGCCCGCCCTACAAAAGCGGCCTGACGCGCTGTTCGACGCCCGGTCAGCCTTGCCGAAAAGTGTCGGGAAGCCGTCGAAAGGCCCGCGCCAGAGCCCGATCCTCGCTCGCCGCCATGATCGCAATGGCGGCGACATGGAGTTTCGCGACCGTCGGGCGCGCATCGATATGGTCCGAGGCGGCGACGCGTTCGAGAATGGCGCCGGCAAAGGGCTTCAGCTGCGCCGATGCCCCGACATAATGTTCTTCATTCCCCACCAACTTCTTGAGCGAGGGCATGGTAAGTTCCGCGACGAGCTCGTCCGTATCCACGGACCCCATCAGCAGAAGCGCGACCGATAGCGTCGCGCCATAGGGAATGAAGCTCCTGGCGATCCGCGCCAATCGATAGTGGCACGCGAGGAACAGGTCGGTGCCCTCGCTCGACAGGTACAATCTGTAGGTCCTCGATCGGTTGCCGACCATGGCTCAACCCCTTTTGTGATTCGCGCGACCACCCCCATGCTACTGACGGGCATCCGCGAATTTGAAGGCGTTTCCTGATCAAAAAATCGGCACTGAAATGCCGAAATCGGCATTGAGATGCCGATTCCGGTACTTCAGTGCCGGTTTCGGCATCTCAGTGCCCTGCCCATTGCGGATGCCCGCAAGGTTGGCGCACCACCGGCTCATCCCGACATGGGGCGACGAGGCACAGATCCGATTTCCAGTTTGAGCGTCCACCGCCAACCCATGGAGACCCACACGAGGCGCAATGCTTCGTCATGCATTGGAGACGATGATGATGTCGGCCAATCAACCGGCGATCGTGGCTGGACTGTTCCTGTCCGGCCTGATCGCGAACCCATGCGGAGCGGCGCACCCAAGCGCCGGAACTGCGGCAGCGCTCCCGTTGGGGCATCTCGACATAGCGCAGGCGAACGGAGATTTCTTCATTCGCGCAGACGCCACTTCCCCAGTCGAACCGCGTCGTTCGTTGCAGCTGGGCTCCAGGGTCAGGATTGATGCGGACCTGCTGAACTCCCCCGCTTTGCCCCTGAAGGAGATAGCCCGATGAAGAGGCCTTCCCGCAATCTTTCCGCAGTCCTCACCTGCGCCACCTTCCTCCTTCCCGGTGCTGCGATGGCACAGCCGCAACCGGGCGAACCGGCGGACCTTGCCGCGGCAGCCCGCGCCGCCGAACAGAGCCTTCATCAGAGCTTTGCCAATCTTCAGTTCGAGGATTTCGGGCCGGCGCCGGTCAAGGGCCCGCTGTTCCAGGCGAGCGCCGGCGGCCGCATCCTCTATTATGCGCCGCAGAGCGACCATCTGCTGTTCGCCACCATTTACGACAAGAACGGCGTCAATCTGACCGCCCTCGCCCAGGATGCGAGCGCGCAAAAAAAGTTGGGCGCGCTCGAGCCTTCCCAGGCGCTCACCATCGGACCGCCGGGCGCGCCGACCGTCATCGAGTTCACTGATCCCGACTGCCCCTATTGCCGCGCGCTCGATCGCTTCTGGGCGGCGAAGGCCGCCGAAGGAAAGCCGGTACGTCGGCAAATCTATTTCGTGAGCGGCATCCACCCGCAAGCCGCGTCCAAGGCCGAGCATATCCTCTGCTCGAAGGATCAGGCTGGCGCCTTCCGCGCCACTTATGCCGGAGAGGCGCCAAAACCGCTCGCCACCTGCAAGGAGGGCGCGGCACGCGTCGCCGCCAATGCGCAGGCCGTCAAAGCCATGGGCATATCGGGGACGCCGACCCTCATCCTTGATGGCCGCGCCATCTCCGGCTTCCAGCAGGCCGAGATCGAGGCCTGGCTCGATGAGAAGCGGGCGCCAAAAAAGCCACCCAGCTGATTTCCCCCAAATTTGGCGGGCTCACGGCGACGGACGAACAAGCGCCCGTTCCCTGAGCAACAGATGCCGGCGACAGGGCCCCGTTTCCAAGGAGCCACCCATCCCTTCGCTGGCCGTCAACGATTCTCATGTCGGTGCCGGCAGGCATTTTCATGGGGAGGCTCCTTATTGCCTGGAGAAAAGCCATGCTCAAACTTGCCTCACTGCCTGCCCAATCCCGGAACCGGATGCGCAGCCTCTCGTTTGCGTTGGCCGATGCCGTGGGAACCCTGCTTATCGCGATGACCCTGGCATCGGCCGCCCACGCCTTCCAGGCGCCGGCCGCCGGCGACCTTGGCTACGATATCTACGACATCGTGGTGAACCAGGGGGTGAAAGGGCCGCTCGGCTTCGTGGGCGGGGTGGCCGCCTTTCTGTTCGGGGTCAGCCGTCTCTTTTCCAACATCATGATCGGCATCCCGACGATCGTCGCCGCCGTCTGCCTGATCCGGGCGGATTCCATCCTCCAGACCTTCGGCATGATGGTCTGAGAGCCGCCTGAAACAGGGACTGGCGTGGATCTCATGTTCCGGGTCCACGCCGGATACGGGGAGCGGATGGTCGCTCCTTGTAACAATCACGCCTGGTCGAGGCGTGATGAAGCAAGGGAGAAGGACGTGGACGAGAGACTTCCCCAATTTCTGCACAAGCCGGTCCAGATACTCTGGTTCGACGCGCAGGAGTTCATCGTCGTGGTGTCCACCATCTTCGTCGCCGTCATCGTCGGCGGATATGTGGGCTGGTCGCTCCTCGGCGTCCTTCTCCTCTTCATTCCCTGGAAGCGGACCAAGCCGCGCGGCTTCATGCCCCATCTCGCCTGGCGCTGGGGGCTGCTCAAGCTCCCCCGCTACCCCGGCCCGACCCAGACCCGCTTTTGCGAGTGAGGTATCCCATGTTCGGCAGATCATCCGCCCGAGAGCCCAGCGACCCCTTGCTGGATAAGCCCTCCAGCTTCGGCATCCATCGCTATCTCCAGGGCTCATCCAACCTCTTCGAGGAGAACCGCCTCCTCAAATTCTCGATCGCGGGCCTGTTCGGCATCACCGCGGTCCTGGGGATCGCCCTCTATACGACGAGCCAGAACCAGCGCACGATCGTGGTCCCCTTCGGCGCCGGCGGCGATCTCTATGTGACGGGTGGCAAGCCCTCGCCCGCCTATCTACGCACCATGACGCGCAATATCGTGGCGCTTTCGGGCACCTATTCCGCGCTGTCGGCCGACCGGCAATTTCAGGAACTGCTCAGTATCGTCCACCCCACCGCCTATAATGGCATCCGCGACAGCCTGAACGCGATCCTCGACGAGCTCGCCAACAATCCGACGCTCTCGATCGCGACCTATATCCGGCCCGACCAGCCTGTCACCTGGACCGACCGCCAGATCCTGGTGCCGGTCGAAAAGGTGCGCGTCATCGGCGGCGTCATCCGCAAGTTCCGGGGCAATCTGCGCATCCGTTACACAATCGATGCCGGCCGATTCTGGCTCCTGTCTCTAGCCGAGGAAAATTTCGATGCCGAACTTCGGTAAGCGCCTTTGCGCGCCCGCGGCGCTCATCACCGCCTGTCTTCCTGTCCCGACATTCGCGCAAACCATCATGGCTCTGCCCGACCAGACCAGCAGCATCCGCCTCTCCAACCGGGACATCAATCATCTCGTCTGCCAGGGCGGCGAGATTGAGGACGTCAAATTCTCCGCCGAAAAAGCGATCGCGGTCGAGAAGGCCGGGGCCGACGCCTGGGTCAAATTCCTCGTCAAGGAAAGCGATGATGCGGGCCAGGTGACCCGCAGCTATGTGACGGCCCCTTCGGAATTCTTCGTGACCTGCAACGGCGCGAGCTATCCGCTCTATGCCGAGCCCTCGGACATTCCTGCCCAGACCGTGACGCTTGCGCCCGGCGCCAGCCAGCGCGCCCGCGCCAATGGCGAATTGCTGGGGCCGCTGGTCGAGGAAGAGCGCGCCGTCTCCATCACCCTCTCGATGCTCCAGGACCAAGTGCCGGCCAGCTTCACCGAGGTTGCCGTTTCGCCAAGGCTGCTTGCGCTCAGCGCCGCGCCCGCGATCCGCATTACCGAGCGCCGCCGCATCGCAATCGAGGGCACGGGGCTTTCGGCTTCGGAATATTGGATCGAGGCGAGCGCCGATACCGAGATTGACGAGCGGCTGTTCCTTGGCACTGCGATGGGCGCACGCATCTTCAGCGTCACCCTCGATCGCCTGTCTCTCCGCGCCGGCGAGAGCGCACGGCTCATCCTGCTGCGCCGGGGAGAAGCGCTGTGAGTGGCGCCGACGACAAAACCCCCGGCAACACAGGTGCCGGTAGCGGTGATCCCGCTTCGCCTGCGCCCCCCCAGCGGAGACATGCCGGGATGCAGGGCTATTCCCGCCCGCCCAAGAAGGAAGGCCTTGGTGACAACGCAAAGGACGGCGGCGCGCAGAATGGAGGTCGCGGCCCCGCGCTCCTCGACCTGAAAGCCCGCTGGGCGAGTCTGAGCGCCAAGCAGCAGCTGCGCGCCCGGCAGGCCGGCGTCGGCGTGGTGATCGCGATGTTCGGCTACGGCCTCTACACGGCCTCGACGGGATCGAAGGACGAAGCGCCGACAGCACCAGCCGCCTCCCGTCTCGACATGGGCGCGGGCCTTCGCGGTGACAGCCTCGAGACCAAGGTGCGGGGCGATCTCAAGAAAATCCTCGATGGCCAGGCGCTGCTGGGCGACCGGGTCACCGCGATCGAGGAGGGCAAGATCGCCCCGGGCGCGCGCTCCTCGACGGACGCGGCGGAAGGCGACCTGCCGAGCGCCATGCCCGGCGACATCCCGGCCTTCCCGCCAAGCCCCAGCGCGCATGAGCTGGAAAGCGCCGACGGCAGCCTGCCACCGCCACCCGTGCCGTCTGCCCGTCCCGCGCCGCCCGCCCCGCCGGTCGAGCGCCAGGTCGGCTCGATCGGAACGGCAACCGCCGCGCTCACCGCCGACGCGGGCGACAAGGGGGCAACAAGCGTTAAAAAAAAGACCCGGACGATCTATTTGCCGCCTGGTTTCATGAAGGCGCGGCTGCTGACCGGGATCGACGCGCTGGCGAGCCGGGACGCGACCTCGAACCCGGAACCGCTGATCGCCCGTGTCCAGGCGCCCGCCGTGCTGCCCAATGATGTCAAGGCGAACCTTTCTGGCTGCTTCGTCATCGGCAATGCGACCGGCAGCCTCGCCAAGGAGCGGGTCGAGGTCCAGCTCGTCTCCCTCTCCTGCGTCGATTTCGACGAACGCTCGGTGGTCGATCAGCCGATCAAGGGCTTCTTCGTCGACACCGACGGGAAGAAGGGGCTGTCGGGCCGGGTCGTCACCCGCGCCGGGGCCGCGCTCGCCCGCAGCTTCATTGCCGGCACGATCTCAGGCATGAGCCAGAGCGTCGAAAACACCTTTGGCGATACCTCGGTCTCCGCGCTCGGCACCGTCCGGTCGCTCGACGCCAGCGATGCGGCCAAGTCCGGCATCGCCGGCGGCCTTTCCAAGTCCTCCGACAAGCTCACCGACTTCTATCTCGATCTCGCGCGCCAGGCCGGTCCCATCGTCGAGGTGGGCGCCGCCAAGGATGTGGTCGTGGTGATCCAGGAAGGCGTCGCCCTCGAGATCAAACCGACAGCGGGGAGCAAATTCTGATGCGCCCGCGCCTCACACAAGGAGACACGCCCATGCCGCTACTCTCTTTCTCGTCAGCTTCACCCCTGCGCCGCGCCGGCGCCCCGCTGCTGATCCTTGCATCCCTGCCGGCCTGCACCGCCATCGGATCGGTCATGTCGCCCTACCCGGAAAAATTCAGCTGCAAGAATAGCGACCATGGCCAGTGCATCCACCCCGAGCGCGCCTATGAGGATGCGGTCGCCGGCGCGGTGTCGCGGTCCGATCCCAATGTCACGAACGACAAGAAGATCCTGAAAGGCAGCGCTGCTGCCGCGTCCCACGGATCGACGGGACGCGCCCGGGGCAAGGCCGCCACGCCCTATCTTGGCTATCGCGACAGCGTCTATCGCGAGCTTCAGGGCCTGGTCGAGGCGCCGGTGACGCCGATGCTGCGCCCCGGCCGCACGATCCGCACGCTCATCCTCCCCTATGCCGACCGGGAGCGGCCCGACCGTCTCTATATGCCGCGCTATGTCTATTCGATCCTCGACAAGCCCCAATGGGTGGTCGGCGATTATCTGGTGACCCCCGTCAATCCCGCGGCCCGCGTACCCGTTCTCGAACAGGTGAAAGCCAAGCCCGCGCCCATGGAGACGAGCGACCTTCCCGCGTCGCCACAGGAACAGCCACAGGAGTCGGGCCGATGAGGGCGCCCGGCACCCGCCATGGCGGCGGCATGACCTTCGAGCGGCTGCGCCAGAGCGTCTCGCGCGATGCCTATTCCGACTTTCTGCCGATGGTCGCCTGGGTCGAGGAAGAAGAGGCATTTCTCTGCATCGACGATGGCTGGGGCCAGGCCTGGGAACTCATCCCGTCGGCCTATCTTTTCGCCCATGTCCATCAGGCGCTGCTCGGCCTCCTCAATATCCACTTCGCGCCGGGCACCGTCGTCCAGCTTCACTGTTTTGCCGATCCGCTGATCGACGACGCGCTCGACGCCTTCCTGGATCTCAAATCCCGGCCCGATCCGTTGATCCAGGCCTCGGCGCGCCGGACCCGCGATTATCTCCGCGAAGGGACGCAGGGGCTTGATGCCCTCCACGGCATTCCGCTGCGCAATTTCCGCCTGCTCCTCTCGATCAAGACGAGGAAGCCGCTCGGGGCCGACCTGCGCCGTCAAATCGAAGAGCAGCTCTCCAAGCTCGGCATCGCCCGCCTCGCGCCCGAAGCGCTGGTCACCTTCTATCGCCGCATCTTCAACGGCGTGTTCTCGGCGGCTCCGGGTGTTTTCGCCCGCGGCAGCGAGGATATGCCCGCGCGCCCGGTGCGCAAACAACTGATCGATGCCGGCCCCGATCTCGTCTTCGATGGCCCCGAACTGTTCCTCGGCGACCAGGTCGCGCGCTGCCTGACACCCAAGTCGCCGGCCCGGCGCGTCACCGCCGAGCGCTGCAACCGCCTCCTGGGCGGAATGCGTGGCGCATCCGAGGACAGTGACCAGATAGGCGGCCCCTTCCTCTACACACTCAACATCCTCTTCGATCATTCGAGCTTCGAGATCCACAAGCGCGCGCAGATCCTCTCCGCGCAAAAGGCCGCCGGCAGTTTCGCGGTCGAGGTGGGCAAGCAGATCGAGGAAATTGGCTGGGTACTCGACGAGGCGGGCAACAGCCGCTTCGTCTCGGTGATCCCGGTCATCTGGGTCTTCGGTCGGGACAGCGCGCAGGCCCGCGAGATGGCGGCGCGCGCCAAGCGCCTCTGGGAAAGCGAACCGCTCCCCTGGATGATGCAGGAGGAGAGCTATCTCAATCCCGTGCTGCTGCCGATGGCCCTGCCCTTCGGCTTCTATCCCGACCGGCGCACGGTCAAGATGCTGGAGCGCGATCTGCCCATGCCCGCCAAGGCGGCGACGCTGCTGGCTCCGGTGCAGACCGACTTTCGCGGCGGGGGCCGCCCCGCCCTCCTCTATGCCGGGCGCAAGGGCCAGCTTATCACGCTCGATCTCTTCGACCCGCGCATCAACAATTATAATTTCATCGTCTCGGCCGAGAGCGGCGCAGGGAAGAGCTTCCTGCTCAATAACCTCTGCCAGCAATATTATGCGCAAGGCGCGCTCATCCGCATCATCGATATCGGCGGAAGCTACGCCAAGCTCTGCACCCTTTGCTCCGGGCGATATATCGACATTGGCGAGGAGCATCTCGTCCTCAATCCCTTCGACATGGGATTCGCGCTCGACGGCGACGATCGCCAGTCGGCCATCTCCATGGCGGTCGCGATCGTCGCGGAAATGGCCAATGCCGCAACTCGCAAGGGCGTCAGCACGTCGGAATGGAACCTGCTCAAGTCCGCGGTCCAGTGGACGATCGACAGCGGACGGGCCGAGGCTGGCATCGATGCGGTCCGTGACTGGCTGGGCGCCTATCCCGCTTATGCAACAAGCGATCTCGACAAAGTCGATCACCTCATCCCTACCGCCCGCGAACTCGCCTTCAACCTGCGCGATTTTGCCAGTTCGGGCGCCTATGGCCATTATTTCAACGGCCCCTCGACCTTCGACATTTCCGCCGACGAGTTCGTCGTGCTTGAGCTTGAGCGCCTCAAGGCCATGCCCGATCTCTTCAACGTGATCGTGATGGTGGTGGTGAACGCGGTCACCCAGGAGCTTTATCTTTCCGCACGCGACCGGCCCCGCTTTGTCCTGTGCGATGAAGCTGCCCAGTTCATGACCCGCACCGACGGGCAGGATCTTTCCCGCCTCGCCGAGGTCTTCGGTCAGGGCTACAGGCGCGCGCGCAAATATCAGGGGAGTTTTGGCGTCGTCCTCCAGTCGATGAACGACCTGCTGCTGTTCGGCGGCACGGGACAGGTGATCCTCGAAAATGCCGCCACCCGCTTCCTCCTCCAGGGGTCGACCTATGACCGGGCCGTCGAGAACAAGATCCTCGATTATTCGGGCTTCGTCCTCGATCTCCTGAAATCGGTCCGCAACAACAAGCCCAATTACTCCGAAGTCTTCATCGACTCGCCGCTGGGTCTGGGCATCGCCCGGCTCGTGGTCGATCCCTTCTCCTATTGGATCAACACCAGCGCGCCGCAGGAGGTGGCGGCGTTCGAGGCGCGGCTGCGTAGCGGAAGATCGCCGCTCGAAGCGATTTGCGACCTGGCAGGCGTCGAAGCGACCGAGATCCTTGGGTCTACCCTCAACGGGGAGGCGCTGTGATGAGCAAGCCCTCCACCGACAGGAGCCATCCCCGGTTCGAGTTTGAACCCGATCCGGCGCTCGAAGCTTTCATCGAGCGGCGCGCCGCCGCCAAGGCCGAAGCGCAGGCGCTCTACTGGCGCTTCCGCCTGATCACGATCGAGACGATGATGCTGGGGCTGCTCGTCGGCGCCGCGGGTCTCGCGCTCCATCAGCCGCCCCTCCTCGTCTTTCGCGCCGCCGTCATGGTCGCCGCCGGCTGCTTTGCGAGCGGCATCCTTCTCATTGGCCTCACCGGCGCGATCGACAAGGGGATCATGCGCTTGCGTGCCTGGTGGCGGGCAAGATGAGAGGCATCCTTGACCCCGCACCTGCGCCCGGACCGATCCGCCTGCTGGTGGGAACGCAGCTCATGCTGCTCGTCCAGACGATGCTGGTGTTCGACGCGGCGGACGGCCTTCCGGCCAGCCTCAAGGCCTATCTGCTCGCGTGCGGCGTCCTTGGCGCCACCGCCCTCATCTGCGCCATCCGCGGCGAGAACGGACAAGGCGAACCCTGGTGGAGGCGGCGCCATGGACATTGAGCCGCGCTATCCCCATCGCGCCCGCCATGCGCTGATCGGCGCGCTGATGCTCGCCCTTGCCTGCCATGAGCCGGCGATGGCCGCGACCTCCACGATCGGCCGAACCTGGCCGATCGCCGAGCCCGACGCCATGGCGGAGATCGAGGCCCGCGCTGCCAGGGCGCCTAGCCTTGCTTCCCGGCTCGGCCCACGCTCGAACTGGTCGGCGCTCCAGGCGGCGCCATTGAGGCAGGCCAGGGTCGACCGCGTCCGCAGCCTCGTCCCTTTCTATACTGTGGAGGAGGATATCCGCCTGCCCGATGGCCGATTGCTTTACCCCAAGGGCTTCACCTTCAACCCGCTCGACTATGTGTCGTTGCCCCAGCGCCTCGTCATCGTCCATCCCCGTGATCTCGGCTGGGCGCTGAAGCAGGCGCGCTTTACCGATTTCATCCTGCTTACCGCGGGCGATGCGCTCGACCTGTCCGAGCGCAGCGGGCGGCCGCTCTTCATTTTGGAGGAACGGGTCAAGGAACGGCTCGGCCTTACTGTCGCGCCGGTGATCGTCGCCCAGCAGGGCAAAAAGCTCGTGCTTTCCGAATATGCTCTCAACAGCCGCCTCGCGCCTGAAGGAGCGGCGAGATGACCCCCATGAACGAAGCGCTCAGCGATAGGCTACGGGATGTCCAACAAGGCGTGAATTCTCGCGACAGGAAGGTGAAGCCGCAGCGGAATGTCGGGCAAGGGCTGGAACCCGTACCGCATGTAGAGTTGCTTGCGCTTCTCGACCTTCGCCGGGTCACCACAGTCAAGAATATCAAGCAGCACGACCGCGATGCCGACGTCCCTGGAGGCACGGCCAATTCTTTTGAGTGCATCGGCGAGGAGAAGGCTTCCAAGGCCCTTTCCCTGATGCCGGGCGTCGATAGCGATCATCGATATGAAAGCTGCCGGTATCTGACCATGGCCCGGCCTGCTGCGCGTGAAGGATGCGGGCAGATGCCCATAATCGACGCTGTGTGCATTGAGGGTGTAGAAGCCGATCAGTTCCCCGTCCGGCGACAACAGCACAAAGGCCCGGACATTATCCGCCCGGGCCAGTTTGCCAGCCGTCTTGCGCAGATAATTGTCGACCTGTTCGATGCCGGACGCAAAAATAGCGCGATCATGCCGCGCAGGATCGAGCGGCTCGATCACCATTCCCTTTTCAATCACGAAAGTGCGCTCTTACCGGCTTTCGATCATCTGGTCGTGACGCGCGAAGGCATCCCGCAAAGCCTCCGAGGGCGGGACAGGATTTTCAAGCGCGTTGAGGATCGCATCATAATCCTTTCGGCTCACGATCGTCCGCTCATGGGTCTGGATGGTTTCCAGCGCCGCCTTATAGGCCGCGTTCATCACGAAGGCGGAGTCATCCACGCCGCACCAGGCGGCGGCCTGCTGGATCGCCTGCTTGATATGAGGCTTGGTCCGAAAATTCATGCGGACCGTGCTGCGTTCGTTGACCGCAGCCGCCACGTCCTCAAACGCTTGCATCGCCAAAACCTCGTCATTCCTGTCTATCGCAATATGTACGCCTTTAAGGCGCACATTTCAAGTTTGATCAAAGGACTTTCTCGACGCCGGGCGAGGCTGATCCTCTTCACGCGCATCGCTCCGCTCGCACTGGCGCTGGCCGCCGGCGGCACCTCCGCGCCCGCCCACGCCTCCAAATGCGAAGCCGGCACCATCTTCAATCCGATCACCAAGGTACGGTGGAACTGTATCTTCCCGATCACCATCGGCGGCGTGCGGGTGGGCAGTTTCGACAAGCTCGACAAGGAGCTAGATGCCCAGTCCGCGTCCAAGCCGCTTTGCGCCTGCCGCAAGGGCGCGACCTTCTGGTTCGGCGTGAAGGTGAGCTTCTGGTCGCCCAACCGGATGATCGACGTCGTGACCGAGCCGGGATGCATGATGGCGATCGGCGCCGATCTCCTCCCCACCGGCGGCAGGCTTCAGGGCAGCCAGTCCTCGATCGCCGACGGCACCAACAGCCAGAAGATGTTCGCGCAGATGCACTATTACATCTCGCCGGTCTGGAAGATGCTCGACATGTTCACCGACCTCCCCTGTATCGAGGATGACGGGTTCGACGTCGCCATGATCACCGAAGTGCTGCCGACCTGGCAATCGGGAACGCTGGGCGCGATCATCCAGCCCGAAGGCATTCTCTTCGGCAATCCCGCCGCGGGTCTTGCCTGCATGGCCGACAGCGCCGCGGCCGCCGCGGGAAAGGTCATCGACCCGCTCTTCTGGTGCATGGGGAGCTGGGGCGCCACCTATCCGGTCGCGGGCGACATCCATTTTGGCGACAGCGTCGAGGCCTGGGCGGGTCTTGCTGCCAGAGGCACGTTCATGATGGGGCGCCTGGGTGCGCTCACCATCAGTTCTGCCGACGGCTGCTCCTTCAAGGCCCAGCCGATCTGGACCAAGAGCCGCTACAAGCTCCAGATCATGGAACCGGTCAAGGGCGGCAAGTGCGTCAATATCGGACGTCCCGGCGCGCTCTGGTCCTCGGCCAAACATGCGCCAGGTAAGGACAATGCCCAGTTCATGTCCTTTGAAAAGGTGATCTGCTGCGCGGGGGTGTCCACCCCATGAGCCAGACCCTTCCCCCCTGTCCCACAGCGGCCCGCCTTCCTGCCCGGTCTGCCCGCCAAGGCCATGTTGGCCCGGTCGGCCGCTACGTGGGCGGAGCGGCACCGTCGCCATCCGGCGCCGCTCCATCATCCGATTCTTCCCGTGCGGCTTTGGAAACGCACGGGGAGAAGGTCAGCACGGCCAGATGTACCCCCGGCGAGCGAGGATACCCCCCTCTGCCTGAATCCTCGCCCGCTTTGGCCGTGCTGACCATCAACGACGGAAAGGCCGCCTTCCAATGCCTGTCGGCACCACCCGACATGGTCGGGCTTTGCCCCCTTTTCCGGCTCCGCGCCGTGAATCGCTCTCGCCCACGTGAGGAAGAAGCATGAGGTGGCCCTTCTCCCCCTCGCTCGCGATACTGGCAGCGCTGAGCGTCCAATCGGCCTTCGCGCAGGACATGGACGCGAGAGCGCGGGCAGCGGCGGCGGCCTCGCGGGCCAAATCCGGCGACAGCGATGCGATCAGCAACAATTATCTGACGCCAGGTCTCGCCAATCAACCTGTCAGCACGGTCGACAATAGCCGCAGTTTCACACCCAATCTCGCCTGTCAGCAGAGCGCCACCATGCTTGAAATGCTGGTTCAGCCCGGCACCACCGGCGACATCACCCATCTCTCCATTTCCCGCGACAAGGATCTCGACGGCGCGTTCGACCAGGTCCTGACCCTCCCGGTCCCAGTGTCGGGAATCTGCGCCAACGGCGTCATCTCCTGTTCGCCCGGAAGCTGGAACCAGTGCCAGAGTTTCAAATGGGATGTCGGCGGTAGCGGCGACCTCAAGCTCAGCCAGGTCGACATGCCCGATCTGTCGGGTTGCTATTGCATCAATGCAAGCTGCGGCGCGAACCTGGTCGCAGGCAATCTCCCCTCGGTCCTGAAGGATCTGGGTGGCGGGGTCATCGGGGCGCTGACGACCGCCGATCCCCGGATCGCGGTGGCGCAGGCCAGTATCGACGGCCCGGCCATCCGCTATGTCGGCGCGCAGACGACCGCCTGCACCTCTTCGCCTGCGGTGTCCGCGACGAGCTATCGCGCCAATCCAACCGCGATCAGCGGCGACGCCTATGCCGCCTCGCAGGCAAATTCGGTCTTCACCGCACTGGCGGCCTCGCCGGCGGGGAACGGCAAGGCGGAGGAAACGCGGTCCTGCACGATCGAGCGCGAGATCAACGTCAAGGCCTGGGATTTCACCGACATCGTCTCGGCCAGTGGCTCGATCACCTCGACCAGCAGTTGCGGCACGGGATGCCTCCGCTTCCAGATCCGGGGTGCGGGGAGCTGCGGCAGCAATCCGCCCGTCTATACCGTCACCTTTAGTCCGTTGCTGCCCAGCCGGATCGTCTCGGCGCGGATCATCGAGATGGGCGCGGACGACTGGGTTCAGGGCCGGATCAATGGTCAGGTCGTGGGCTCGGCGGGCAAGCGCCTCTGGACGGGCGATGGCCTGCCGTCTGGCGACTGCCGGATCAGCGATGATCCCTGGTATAATCGCACGCCCATCGATTTTACCGACAGGCTCAAGTCCGGCGCGACGTCCGTCAGCGCGCGGGTGCGCGGCGGGGGTGGCGGCAATTGGGGCTACGTCACCGTCGAGATCCAGGTCGACACGAGCTGCGAGGTGAGCGAGCGGCTGGTGGATCTCTGCGCGGGCTATGCCAGCGATCCCGCCTGCCGCCTGACCCAGGAAGATATCGACGGCGTGCAAACGGTCCGCAATGGCGTCGTCACGGGCCTTAAACCCCTGCCCCTCACCCGGTTATTCGGCACCGGCAGCTGCACCTTTCAATATGGCCGCGACTTCTTCCTGCGCACGCGCCGCTATGCCTGCGTCGTCGACACAACGGGAACAGCGCAGCCCGATCTCAGCCGGGCAACCTATATCATCGACCATTCGACCGAGACGATGCTCGCCGACCAGACCCGGAGCAGCGATGGCGCCCTCGTCCAGTCGACCCGCGCGTTCGCGCTCCCCGACCGTCCGGCGGTCGCGGCCTGCGAGTCCATCTGCAAGACCCGCGCGGCCAGCGCCAATAGCGGCGTCGCCCCGGCGGGGCTCGTGGCGGAAAAGCAGAATCTGCCCGTTGGCTGGGACAGCCTTTATCATGTCTGTTCGGCCGACAATGTCTGCCCGCTGGGCGACGGCGAAGAGATCGTCTCACCCTGCGGCTGCCTCGATGATTTTCCCGAGGCGGTGGTGATGATGCAGACGGTCCGGCTAGCAGGCTCGGACCTTGCCTGCACGGCGGTGGCGCGATGACCCGCCGGCTCGCCTTCAGCCTGGCGCTCGCTTGCGCGCTGGCGCCGTTTGGCACTGCCATGAGCCCGCCTGCCCAGGCAGCACAGATTTGCGCCGCCGACCTCAATGGCAATGGCGATGCCGCCGATGAGGGAGAGATGGCGCAGTGCCTCACGACTGCGGACGGTGGATCGCTTTGCCCCATCGGCAAGGTCGACTGCGTGGCCGACGTGCAGGGCGGCTATGCCTGTCCGCTGGGGGCAAGCTATGCCTGCAAGACTCCGACGGCAGGGGGCGTGCCGGCCTGCTCGCCCAACAGCTGCATCGATACCGCTGCCACGCCGATCGAGAATGAAGCGGTCGTCGATGATCCGGGCGCGCCGGGTGACGGCCCGGTCGATGCCGACGGCAATTGCCTTGGCACCATCGAGATATTTGGCGGACGGGCGCTGCGCTGCCGGCCGCCTGGCGCCAGCGTCACCTTCCAGAATTGCTGCAAGGACAAGGGCAAGATCGTGAAAGACGGGATGGGCGGCTCGCTGAGCTCCATCACGACCAAGATCGCGATCGCCAAGGGCGTCTTTACCGGCATGAAAGCGGCCTATACCGCGTTCAAGGCGGGCGCGACCGCGAGCGAGGCGGCCTCGGCCGGCGCCCATGCGATCATCGTCGGCATCGATCCCACCTCGATCGCGATCAGCCTTGCCATCAATTACATGATTGAGGTGCTGCTCCAGAGCTGCGACCAACAGGATATGGAGACCGGCATGCTGCGCGGTTCGGGCATGTGCCATGAGGTCGGCACCTATTGCTCGTCCAGTATCTTGGGAATCTGCATCCAGAAGGCGCGGGGCCATTGCTGCTTCAACACCAAGTTGGGTCGCATCATCCAGGAGCAGGGCCGGCCGCAACTCGCCGCCTTCAACAGTCTTGGCTGGGGCACGCCCGAGCATCCCTATTGCCGCGGCTTTTCCGCCGAAGAGTTCCAGGCGCTCGATTTCAGCCGGATGGATCTCAGCGAATATTATTCGGACATCGAGGCCCGCGCCCAATCCGACATCCAGATCGACATGAAGGAGAAGATCGATGCGACGCTCAGCATCATCCATCCCTGACCTTTTGCTGCGCGCCGGCGCCATGGTCGCGCTCTGCGCCGCCGCCCCCGCGCTGGCGCAAGGCGGGCAGACCGTGGGAGAGCCCCAGCCGGCCGAACCAGACAAGCCCGCCCCAGGCAAGCCCGCTATATCTGGCCCGACCGGCATTCCCGAACCATCGCAGGCGATGCGCCGCCGGGCGTTCGAGGCGATGCGACAGAAGGGGCGCTTTCCCGACATCGAAGCGCGGGCGCGCAAGGATCGAGAGGACGCCGCGCAGCGCATGGCGGCCGAGCATGACGCCCTGCAAAGGCGCCTTTACGAGGCCCTGGGGCTGGCTGCGCCGATCGATTCTGCGAAGCCAAAGGACGTGCGCGGAGCGGCTTCAGCAAAGAGCTGGGTGCCGATGCTGTTCGCCTCCTCCTCCATGCCGCTCCAGACCCTGCGCAATTACGCCGCACAGCTTGAGTCCGTGGGCGGGGTTATCGCCTTTCGTGGCGTTCCCGGGGGCATGAGCAAAATCGGCCCTTTGGCGAAACTGACGGCGCAGATTCTGCGCGTCGATCCTGGCTGCGGAGGTCCGGCCTGCACGATGCGCAACGTCCAGCTCATCGTCGACCCGATCCTCTTCCGCCAGCATGGCGTCAATCAGGTCCCTGCCTTCGCCATGGTGCCGGGCGATCCCACCCTTCCCTATTGCGAGCGCGACGACGAGGTCGGCCCAAGCGCCAGCCATATCGTCTATGGCGACGCCGCGCTGTCGGGGCTTCTCGAAGAATATGCCCGCCTTGGCGGCAAACAGGAGGTCCGCGATGCTGCGTCTCGCCTGTCTCGCCGCTAGACGGCTCTGGCCCGCCCTCGAGGCCCTGCCCGCGCAGGCGGCCCGCGCGCTCGGCGGTGCGGTCGGTGACCAGCCTGCCGACAACAGGCGATTGGCCCTGAACCTCGCCGTCATCCTGCCCGTCGCGACCCTCACCTGGCTTGGATTGCCGGGCATCACCCTGGTCATGAGCCCGTCGATCGATGCCTGGGCCGTACGGCGCGCGCCGGGTCTGATCCAAAAGGGCGATCTCGTCGAGTTCATGCTCTTCCACCCCATCGCCGGCCCGAAGCCGGTGAGCGTCACGAAGCGGGCGCTCTGCCTTCCGGGCGAGCGCCTCCGCGAAATCGAGCGGCTCTCGGTCGATGGCCGCGAGGGCACCCGCAGCTGGTATTATTGCGACCGCACCTTCCTTGGCGCGAGCCGGCCCTTCGGCCGTGACGGTCGGCCCCTTCCCCATCTGCGCTGGGGTGATCGACCGATCCCGCAGGGCTTTGTCTATGTCGGCTCCGATCATGCCGGGGGCTTTGACAGCCGCTATTTCGGGCCGGTCCGGCTCGACCGCCTCACCCGCATGGAGCGCATCCTGTGAGGCGCGCGCTTGCCCTGCTGGCAGTGGCTGGCCTGCTGCTCCCGGCGGCAGCCCAAGGAGAGGACACGATCCGCCAAGGTTACTGGTGGTATCGCGCCAAGCCCGATCCCACCGAGACGCCGCACGATGATGTGCCACCAGCCCCGGTCATCCCGCCCATGGCCGAACTCGCGCGATGGAGCCCGCCCAGGATCGCCAAGCTGATCGCAGACCAGCGTGATTATGCGGCGACCGTTCTTACCGTCGAAGCCGTATCCGATTTCTGGCGGCTGGAGGATTTTGCGCGGCGCAAGGCCCGCGCCTTTGCGGGCGTCACACAGCTGGCGATGCTCACCCATCCCGAACTCAGCGCCAAGTCGGCCAATCCGATGATCGGCGATGCGCGCGACGCGCTGGGCGCGCAGAAGGATGCGGTGCGCCGCGCCTATCTGCGCTCTCGCGGCCCAGAATTCGCGCTCGTCATGTTCTCGCGCACCTCCTGCGGCTATTGCCGGGTGCAATGGCCGATCCTCCAGCGCTTTCAGGAGGAAACGGGCTGGCAGATCATCCGCGAGGACCTTGACCGGCGGCCCGAGCTTAGCGCCCGCTTCGGCGTCGAGGTGACGCCCACCACCATGGTCATTCGCCGCAACTCCGCGCAGCGCATGGTTATCGCCAATGGCGTCGAGACATTCCCGACGCTCATCCAGACCGCCTATCAGGCGGTGAAATTGCTATCAGGCGACATCAGGCCCGAACAATTCCTGACGGGCGCGGGCGAAGAGAATGGATTTTTCGACGCGCTCGCCAATGGTCCGGTTGCGGCCGCCGATCCGATGGCAAACCCAGGCGGTGTCCGCCCATGAGAGCCCTCCACCTTCGAGCATCGATCGCGCTGCTGGGCGCGCTGCCGCTCCCGGTTCAGGCGCAGGCGGAACGACGCGCGCCTGACCGAACCCAGGCGGCCCGCGCCGCGATCCATCCGGTGTCCACCGCCAGCGAAATGCAGAGCTGGCTCGCCCGCGTTCCTCGAACGGTCGATTATCCGCCGGATTTCGAGGCGGCTTTGAAGGGCCAGGGACCCGCGTTCGTCATTGAGATGAGCACGGCGCCCGGTTGCCTCCCCTGTGGCGATCTCTGGACCAAGCTCCTCGCCCTCAAGACACGTTATGGCCTGGCGGTCCGCCCGATCGGCAGGGAGGAGGCGATGCTCCGCTCGGGACGGCTTGGCCTCCCCTGGATCGGCCATCCCGTTGCCTGGCTCCGCCCCGCCTCCGACGAGGCGCGCATCCTGCCGATCGCGATCGGGACGGATCATCCAGCCAATCTCGCCCGCAACATCTATCTCGGACTCAAGATGCAGACCGGCGTGCGGGCCGCGGTCGGCGTGCGCGCCATGGCGAAGTTCACCGGCATTGTCGCAGCCGGTACCGCCTCAAAAGAGCGGAATCGGAACTGATCATGCAGGGAGCCTCAATCATCGACATTCCGTCAATGCAGAGACAGGAGCCATCGGCCCGCCTCGGCTATCGCGCAAACCTCGATATTCTCGGCGAGCTTGTAGGTCTCTTCTCCAGGATAGATGACGATCCGGCGCACCGGATCGAGATCAGCGCAGGCGTGGTGGAAGCCCCGCTCGACCTTGGGCGAAAGACTGCGCTTGATCTCGAACGCCCACAGACCGTGGCCGGGGATGGTGAGAAGAAGATCGATCTCGGCGCCAGCCGATGTTCTGTAGAAATTTGCCTGCGTGCCCTCAGGCGCTGCCGAGATCAGCGTTTCGATCGCAAACCCCTCCCAGCTCGCACCAGCGACGGGATGTCCCAGCACATCTTCGCGGGAGCCCAGACCCAGCAATGTGTGAACGATGCCGCTATCGCGCACATAGACTCGCGGGGATTTGACGAGCCGCTTGCCGCTATTGCTGTGCCAGGGTTCCAAACGGCGGACGAGAAGCAGGTCGACCAGAAGATCGAGATAGGAGGCGATGGTCTTGGAATCGACGCCAAGACTGCGCCCCAGTTCCGAGGCATTCAACAGGCCCGATTGATGGTGGGCGAGCATCGTCCAGAAACGCCTCAGCGTTTCGGCAGGAATACGCGGACCCAGCATGGGAATGTCACGTTCGAGATAGGTTCGGATGAAGTCCTGCCTCCAACGCCGGCTCGCGGCATCGCTGGTGGCGAGATAGCTGTCGGGAAAGCCGCCGCGAATCCAAAGCCGATCAACATCACCGTCGCCCACCTCCAGGGCGTCGAGCGGACGCATTTCCAGATAGGCGATGCGCCCGGCAAGACTTTCGCCCGATTGAGCCAGCAAGTCGATCGAAGCCGAGCCCAGCAGCAAAAATCGGCCCGTCCGCAATCCCTTCCGACGACCCCGATCGATCAGGCCCCGCAAAAGCTGGAACAGGTCCGGCAGCCGATGAACCTCATCGAGTATGACCAGCTTGTCTTCATGGTTTTCGAGATAGAGTTCGGGATCCGTAAGCTTTGCTCGATCCCGATCCGATTCAAGATCGAGGTAGATGGATGGCCGCTCATCGGCCATCTCATGCGCGAGTGTCGTCTTGCCGACCTGGCGTGGCCCGAGCAAGGCGACTGCGGGGCTTTCATCCAGTCGGGCGACAAGTTCGCTTTTGATACGGCGTTCAATCATCCTTGCATATTTGGATCGATATTACGAATTTGCAAGGTTAATTGTCTAGAGATTTTGCAAGCAATACCAAAGGGCGCGCATATGGCGGGTGGGCCCTTTCCTTACTCCTCAAGACAAGGAAGCCGCCATGCCCCATCTCAAATATAGCGCGACCCTAGCTGTTCTGGCTCTGCTTGCAACCTGCGGAACAGCTATGCCCGCGCACGCCCAGAGCTGGGCCGAACATTGGTTCGACAATGTGACCTATACCAGCCCCGGCAGCTTCGAGGACCAGACTCGCGGCTATGTAACGGCGGGCGGCATGTCGGGCCGGATCGATGTCCATAGCGATTATCTCATGTCGCTCACCATGCCCAAGGTGAAGGCGGGCTGCGGCGGCATCGACATGTTTCTGGGCGGTATGTCCTTCCTTGACCCGGACTATCTCGTCCAGAAGCTCGAGAGCATCCTCCAGGCCGCGCCCGCCGTCGCTTTCCAATATCTGCTCGAAACCCTCGACGAGAAGATGGGGAACATCATTTCAAAGATGGAGGCGGCCACCAATTTCCTCAACTCCATCCAGGTGAATGACTGCCGCCTTGCTAACCGGATGGTCCAGATCGCCAAGGGCGATGATAACATGTCGGGGATCATTGAGGAGATGACCGGCTACAAGTCGGTGAAGGAAGGTTACGCCAAAAGCTATCAGCAAAGCCGAGAGAAAATCCAGGCAAACGGGAATAGCCCCACCGAGGATCTGAAGGACGCGCTCGCCAATTGCCCGGCCGAGGTCACCGACATCTTCCGCACCGGCTCGCTGCTGGCTCATGCGGCGGCCCGCGTCGGCGCCGCCGATTGGGCGGGCGTCATGCGCGCCCGGGTGGGCGACGTCTATATGCGCTGGGACGCCAACGACAAGGTGCCGCTCTTCTCGGCCATCCCCGCCTGCGCTGGGCAGGATACCGAGTCGTCCGATGATTTCCTGAGCGGCCGGGTCATGCGCCGCGCGCTCAACATGCCCGCCACCGCCGCCGATTGCACGCAGGACGGGACCAAGGGCGCGCTGGCGCTCACCCGTGAGCGCATGACCTCGATCGCCGAGAAGATCAGGACGCGCGCAGCGCTGACGGCCGAGGAGCGTCAGTTCGTCGCCAATGTGCGGACCCTGCCGGTCTACCGGATGCTTGAATGGGGCGTGCGACAGGATGTGGTCGACTCGGTGATTGGCGATACCGACGAGCTGGTCGCCCTGACGCTCGCCTATCAGATGTTGAACGACCTCACCCGCAGCATCGATTTTGCCATCTCCAATGCCGAGCGCGGGACCAGCGCGGCGGGCGCCGCCGATAGAACCAGCGCCAATATCTGCCAGACCCGCATCCTCACCAAGGGCATCGAACAGCTGCGCGACCTGCGCGAAGAGGTGCTGCGCCAGCGCGCGCAGATGCGGCAATCCTATATGGCGGCGCTCTCCCAGGCGAACCTCTCGACGGGCTATGCCGGCCTCATCCGCCAGCGCGATCGGGACGCGCGCGACGCCGCCGGCACCGCCGCCAGCCGCAACCGCTGAAGGATCGGACACCATGCGCCTCATCTCCCGCTTGCCCGCGCTGCTGTGCGGTCTCGCCAGCCTGTTCATCGCCTCCCCTGCCCTCGCTCTGGAGACGAGCTTTCACACCTATGACGGCTTTGCCGAGACGGTGGATGCGTTCCGGCTCGTCTCGATGATCTTCGCCGATCCGCGTTACGAAACGCTGGTGCTGATCGTCGCGGTCGTCGGGATGGCGCTCGGCGCCGTGCTCGCCATGATCCGCGGCACCGGCATGGGCCTTGTCGCCTTCGGTCTTCAGATGCTGGTCGGCATCGGCCTGTTCGTCGGCCTTGTCGCAACGACCGGCACCGTCCATGTCTATGATCGGGTCAGGAACGCATATCAGCCGGTCGGCGACGTCCCCAATCTCATCGTTCTGGTGGCGGGCGTCACCAACATGATGGAGCGGGCGCTGGCCGAAACGATCGACGACAATACACTCGACCCGCATGCCAAGCTCGAATTCGGTGCGGGCGGCCATGCCTTCGACCTGTTCCTCAATGCCGTCAGTCCGCGAGGGCCGATGACCGATGCCTTTCTCGACGCGACGATCAAGGATTATGTCCGCCAATGCTATCCGGTCGCCCGCGTCTCGCCGGCCTATGGGATCGACGACGACCAGCTCTTTCGCACCAGCACCGACCTTCCTGCGTCCTTCGCCGCCATGGCGGGGCCTTCGACCTTCAGCACCATCTTCACAGCCTCGGACAAGGGCGGCACGACGGTCAGCTGCAACGAGGCCTGGACCCATATCGCGGATCGGCTCTCCGACCCGGCGATCTTCGAGGATTATTCCTCCCAGGTCTGCCAGCGCACCGGCTATGACATCGCCAAGGCCGACCAGCTCGCGCGCTGCCGCAGCAATCTCTCCGAAATGAGCGACATGATGCTGGGAACGCCGCTCACCGCCCAGGCCTTCTTCACCAACATCCTGCTTGGAAACAGCGTGGGCGATGTTCTCTTCGAAGACAGCCCGGCGACAGCCGCCCGCGTCATGGCCAATCGCGCGGTGGTGGCGGGAGGCCTTGCCACCATGTCGACCGCCAATGAATGGATGCCGACGATCCGGGCGACAGTGTTCGGGATCATGCTGTTCATGATGCCGATTGCGCTGCTGTTCATCCTCACGCCGATCAACCTGCGGGTCGCGAGCTTCGCGCTGGGGCTCTTCGTCTTCGTGGCGCTGTGGGGCGTGATCGACGCCGGCATCTATCAGTTGACCCTTGGCCGCGCGATGGCGGTGCTGGCCGAGATGCGCTCCAATCATGTGGCCGCCACGACCTGGATGCTTGCCCCCTCCTCGGCGATGAAGGCGCTCGCCATCTTCGGCAGTTTCCGCACAGCAGCGGCGGGCCTAGCTGGAGCGTTCGTGTTCACGGTGTTCCGCTTCTCGGGCAACGTCTTCTCATCCTTCACCGGCGGTTCGCTTGGCGTCCAGGCCCAGGGATCGGCCGCGGCTGCCGGGGTCTCGACCTCCGAAGGCTTTGCTACGGCCCTTGAAGCGCAGGCCTCGGCCATGGGCACGGGCTCACGCCGGTCGGCCGCTTCCGGCTTCGGTGACTTCGGGGAGCGCTCAACCTTCGGCACCAACCGGAGTTTCGGTGCAGCAGGCGCTGTTGGTGCGGCCCATGGCGGCGGGGCGCCCGGCAGCGCGGCCATGGCCCTCGGAAGCACGGACGCCGCACGAGAACTGGGCGGCCTTGCGCCTGCACTCCACGGCCGAGACCTCAATGATCCGGCGACGGCGAGCGCTGTGCGCGCGGCGGCGGCAACCGGCGCGATCCACAACTTTGCCGAAAAGGACGCACTGCGAAGCCTTGGCACCAGCTATTTCGGGTCGGGCGAAGCGGGCGAGAAGGCATTCGGGGCCTTCACCCAAGGCTTGGTCCAATGGCGGGCGTTCGGCGACACTCGCGCTTATGGCATGATGATGCAGGCGGCGACGCGGCATTTTGAGCGCGGGGGTTATTCACCGCAGGACGCGGCGCTGAAGGCGAGCGGGGTCATCGCCGAGGCGAGCGCCGATCCGACCTTCGCCAAGCTCATCGCCAACAGCTACGCGCAGGAGGAAATGCTGCGCAACGATCTGACCTCCGCCCAGGTGCAGGTCGGCACCATGGAGGGACGCCGGGATTACGCCGGTGACCGGGTGTCTCAGGTGGAACGAGGCAATGTTGCGACCGAGCAGGCCTATCGCACCGGCGGGAACCAGGGCCACCGCAACGCCGCCACCATGCTCGGCCTCCCCGTTGATGAGATGAGCCGCCGCATCGCCTTCATCAATGCCCTCTCCGGTGAAGCGCGCTCCTCCGCCATCACGCAACTCTCCCGCGCCACTGGCCGGAATGAGGCCCAGGTAACCAAGGCTCTCGAAACCTATCGGGCGGCGACCGATCTTGGGACGGCGGACGGGGCGACAGCCGAAGCGGCGCGCGAAGGAACCAGCGTCTATGGCCGGACCCGCGAAGCTGCCGGTTACGACTTCGCCGAGCGGTCGGGGAAACTCGACGCGCAGAAGGAGGTCGGACACGATGGAACACGCAGCGCCGCCCGGATCGGTGAGCAACGCCGACAGTCGGATAATTTTGGTTTTGCGCAAGGCGCCGAGGCCGCCAGCATGTCCACGCGCGAGGCAGCTCGTCTCGACAGCTTCATTCGGACGCTGGCGGATGCGAGTGGCAACCAGCTCGACATGTCGGAAGGCGGTGCCGACCGCATCGCTGATCGGGCGCGAAACGCGCGGATGACCAGTATCGTAGAGCGCGAGCGTCTGTCCCGCATGCAGGGGCTGCTGCGGGCCAACGGCATCGAGATGAGCAAGCGCCAGATCGCCATGGACCAGAATGGCGATTTCAGGATGAACCTCACCCCGGCGACGGCCGCCCAGATGTGGCAGGCTGGCCTCCTTAACGAGAGCCAGCTCGGTGCGGTCGCCAATGGCGGCCATGCCCGCTTCAGCCTCGCTCATAATGACCTGCTCGTCTCTAGTAGCGCAGGGTTCGAGAAATCGGCGCGCAATGACACCAGCACGCGGTTCGAGGCCGGCAAGCAGGCCGGTCCCGACACGATCGAGCATTTCATGGGCGGCGGTGCCGAAGGTCGCGCCGCCATGGCCAACTGGCTCAAGGGCGGATTCGAAATGGACCGAAAGGGCAATTGGCGTCTCAAGCCGCAGATCGCTGACACGCTCCAACGGGATGTGCAGGCGATCATGGCTCAGACCGGTTGGGAACGGTCGATTACGAGAGCAGCGCAAGACCAGTCTGCCTTTAGCACTTCTGTCCAAGCGGAGATCAGTGGTGGATCAACGAGTCGTGGAAGCAAAGGCAGCCGCGCAGGAGCGGCGGCTGGGTTTGGTCAGTTTGCCGGGTCACTCGGTGCGTCCTCGCAGGAAAGCGGAACAACCAGCGAAGCGGCCAATGCCCAGCTCAACATAGTCAATTTCGAAGTACGCCAGGCAATCGCAAACTCTGAGCGTGCGGCGTCCAAATCGCTCAATCCGGCATCTTCATTCGCCAACCACCTTTCGGCTGAAATTCTTGGACGCGATGGACTGCGAAATCGATATCTCGAAGATGCCGATAGTGGCCGAGGTACAGTCGATGTAAATGCTCCGGTGACATCCTGGGAGCAGTCATCCCTGCTAAGCGGGGGGCGCTTCTCCACAGATCTTGCCAATGGACCATTTGATGGCGATCCTCATTTCAAGAAACGCGATTGATATTGCTGGGATTGAGCGGGTTTAAAGGATTGCCAATCCAGAATGCGCCAGATCGCGGATCTAGAGGATCAAACTGCCACGGCATCCCCGATGGGCCGTATTTCCTGCGATCCCTAAAATAGTCCTCATCAAACTCACCGTCTGTCGCAGCTGGCAATGATCCCAACCAGCGTCGAATGAATCCGAAAGAGAGAACTAGCGCCACAATGGGCGGAAAGAAGAAGATATTCAGATATCCACCGGCAGCCGAATGATAAACTTCTGTCAAAGCATCCAGCTTGAGGGCAGCAAGCATGCCCAGCCAATAGACTGGCACGCCACTCCACCAGAGCTTCGCGTACCAGGGTCGCGAAAGCCAATCCCTGAGACGAAGTTCGTCGGGGTTCCGATCCGCGTCATTGGGTTCAATGGTTGCAGCCATCATCAATTCCTCTTCGCCGAACCTACCATCTTGGAGCCGCGCGGAAAATAGCTAACCCTCCGAAATCAGGAAGTTTCGTCCTCCTGTCACCTGGTTTACCAAGATCCGATCACTCCAGCCCCCTGCTACCCATCGCGCCCTCCCCCTTCCCTTCGTCGATGCCCCCATTTCGGGTCCAGTTTTCGCTCTCACAAAATGCCGTCGCCACCAGATAAATCGAGCAAATCCATTGATTTTCCTGCGATTCGGCGGCATCATTTTGTTTGGCCGGGCAGACCTCATTCATGAGGTTGATTGATGCCTAAAAATGTTTCGGCGCCGCCGGATGCGGCAAAGCAGTTCGTCATACCTGCTGCGAAGGATCGTCGTACCGACTCCTTGTGGCGCATTGCCATGGTTGCTCAGCGGACGGGTCTCTCCCGCGCGACCATCTACAGGCTTGAGGCTGCGGGCCACTTCCCCAACCGACAGCAGATCAGCCCACGATGCGTTGGATGGTACGGAAGCGACATTGAGGATTTCATCGCAAATCCAAAGGCCTTCATTCAGACGGTGAAAAGGCGATCCGCGCGGCGATAAGGTCAGGCGGGGGCCCAACAATCTACCGTCTTAAGCCAGACGAACCAGTGCGGCACCCCGACGGTTTTCGCCAGCGGCCCCTTCTGAGCACCGCGCATCGACCGCCACCAAAAATATATTGGCATCGTCATTAGAAGAAAGGCATGCCGGGAATCTAAGGGAAGGCTCGCAAAAATGGCGCGGACGGTACAACCGAATTCGAACCGGCGCTCATCAGCGCCCAAGGATGATGTCATCCAGATTAGGGCATCGGCAAGCATGAAGGCCGTCCTCACCCGTGCAGCCGCTTTGCGCGGCCAGAAACTCTCCGAGTTCATGCTCGATTGCGCGCGCCGTGAAGCCGAGGATGCCATTCTCGACCAACGCACCTTCTTGCTCGACGCTGAGCAGCATGAGCGGTTCCTGGCAATGCTCGATTCTCCGCCCGCACCTTCAGAGCCGTTGCAGGAGCTATTTCGGCGCAAACCGGCTTGGGAATGCTGAAGTCCGGTCGACTGCAGACCGATGCCGAATTGGGCGAACTGATTATGCTGCTACCTATCGAAGCCGCCATGTCGCTCCTGAATGACGGAATGGTCGATCAGGCCAATTTTTCGCATAGATGTTTGAAAGTTAATGGTAATTTCTGCCATTCTTGTTTTGATAACATAAGATCGATATATGGTAGTGATCGATCCGACGGAGATCGTTCGAGGTAGTTCGATGAGTAGCGTAACGGTACAGGTTCTGACGACAGTGAACGCTCCCTACGGGGCGGACCTTTCTGCGCATCAACTGGCCGAGCTTCTCACCGATCTGGAAAGTGCGGTCACCTTCAACGCTATGGCCTTTTCTTTCTTCTCCGAGGTTCCTGCTGACATTCAACAGGATTTTCTCAAGGAGATGGGCGTGAGTGCCGCAGCGGCCAGCAAGGTAGCATGCCAGTTTTCGGAGCTTTCCGGCTACGCGTTGCCTCTGGCGGCTTAAACGGGTGCCGAACAACCAAGCGAGCCAGTGGCCAATCCTGTTCGATCTGGCGGGCAACATCTTCGATCATTTTCAGTCGACCAACGGCTTCATTCCAGATTGGACCTTCGGCGGCGGCACGGCACTCATGCTGCAAATCGATCATCGCGAAAGCCATGACATCGATCTGTTTTTGGATGATCCGCAAATCATACCCTATCTCAATCCTGAAACACAGGGAATTTCTCTCAACAGACGGCCTGATAGCTACGTCGCGGACGGAAATGGGGTTTTGAAGCTTGCCTATAAGGATATAGGCGAGATCGATTTTATTTGCTGCGAAAGCATAACCGATGACCCTACTCAGAGAGCTGTCATCAGGAATCGCGATGTTAATCTTGAAACTCCTGCCGAGATCATCGCGAAGAAGGTGTATTACCGTGGATGGAATTTCCAGCCGCGTGACATGTTTGATCTCGCAGCCGTGGGCGATCAGCACGGTATCGATTACGTCGTCTCGGCACTGCGACAATGTGGCCTGGGCCACTGCGAAAAGGCGCTGGAAATCATCAAGAACGCCAAGCCAGAATTCGTTCGGTCGATCATTGGCCAATTGATGTTCAGGCCAGGGACGGCCTATCTCGTTGATACGGCGCAGGCTATGAGCCGCGAATATCTCACCGAAACGATTTCAAGTCTGCGTGCCGCTAGCGCGGCACGCAATCCCTGAACCCAGCGCCCTTCGATCTCGCAAGATCAAACTGGCTGGCCTAACGCCTGGCCGGCCTGAACTGGATGACGTTCGGACCCGTCGGCGCGCTTTCCCAGCGTGAAAGCAGCCTGCCCTTGGCCATCCGAACATTCACCAGAGCGAACGGGCTTTCGAGCCCGTCCCCGATCAGATCAGCCCAGGCCTGCAGCATCTCCCGCCGCGGCTTGAAGTAGCGCGCGCGGTTATAGGCCCATTCCGACGCCGATATGCCTTTGGGCACATGCGACAGAACAAGATCGATGATCATGCGATCGCCGTCACGCTCGAGTTCCGCAGCCCGCTCGTTCATCACCGTAGAGAATGCCGAACGCCAGCCGTGCGGCACCATCTTCCCCTTATAGGCACCATCCCCGATCCGCTTGTACAAGGTGCTGACAGCCGCGTCGCTCATCGGCAAACGCCAGGACCGGCTACTCGGGAAGACGAGGCTGAACTTTCCGGTGAGTACCCGTATGGCGCGCAGCGTTTCGACAGCCTGCCAGGAAAGCGGGACGTCGTGGCCGAAAGCGGCATTGCTCTTGTCCTCGACGGCCAGCTTCATCCGCCCGGCGGGTATCCGCCAGATCGCCCCCGGCGCAGGCTTGTCGGGATCTTCCCAGTCGATGCCCTCAAACTCGTCCCACAACGCGGTTCGAAGGACGCCAACGCGGACGGCGGTCAGAGCGAGCAGCCGGGAGGCCAGCTTGCTCAACGGGCCACCGGTAGAGAGATCGACGCGTCTCTGAAATTCGATAAGCTGGGACACGCGCGTGAGCGCTGGTTGCTTGATCCCCGGAGGCGAGCGTTTCAGCGCATCCGCGACGATCTCGACGCTGACGATCGTTTCAGTGGTCACCAGCCCTTCGCCGCGAGCGCGCTTGAGAACACCCAGGATGTAGCCGCGGACCCGCTTCGCAGTCTCGATCGCGCCTCTCCGTTCGATCTTGCGAAGGGCGATGAGGACCATTTCGCTGGTGACCTGACTGACCGGGAGCTTCCCGAACTCAGGATAGATGTCCTTCTCGATCCTCGATCGAACCCTGAAGGCGTTGGCGGCAGACCACCAAGGCTCGTTTTCCGTAAGCCATTCTTCGGCTTTGGTACGAAAACTGGCGTCCGCCTGAACTACGGCCTGCGCCTTCCGTCGGACAAACTCCACCGCAGGGTCGATGCCCTGCCGGAGCAGTTCGCGCGCCTCTTTTTGCCTTTCCCGCGCTTCGGCAAGCCCGACCTCGGGGAACAGCCCGAAAGTGACAAGCTTCTCGCGCTCGGCAAAATGATATCTGAACCGCCACGACTTCGCGCCGGCCTTTGTGACATAGAGATAGAGACCGGCAGAATCGGTCATCTTGTAATTCCGCCCGGTGGCGGCGGCGTTTTTCGCTTCAGCGTATGTAAGAGTCATCGATACCCCAAAAATTGGTTTCGATACCCCCACCGATACCCCACGATTCGTGAGATACCCCGAGACATCCTGAGACATTATGGATGAACAACGGCTCACAAACCCCTGATTTATAGGGATTTATGATATCACATAATGCTCATGAAATCGAGTGTTGGTGGGCCCGGCAGGACTCGAACCCGCAACCTAGCCGTTATGAGCGGCCAGCTCTAACCATTGAGCTACAGGCCCCACCTTGTTGCCCGGATAGGCAGCATCAGGCCGCTTGGCAAGCCTGTCCTCGCGGCTGGACTGCGTTAAGGAACGCATCCAGCGTCGCGGGGCGAACATTTCGCCTGTCCAGATGATCAAGCACTGCGTCCCACCAGCCATAGAAGGCGGTCCTGTCCGCCTCGTCGCGAACATAGGGCGTATGCCCCGGCTCCAGCGTCGGGGAGTGGAAGCTGAAATTCAGCACCGGCACGCCCTCCCCCAACAGGGCGTCGATTGCGGCGATCGCCTCCCGCGCGTCGATCCCTTCGGGCGTCAGCGGTATGCGGCTCAACATCCCGGTACGCGCCAATGCGCCAGCCATCGGTCCCATGAGTTGCGCCGCGCGGTACAGACGCTCGCCACCGCCGCGCAGCAGACCGGCAAAGGCCGTGGACAGCGGCAGCTCCACCAGGCGCCGCCCGGGTCCGGCCCAATATGGATATTGCGGCAAGCCCCGGAAGTCCGGACCATGTTGCCAGCCATAATCGAATCGGCTGCGCACCGAACTGTCCAGCCGGAAGCCCGCCTCCTCCAGCAAGCGGGCGCTATTTGGCCCGACACCGTAGCGGCCGGCCCGGTAAGCGATGGGGCGAGCGCCGAACCGTTCCGCAATCCGCTGGCATAGCGCTTCCAGCTTCGCCCGCTCCACCGCCTCCGGCAGAAAGCCGACATAGCTGTTGGCGGCCGTCACCTCCTCGACATGCGGCGGATTAACCCAGGGATGCAGATGCGCGCCGATGTCGGCCGCGCCATCGGCCAGCCAGCGTCCCATCAACTCCGCCGCTGCGTCGCTGTCGACCACGGGATAGTCGGTCACATAGACGGGTTTCACCCCGGCCGCCGAGAAATAGGCCTGGCCACGCGCCATTCCGTCGAGCGCCGTCACGCCATGCCCCGTCCGGCGGAAGGGGGCGTTCCAGTCGAACTCCTCCTCCGTATCCACGAACAGCATGAAGCGCGTGCCGAAGTCCGGATCGAGCGTGACCCTGTCCTCCGCCGCCGGCGCGCGGAGCAGGTTGCCGTCATGGAAAAGCGTCGTCATCCCGCCACCGCTACCCGGATTTGGTTGCGATAGGGTTTCCCTCGGCGCAGGTCAGGCGCTGCCGACGGCATCCTCCGTCTCCGCCATGGCCGGCACGGCGAGCAGGAAACGGCCGGGTTCGACGTCCAGCGCCCCGCCGCACCCCGTCGCCAGGCTGCGGATCAGGCGCAGGGAAAAGCCAAGGCCCAGCAGCGGGCCATCCGCCCAATTGCCGTCCGGCATATAGCCCGGATCGAGCAGCCGGTCCTCTTCCATCCCCGCCAGCGTCGATGGCCGGTCGATGGCCAGTATGACGCGCCCTTCCGCCCCGTCCGGCTGATACCAGCAGGCGCCGGTCAGCGCTTCCCCGGCCGGTGCAACGGATATGAGCGTACGCAGCAGATGCTGGATCATGCGCTCGCCCTGCACCGGATCGATCCGCACCATCGGCAGGCCCCGCGCCATGGCGATGTCGATCTGCGCGCTGTCCCCCTGCTCGCGGAAGCGCGCCGAAACCTGCGTCACCAGCAGCGCGGGGTCGACGGCGCGCGGCGCCTCGTTCCCGCCCTCGCCCCGCGACACGCGCGCCGCAAGGTCCAGATCGTCGAAGGCCGTCAGCAGATGCCGCGCATCCACGGCGATCTTGCCCGCCATGTCGCGATATTCGGGACCTGCCGGACCGAACAGTTCCTGTTCGATGATCTCGGCAAAGCCCAATATCGCATTCAGCGGCGTGCGGAGTTCATGCACCAGTTGCCGGATCGAATCGGCGGACAGACCGGCGATGGACACAGGCTCGGCGCGGGGTTCGACGGCGACTTCGTGGAGATAGGGTCGCCGGGCCTGCCCGCGATAGCCCTGGAAACGGCCGGAGCGCGGATCGAAAAAGGGTGTGGCCGACAGCCGCCACTCGCCCGCCATCGTGCCGCCGACGATCGTATAGCGGCCGTTCTGAAAACCGCTGCGCCGCATGAAGGCGCCCGCGACATGGCCATCCGGGCCGCTGCCGCCTTCCAGCGCCGTCTCGTTGAGCGCAAGGCCGATCAGCGCCGCCCGCGGTCCCTGGTCGATCCAGACGATCGTTCCGGACGCATCCGTTTCGAAGGCGAAGGCGCGGGGCCCGGTGATGGCGGGGCGCTGCGGCGCTTCGTCCGCGTCGCCTGCGCGCCGGGCGCTGGTGAAGCGTGCGATCCGGTCAACCAGATTGCGGATCTGGCTGCGATCCTCCTCCGCCTCCTCGACCGGCTCGGCCTGCGGCCGGTCGATTTTCGGATCGGCGGGAACGATCATCGCCTCGGTCAGCAGCATGTCTTCCTGCTCGACCGCGACATCGCTGGTCAGCACCAGGTCGGTCGCACCGAACGCCTCCAGCCCCTGCAGCGTCGCCGGGCCAAGGTCGCGCCGCGACCGCAGCACGCCACGCGCCGTCGGCGTCAGGCGCGGCAACATCTCGACCCAGGCCGCGTCGGAAAGGCGCGCACGGGACATGGCGGCGGCGACAATCGCCGGGCGGTCATTGGCGAAGAATTCGACCAGCGTGGGCGACCGCAACCGACCGCCCAATTCCACGACGGTCGCGATCCGCTGCGTTTCCGACAGTTTCGGCAGCAGTCCGGTCAACCGTTCCAGCAGCGCCGCCCGCTCCGCATCGGACATGATCGATCGGTCGTGCCGGTCGTTTTGCGCCAGCAGATCCACGCATTGCCGCCAAAGCGTGACGGCCCCGATGCCGCTGCGTCCTTCCGCGGCGAGAACCGTCTGCATGAGATCGTTGAAGCGCACCCGAATTCCCCAAATTCCAGCCCCGGCGCAGCGCTGAAAAACCTTCCGCCGGAGAGATCGTTACACAGGAATAATGCTTCGCGCCGCAAAGGGGAAGGGCCGCGGACGGGTTCTTATGCGAACGTCGCATAGTGGGACAATTGCATTGTCCTGAAATATTATTATGGTAACGCCTTATTAACTGGCAAGGAAATAAGCGGAATAATGGCCGGCCCCAATATTGACGACATCGACCTCCAGATCCTTGGCGAATTGCAGGGCGACGGCAGGATGACCAATGTGGAGCTGGCCCGCAAGGTGGGCCTAACGGCTCCCCCGTGCCTGCGCCGCGTCCGCGCGCTGGAGGAAAGCGGGGCCATCAGTTCCTACCATGCCGTGGTCAACCCATCGATGCTGGGTTACACCATCACGGTCTTCGCGATGGTCAGCCTGAAGAGTCAGGCCGAAGCCGACCTGAAGGCGTTTGAGGACCACATCGCCACCCTACCCGAGGTGCGCGAATGCTATATGCTGAACGGCGAAATCGACTTCATCCTGAAGGTGGTGGCGAAGGACCTGCAAAGCTTCCAGCAATTCCTGACGTCGAAACTGACGCCCGCCCCCAATGTGGTCAGCGTGAAGACCTCGCTCACCATAAGGACATCCAAGAACCTGCCGGGCGTGCCGCTTCCCGTTTGAAGGGTGACGGTCAGGCTTGGTTTCCTGCCATTCCCCCTCCCGCAGGCGGGAAGGGGCTAGGGGGTGGGCTAGCGCGACATCAGCGGGAATTTGCAACGGCTAAGTCAGAAGCTCGCTACGCTCGCGCCCACCCCTAACCCCTGCCGTTTACGGGAGGGGAATGTCCTGTATTGGCCAATTCCGGGCAACAAGCAGCCCGGCTTCTCCCTCAGCTCGCAGGCGCCACCGTCGGCATGGAGGCCGTCTTCCTGCTCTGCTGATCCACCCAGACGGACCAGAAGCCAGCGACATTCGCCCAGTTGCCCGTCGTCACCTGTCCCAGTGAGGCCTTCGCCCCGGCCAGATCGCCCGACCGCGCCAGCGCCACGCCAAGCCGTGCATTGGCCCTGCCGGCATCGACGCCTCCCTTGCTCAGGGCAAGGCGATATTGCTCGACCGCCTGCGGGAACTGGCCGAGCGAGAAATAGGTGTCGCCCACGGCCATGGCTGCCGACCCGTCCTTTGCCGCCGACGCCTTCTTCGCCGCAGCGGGCAGGCCCGCGATTTCCTTCGCAGCCTTGGGCGTGGCGCTCTTCAGCAATTGCGCCGTCGCCGCCTGTGTCGGCGTCAGCTTGCCGGCCGAGCGACCGGCCTCGATGATCGCCTTGGTCTCCGCGCTATAGCCCGTCTTGTCGGCCAGTTGCGCATAAGCCTGGTAGTCGCGCTCGCTCGCCATGGCGCCATTGGCCGCCTGCAGGCGATAGAGGTCGAGCTGCACCTGCGCATCCATGCCGGGCGCCGTCAGGTAATTGGCGAGAGCGGACCGCCATTCCCCTGCCGAATCATAATGGGCAAGGCGCTCCCGATACAACGCCCCCAACTCCGTCCAGTCCCCTGCCTGATAGGCCATGGAGATCGCCCGGTCGTACCAGGCGGCCGGTATCGGCTGCCCGGCCGTCCGCTGCCGCGCCAGCGCCTCCTGCACGAAACCTCGCGCATCCTTGGGCTTGTTGCGCCGGATGGCGATGTCCGCGCGCAGCATGGTGGCGTCGATCGGATCGTAACCGAGCGTCCGGGCGTAATCGAGCTGCGCCGTCGCATCGTCGTAATTGCCGACGATATAGGACAGATAGCCCGCGATATAGCGCAGGCGCGGCATATCGCCCTTGGGCACCGAGGAGGTCTTGAACATGTCGTTCAATGCCACCCGCTGCGCCTGCCGGTCGACCTTCAGCACCGCCAGCTGGAACCGCAGGCCCGCCGCCACATAGGCCTCGAAATCGCTGACCGGCATCAGGCCCGAAATCTGGGCCTGCGCGGTCGAGACATCCCCGGCCTTGATCGCGCTGTCCGCCGCCTGCGTCGCGGCGCGGAAACTGTCCGACATCTGGATCGCGGGGCCGACGGCCGGCTTCTTCGCAACGGCGGGCGCGGCCGCCATCAGGGCGGCGCCGGCCAGCAGCCCGCAGGTCAGATTCGAATGTCTCATCATGGCCATGTCAGCCATCCCCCTTGTCGCCTGGCTCCGGCCAGACCGTCATCATGTTCGAAGATGAAAAAGGCGCACCGCCCGGACCGGGCAGCGCGCCTCCATCAGGCAAAGATCAGGCCTTGGTGGCCAGATAGGCCAGCCACAGATCGGCGATCTGCTTGCGCGAACCGGCCTGCACCGACTGGAAAGCCGCCTTGGCCGAAGCATTGTCGCCACCCAGAGCCTTGGCGATGCCCATGCGGGTGTTGATCTCGTCCGCGTCGACGCCGCCCTTCTGCTTGGCGAGTTCGAACATCGCCGCCGCCTTGGCATAGTCGCCATAGCCCAGATAGGCATCGGCCGTGGCCGCCGCGATCTTGCCATTGGCCGCCTTGCGCGCATCGGCCTCTGCCGTGCCCAGCGAGCCCTTGTCGCCCGCGATCTTGGACACGGCAGGCTGGTACAGGTCACCGCCCTGGCTGGCGTTCAGCACGCCCTTGCCGCGGCCCGCGTCGATCGCGGACTTCACTTCGCCATAGATGCCGGTCTTCGACGCCATTTCGGCATATTCCAGATAATCCTGCGCCACGACCAGGCCGCCGGAGGTCGCCATCAGGCGCAGCACGTCCAGATTCTCGCGGTTCGAGATATTGGGATTGGCCTGCTGGAACAGACGGATCAGCGTGCGCAGATTTTCGCCGCTGGGCGCTGCCTGATAGGCCATCTTGGCCCATTCGGTGACTTCAGGCAGCTTCGCCGTCGCCGCGCGGCTGACGCCGATCTGGTACCATTGCGCCGGCACCTGGCCGCCCGAGGCCCTGGTGGCGTCCGCCGCGGCCTTGAGCGCGGCCAGACCCTGCTGGTTCAGGCCACGCTGCGGCTCGACCGAAGCGTTGGCGGTGCCGGCCTTGCCGAAATAGGCCTGCGCCAGCGTCACGTTCACCGCTTCGGGCTTGTAACCGGCCTGCGCCGCGGCCTGGGCGCGGGTGATGGCAAGATCGTAATTCTTCGCCTGCAGCGCCTGGTCGGCGGCGACGGCGTTGAACTGGCCGGCCTGTTCCGGCGGGGTGAGGCCGCTGTCCAGCATCTGGGTCAGCGCTTCGCTCTGCATCGCCGCATCCTTGCCGGCGATGGAGGTATTCAGCTTGATGGCGCCGATCTGATATTTGTCGTCGTTCGACTTGGCCTTGCTGTCGGCGTCGGCCAGCGCGGCCTTTGCCGCTGCGAAATCCTGCTTCTCGGCGGCTTGCTGCGCGGTCTGCAGCGCCTTCACCACGTCGGGCGAGACGTTCAGCTTGGGCGCGCCGCCCTTCTTCTCTTCCTTCTTGGCCGCGAATGCCGGAACCGAAACGGCGCCGCCAGCCAGCGCGAGAGTCAGCGCGAGCGCCACGGGGGTAACAAAACGCATGTTCATCTTCTCCTCTGCGCCCGGGGGACAGGCGGCCTTTGTTTACGCCGATTAGGGGTCGGCGCGTGAATAACGTTTGAACGACCTATATGCACCAGTTAACCGCCTGTCAGCCCCAAGGAACGGATCGCGCGAAACAATCTGGCGCGCCGATCGCGCGGCTCATGGTCCATACCGCTCATTCCCGTCGCGTGCGCGCGTGCGCGCGAGGGGTGACAATATTGTTTCGCTCCGCTAGTGCAGCAGCAACGAACCATATCCATCCAAAAAGAGAATCGCATTGACCGACGAGACTGCCCTCGCCGACCCTTCGGACATCAGCCCCATCTCCATCGTGGAGGAGATGAAGGCGAGCTATCTCGACTATGCCATGTCGGTGATCGTCGCCCGCGCCCTGCCGGACGTGCGCGACGGTCTGAAGCCGGTGCATCGCCGCATTCTCTTTTCCGCCCATGAATCGGGCTTCACCTACAACAAGCCCTATCGCAAGTCGGCCCGCATCGTCGGCGACGTGATCGGTAAATATCACCCCCATGGCGACACGGCGATCTACGACGCATTGGCGCGCATGACCCAGGACTGGTCGATGCGCGTGCCGCTGATCGACGGGCAGGGCAATTTCGGCTCCATGGACCCGGACCCGCCGGCGGCCATGCGCTATACCGAAGCGCGGCTCGCCAAGGTGACGAACGCCCTGCTGGACGATCTCGACAAGGACACCGTCGATTTCCAGCCGAACTACGACGCTTCGGAAAGCGAGCCGCAGGTGCTGCCCGCGCGCTTCCCCAACCTGCTGGTCAACGGCGCGGGCGGCATCGCGGTCGGCATGGCGACCAACATCCCGCCGCATAACCTTGGCGAAGTGATCCGCGCCTGCCTGGCCTATATCGACAACACCGGCATCACCGTGGACGAACTGATCCAGATCGTCCCCGGCCCCGACTTCCCGACCGCGCCGCTCATCCTCGGCCAGTCCGGCGCCCGCAGCGCCTATCATACCGGCCGCGGCTCGATCATGATGCGCGCCCGGCACGAAATCGAGGAAGGGCGCGGCGACCGCCGTTCCATCGTCCTCACCGCCATTCCCTATCAGGTCGGCAAGAACGGCCTGGTCGAAAAGATCGCCGAAGCCGCCAAGGACAAGCGGATCGAGGGGATCAGCGACATTCGCGACGAATCGAGCCGCGAAGGCGTGCGGATCGTCATGGACCTGAAGCGCGACGCCACGCCCGAAGTCGTGCTGAACCAGCTGTGGCGCAACACCCCCGCCCAGTCGAGCTTCCCGGCCAACATGCTCGCCATTCGCGGCGGCCGCCCGGAACTGCTCAACATCCGCGACATCATAGAGGCGTTCGTCCGCTTCCGCGAAGAGGTCATCACCCGCCGCACCAAATATGAGCTCAACAAGGCCCGCGACCGCGCGCATATCTTGCTGGGCCTCGTCATCGCGGTCACGAACCTCGACGAAGTCGTCCGCATCATCCGGGGCTCGGCCAGCCCTGCCGAAGCGCGTGAAACCCTGCTCGCCCGCGACTGGCCGGTGGCGGAGATCGCGCCCTATCTGCGTCTGGTGGAAGCGATCGAAACGGAAGTCAGCGGCGACAGCTATCGCCTGTCGGACACGCAGGTCCGCGCGATCCTCGACCTGCGCCTGCATCGCCTGACCGCGCTCGGCCGGGATGAGATCGGCAATGAACTGGCGGAACTCGCCGCCGCCATTGCCGAATATCTCGCCATCCTCGGCGACCGCGTGAAGCTCTACGCCGTGATGCGTGAGGAGTTCGAGGCGATCGAGCGCGACTTCGCCACCCCGCGCCTGTCGGAGATCACCGCCGCCGCCGACGGCATAGACGACGAAGACCTGATCGAGCGGGAGGAGATGGTCGTCACCGTCACCGTGCAGGGCTATATCAAGCGCACCCCGCTGGAGAGCTTCCGCGCCCAGGCGCGCGGCGGCAAGGGCCGCTCCGGCATGGCGACGAAGGATGAGGACGCGATCACCGAATTGTTCGTGACCTCCACCCATACGCCGGTCCTGTTCTTCTCGACGGCGGGCAAGGTCTATCGCCTCAAGGTCTGGCGCCTGCCCGAAGGCGGGCCGGCGACGCGCGGGCGGCCGATGGTGAACCTGCTGCCGCTCGGCCCCGGCGAGACGATCCAGACCGTGCTGCCGCTGCCCGAGGATGAGGAGAGCTGGAAGGATCTGCACGTCATGTTCGCCACCGCGAACGGCACGGTGCGCCGCAACAGCATGGACGCCTTCGCCAACATCCCGTCGAATGGCAAGATCGCGATGCGCTTCGACGATGAAAGCAGCGACCGCCTGATCGGCGTGGCGCTGCTCACCGAAGAGGATGACGTGCTGCTCGCCACCCGCCAGGGCAAGGCGATCCGTTTCCAGGCGACGGACGTGCGCGAATTCCAGAGCCGCACCTCCACCGGCGTGCGCGGCATGACGCTGAAGAAGGACGATGAGGTCATCTCGCTCTCCATCCTTCATCGCGCCGGCATCAAGGATCAGGAAGAACGCGACGACTATCTCCGCTTCGCCCCCTGGAAGGCGGAGAAGGAAGGCTCGCCGCAGATGAGCGCGGAACGCTTTGCCGAACTGGCGGCCAAGGAACAGTTCATCCTCACCGTCTGCGCGAACGGCTATGGCAAGCTGTCCTCGGCCTATGACTATCGCCGCACCGGACGCGGTGGGCAGGGCATCACCAATATCGACAATATCGGCCGCAACGGTCCTGTCGTCGCCAGCTTCCCGGCGCGGCACGGCGACCATCTGATGCTCGTCACCGACCAGGCCAAGCTGATCCGCATGGGCCTTGAATCCCTCCGCGTCATCGGTCGCAGCTCGGCGGGCGTGCGCCTCTTCAACGTGTCCGACGACGAGCATGTCGTCAGCGCGGCGAAGATCGAGGAAAGCGACGAGGAGACGGAGGTGAGCACCCCCGCCGGCCTGGAAGTCAGCCCGGACGTCAGCCCCGAAGCCGATCCGGACCTGGCCGAAGAGTGACAGACCTCTTCGCCTACAAGATCCTGACCGGGGATCAGTATGACCAGTTGAAGGCGGACGGCGTGTTCAAGGGCGCGCCGGTCGATCTTGCGGATGGCTATATCCACATGTCCACCCGCGAACAGGCTGCCGAAACCGCCGCCAGGCATTTTGCGGGGCAGGACCATCTGGTGATGCTGATGGTCGACCTGGCGCCTTTCGGGGACGCACTGAAATGGGAAGAGTCGCGCGGCGGCGCCCTCTTCCCGCACCTCTATGGCGACCTGCCGCTCAGCGCCGTTGCAGGCAAGGTGGTCCTGCGCCTGGACGAGCAGGGCAGGCATCTCTTTCCGGCGGGTTTCTGATCACCGGCCTCTGGCGCGGCGCGCCCGCGCGGCAGGTGGCGGCGCCGTCATGACCCCCTGCGCCCTGACAGCCATGGCAGGATGATGCAATAGTCCGTCGATCCTGCGCACCCATGCCGGTGGCGGGACCGGCCGGCGCAGTCCCAGCAGGCCGAGCCGAATGATTGGCGAGCTTCTTTCGAGCAGCAGATAGAACAGGACCGGGCCCGCCAGCGCCACCACGATGCGCACGGAGGCGGGCCACCATGGCTGCGTCTCGATCAGCACCATCCTGTGCATGAAGAGGATCACGAGGGACGCCCGTCCCAGCAGGGCGAATTTGCGGCCGATGCCAAGCGGCGTCAGCGGCCCCGATGCCAGCCACCGGCTCAGCCACACGATCATGTGCGACCATCCGATCGCCCCTGCGACGCTGGTCAGGGCCGAGCCATAATGGCCGAACTTCATGTCCATCGGCAGGATGAAGGGCGTCAGCAGCAGCGTCACGATGGCGATCAGCAGGTGCACCGGGCCTTCGAACACCGGCTCGCCTCCCAGCAGGAAGGTCGATGCCCAAAGGCTGCCGATGCCGAGGAAGAATATCGCCATGGGCAGCACCGCCATATTCCACGCCAGCGAATAGCCGCCCAGCGGATAGGCGATGACCAGCATCAGCAGGAGCAGCGGGATCAACCGCACCCCGCACCCCTCCCCCATGCGCCGGGCCATGGCGTTGAAGGCGACCTGCGCCCCGAAAAGGACGGTGATGAACCAGGCCGTTCCGAACCAGCCGGTAAGCTGCCGCCCGCCGAACAGCATGCGCCGGGCCAGCAGCAGGTCGGAATGGAAGATCGCGGACCAGCTTTTCCCATCCAGCATCATGCCGGCGTCCTGCATGCCCGTCAGCAATGTGAGGAAGCAGCCATAAGGCAGCAGCAGGGAAAAGACGCGCTTGTAGATCAACTGCGCGGACGGTTCGGAATGATAGGCTATGCCCGACAGGATGAAGAACAGCGGCATGTGGAACAGGTAGATCCAGTCATGCAGCCGCCCCGTGACCGCATGGCCCACCACGACGGTGACGATGCCAATTCCCTTGGCACAGTCCAGCCACTCCCAACGTTGTGTCGCGCATTGCATCGATGACGCCTTTCGCTCGCTCATCGTGCGCCCGATTTTTCTTTGTTGGATAGGCGTTTCCGGCGTCGAAAGCCATTAAGGGCGATCGCCTAGAGCCAATCGACATTCAGAAGATGACGAGCCGAAAATGGTGGTTTTCCGTGACCCGGAGCGCAGCCTACTCAAGGTACGTGAGCACCGGAAGCACGGAAAAGCGTCATTTGCAGGCCGTCAGGGCTGAATGTCGATCGGCTCTAGGACAATTCGCAAGCGACGGAATAGCCACTGGCCCGGAAAGAGCGGAGAAATACGGGAACAGAGCGGCTGTCCCTGGCGGAATGGAGGGCGCTCAATCCAGCCGCTCGATCAGTGCGTCGACACCGGCGTTCACGCCGCTGTAAAGATCGCCCTTCCGGAAATGGGGGATCATCTTTTTGTCGATGACGCCCTGGCAATAGGCGTCCGTCAGCACGCTTTCCAGCCCGAAGCCCACGGCGATGCGGACCAGTTGCTCGTTCGGGGCGACCAGCAGGACCACGCCATCGTCATGGCCCTTGCGCCCGATGCCCCACTGGTTCGCCAGATCGGTGGTGAACGATCCGATCTCCGCCCCGTCAAGGGACGCCACGGTGGCGACAACCATCTGGTGCCTGGTCGATCGCTCCAGCTTTTCGAGCTTCAGGGACAGCGCTTCCTCCTGCCCGACACTGAAAATACCGGCTGCATCGGTCACCCGCCCGGCCAGCGCCACGGCCGGTTCGGCCCGCCCGGCTGTTTCCTGAGACGCCGTTTCCTGAGGCGCCGTTTGCGCTTTCAGGCCGGGGATCGCCAGCGCAGCGGCGCAGAGCAGCAGAAGGCGGACCGGCATGGCCCTCATCCCACCTTCTCCATCCGCGCGACCTTTCCATTCCTCATCCAATAATCATAGCCGCCCCATCTGATCCGGTTGGAGCAGGCCGCCGCCAACTGAATTCCCCAATGCGCCCAGCACACGACAAATGGCGCCAGCACGTCCCACCGGAGCGACCGCCGCGCCGTCCGCGCCTGGCCGGGTTCCAGCACGCCCGCGACGATCCGCCGCCGCGCCAGCGCCCGGCCGAGAGCCGCTGCATAACCCACCGCCACGGCGCTCCAGCCGCCCCATCCCACCGCCCAGACCCAGCCCAGCGCCTGCACGCCCGCTACGGCGCAGGCGATCCCCCACATGCCCGGACTGTTGGTCAGGACATGGCGATACTGCCGCACGGCAAAAGCCAGCGCCCCTTGCCGCGCCAGCGGACTGGCGACCAGCAGATCGCGCACCGGCCGCAACCGCAGCTTCGCCCGCCATCCGGCCAGCCCGATCGCCATGTCGTCGGACAGCCGCCCCGCCAGCGCGGCATCCAGTTCCAGCCGCTCCGCCGTCTCCCGCGTCAGCGCCATGGCCCCGCCCCAGGGCATGGTCGCGCTCGCGGCTCTGGGCAGAGTCGCCAGTTGCATTTCAACCGCGCCCACCAGCGCAGCCGCCACGCCCGCTTCGGGCAACAACAGCCGGTATCCCGTCACGATGTCGGCCTTTCCCCGCACCAGGGGAAAGAGCAGCCGACCCACCAGCCGCGGCGGCGGCATGATGTCCGCATCCACGAAAACCAGATAGCGATCGGCCTCCCGCAGGGAGCGCAGGGCCGCGCGCAGCTTGTGAACCTTCTGCCCCTCGTCCCCGGCGATGCCGGCACGAACGAGCTGCACCCAATCCCCCTCGCGCGCAGCCATCGCCTCCGCCGCCGCGCATGCGCCGGAGGTGGCGACCACCAGCCGGAACCGGGCCGTCTGCGCCTTCAGCCGCGCGATGAGACCGGGGCTCCCATCCCAATCGTCCCGCACCGACAGCAGCATGACGACGCCCTCCGGCGCCTCCTCCTGCCGGTCCGTCGGCAGATGCCGCCAATAGTTGAGCACGCCGATCACGCTCAGCCCCTGCAGGATCACCCAAAGCCCCAAGGCCCAACTCATCGCAAATCCAAGCCCTTTACCGCCCCGACCGCTGCTGTATGACGGCAGGCGCGATGCTCTCCAACCCCTTTCTCTTCACCCTCCTCCGTATCCTTCCGGCATCCCTCGCCTCCTGGCTGGGAGGCTGGCTGTCGGCCAATGTCGCGCGCAGGTCCATGAAATTGCGGGATGAACGAGCCCGCAGGAACCTTGCCGTCCTGCGCCCCGAACTGGACCAGGCAACCCGGGAGAGGATGCTCACCCGCCGCTGGTTCAATCTGGGCCGCACCATGGCCGAACTCGCCAATGTGGACCGGCTGGTGAACGACCGGCACGTGACCATCGCTGACGAGGCAGCCTATCGGGAAGCGCTGGCTTCGCCACGGCCGATGATTTTCCTGACGACCCATATCGGCAATTGGGACCTGCTCGCCGCTCATCTGAAGGCGTCGACCGACCGCCCCGGCCTGGGCGTCTACGATCCGCCGGACAATGCGGCGCAGGCCGCGATGCTGAAGCGGGCGCGGGAAAGCTATATGGGGGAAGCGATTACGGGCAGCAGCGGCGCGGCCCGCGCCATCCTGCGGCACCTTTCGGAAAAGGAGCGCCCGATGCTCTATATCCTCGTGGACGAACGGCGCGACCGGCAGGTCTGGTTTCCCCGTTTCGGCCGCGACCTCGAACCGTCGGGCAACCTTTCCATCGCCCTGCGCCTCGCCCGGCGCAGCAATGCCCGCTTCCTGCCCTTCACCCTTGCCCGGACGAAGGGCGCGCACTTCCATCTCGACTGGCACCCGCCGCTCGACCCCAAGGCCATGGAGGAGGCGGAACTGCTCGACGCCATCGACGCCTATCTGGGCAAGGCATGCATCGACCATGCGGACCAATGGCTGGCGTTGCACGATATGGACCTGGCGACTGCTTCCCCCGCCCTTGTGGCTTCCCGGAGCGAACAGGTGGCGGGATGAAAGCGGTTCTCACGCCCTGCCGCACCCGCTAAAGCGCCCCCATGTCCCGACTCGCCATCAAGATCTGCGGCCTTTCGACGCCTGACACGGTCGGCGCCGCCATGCGCGCGGGCGCCACGCATCTAGGATTCATCCATTTCCCTAAAAGTCCCCGTCATGTAGAAGCGGACCGGTTGCGCGCCCTGGCAGCGCCCGTCCCGTCCCATGTCGGGCGCGTCGCCGTGCTGGTCGATCCAACCGACGAGACACTGGCCGATCTCAGCGCCACGGACGCCCTCACCGCCCTTCAGCTACATGGGAAGGAAATTCCCGAACGCGTGGCGGCCATCCGTCAGCGCTTCGGCATTCCCGTCTGGAAAGCCATTCCGGTGAAGACCCGCGCCGACATCGACGCCGCGGGCGCCTATGCGGGCGCTGCCGATTTCATCCTGTTCGACGCCAAGACGCCCGAGGGCGCGGCTCTCCCCGGCGGAATGGGCCTGCGCTTCGACTGGACGCTGCTGCGCGGCGCTTCCCTGTCGTTGCCCTGGGGTCTTTCCGGAGGCCTTGGCATCGACAATGTGGCCGAAGCCGTCCGCATCACAGGCGCGCCGCTGGTCGATGTTTCGTCCGGCGTCGAAAGCGCGCCCGGCATCAAGAGTGTGGACAAGATCATGGCCTTCTGCAATGCGGCGTCGGCATGTTGACGCAGAGCATCCTTTTAGAACGCATCGGCCTTCGATGGCGTTGATCACTTGCCCAGGTGATCCAACCCCATGACTGAAGAGATAGAAGCGATGACCGACAGCATTACCCTGCCCAACAGCCTGCGTTCACAGCCCGACGCCTCCGGCCATTTCGGTTCCTTTGGCGGCCGTTATGTGGCCGAAACCCTCATGCCGCTCATTCTGGAGCTGGAGAAGGTCTACAGGGACGCCAGGCAGGACCCGGCGTTCGATGCCGAATTCACCGAATTGCTGCGCAGCTATGTCGGCCGCCCGAACCCGCTTTACTATGCCGGGCGTCTGACCGAAGCGCTGCGCGCCGAAGCCGCACCCGGCAAGGGCGCGAAAATCTATCTGAAGCGCGAGGAACTGAACCACACCGGCGCGCACAAGATCAACAATTGCATCGGCCAGGCGCTGCTCGCCCGGCGCATGGGCAAGAAGAAGGTCATTGCCGAAACCGGCGCGGGCCAGCACGGTGTCGCCACGGCAACCGTCGCCGCCCTGTTCGGCATGGAATGCAAGATCTTCATGGGCGCGAAGGATGTGGAGCGGCAGAAGCCCAACGTCTTCCGCATGAAGCTGCTGGGCGCGGAGGTTATCCCCGTGGTTTCGGGATCGCAGACGCTGAAGGACGCGATGAACGATGCGCTGCGCCATTGGGTGTCGAACGTGCACGACACTTTCTACATCATCGGCACGGCGGCCGGCCCGCACCCCTATCCGGAGCTGGTGCGCGACTTCCAGTCCGTCATCGGCCGGGAAGCGCGCGAACAGATACTGGAACTGGAAGGCCGCCTGCCCGACATGCTGATCGCGCCGGTCGGCGGCGGTTCCAACGCCATCGGCCTGTTCCATCCCTTCCTCGACGATGCGGAGGTCAAGATGATCGGCGTCGAAGCGGCGGGCGAAGGCCTGGCCGGCAAGCATGCGGCGAGCCTGGCCGGCGGCAAGTCGGGCATATTGCACGGCAACCGCACCTATCTGCTCCAGGACGAAGACGGGCAGATCACCGAAGCGCACAGCATCTCCGCCGGTCTCGACTATCCCGGCATCGGGCCTGAACATAGCTGGCTGCATGAAATCGGCCGTGTCGAATATATGCCCATCACAGACGACGAAGCGCTCGCCAGCTTCCAGAAGCTCTCCGCGCTGGAAGGCATCATCCCCGCGCTCGAATCCGCCCATGCGATCGCCAGCGCGGAAAAGGTCGCGCCTACGCTCGACGCCGACCAGATCATCGTCGTCAACCTGTCCGGCCGCGGCGACAAGGACATCTTCACCGTGGCGAGCGCCCTGGGGGTGGAGATATGACCTCGCCCGCCATATGTCTTGCTCCTGCGAAGGCAGCAACCCCGTTCAACCGTCACCTGTTCACGCGACCCGTGGACCGGGCCGCCACCTTCGCGGGAGCGCGTTGCGTGTCGGGTTTGGGAATTCGATATGACCGTTGACCGCCTCTCCGCCCGCTTTGCCGCCTGCAAATCGCAGGGCCGCGCCGCGCTCGTCACCTTTGTGACGGCGGGCGACCCCAGCGTGGCCGACACCCCCGCGATCCTCGATGCACTGGTAGAGGGCGGCGCCGACATCATCGAACTCGGAATGCCCTTCACCGATCCGATGGCCGACGGCCCCGCCATCGAACTGGCGAACCTGCGCAGCCTCGGCTCCGGAACGAAGACGAAGGATATTTTCGCCCTCGCCAGCGCCTTCCGCGCCAGGCACCCTGAAACCCCGCTGGTCCTGATGGGCTATGCCAATCCGATGCTCGTGCGCGGCCCCCAATGGTTCGCCGACCAGTGCAGCGCCGCAGGCGTCGACGGCGTGGTCTGCGTCGACGTGCCGCCGGAGGAAGACGCCGAAATCGGTCCCGCCCTGCGCGCGGCCGGCATCCACCTGATCCGCCTCGCCACGCCGACGACCGACGCGGCCCGCCTGCCAGCCGTGCTAAACGGCGCCAGCGGCTTCCTCTATCATGTCGCCGTCGCAGGCATCACCGGCAAGCAGCAGGCCGCCCAGGCTGCCGTCGAACAGGCGGTGGCCCGGCTGAAGACCGCCACCGACCTTCCCATCGCGGTGGGATTCGGCGTGCGTTCCGCCGAACAGGCTGCCGCCATTGGCCGCGTGGCCGACGGCGTGGTGGTGGGGTCCGCCATCGTCGACATCATCGGCTCGCACGGCGACGCCGCCGCCCCCTTCGTCAAGGAGTTCGTCGCTGCCCTTCGCGGCGCGCTGAACGCCAACAGCCCTCATTTCCGGGAGACCGCCGCATGAGCTGGATCAACCGCGTCCGCAACGCCCTGCCCTTCATGACGAAGAAGGAAACCACCGCCGAAACGCTGTGGCACAAATGCCCCTCCTGCGCCGAGATGATCTTCATCAAGGAGTGGGAGGACAATCTTTCCGTCTGCCCGCGCTGCGACCATCATGGCCGCATCGGACCTGCGGAGCGGTTCGAACAGATACTCGATGCCGGTTTCATCCTGCTGCCGACCCCGCAGGTGCAGGAAGACCCGCTGAAATTCCGTGATTCCAAGCGCTATCCGGACCGCATCAGGGCCGCACGCGCCGCGACGGGCGACCAGGACGCGCTGATCAACGCGCGGGGCGCCATCGATGACGTGCCGGTTGTCATGGGCGTGCAGAATTTCGCCTATATGGGCGGTTCCATGGGCATGGGCGTCGGCGCCGCCTTCATCCAGGGCGTCAACGAAGCCATTGCCCATAAATGCCCCTATGTGATCTTCACCGCAGCGGGCGGCGCGCGCATGCAGGAAGGCATACTTTCCCTCATGCAGATGCCGCGCTCCACCGTGGCCATCCAGAAGCTTCACGCGGCGGGCCTGCCCTATATCGTGGTGCTGACCGATCCGACGACCGGCGGCGTCACGGCCAGCTACGCCATGCTGGGCGACATCCAGATCGCGGAGCCCAATGCGCTCATCGGATTTGCGGGCCAGCGCGTCATCGAAAGCACGATCCGCGAAAAGCTGCCCGACGGCTTCCAACGCGCGGAATATCTGCTGGAGCACGGCATGCTGGACATGGTCGTCCATCGCAGCGAACTGCGCGACACGCTGGCCCGGGTGATCGGCTACCTCGCCCCTCGCGCCGCGGCCTGAGGTCATCGGGGAGACCAGCGCCGATGGCCGACCACGCCGTCTCCGACGATCCGGCCGTCCAGGCCCAGCTCGACCGCCTCGCAACGCTGTCGCCGGGCGCCGACATATTGGGTTTGGACCGCATCGCCCGCCTGCTTGACCGCATCGGCAACCCCCATCGCGCCCTGCCGCCCGTCTTCCACGTTGCGGGCACCAATGGCAAGGGCTCGACCTGCGCCTTCCTGCGCGCCGCGCTGGAGGCGGACGGGAAGACGGTTCATGTCTTCACCTCTCCCCATCTGGTCCGCTTCAACGAGCGCATCCGCATCAGCGGCAAGCTGATCTCCGACGAGGCGCTGGCTCATTACCTCTCGCGCGTGCTCGACGTTGCGGAAGGGATCGGCGCCAGCTTCTTCGAAGTCACCACAGCCGCCGCTTTCCTTGCCTTTTCCGAACATCCAGCCGATGCCTGCGTCGTGGAAGTGGGCCTTGGCGGCCGCCTTGACGCCACCAACATCATCGAAAAACCTGTGATCTGCGGTATCGCGCAGCTTGGCCTCGACCATCAAAGCTTCCTCGGCACCACGCTCAGGGAAATCGCCGCCGAAAAGGCCGGCATCGCCAAACCCGGGGCGCCGCTGGTGACGCAGCGCTATGCCGACGCGCTTTTCCCCGTGATGCTGGAGGCCGCCGCCCGCAACCGGACCCATTGGTTCGCCATGGGCGAGAGCTGGGATGCGGCGGCCTACCGGGACCGCCTCCACTATCGCGACGATCAGGGACGGCTCGACACGCCCTTGCCGCGCCTGCCCGGCGCACACCAGATCCATAATGCCGCCCTCGCCTTCGCCATGCTGCGGCACCAGAATGTCGTGCCCGTCAGCGAAGCCGCGTTGAAGGCCGCTCCGCTCTGGGCGCATTGGCCGGCCCGCCTGCAAAGGCTGGACCATGGTCCCTTGCTCGCGCCTCTTCCCGAAGGGACCGAGGCTTGGCTGGACGGCGGCCACAATGCCGGCGCGGGCGAGGCGATCAGCGCCTTTTTCAGCAGCGAGCGGCTTGAGGGGCATAAGCTCGAACTGATGATCGGCATGCTGTCGAACAAGGAACTGGACGCCTATCTCCATCCCTTTGCCGGCCGGATCGCGCATATCCACGCCCTGCCGGTGCCAGGTCACGATCATCATCCGCCGGAACGCTTCGCCGCCGTTGCCGATCGGTGGGGCATTGCCTGCACCGCGCATGCGGGCCCCGAAGACGCCATTGCCGCCGTCGCCGCTCAGCCGGGCCGTGAACCCAAGCTGCTGATTTCCGGCTCGCTCTATTTGGCCGGAGAAATTTTGCGACTGAACGGTCAATATCCCGACTGAATTTACTTGCGATTGACTCGCAATAGCGTACTCTTGCCTTCCGACGACAAGGCAGAAGGTACGAACGCATGGCTCATGGAGAGTCCCCCTCCCTCGATCAGCCCCGTCCGCTTCCCGGCGGCTATGGCAACCGGCTGTTCCTCTATGTGATGCGCCGCATGGCGACGGCGGGGGTCAACGATGCCCATGCCGCCAATGCGATGCTGGGCGCCTTCGGCCGCAGCTATCGCCGCCCGCTCGTGCTGATGCGGGCGATGATGCTGGAACTGGCGCGGACATCCAGCCGCAGGATATTGATCGCACCCTGCTGTTGTTCGCGCATGACGAGCGACGAGGCGCTGATGATTCAGGCGATCGGCAGCGCGCTGCGCAGGCCCCGCTCGGCTTATGACGATGTCGCCGCGCTACTGGGCAATGACCATGCCTTGGGCGCGCTCACCTGCCTGCAAGCGGTCGCCCAGGCACATCGCGACCTGGGACGTCCCCTCGATCTCTACGCGGCAGGTTGAACCGGCTAGACCGCGTCCTCAATCGTCGTCTGTACTTGGCTGCCTGACACTATCGACGACGAAACCCTTTCGCCAAATGAGCCATAACAGGAGCATCCCAGGCACGGCGGCGACCACGGTGGTCAGCCAGAATCCCACCCATCCGGCCCGTTCCGCAATAATACCGGCCGGTGCTGCCAGCCAAGTTCGTCCTACTGCGGCAAAAGACGAAAGCAGCGCGAATTGCGTCGCTGTGTAGGCCAAGCTAGATAGCCCGGATAAATATGTCACAAAAACCGTCAATCCAATGCCGCTCGTCACCTGTTCGGTCGCCACCGCGATGGTGAGCCACAAGGTGGAATGGCCATGCATCGCGACCCCGACAAAAGTAAGATTGCTCAGCATCATCATCAGACCGGACCAAAGCAAGGCGCGCCCCATGCCAAGCCATGTAATGAACGGCGCTGCCAGGGCCGTTCCCACGATCAAGCCCCAGAAGCCAACCACCTTATTAATCGCAATGAATTCGGCGTCAGTAAAACCCAGATCAACAATCATGGGATTGAGCATGCTCTGTCCCATTGCGTCGCCAATCTTGTAAAGCAGCACGAACAGCAGAATCAGCACCGATCCACGCCGTCTAAGAAATTCGATAAATGGGTTAAGCACCGTTTCCTTGAGCCATACCGACATACTCTTATCCGCCATTTCGGCATGGCGATCGACATAAATACCGGCGCCAGCAATCAGCGCCCCGATCGTACCTGGCAGGACGAGCAACCCTGTCAGTCCATAAGCCAATGCCCAGCCCATCCCCAGGCCAGTTTCGGGCGAATAAAGAAAGATGGTGCCCACGCCTGAAAAGAAAGCACCCAGACGATAACCAAACTGATTGGTCGCCGTACCATAGGGCATCTCCTCATCACTCAATATCTCAATGCGATACGCATCGATGACGATGTCCTGCGTCGCGCCTAGAAACGAGACAAGGATCGCGCAAAAGGCGAAATATCCCAGGTGATGGGCGGGATCACTGCTGCCAAGCATCCATATCGCGCAAAATAGCAATGCCTGAATGAAGAATAACCATGCGCGGCGCTGACCGAACAAGCTCGTCAACAGCGGCAGCGGCAGCTTGTCGACGATCGGTGCCCAGAGCCATTTCAGCGTATAGGGCGTCGTCAGACCGATGGCAAAACCGATGGTCGATTTCTGAATGCCGACCTTCGACAACCAATAGCCCATCGTTCCAAGCAACAGCATGAGCGGAAAGCCGCTTGATATACCGATCAGCAACGAAACGAAGGGCATTGGCCGGAAATAAGGACGCATAACATCCCACCAATTTTTCGTTCCTTCGGCAATATCCGTCACTTATGGCCCCCGATCAGCGCTCATCCAACACCACCATATGACCAAAGCCCGCTCAAACAACCACCCAAAAAACCTTCTCCTTTGGGTGAGAAGGATACGCAGCTTTACCGGCTCCGCCGGTTAGAAGAATTTAGAAGAGGTGGCTGCGGCTACACGCAACCCTCACTCACAATCCCCAAACAGATGTAACCCCTCCGGAAAGCGCGGCAACGCCTTCCCACGCAACAACGCATCCACGACATCGATCGCCGCCAGCAAATCACGCGGCGAGTAAGGCTTAGCCAAACATCCCAAGGCGACTTCCCGCGCATTCATCGGACAGGCCCCCGTCACGAACAATACCGCCACGCCTCTGCCCGCCGCAAAGCGCGCAAGATCGATGCCTGTCTTCTCCCCATGCAGGGTCACATCCGCGATCACCAGATCGACGCTTTCCTCCTGCATGATGGTGACTGCATGGGCATATTCGTCGACGGTAGCGGCCACGCGATAGCCGGCCATTTCCAGCACATGCTCATTGTCGAAGGCGACCAGCGGCTCATCCTCGACCACCAGCACGCTGCGTATGGCCTTGCGCCGCCCCCGCGCTTCGGCTTCCCCTTTTACCAGCCCGAAAAACATTTGCCGATCCGCCCCATTTGCGCCATTCACCCGACCAACGTGCAAGGCCCCGAAGGGGTTTCCCGTCGTCCCGGCGCGTGGGCGCAAGGACAGCACCATTCGTCAATTTCCCGGCCTTCCGGATATGGGAAGGCCACCCTGTTTTGAAAAGGAACTCTTCCGTGGAACCGCCGAAAAAATCTGGGCCGCCCCGTCGGCCGGGCTCCGGTGGTCCCAGGCGTCCGACGGGGCGGCCCAGATTTTTTCGGCGGTTCCACGGAAGAGTTCCTTTTCAAAACAGGGTGGCCTTCCCA